>CAXTHH010000005.1:0-130905 GCA_964244065.1 uncultured Caulobacteraceae bacterium | reverse complement strand
CCTGGGCGCTGCAGCGGCCCATCGCGCTGGTGTTCGACGAGTACGACGCCGGCCGTCCGGACGTCATGTTCGTGATCCAGCGCGTGCTGGAGGCCTCGGGCCGCCTCACCCTGCTCGACCAGAACCGCGTGATCCGGCCGAACCCGCACTTCCGCCTCTTCTCGACCACCAACACCATCGGCCTGGGCGACACCACGGGGCTGTACCACGGCACCCAGCAGATCAATCAAGGCCAGATGGACCGCTGGTCCATCGTCACCACGCTGAACTATCTGGCCCACGACGTGGAGGCCGAGATCGTGCTGGCCAAGGCGCCCGGCTATGACAGCGTCGAGGGCCGCCGCACCCTCGCGGCCATGGTGCGGGTGGCCGACATGACCCGCAACGCCTTCATGAACGGCGACATCTCCACGGTGATGAGCCCGCGCACGGTGATCACCTGGGCGCAGAACGCCGACATCTTCGCCGGCGACCTGGGCCTGGCCTTCCGGATGACGTTCCTGAACAAGTGCGACGAGCTGGAGCGGCCCACCGTGGCGGAGTTCTACCAGCGCGCCTTCGGGACCGACCTGCCCGAGAGCGCCGCCCGCGTGCGGGTGGCCTGAACGCAGAAGGGCGGGGCCTGAGCCCCGCCCCTCCCCTCGCTCATCCCGTGTGAGGGATCAGCTCTTGGCCTTGCCGGCTTCGGTGCCCGGCTTGTCCTTGTCGGCGTTCGTCTTGTCGAGGCCCTCGACCATGTTGAGGTGCGCCTTCACCTTGGGCGCGGTCTTCTTGGCCATGGCCTTGAGGTCGGCGTTGGAACCCGCCGCGCCGTAGCCGTCCATCAGGATGGCGGTCTCGCGGTGCGCGGCGGCCTGTTGGTCCACGTAGCGGGCGTCGAAGTCGCTGTCCGAGGCCGACTTCAGGTTGTCGACCAGGCCCTGCCGACGCTCGTCGAGGGCCACGGGCAGCTTGACGTCCGCGCCCGCCTTGCCGCCGCTGATCAGGGTGTTCAGCTCCGCGCTGGTGGCCGTGTGCGCCTTGATCATCATGGCGGCGTACTTCTTGATGGCCGCCGACTTGGAGCGCTGCTGGGCCAGTTCGGAGCTCTGAATCTCGTACATGTCGCTGCGCGCGGCGTTCTCGACGAAGGCCTGGGCGGAGAGCGAGCCGGCGGTGGCGGCGCTGATCGGGCCGACCACGGCGGCGGCCGAGTCCTGCACCTTGTCCACGATGTCGGAGCCTGCGGCCTGGGCCGAGGCCACGGCGTTCGACGTGCCGTTGGTCGAACCCGCCTGGACGTTGGCGCTGTCGGACGCGGGCTTGTTGCAGGCGGCGGCGGTCAGTGCGAGCGCGGCGACCGCGGCGGTGGTGAAGAGGATACGCATGGAGGTCCTTCCCTGAACGGCTTGTGGTGAACGAAAAGGGCGGCGGACCGGATTCCGGTTCCGCCGCCCCGATCGGCTTGGGCGTCTGGCCTCAGCGATGGCCGCCGAGGGTGCCCTTGACCGCGTCCTCGACCTTGCCGAGCGCGTTCTGGACCTTGCCGCCCGTCTTCTCGGCCGTGCCTTCCGCCTGGAGGTCGCGGTCGCCCGTCAGCTTGCCGGCGCCCTCCTTGAGCGAGCCGCCCAGCTTGTGGCCGGCGCCCTCGACGCGGTCGTCGCCGAACGCCTTCGGCTCCGCATGGCCCTCGCGGTGCTCGGCGGTCTTGTGGTCGACGGCGTCCTGCACCTTGCCGACGGCGTTCTGAACGGAGCCGCCCGTCTTCTGCGCGGCGCCCTCGGCCTGCAGGCCGTGATCGCCGGTCAGCTTGCCGACGCCCTCCTTGACGGAGCCGGCCAGCTTGTCGCCGGCGCCTTGGATGCGGTTGTCGCTCATGTGAGGAATCCTTCCGAGCCTGGGTATGCTGGAAGAACCGCCAAGCTCGGCTACGGGTTCCGCGGCGGCCCGGGCCCGAGCCATGCGGGCGAGCCTGCCGGGCGCGGAAACCGCCTGCACTTTCGGTCGGCACGCTCTATGTGTCGGCCCCCATGGCGAGCAAGCCCGAGAGCCCCGTCGAGCCCTTCAAGCGCGCGCTGGCGCACGCCGCGCGCTCGCTCGGCGAGACGCCGGACCTGGAGGTCGTGTTCTCCGGCGAGGGCCCGTCGCTGGTGGGCCGCCGGGCGGTGCTGCCCCACCCGCCGCGCGACCTCTCCGGCCGGGAGGCGGCGCGCATCCGCGGGCTGGCGGACCAGATGGCCCTGCGGCTCGCCCATCACGATGCGGTCGCCCACGCCCGCCTGCGCCCCGTCGAGCCCGAGGCCGCCGGCCTGTTCGAGGCCATCGAGCAGGCGCGCATCGAGTCCATCGGGGCCAACGCGCTGGGCGGCGTGCGCGAGAACCTGCGCGCCGCGCTGGAGGCCGACATCGACCGGCGAGGCCTGGGCCGCACCACCGACCGCACCCGCGCGCCCCTGGCCGACATCGTGGGCCTGTTGGTCCGCGAGCGGCTCACCGGCGAGCCGCCCCCCGCCGCCACGGCGCCCCTGGTCGACCAGCACCGGGACGAGATCGAGCGCAAGGCCGCCGCCGAGCTCGACCGCCTGGCCGGGGCCGCGCACGACCAGGCCGCCTACGGCCGCATCGCCCGCGAGCTGATCCGCGACCTCGACATGGCCGGCGACGCCGACGAGGCGGACACGGACGACACCGCCGAGGACCAGGAGGGCGATCCCGACCCCGAGCCCGACGAGGGCGAGGACGACGAGGGGGGCGCGGGCGAGGAGCCCCAGGGCGCCACGCAGGAGAGCTCGGACGGCGGCGACCCCGAGCAGACCCCCAGCGACTCCACCACCGTCGAGACCTCCGACGAGCAGGAGGGCGAGGACGCCGACGACGGCTCCGACGCGGAGGGCACGCGCCCCAACCGCCCGGAGCTGGACGCCTCGGGCCGGCCAGAGCCCATGTACAAGGTCTTCTCCACCTCCGCCGACGAGGTGGTCGGCGCCGAGGACCTGTGCGACCCGGACGAGCTGACGCGCCTGCGCGCCTACCTGGACCAGCAGCTCTCCGCCCTGCACTCCGTGGTCGCCCGGCTCGCCAACCGGCTGCAGCGCCGGCTGATGGCCAAGCAGAACCGGGCCTGGACCTTCGACCTGGAGGAGGGCGTGCTCGACGTGAGCCGCCTGACCCGCATCATCACCGACCCCACCGCCCCGCTCTCCTTCAAGCAGGAGGAGGACACCCGGTTCAGGGACACGGTGGTCACCCTGCTGCTGGACAACTCGGGCTCCATGCGCGGCCGGCCGATCATGGTGGCCGCGGTCTGCGCCGACATCCTGGCCCGCACCCTGGAGCGCTGCGCGGTCAAGACGGAGATCCTGGGCTTCACCACCCGCGCCTGGAAGGGCGGCAGCGCGCGCGACCTCTGGCTTAAGGCGGGCAAGCCGCCCCAGCCCGGCCGCCTGAACGACCTGCGCCACATCGTCTACAAGGCCGCCGACGCCCCGTGGCGGCGCGCGCGCAAGAACCTGGGCCTGATGATGCGCGAGGGCCTGCTCAAGGAGAACATCGACGGCGAGGCGCTGCAGTGGGCGCACGACCGCCTGCTGGGCCGCCCCGAGCAGCGCAAGATCCTGATGGTGATCAGCGACGGCGCGCCGGTGGACGACAGCACCCTCAGCGTCAACAACGGCCACTACCTGGAGCGCCACCTCCGCCAGGTGATCGCCGAGATCGAGCAACGCTCCCCCGTGCAGCTGATCGCCATCGGCATCGGCCACGACGTGACTCGCTACTACCGCCGCGCCGTCACCATCGTGGACGTGGAGCAGCTGGGCGGCGCCATCACCGAACAGCTCGCCTCGCTGTTCGACGAGGAGCCGCGGACGCCCTCGCCGCGCGTCCACCGTGCCGCCTGACCTATCTTCGCCGGAATGAGCGATGTTTTACGTCTACATCCTCTCCAGCGGGCGAAACGGGACGCTCTATACGGGCAGCACGGACGATCTGATCGGCCGAGTGTATCAACATCGGACCAAGGCGCGGCCCGGCTTCACCGCAAAGTATGACGTCCTTCATCTCGTCTGGTACGAGGTCTGCGACACACGGGAGGGCGCGTTTACGCGCGAGCGTCGCATCAAGGATTGGAAGCGCGCCTGGAAGCTTAACCTGATCGAAGTCGCCAACCCGGACTGGCGAGACCTGTATGACGACCTCGCCAGCTGACCCCTCCCCCGCTCATCCCGGCGAAGGCCGGGACCCAGCTCCGGGAGCGGTGTCCCTGAGACAGCCTTCGGGATGGCGAGCTCTGGCCCCCGCACAGACCTGGGTCCCGGCCTTCGCCGGGATGAGCGGATGGGTTTGCGCGATGCTCCTGGCCGGGTGCAGCGCGCTGGCGCAGGGGACGCCGCAGGGCTCGCCGATCCGCATCGAGGGCCGGTCCGTGGCGCTCGACCCGGGCGATCCCCGGCGCGAGCGCGTCGGCGAGCTGGTCTACGCCGGCGGGCTGGAGCTGGCGGCGACAGGCACCTCGTCGTTCGGCGGCCTGTCCGGCATCGACGTGGGCGAGGATGGGCGATTCCTCTCGCAGACCGACACGGGCGCCCTGATCCGTGGCCGGCTGCGGCTGGATGCGGCGGGACGGCTGGCGGGCGTGGACGACCCCACGCTCCAGCTCCTCACCGCCGAGGACGGGAGCGCCTTCGGCCGCAAGGTGGACGCCGACGCCGAGGACGTGACCCTCGCCCCCGGCGGCTTCGCCGTCAGCTTCGAGCAGGAGCACCGGGTCGAGCGGTTCCGCGACGGCGTGCGCGGCTCCGTGCGCCAGACCACGCCGCCCGAACTGCGGTCCCGCCCGCCGAACGCGGGGCTGGAGGCGCTCGCCTGGCGCGACGGCCGCTTCTACGAGGGGGCCGAGGACGGCCAGATCTGGCGCTGCGACGGCGAACCCGGCGGGCGCTGCGCCTCCGTCATGCCCACCTCGCCCTTCCCCGGCTTCAAGCTCACGGGGCTGGACGCCGCCGGGCGGGGCTTCGTGGCCGTCTACCGGGCGGTGGACGTGCTGAACGGCTGGCGCGCCATCGTGGCGTGGCTCGAGCCTGGGTCGGCCGACGGCTCAGGCCCCTGGCGCGCGCGCAAGCTGGCCGAGCTCGGCCGCCCGCTGACGCGCGACAACATGGAGGGGATCGCCGCCGTCCCGCATGAGGACGGGCGGGGCTTCCGCTTCTACCTGATCTCCGACGACAACTTCTACAACTTCCAGCGCACGCTGCTGCTGGCGTTCGACTGGGCCGGCCCGCCGCCCCTGCCCGCGGCCGCGACGGCGCGCTAGGGTCGAGCGATGCGCCCCGCCTCGATCTCCGACTACCGCGAGCTGGCCCGCCGCCGGCTGCCGCGGATGATCTTCGACTACATCGACGGGGGCTCCTACGCGGAGGTCACGCTCGGCCGCAACGTGGCGGACATGCAGCAGGTGGCGCTGCGCCAGCGCGTGCTGCGCGACGTGTCCAGGCTCAAGCTCGACACCACGCTGTTCGGCCAGCCGATGAGGATGCCGGTGATCCTGTCGCCCATCGGCATGGCCGGCATGTACGCCAGGCGCGGCGAGGTGCAGGCCGCCCGGGCGGCGCACGCCTTCGGCCTGCCCTTCACCCTCTCCACCGTCAGCATCTGCTCGATCGAGGAGGTGGCGCGCGACGCGCCGACCCCGCCCTGGTTTCAGCTCTACATGCTGAAGGACCGCGGCTACATGGACGCGCTGATGCAGCGGGCGCGCGAGGCCAGGGCGCCCGTGCTGGTCTTCACCGCCGACCTGCCGCTGCCCGGCTCCCGCTACCGCGACGTGCGCAACGGCCTCTCCGGGCAGGCGTCGGCGCTACAGCGCGCGGTGCGGGCGCTCGCCACGGCCAGCCATGTGGACTGGATGCGCGACGTGGGGATCGGCGGGCGGCCGCACACCTTCGGCAACGTCGTGGCGGCCATGCCCGACGCCAAGGGCCTGAACGACTTCCAGGGCTGGGTGCACAAGAACTTCGACCCCTCCATCACCTGGCGCGACCTGGACTGGGTGCGGGAGCGGTGGGACGGGCCGATCGTGATCAAGGGCGTGCTCGACCCCGACGACGCCCGCGCGGCGCTGGAGGTCGGGGCCGACGGCGTGGTGGTGTCCAACCACGGCGGCCGCCAGCTGGATGGCGTGCTCTCCGGCGTGCGCGCCCTGCCGCCCATCGTGGACGCCGTGGGCGACCGGCTGACCGTGCTGATGGACGGCGGCGTCCGCTCGGGGCTGGACGTGCTCAAGGCGCTGTCGCTCGGGGCCAAGGGCGTGCTGATCGGTCGGGCGTGGGCCTACGCCCTGGCGGCCGGCGGCCAGTCGACCGTGGAGACGGTGCTGGGCGTGCTCCGCGCCGAGCTGAAGGTGGCCATGTCGCTGACGGGGCTGACCGACGTGCGCGAGGCGGGACCCCACCTTCTGGCGGAAAACCGCAATCCGCGGGTGAACGCTCCCTGACGGCGCCCGTTCAAGGCCGGTTCAGCGGGCGACGGTCATAACCCTCCCCGTCGGTCGCCGCCCCCTGGCGACGCCATTTTCCGAAGGAGCCTCGACATGAAGACGCTGATGCTGGGCGCGCTCGCGCTCACCACCGCCCTGGCCCCGCTGGCCGCCGCCGGCTCCGCCGCCGCCCAGCCCTACGGCTCGCGCCGCGACGTGCGGGAGGAGCGCCGCGATCTGCGCGACGCCCGCCAGGATCTGCGCCAGGCGCAGAGGGCCCATCGCTGGCGTCAGGGCCAGCGGCTGGATCGCCGCTACGGCTCCTATGCGGTGGTGAACGACTGGCGCGCGCGTCGCCTGCCGGCTCCGCGCCGCGGCTATCACTGGGTGCGCCAGGGCGACGACTACGTGCTGGCGGCGCTCGCCGGCGGCCTGATCGCCTCTGTGATCGCGGCCAACAACTAGGCCCTTCGAGGGCCTGAACGCGAAGGGCCCCGCCGAGCGATCGGCGGGGCCCTTGTCGTGAGCGGTGGCGCGCGCCGGTCAGGCGGCCGGTGCGGCGTCCGCCAGCTTGGCCTTGACCTGGCGCTTGATCTTCAGCGCGCGGGCCGAGAGGTTCTCGTCACGGCTGTTCAGCAGCACGGCGTCCAGCCCGCCGCGGAAGTCCAGCGTGCGCAGGGCCGCGTTTGTGATCTTCAGGCGGAAGCTCTGGCCGAGCGCCTCGGACTGCAGCGCGGTGTCCGCCAGCGAGGGCAGGAAGCGGCGCTTGGTCTTGATGTTCGAGTGGCTGACGTTGTGGCCGACCATGGGGCCGACGCCAGTGATTTCGCAACGACGGGACATGGGGTAAAGCCTGGAGCAACGGAAAAGCGTCGCGCGGAAGAGGCTTCCGCACGCGGGAGGCGGGCATATATCCGCCAGGCCCCCCGCCCGTCAACGCCGAGCCGCCATGCTGATCCCCATCCTCCTCGCCGCCACCACGCTCCTGCCCGGGCTGTGGGAGTACCGGACCACGCTGGTGGGCTTCGGCGGCGAGCCCGAGCGCAAGTGCCTCTCCAAGGCGGAGATCGACAAGTTTCTGACGGACCCTTCGAACCGGCACTACGACTGCAGCTACTCCACTCGGAAGGTCGGGGGCGGGTCGGTGACGCTGGAGGGCGTGTGCGCCAACCGCAAGCGGCCGAAGGAGACGATCGGCCTGTCGCTCAAGGGCGCCTACACGCCCACCACCATCGACATGAAGGGCGTGGCCCGGCCCAGGCTCGCCGGCCTGGAGCTGCCGTTGGGCGCGACGGTGAAGGCCGAGCGGCTCTCGGACTGCCCGGCGACGACCGAAGCCGCTCCCAAGGGCTGATCGCACGCACCTCCAACCCTTCTCTCGTCGCCCTCGGACTTGATCCGACGGCCGAGCGCTGCGCGGTCTCTCGGCTAAGTCGGCGCACGATCGGCGTCCGGCCCTCGGGTCGAGCCCGAGGGCGACGGAGGTGAGGGTCGTGGGTGAGATCCCGCAGCGCTGACTCGGCTTAACAGAACGTGCTTGTGGCTTGGCCGCGGGTCATCCACCATCCCTAGCGGTGAACGAATCCTGATTCGGCGCGAGTGGCCGATTCGGTGTCGATTCGTTCCGCGCCCGTTCGCGCGGTCTGCGCACCCCCGTTAAGCCGCCCCGCCCCGCTTGCCCGACTCGCGGCGAGCGCCCACATCGGCTCCATGTCGGATCGCTCGACGGGCCTCGCGCCGTCCCGCGTCATCGCCGTGCTCGGCCCCACCAACACGGGCAAGACGCACTATGCCGTGGAGCGGATGCTCGGCCACGCCTCCGGCATGATCGGGCTGCCGCTGCGCCTGCTGGCGCGCGAGATCTACGACCGCATCGCCAAGCTGCGCGGCGCGCGGGCGGTGGCGCTGATCACCGGCGAGGAGAAGATCACGCCGCCCCGGGCGCAGTACTTCGTCTGCACCGTCGAGGCGATGCCGCTGGGCCGTGAGGTGGAGTTCCTGGCCATCGACGAGGTGCAGCTGTGCGCCGACCCCTCCCGCGGCCACGTCTTCACCCAGCGCCTGCTGCACGCCCGCGGCAAGCACGAGACGCTGCTGATGGGCGCGTCCACCGCCGAGCCCCTGATCCGCCGCCTGCTGCCCGAGGCCGAGTTCGTGCGCCGCGAGCGGTTCAGCGCCCTCACCTACGCGGGCTCGAAGAAGCTCACCCGCCTGCCCCGCCGCACCGCCGTCGTCGCCTTCAGCGCGGACAACGTCTACGCCATCGCCGAGCTGATCCGTCGCCAGCGCGGCGGCGCGGCGGTGGTGATGGGCTCGCTGAGCCCCCGGACGCGCAACGCCCAGGTGCAGCTCTACCAGTCCGGCGAGGTGGACTTCCTGGTCGCCACCGACGCCATCGGCATGGGCCTGAACATGGACGTGGACCACGTCGCGTTCGCCGGGCTTCGCAAGTTCGACGGCAAGCGCACCCGCTGGCTGACCCCGCAGGAGGTCGGCCAGATCGCGGGCCGCGCCGGCCGCTACAAGAAGGACGGCACCTTCGGCGTCACGGGCGAGGCGCCCGAGATGGACGACGACCTCGTCGAGGCCATCCACGAGCACCGCTTCCAGCCGCTGGAGGCCGCGGAATGGCGCAACAGCGCACTGGACTTCGACAGCCTGCGCGACCTGCAGCGTTCGCTGGCCCAGCCGCCCAGCCGGCCCGGCCTGAAGCTGGCCGAGGAAGCGGTGGACGAGACCACGCTCAACCTGATGGCGCGCGACGAGGAGATCGCCGGGCTGGTCAAGGATCGCGTGCGCCTGCGCCGGCTGTGGGAGGTGTGCCAGACGCCCGACTTCCGCAAGACCACGCTGGACGAGCACACCCGCATGGTGCGCGCGGTGTTCCTGCATCTGACGTCAAAGGCCGCCCGCCTGCCCGACGACTGGATGGCCGAGCAGCACCGCGCGCTCGACAACCTGCACGGCGAGATCGACGTGCTGGCCCAGCGGCTCGCCAACATCCGCACCCTCGCCTACGCCGCCAACCGGCCGGACTGGCTGCGCGACCCCGCCCATTGGCGGGCGACCTTGCGGACGCTGGAGGACCGGCTGAGCGACACGCTGCACGAGCGGCTGATGCAGCGCTTCATCGACCGGCGCACCAGCGCCCTCCTCCGCGGCCTGAACCTGCGCGACGACGTGCTGGCGGGGGTGGCGCACGACGGCACGGTCACCGTGGAGGGCCACGACGTGGGCCGCCTGGTCGGCGTGCGCTTCGAGCCGGTGAAGGGCGCCACGGCGCTGGAGGACAAGGCCCTGCGCGGCGCCGCCGCCCGCGCCGTCGGCCCGCTCCTGGCCAAGCGGCTCGGTGAGCTCGCCGCGGCGGGCGACGAGGCCTTCACGCTCGCGGAGGACGGGACGGTGTCGTGGAACGGCGAGCCGGCGGGCAAGCTGGCCAGCGGCGGCCCGTTCGCCCCGCGCGTGGCGCTGTTCGGCGAGCTCGGCCCCGCGCACGCCCACCTCGCCCACGCCCGCGAACGGGCGCAGCGGCGGCTGGAGGCGTTCGTCGCCGCGCGCTCGGCCGCCGTGCTCGCCCCGCTCAAGGCGTTGGGCGACGCCGTGGCCACGGGCGCGGTCAAGGGGCTGGCGCGCGGCATCGCCTACCGTCTGCTGGAATGCGGCGGCGTGATCGACCGGGCCGCGGTGGCGCGCGAGGCGGCGGGGTTGAGCTTGGCCGAGCGCCGCGCGCTCAAGAGCCTCGGCGTGCGCTTCGGCGCCTTCAGCCTGTTCCTGCCCGCCCTGCTGACGCCCGAGGGGCGCGCCCAGCTCGCCCCCTTCGCCCGCCTGCTCGCCCCCGACTGGCGACCGCCCGCCGACGCCCTCGCGCGCTTGCCCGAGCCGCCGCCGGTCGCCGGCTCGCTCGCCGGCCACGGCCTGCGCGCCGTCGCCGGCCTCTCCGCCCCCGTGGAGGCGCTCGAGCGGCTGGACGCCGAGCTGCGCCGCCTGCCCGCCGAGCGCGGCGCCGCCCGCCTGCCGGAGGACTCCCCCGCCGCGCTCGGCTGGAGCCTCGACGAGACCGAGCGCCTGCTCAAGGCGCTCGGCTACACCCGCGCCGGCAGGCCGGAGCCGGGGAACGGCTCGCTGTGGCGCAAGCGGCGCGAGCCCGCGCCCGCCGCCCCGGCCGAAGTTCCCGCGCGCCCAGGTTCGCCCTTCGCCGCCCTCGCCGGCCTGAGGCTCGCGCCGGAGCCCGCCGCCCCTCCGCAACCGGCCCGGGCGCCGAGGCCCGCCGAAGCCGCCGCCGCGCCCCGCCGGCGCAAGCGCCGCCCCCGCCGCCCCGCCGCGGGGTCGCCCCCGGCGACCGCGTGAGCGACGCCGACCCCGGCTGCCGCGCCGACGTCTGGCTGTGGCGCGCCCGCTTCTTCAAGACGCGCGCCCTCGCCTGCCGCACGATCGAGGACGGCCGCGTGCGCCTGACCCGCGGCGGCGTGGAGATGCGCCTGGACAAAGCCTCCCGCACCCTGCGCCCGGGCGACCTCCTGGTGTTCGCCCTGGGCGCCCGCGTAGTAAGCGTGCGCTATGAGCAGGCCGGCGAGCGCCGCGGCCCCGCGCCGGAGGCCCGCGCCCTCTACTCGGACGTGGGACCCGCCTGATCCCGGCTGGGCGGGAACGCGCGGGCCGGCTACGGCTTGATCCGAAGTTCCTGGATCTCCCGATGTTCGACTCCGCCGCCGAACCCGAACGCGCCGCGTCCGTCGCCGCCCCGGGCCGGGGCGCGCGCCTCGCCGGCGACCTCGCCTGGATCACCACGGCCCCGGGCGCGCCCTATTTCATGACGGAGGACGGCGAGCCCTGGACGCCCGTGGGCTACAACGACTCCATCACCTGGCAGGACCTGCGGCCGCTCTACAACCGGCGCGACCTGGCGCACGTCGAGGCGCGGCTGCGCTACGCCCGCGCCTCGGGCGCCACCTGCGTGCGGCTGATGCTGGAGTGCCTGCACGGCCACAACCGCCTGCTGGAGCGCGAGCTCGGCCGCTTCAACCCGCGCGTGGTGCGGCTGTGGGACGACCTCTTCGCCCTCTGCCGCAAGGTCGGCCTGCGCGTGCTGCTGACGCCGTTCGACACCTTCTGGACCTGGATCCACTGGGGCCGCCACCCGCTGAACCGGCGCAACGGCGGCCCGCTGGAGAGCCCCTCGCGCCTGCTGCTCGACCCCGTGGCGCGCGCGGCGATCAAGGCGCGGCTCACCTTCGCGGTGGAGCGCTGGGGCGGCTCCGGCGTGATCTGGGCCTGGGACCTGTGGAACGAGATTCACCCCGCGCAGGCCGAGGACTCGGCCGAGCCCTTCGGCGAGTTCATCGCCGACCTCTCCCGCCACGTGCGCGCGCTGGAGCTGCGCCTCTACGGCCGCGCGCGCCCGCAGACCGTTTCGCTGTTCGGCCCGGAGCTGGTGGACAAGCCGCACATGCCGTTGGCGGACCCGATCTTCCGCCACCCCGACCTCGATTTCGCGTCCATCCACGTCTACGCCGACGGCACCATCGACCATCCGAAGAACACGGTGGACCCGGCGATCGACATGGGCCGGATCGTGCGCGCGTGCCTGGCGGAGACCCCGCCCGAGCGCCCGTTCCTGGACACCGAGCACGGGCCGATCCACACCTTCAAGGACCACAAGCGGACGCTGCCGACGACGTTCGACGACGAGATGTTCCGGCACATGCAGTGGGCGCACCTGGCCTCCGGCGGCGCGGGCGGCGGCATGCGCTGGCCCAACCGGCGACCGCACGTGCTCACCCCGGGCATGCGCCGCGCGCAGGGAGCGCTGGCCGCCTTCCTGCCGCTGGTCGACTGGCCCCGCCTGCGCCGCCGCAACCTGTCGGCCGAACTGCGGGTGGAGGGCTGCGGCGAGGCGCTGGCCGCCTTCGCCTGCGGAGACGGGCGGCAGGCCGTCGTCTACCTGCTCCGCCGCGACCGGCTGGACGCCACCGGCCGCGTCCGCGCCCACGACGCCGTGCGGCCGCAGCTCGTCGTGCCCGGCCTGGCCGCCGGGCCCTGCCGCGTGACGCCGTTCGATCCGGAGGCCGGGACGGCGGGGGAGTCCTGGGAGGCGGCGGCGGCGGACGGCGCGCTGCGCCTGATCCTCCCGCCCGTGTTCGGCGAGCTGGCGCTGGCGATCCGCCGGTTGGACTGACTCCCGTGTCCACGCGGCGTTGACATCGCCCCGCCCGCTTGGGATGTCCGGCGCAAGCGCGCCTCCCCGCCCGCGCGCTCCGCCCCAAGCCCCGCAGATCATGACCTACATCGTCACCGACCCCTGCATTAAGTGCAAATACATGGACTGCGTGGAGGTCTGCCCCGTCGACTGCTTCTACGAGGGCGAGAACTTCCTGGCGATCAATCCGGACGAGTGCATCGACTGCGGCGTGTGCGAGCCCGAGTGCCCGGTGGACGCCATCAAGCCGGACACGGAGGACGACGCCGACGGCAAGTGGCTGACGCTGAACACGCAGTACGCCAAGGTCTGGCCGAACATCACGGTGAAGGGCACGCCCCCCGCCGACCGTGACGATTTCGAGCGCGAGACGGGCAAGCTGGAGAAGTACTTCTCGCCCGCTCCCGGCCGCGGCTCCTGACGGAACGCCCCGGCCGCCGGCCGGGGTCACTGGGGCGGAATCCGCCCCCGTTAACCAAGGGTTCAGGATCGTTAAACCCGCGCGCTTTCAAAAGCGTGCGGTTCGTGCTATGACGTTCTTGTGGCCCGGTAGCTCGCGAGATGGCTCGCGCACGGGGTTTCACATCCGTCGGCCGTTCCGAACGACCGCTCGCAGCAACCGGGCAGGGCCCTGTGCGCCCTCGCGCGATCCGTCGATCCTCTGGGGCGGCGGACTGGGAGCGGTTCGGTGTGGCCGCGGGGCCGGCGCGGGGTCGCCCGCGACGGAACTCGAGCGAACAGGACCTTTCCGCATGAGCACCAGCGCCACGGACTTCCAGGTCGGCGACGCCGTCGTCTATCCCGCGCACGGCGTGGGCAAGGTCGCGGCCATCGAGACGCAGGAGGTCGCCGGCTACTCCCTCGAAGTCTATGTGATCACCTTCGATCACGAGAAGATGACGCTGCGCGTGCCGACGAAAAAGGCGAAGGCCTCGGGCCTGCGCTCGCTCGCCGAGGACAACGTCGTCCACCAGGCCATGCACACGCTGAAGGGCCGCGCGCGCATCAAGCGCACCATGTGGAGCCGGCGCGCGCAGGAGTACGAGGCCAAGATCAACTCCGGCGACCTGGTCTCCATCGCCGAGGTGGTGCGCGACCTGCACCGCGCCGAGAGCCAGCCCGAGCAGTCCTACAGCGAGCGCCAGCTGTACGAGTCGGCGCTCGACCGCATGGCCCGCGAGGTCGCCGTGATCGAGAAGACCGACCGCGAGGGCGCCGTGAAGATGATCACCAAGTCGCTGCAGAAGGCGGCCTAAGGGTCGCCGATCGATCTTCGGCGAGGCCGACGCTCGACCGAACTCTTCAGCTCCGTCGCCCTCGGGCTTGACCCGAGGGCCGAGCCGACCGCGCGCTTGAGCTGTGCGCTGGTGCACGATCGACGCCCGGTCCTCGGGTCGAGCCCGAGGACGACGGATGTGAGTGGATAGGTTGAGCGTCGGGCCGCCCTAGCGGTCCTGCAGCACCTCCACAGCTTCGGGAGCCTCCACGGTCAGGTGGAAGCCCTCGACCGGGCCGCGCACGCGCACCAGCCTGCCGCGCAGCGCCTCCGGATCGCGCCCCGCCGCCCGCCAGTCGCCGAGCGCCCGGGCGTCGATCTCCGCGGACGCCCGGCCGCGGTAGTCGTCGGCGAAGTCCAGGTAGGTGCGACCGCCGTGCCGGCCGACGCGGCGCACGCGCCCCTCCACCACCTGCAGCCCGCGGTCGGACCAGCCGAACTCGTCGGGCAGGCGCACGCCGTAGAGGGCGTCGCTCCATAGCCCGCGCCGGGCCGCCCGGGCGCGGGCCTCGTGGCGGAGGAGGTCGGCGGCCAGCGCCCGCTCGCCGGCGCGGGGGCGCACCCGCGCGTAGCCGGCCTCCACCAAGGCGGCCTGCAGCCACGGCCCGTCGACCACGCGCACGTGCGCCAGCGCCGCCCCGGCCCCGTCCGCCGACGCGCCGCCGTAGAGCAGATCCACCCGCCGGCGCGCGGCGAGCCGCTCCAGCGCGGCGCGGGCGGCGGCGCCCCAGGGCGCGTCCGGCGGGGGCGCCTCCACCCCGGCGAGCCGCACCTCGCGCCCGCCCTCCAGCGCCAGCCGGTCGCCCGCGAGCGCGCCCACCGCCAGCACGCGCGGGCCTTGCGCCAGGGCGTCCAGCCGGGTGCGCTCGCCGCAGGCCGCCAGCCCGAGGGCGAGCGCGGCGACGGCAAGCGCGAGGAGCCTCAGACGGGGCGGACCTTCAGCCGGGCCCCGTCGAGCACCGCGAGCACCCGCACGCGCACGCCCGGGGCGAGCACCTGGCCGCCCTCGGTCTCGGCCACCCACTCGGCCCCGTCCACGAACACCCGCGCACCGGCCACCGCCTCGCCCTCGCGGCCCACGAGCCGGCCGACGGCGTCGTTCAGCGTGGCGCTCCCCTCGCCCGCCGGCCTCCGCGGCCACCAGTGGCGCGCGGCGTAGGTGGAGGCGACGGTGAGCACGGCGAAGACCAGCAGCTGCGGGATCAGGCCGGCCGGCAAGCCCAGGAAGGCGAGCCCGGCGGTGACGGCGGCCGAGGCGGAGGGCCACAGGAGGTAGCCGGAGCCGGTGACCAGCTCGGCCGCCAGCAACACGGCCGCCACGCCCAGCCAGGCCCAGCCCGGCTGCTGGGCGTAGAGCGCGATCCAGGTGGTCACCGGCCGTCCTCCTCCGGCCCGCGGACGGGCGGGACGAAGCCGGACGGGCCGGGTTCCTCACGTCGCCGCCGTGGGGGCGGGGGCGGCGGGCCGACGGGCGCGGCGACCGAGCCCTGGCCCGTGGCGCGGAGCATCTCGGCCACGCCGCCCAGGGCGCCGGCGAGGCCGGACAGCTCGGCGGGCACGATCAGCGTCTTCTGGTTGGGCGCGCTCGCCAGCTTGGAGAAGGCGTCCACGTAGCGTTGCGCCACGAAGTAGTTCAGCGCGTCCACGTTGCCGTTGCTGATGGCGTCGCTGACGACCTCCGTGGCCTTGGCCTCAGCCTGGGCGGAGCGTTCGCGCGCCTCGGCGTCGCGGAAGGCGGCCTCCTTGCGGCCCTCCGCCTCCAGCACGGCTGCGGCCTTGGAGCCCTCGGCGCGGGTGACCTGCGCCTGGCGCTCGCCGTCCGCCTCGGTGATCACCGCGCGGCGCTCGCGCTCGGCCTTCATCTGCCGGGTCATGGCGTTGGTGATGTCCGGCGGCGGGTTCAGGTCCTTGATCTCGATGCGCGCCACCTTGACGCCCCAGGGGCCGGTGGCGTGGTCGATCACGGCCAGCAGGCGCGTGTTGATCATCTCGCGCTGGCTCAGAACCTCGTCGAGCTCCATGGAGCCCACGACGGTGCGCAGGTTGGTCAGCGTCAGCTGCGTGATGGCCAGCTCGAGGTTGGCGACGCGATAGGCGGCGGCGGCCGCGTCGATCACCAGGGTGAAGACGATGGCGTCCACCTGCACGGTGACGTTGTCCTTCGTGATCACCTCCTGGCGGGGCACGGCGAGCACCTGCTCCATCATGTTCATGCGCCGCCCGATCCGCTCCACGAAGGGGGTCAGGAAGGTGATGCCGGGGCTGAGGGTGCGCGTGTAGCGGCCGAAGCGCTCGACCGTGAACTCGAAGCCCTGAGGCACGACCTTCACGGCCGAGAAGGCGACCGCCACCGCCAGGACCAGCAGGATGATGGCGAAACCGAGGGACATGGACGCCCGCTCCGTGGATGACGACGCGGACGCTAGCGCGCCCTCGAGGCCCCCGCCATGAAATAGCAGGGCCGCCCGCACACGCTTCCGGGAGCTTCCGCGCACGCCGGCCGACCGCTACACAGCGGGCGGCGTCCGGTAGCTCAGCAGGATAGAGCAGAGCTTTCCTAAAGCTAAGGTCGGGGGTTCGAATCCCTCCCGGACGGCCAGCCTTCAGATCAGCTCGACGCGGGCCCGATGGCCGGGGGCGGCGGCCAGCTTCGCATCGCGGGTGAGCAGGGGCGCATTGTGCAGCTCCGCCAAAGCTACATACGCGGCGTCGTAGGCGGTCAGGTTGGCCCTGAGCTCCCAGATGCGGGTCAGGAGTTCGCGGTGGTCACACCGCTCGATGGGCAGCAGATCGGTGAGATCACTCAAGGCGCGCTCGGCCGCCATCGCCGTGGCGCGGCGGTTCGCCACTTCTCGGCGAAGCACATGTGTGATCTCGATGTCGAGAAGATGAGGCGCCCTGGCGTTGGTCGCGGGATCGAGAAGGCGTCTCTCCAGGGCTTCGACGCTCGGGTCGAGCATCAGCACGGGGAGAATGGCCGACGCGTCGACGACCACGATCACCGCGCGTCGCGCTCCTCCCTGATTGCGGCCGCCCAATCGATGGGTGGATCAAGAGGCTCCCTTTGGGCGCGCATCGCCCGAAACTCCTCAAGTGTGGGCCGGCTGACGACCTGCTCCATGGTCAACTTGATATAGTCTGAGAGCGACAGCCCGCTCTCGGACGCGCGCGTCTTCATTCGCTGGTGAAGCGGCTTAGGAACGTTGCGGACTTGGATCATCACCGTAGACATGTGCGGAACATGCGCACATGCGCCGCACATGTCCAGCCGCTCAGAACCGCAGCGCCCGCGCCTCCTTCACCTGCGGCAGGGCGCGGATGCGGTCCACGAGGACGGCGTCGGGCGCCTGGTCCACGCCCACCAGCGCAATGGCGTCCTCGCCCGCGGCGCGGCGGCCCAGGTTGAAGGTGGCGATGTTGATCTCCGCCTCGGCCAGCAGCGCCCCCAGCGCGCCGATGAAGCCCGGCTTGTCGAGGTTGTTCACGTAGAGCATGGCCGGGGAGATGGGCGCCTCCAGGTCCATGCCCTTCACCTCCGTCACGCGCGGCGCGCCGCCCACGACCGCGCCCGCGAAGGTGCGCTCGCCGCCGCCGTCGGTCACCGTGATGCGCACTACGCTGTCGTAGACGGCGTGCAGCTCCTGGCGGCTCTCGCTCACGGCGATCCCGCGCGCCTTCGCCACCTCGCCGGCCGAGACCATGTTCACCTCGGCCAGCATGGGGCGCAGCACGCCCGCGAGCGCGGCGGCGGTGATGGGGCGCAGGTTCAGCCCCGCCACCTCGCCCACATAGGCGACGTCGATGCTCTTCAGCCCCCCGTCGGTGAGCTGCCCCGCGAAGGCGCCCAGCTTCTCGGCCAGGGCGATGAAGGGCTTCAGCCGCGGCGCCTCCTCGGCGGTGACGCTGGGCGAGTTCAGGGCGTTGGTGACCGCGCCGGTGAGCAGGTAGTCGCTCATCTGCTCGGCCACCTGCAGGGCCACGTTCTCCTGCGCCTCCAGGGTGGAGGCGCCGAGGTGCGGGGTGGCGATGAAGCCCGGCGCGCCGAACAGCGGGTTCTCCGTCGCCGGCTCGGTGGTGAAGACGTCGAAGGCCGCGCCCGCCACCTGGCCGCTGTCCAGCGCCGCGCGCAGCGCCGCCTCGTCCACCAGGCCGCCGCGGGCGCAGTTGACGATGCGCACGCCGCGCTTGGCCTTGGCGAGCGCCTCGGCCGAGAGGATGCCCCGCGTCTTGTCGGTCAGCGGCGTGTGCAGGCTGATGAAGTCGGCGCGGGCCAGCAGGTCGTCGAGGTCCACCTTCTCCACGCCGATCTGCAGGGCGCGCTCGGGCGAGAGGAATGGGTCGTAGGCGATCACGCGCATCTTCAGCCCGTTGGCCCGGTCGGCGACGATGGAGCCAATGTTGCCCGCGCCGATCAGCCCCAGCGTCTTGGCGTAGAGCTCCACGCCCATGAACCGGTTCTTCTCCCAGCGGCCCGCCTGGGTGCTGGCGTCGGCGGCGGGGAGCTCGCGGGCCAGGGCGAAGATCATGGCGATGGCGTGCTCGGCGGTGGTGATGCTGTTGCCGAAGGGGGTGTTCATCACCACGATCCCGCGCGCGGTGGCCGCGGGGATGTTCACGTTGTCCACGCCGATGCCGGCGCGGCCGATCACCTTCAGGTTGGTGGCGGCGGCGATGACGTCGGGGTCGGCCTTGGTGGCGCTGCGGACGGCCAGGCCGTCGTAGTCCCCGATGATCTGGAGGAGCTCCGGCTTCTTCAGGCCGACCTTCACGTCGGCGTCGACGCCGCGCTCCCTGAAGATCTGCAGGGCGGCGGGCGAGAGGCTGTCGGCGATGAGCACGCGGGGCATGGGCGGGTCTCCAGGCGCGCAGCCGCCAAGGGCGCGGCGCCGGTCAGGGGTGGTCGGGGTCAGGCGGCTTGGAGGTCGGCCAGGGTCTCGGCGTAGGCCCAGTCCAGCCAGGGGGTGAGCGCCTCCACGTCGGCGGCGTCCACCGTGGCGCCGCACCAGATGCGCAGGCCCGGCGGGGCGTCGCGGTAGCCGCCGATGTCGTAGGCGACGGCCTCCTTCTCCAGACGGGCGGCGAGGCGCTTGGCGAAGTCGGCCTGGGCGTCGGGCGCAAGCGCGGTCACCCCGGGGGCGACCACGCGCAGGCACACGCTGGTGTTGGAGCGGGTCGCCCGGTCCTCGGCGAGGAAGCCTACCCAGGGCGTGCGCTCGACCCAGCGCTCCAGCACGGCGAGGTTGGCGTCGGCGCGGGCGATCAGGGCGGGGAGGCCACCGGTGCGCTCGGCCCAGGCCAGGGCGTCCAGGTAGTCCTCCACGCACAGCATGGAGGGCGTGTTGATGGTCGCCCCCTCGAAGATGTCCCGGCTGAGCTTGCCGCTCTTGGTCATGCGGAACAGCTTCGGCAGCGGCCAGGGCGGGCTGTAGCTCTCCAGCCGCTCCACCGCGCGGGGGCCGAGGATCAGGACGCCGTGCGCCGCCTCGCCGCCGAGCGCCTTCTGCCAGCTGAAGGTGATCACATCGAGCTTCGACCAGTCGAGCGCCTGGGCGAAGCAGGCGCTGGTGGCGTCGCAGATCGTGACGCCTTCCCGGTCGGCCGCGATGAAGTCGGCGTTCGGCACGCGCACGCCGCTGGTGGTGCCGTTCCAGGTGAAGACCAGGTCGGCGTCGCGCCTCACCTGGGCGAGATCGGGCAGGCGGCCGTACGCGGCCTCGAGCGGCTCGGCGTCGAGCTTCAGCTGCTTCAACGCGTCGGTGACCCAGTCCTTGCCGAAGCTCTCGAAGGCGAGGAGCTGCACCGGCCGGGCGCCGAGCATCGACCACATGGCCATCTCAACCGCGCCGGTGTCCGACCCCGGCACGATGCCGATCAGGTGCGTGTCCGGCACCTGCAGCACCGTGCGGGTGCGGTCGATGGCGAGCTGCAGCCGCGCCTTGCCGGGCTTGGAGCGGTGCGAGCGGCCGAGCACGGCGTCGGCGAGGATGTCGGGGCTCCAGCCCGGCCGCTTGGCGCAGGGGCCGCTGGAAAAGTGGTTGCGCGCGGGGCGCGCCTCGGGCCGGGCCCAGGTCGAGGTCGTCACAGCGATGTCTCCCATCCTTGCAGATGGACTGCGCCCCGTTGGGAGGGCGTGGCCCGCTGGCCAGAGACGCCGATCCGGCCCCCGAGGCAAGGGCGAACGAAGCTTGGCCGAACGCGTTCGGTTCGCGTCGGGGCTGAACGTGTCGTTCCGCCGCGGTTCATCGTGCGCGCGGCAACGTCGGCCCGGTCGGGGCGGCGTCGTCCCGGCACGCACAGCAACGGAGACGCCCCCATGAAGAAGATGCTCGCCGCCTTGGCGGTCGCCGCAACCACGGTCGCCGGCCTGGCCGCCGTTCCCACCGTCGCCGACGCCCAGCCCAACGGCTACGGCCCGCGCTACGACTACGGCCGCCCCTATCGCGGCGAGTTCCGCGGCCCCCGCTACAACGCCTACCGCCGCGGCTACTACGCCCGCTACAACCGCAATCCTCGCCGGGTGTGCGAGACGGGCCGGCGTGGCCGCACCGTCTGCTTCTACCGCTGACGGCCCGGGCCGGAGCCTCGCGCTCCGGCCCTCTCCTCAGACGCGCAGGCGGGTCTCGGCCACCGTGACGCCGCATCCCTCCAGGATCACCCGGTCGCCGCGGACCTCGCAGGTCAGCTCGCCGCCCCGCCCCGGGAAGGCCTGGTGGAAGCGCAGCCGGTCTCGCCCGAGCTTGTCGGCGTAGAGCGGCGCCAGGATGCAGTGCGCCGAGCCCGTGGCCGGGTCCTCGGGCACGCCCGCGCCCGGCGCGAAGAAGCGATCCACCACGTCCAGCTCGCCCGCGTCCGCCAGGGCGGCCACGATCACGTCGCCCCGGCCCCCGCCCGCCGCGGCCGAGATTGGCTTGAGCGCCGCGATGTCGGGCCGCAGCGCCCGGACGGTCGCCTCGTCGGCCAGCACGGCGACGAGGTAGGCCGCGGACCACACCTCCAGCGGCTCGGCCCCCAGCGCCTCGGCCAGGCCGGGCGGCGGCGCGATGCGGCGGGGCGGGTCGGCGGGGAAGTCCATGGCGTAGCCCTCGCCCGCCCGGCGCACCGTCAGCGTCCCGCTCCGCCGCGTCTCGAAGGCGAGCTCGTCCGCCGGCAACCCCAGCTCGGTCAGGAGCACGTGCGCGGAGGCCAGGGTCGCGTGGCCGCACAGGGGCACCTCGACCTCCGGCGTGAACCAGCGCAGCCCGAAGCGCGCCGGGTCGGGGGTGCGGACCAGATAGGCGGTCTCGGCCTGGTTGTTCTCCTGCGCGAGCGCCTGCATCCAGGCCTCGTCCGGCCAGGCGTCGAACGGCTCCACGACGCAGGCGGGGTTGCCCCGGAACGGGATGGAGGCGAAGGCGTCGACGGTCCACTGGCGCATGTCCGGGGGCTTAGACGGCGAGGGCGGGCCGGTCCACCGGCCCCGCCCCCTCCCGCGCGGAGCCTCATCGAGCGCCGTCCGGCCCCTCGACGCCCACCTCCGGCCAGCGGGCGCGCACCGAGCGCGTGGTGCGGGCGAAGGCGTCGGCGTTCAGCTCGCGGTTCGGGTTGGGCCGCAGGCGCAGGGCGAACAGGTCGTCGAGGCCGAAGGGCGCGGCGATCGTGAGCGCGTCGTCCGCCTCCAGCCGCGCGCCGACGGCGAAGGCCGGGCAGACGAACCGCTCCAGCGACTCGGCGGTCGAGGCGAGCGGCGGATAGGGCTCGCCGCCGAAGCGGGCGTTGAACCACAGGTGCACGCGCGCCTGGTTGCGCACCTCCGTCGTCCCGCGCAGCGGCGGGGCGAGCGCCGCGGCGACGCGCTGGATCCATACGTCCTCCGCGTCCCAGCTCGTGTCCGGATCGAAGTAAGTGAGGTCGTAGTCCTTGATGCCGTAGTCGCGGTCGCGGCCGGTGAGCGCGTTCCACACCGTCTGGTAGATCGCGCCGGAAACCAGCAGGGGGTCGGGGACGGCGAGGTCGCGCGCGGTGCGCAGCACCGTCATCACGCGCGGGCTCGCGCGGAGGATGTCGGCGAGGCGCCCGGACCCGCTGACGCCGTCGCTCACGCGCGCCCGGCGGGCGGGAGCGAGGCGCCCTGCAGCCGCGAGGGCCCGCCCGGGCGCATGGGCCAGCCGTGGTCCACCGGGCCGTGGCCGGCGCCCAGGTGCGGCGCGCGGCGGATCGCCTCCAGGAGATAGTCGCGGGCGCGGGCGACCGAGCGCTCCAGCCCCAGCCCCTGCGCCAGCCCGCAGGCGATCCCGCTGGCCAGGGTGCAGCCGGTGCCGTGCGTATTGCGGCTGACGATCCGCCCGCTCTCGAAGCGCACGGTGGAGACGGGCGTCATCAGCAGGTCCACCACGCGCTCGCCGGGAACGTGGCCGCCCTTCACCAGCACCGCCTGGGCGCCGAGCTTGAGCAGCGCCTCGCCGGCCCGGCGTTGGCCCGCCTCGTCGGCGACCGGCACGCCGGTCAGCGCCTCCGCCTCCGGCGCGTTGGGGGTGAGCAGGGTGGCGACGGGGAGCAGCAGGTCGCGCACCGCCTCCACCGCCTCGGGCGGCAGCAGCCGGGCGCCGCCCTTGGCCACCATCACGGAGTCGATCACCGCCGGGCGGCCGGTCTCGGCGATCAGGACCGCCACGCGCGCCACCAGCTCGGCGTCGCCGAGCATGCCGGTCTTGATCGCGTCCGCGCCGATGTCGTCGAGCACCGCGCGCGCCTGCGCCTCGACCAAGTCGACCGGCAGCGGATGAACGGCGTGGACGCCCAGCGTGTTCTGGACGGTGATGGCCGTGACCGCCGTGGCCGCGTGGCCGCCCAGCGCGGTCACCGTCTTCACGTCGGCCTGCAGCCCGGCCCCGCCTCCCGAGTCCGATCCTGCGATGATCAGGACGCGGCCGAGGTCCTCGTGCACGGCTAGTTCCCCACGAACTCGTCGAGGCGCTCGATGGGCATGACCTCGGAGGCGGCGCCGTGGTCCATGCGGACGAACTTGGTGCACAGCTTCCGCACCAGGGTGTTGTTGTGCGAGGCCAGCACCAGGATGTGCGCCTGCTCCACCAGGCTGGTGAGGCGCTCTTCGGCGCGGGCGGTGAAGTCCGCGTCGCCCACCGCGATCCACTCGTCCATCAGGAGCACGTCGGCGTCCACGGCCGTGGCGGTGGCGAAAGCCAGGCGCGCCGACATGCCGGCGGAGTAGGTCTTCACCGGCAGAGCCAGGAAGGCGCCCAGGCCGGAGAACTCGGCGATCGACTCCTCGCGCTCGCGGATCTCCTTGCGCGTGAGCCCGGCCACCAGCCCGCGCAGGCGGATGTTCTCGTAGCCGGTGGCCGAGGGGTCGATGCCGAGCGACAGGTCCAGGAGCGAGGCGATGCGGCCCGCGATCTCCACCCGGCCCTCGTCGGGCGAGTAGACGCCGGCGAGCGCGCGCAGCAGCGTGGTCTTGCCCGCGCCGTTGGAGCCCACCAGCGCCAGCCGATCGCCGGGCCGCAGGCTCAGCGACACGTCGGAGAGCGCCTGCACCACCGTGACGCCGCTGCCGCCCTGCCGCCCCAGCCGCCCACCCACCGCCAGGCGGGCGAAGTGCTTCTTCATGGACCGCGCGTCCGCCCCGTAGACGGGAAAGCGGATGGACAGGCCCTGAACGTCGACCGCCGCGCTCACAGGTAATGCACCACGCGGCGGCGCGTCACGGCGAACAGCAGCAGCGTGGCGATCCAGCCGACAACCGCCAGCCCGGCGCAGGCGTACCAGGCGTTGGCGGGCGCCACCTCGCCCATCAACGGCCGGCGGGTGATCTCCAGCATATGGTAGAGCGGGTTGGCCGAGAGCACGAACCGGTGCGTGGAGATCGCCTCCGGCCGCCAGAACACCGGCGTCATGAACAAGAGCACCTGCAGCACCGCGCCCACGATCTGCGGCACGTCGCGGAAGCGGGTGGAGATCACCCCCACCACGAGGGCCATCCAGACGATGTTGAGCGTCGCCAGGGCGAAGCCCGCCAGGGCGTAAAGCGGCTCCATCCGGCCCAGAAGGCCGAACCAGGCCAGCACCCCCACGATCACCACCAGCTGGTGCGCCAGCACGATCAGGTTGCGCGTCACCGTCCGGAACAGGAAGGTGAACATGGGCAGGGCCGTCTGCTTGATGATGCCGGCCGAGCTGATGAAGGTCTCGCAGCCCTCCACGATGCAGCTGGCGAAGAAGGTCCACAGCACGATGCCGACGCCCAGCCACGGGATGTACTTGTCGATAGGCTGGTTGAAGAGCTGGGCGTAGAGCACGCCCACCCCCAGCACGAAGGTGGCCGTGGTGCCCGTGATCCAGAACGGGCCCAGGATCGAGCCCCGGTACTTGGCGGCGATGTCGTGCACCGCCAGGGCGGCCCACAGGCGGGGGCGCGTGACCGCCGCGCGCAGGTCGGCGAGCGCGTCCGCCACGTCGCCGAGGAAGCCCTTGCGCCGCGTGGTGACCACGCGCGGGGAGCTGAGGGGGGTGACGGCGCTCATCGGAGGCGCGGGGAGTAGCAGAGGCCCCCGCCCCTCGGCAACGCGCCGGCGCCGGGACGCATGGCGCTCCGCCGAGCGCGCGCCTATCTTGCGTGGGAGACGGTTAGGACGCCGAGATGAACCTGCGCAATCTGATGATCTGGGGCCTCTTCGTGGCGGTCCTGCTGACGCTGTTCTACAGCGTGATGAACCCGGCGGGCGGCCGCGGCGGCCAGGCAGCCGGCGAGATCAGCTACAGTCAGCTGCAGGCCAAGACCGACCAGAAGCAGATCGTGAAGGCGGTGGTCCGCGGCGAGCAGGCCATCGTCGAGGATCGGGAGAACCGCCGCTTCACCGTGGTGCTTCCTCCGGGCGGCTCGGCCGACATCCTGAAGCGGTTCGAGGCCAACGGCGTCAACATCCAGGCGCAGTCGACCCAGCCCTCGCCGTGGATGCAGCTCCTCGGCGCGCTGCTGCCCTTCATCCTCCTGGGCGCGCTGTGGTTCTTCTTCATGCGCCAGGCCATGAACGGCGCGGGCCGAGGCGCGATGGGCTTCGGCAAGAGCAAGGCCAAGCTGCTTACCGAGAACAAGACGCGCGTGACGTTCGAGGACGTCGCCGGCGTGGACGAGGCGAAAGAAGAGCTGCAGGAGATCGTCGAGTTCCTGAAGGAGCCGAGCAAGTTCCAAAAGCTGGGCGGCAAGATCCCCAAGGGCGCCCTCCTGGTCGGCCCCCCCGGCACCGGCAAGACGCTGCTGGCGCGCGCCGTCGCCGGCGAGGCCGGCGTGCCCTTCTTCTCCATCTCCGGCTCCGACTTCGTGGAGATGTTCGTGGGCGTGGGCGCCTCCCGCGTGCGCGACATGTTCGAGCAGGCCAAGAAGAACGCCCCCTGCATCATCTTCATCGACGAGATCGATGCCGTGGGTCGCCACCGCGGCGCGGGCCTGGGCGGCGGCAATGACGAGCGCGAGCAGACGCTGAACCAGCTTCTGGTCGAGATGGATGGGTTCGAGGCCAACGAGGGCATCATCCTGGTGGCGGCCACCAACCGGCCGGACGTGCTGGACCCCGCCCTGCTGCGGCCCGGCCGCTTCGACCGGCAGGTGACCGTGCCGAACCCCGACGTGACGGGCCGCGAGAAGATCATCCGCGTGCACATGCGCCACGTGCCGCTGGCGGCCGACGTGGACGTGCGCACCATCGCCCGCGGCACGCCCGGCTTCTCGGGCGCGGACCTGGCCAACCTGGTGAACGAGGCCGCGCTGATGGCCGCCCGCCGCAACAAGCGGATGGTGAGCCACCACGACTTCGAGATGGCCAAGGACAAGGTCATGATGGGCGCCGAGCGCAAGTCGATGGCCATGACCGAGGACGAGAAGAAGCTGACCGCCTATCACGAGGGCGGCCACGCCATCCTGGCCCTGTCGGTGCCCTCCACCGACCCGGTGCACAAGGCGACGATCATCCCGCGCGGCCGTGCGCTGGGCATGGTGATGCAACTGCCGGAGGGCGACCGCTACTCCATGCGCTACCAGCAGATGACCTCGCGCCTGACCATCCTGATGGGCGGTCGCGTCGCTGAGGAGATCATCTTCGGCCGCGACAACATCACCTCGGGCGCCTCGTCGGACATCGAGCAGGCCACGCGCCTGGCGAAGATGATGGTCACCAAGTGGGGCTATTCCGACGCCCTGGGCCTGGTGGCCTATGGCGACAACCAGGACGAGGTGTTCCTGGGCATGAGCATGGGCCGCACCCAGACGGTGTCTGACGAGACCGCCAAGACCATCGACTCCGAGGTCAAGCGGCTGGTGCACGGCGGCTACGAGGAGGCCAAGCGCATCCTGGAGGAGCGGCGCGAGGACCTGGAGACGCTGGCCAAGGCGCTCCTGGAGTACGAGACCCTGTCGGGCGACGAGATCATCAAGGTGCTGCAGGGCATTCCGCCGGTGCGCGAGCTGAACGAGCCCAAGGTGCTCGGCTCGGTTTCCGTGCCCCTGACGCACTCGCCCAAGCCCATGGCGCTGCCGGGTGGGGCCGAGCCCTCTCCGGCTTGATGCTCCCTTCCCCCTCCCCACGAGGGAGAGGGTGAGCGTACAGCTCTGGGGCGTGGTGAACGCCACCCCCGACAGCTTCAGCGACGGCGGCCGCTTCCTCGACCCCGCCGCCGCCATCGCCCACGGGCGGCGTCTCGCCGCGCAGGGCGCGGACGTGCTCGACGTGGGCGGCGAGTCCACCCGGCCCGGCGCGGACCCGGTGAGCGCGGAGGCGGAGCTCGCGCGCGTGCTGCCGGTGATCGAAGGCCTGCGCGGCGTCGCGCCCCTTTCCATCGACACCGTCAAGCCGCGGGTGGCCCGCGCCGCGGTCGCCGCGGGCGCCGCGATCTGGAACGACGTGCTGGCCCTGCGCGCGCCCGGCGCGCTCGACGCGGCGGCGGCGCTCGGCTGCGCGGTGGTGCTGATGCATATGCGGGGCGAGCCGCGCACCATGCAGGACGCCCCCGCCTACGACGACGTCACCGGCGAGGTGGAGGCCTTCCTGCTGGCCCGCGCCGAGGCGGCCATGGCGGCGGGCGTGGCGCGCCAGCGGATCACGCTGGACCCCGGCCTGGGCTTCGGGAAGACGGCGGCGCACAACCTGCGCCTCCTCTGCGACCTGCCCCGGCTGGCGGCGCACGGCTTCCCCGTGCTGGTGGGGGCCAGCCGCAAGCGCACGGTGGCCGTCATCGACCCCACCGCCCGCGAGGCGTCGGACCGGCTGGGCGGCAGCCTCGCCTTCGCCCTTCACGCGGCGGCGCACGGGGCGGCGGCGCTGCGCGTGCACGACGTGCGCG
Organism: uncultured Caulobacteraceae bacterium; assembly: GCA_964244065.1. Lineage (GTDB taxonomy): Bacteria > Pseudomonadota > Alphaproteobacteria > Caulobacterales > Caulobacteraceae > JASLDZ01. The sequence continues at coordinate 103,653 of CAXTHH010000005.1, read as the reverse complement.
AGACGCGGCAGGCGCTGTCGGTTCGGGCCGCGCTGGCGGAGGCCGCCGGCGCGCGCTGACGCGCGCCCATGCTGCACTGCGGAAACCGCTTGCCTGCGGCGCCGTTCTCGGGGGAGCATCGCCCTCCAGACCGCCGGAGAGCGGGCCCAGGAGATCGCCGCCGATGAGCACCGCCGTCCTCGACAGAGCCCCCGCCACCAAGGACCTGTACGAGGTGGGCGAGATGCCCCCGGCCTTCCACGTGCCGGAGAAGATGTACGCCTGGGCGATCCGCCGCGAGCGCCACGGCCGCCCGAACACCGCCATGCAGGTGGAGGTCGTCCCCACCCCCGCCATCGGCGACGACGAGGTGCTGGTTCTCGTGATGGCCGCCGGCGTGAACTACAACGGCGTCTGGGCCGCGCTCGGCACGCCGATCAGCCCCTTCGACGGGCACAAGGCCGAGTACCACGTGGCCGGCAGCGACGCCTCGGGCGTGGTCTGGGCCGTCGGCCGCAAGGTGAAGCGGTGGAAGCCGGGCGACGAGGTCGTCATCCACTGCAACCAGGACGACGGCGACGACGAGGAGTGCAACGGGGGCGACCCGATGTACTCCACCAGCCAGCGCATCTGGGGCTACGAGACGCCCGACGGCTCCTTCGCCCAGTTCTGCCGCGTGCAGAGCCGCCAGCTGATGGCCCGGCCCAAGCACCTGACCTGGGAGGAGGCGGGCTGCTACGTGCTGACGCTGGCCACCGCCTACCGCATGCTGTTCGGCCACCGCCCGCACGTGCTGCGCCCGGGCGACAACGTGCTGGTGTGGGGCGCCTCGGGCGGCCTCGGCGTCTTCGCAACCCAGCTGTGCGCGACGGCGGGGGCCAACGCCATCGGCGTGATCTCCGACGAGTCCAAGCGCGACTACGTGATGAGCATGGGCGCCAAGGCGGTGCTGAACCGCAAGGACTTCAACTGCTGGGGCCAGCTGCCCCCCGTCAACGGCCCCGACTTCGGCGACTACATGAAGGAGTGCCGCAAGTTCGGGAAGGCGATCTGGGACGTCACCGGCAAGCGCGACGTCGACATGGTTTTCGAGCACCCCGGCGAGAGCACCATCCCCGTCAGCGTGTTCCTGGTGAAGCGCGGCGGCATGGTGGTGATCTGCGCGGGCACCACCGGCTACAACCTGACCATGGACGCCCGCTTCCTGTGGATGCGCCAGAAGCGCGTGCAGGGCAGCCACTTCGCCAACCTGATGCAGGCCAGCCAGGCCAACCAGCTGGTGATCGAGCGGCGCATCGACCCCTGCCTGTCCGAGGTCTTCCCCTGGGACGGCATCCCCGACGCCCACGAGAAGATGATGAACAACCAGCACATGCCCGGCAACATGGGCGTGCTGGTCACCGCGCAGCGCCCTGGCCTGCGCACCGTGCAGGAGGTGATGGAGATCGCCGCCGGCAACGCCTGACGCGCGGCAACCGGGTCTTCACATCCGCCGTGCTTACGGTGCTCCCGGAACGTGTGGGGGCGGCATGAGCATCACGCGGCAGGGCGCGCCGGCGCTCGGGTCCAAGCTGGACGCGCTGGCGTCGATCGCGGAGGAGACCTCGCCGGAGCGGCGGCGCGTCCTGCTGCGGCACGCCACCGACGTGTTCTTCGCGCCCGAGCCGGTCCCGCCCGCCGTGATCGCCCTGTTCGACACGGCGCTGGAGAAGCTCGCCGCCTCGCTGGAGCAGGAGCTGCGCGCCGACCTGGCCCGCCGCCTGGCCCCGCTCAGCGACGCGCCCCGCCGCCTCGTGGCCCGCCTGATCGGCGATCCGGAGGAGGCGGTCGCCGGCCCCCTGCTGGAGAGCTCCCCCGCCCTGTCGGAGGCCGACCTGATGGGGGTGGTCTGCTGCGCCGGCCAGGGGCACCTGCGGGCGGTCTCCCGCCGCGAGGACCTCACCGAGCGCGTGTCGGACACCATCGTCGACCGGGGCGACGACGAGACCCTGGGCGTGCTCATGTCGAACGCCGCCGTGCCCCTGTCCCGCACCGCCTCGGAGAAGATGGTGGACCGCGCCAAGGCCAACCCCGGCCTGCACGCGGTGGTGGTCGGGCGCGAGGGCCTGCCGCTGGACCTGCTCAACGACATGTACCTGGTGGTCGAGCAGCGGCTGCGCGACCGGATCATGGCGCGCAACGCCGCCGTCGATCCCGACCTGCTGGAGCGGGCGCTGGCCGGCTCGCGCGTGCGCCTGGCCTCCGCCCAGGGCGTCCTGCCGGCCGACTACGCGGAGGCGGCGGCCTACATCGACCGGCTGGCCTCCGCCGGCCCCCTCTCGGCGCAGAGCCTCGTGGGCTTCCTGCGCAAGGGCGAGCGCACCCGCTTCAGCGCCGCCCTGGCCAAGGAGTCCGGGGTCGACTTCGGCGTGGTGCAGCGCTCCCTGGCGCGCGGCGACGCGGACGTCCTGGCGCTGCTGTGCAAGGCGGCGGGCTATGCGGAGGATCTGTTCCGCGACCTCGCCGTGCTGTTCCGCGGCGGGAGCGCGTCGGTGGACCCGCTGGTGGCCCGCTACGCCGCCCTGCCCCGCGAGACCGCCCAGCGCATGGTGCGCTTCTGGAACGTGCGGCAGAGCTCGGGCGCCCTGGCCGCCTAGAGCCTGTCAGGCGAAGGCCTTCACCAGGGCCTGCTGCGCGCGCAGGCAGGCCTCGGCCCCGCCGCCCTCCTCGCTGTTGGCGCAGGCGATCACCGCCAGGTTCCTGGCGGGAGCCACCAGCACCGAGGCGTGCCACAGGCTGTTGGAGCCCTCGTGGGCCAGCACCGGGCCCTCGGCCCAGGCGCGCCCGGTGAACACCTGCCAGCCCATGCCGTACTGCCCGTCGCCGCCGCTCCAGGGGCGGGCCAGGCGCGCCAGGGTCTCGGGCTTCAAGACGCCCCCGCCCTCGGCCAGGAACAGGCGGACGAAGCGGGCGTAGTCCTCCAGCGGCGCGTGCACCTCGCCGGCGGGCGCCAGCACGGGCGGGTTGTCGGCGATGCCGGAGGGGTCGACGGGCACGAGGCGCCCCTCCGCCGCCTGGTGCCCCCAGGGCGCGGCGCCGGGCGGCGCGCCGAAGCCGGCGCGGGCCATGCCCACCGCCCTGAACAGGTCGCGGGCGATCGCCTCCTCCCACGGCTTGCCGGCGATGCGCTCGATGGCCGCGCCCGCCAGCACGTAGTTCAGGTTGGCGTACTCGAAGCCGCCCGGCGTGCGCATGGGCGGCTCGGCCAGGAGCACCCGCGCCACGTCCGTCCGCTGGTCGCGGGCGGAGAGCTTGGCGGCGCGGGCGGAGACCAGGAAGTCCGCGTCCAGCACGCCCGTGTCAGTGACGCCCGAGCGGTGAGCCAGCAGGTCGTCGATCCGCACGTCGGCCCAGGCCTCATGCAGCTTGAGGTCGGGCAGCAGCCTGGGCAGCGGCGCGCCCCAGCGCGCGCGCCCCGCCTCCACGTAGCGGCCGTAGAGCGCGGCGGTCATCGCCTTGGTGTTGGCGCCGAGGTGCCAGGGGTCGGCGTCCAGCGCCGGGTCCGCCCGGTCGGCGCGGCGGCGGCCGTGGACGCCGCGGAAGGCGAAGCCCTTGCGCGTGACGGCGGCGGCGGCGAGGGCCGGAACGCCCGTCTCCCGCACGATCGCCTGCAGGTCGACGGGCGGCTTCTTCCTGCCCGCGAACGGCAGGGGCACGGGGATGGCGAGGGCGGGCCCGGCGGCGGCGAGCGCGGCGGCCCCGCCCCCGATGAGGAGGCGACGAGAGGTCATGCGCGCCCCATGCACCCCGAACGCGGCGGCTATTCGGCGCCCCTACTCGGCCGCCAGCGCGTCCAGCGTGCGGCGCACCCGCGCGCTCGACCAGTCGAGGTCGCCGGAGACGCGCAGGCGCTCGCGCCCGGTCTTGTCGAAGATCACGGTGGTGGGAAAGCCGATCACGGGCGGCTTGAGCGCGAAGGGCAGCTCGGTGGCCGCGTCCTGGTAGAAGTCGAGCGGCTTGTGCTCGGCGATGAAGGCCTTGGCCTTCTCCGTGTTGCGGGCCGCGTCCTGCGAGATCGGCAGCACCTTGACCGGCTTGCCCGCCGACAGCGCCTGCAGCGCGGCCAGGGTCGGCATCTCCTTGCGGCAGGGCGCGCACCAGGTGGCCCAGAAGTTGGCCACCACCACCTGGCCCTTGAAGGCGGCCAGGGTCACCGACTTGCCCGCGCCGTCCGTGAAGGCGTTGGTCGGGGCCGGCGCGCCCACGCCCTTGGCCGAGGGCTCGGGCAGGGTGGTCTTCGCGCCCGCCGCCGGGGCGGTGGCCGCGGTCTCCGCGGTGCTGATCGACGATCCGGCCGGACCCTTGGAGGCGACATAGGGCGGGCCGGGCTGGAAGACGGCCTTGCCGATGGCTATGACCAGAACCAGCGCGCCCACGGCCAAGGCCGCCTGCAGCGCCAGCTTCAAGCCCCGGGGCAGCCCCGCGGGAGCGCCGGAACGGGGATCCTGATCGGTCATGGCGGACGCGCCTTCCAAGCAGCCGGGGGCCGGCCAGGGCATGTGGGGCGGACGGTTCGAGGCGAAGCCGGCCGACGTCATGCAGGCCATCAACGTCTCGATCGGCTTCGACCGCCGGCTGTGGCGCCAGGACCTGGCGGGGTCCCGTGCGCACGCGGCCATGTTGCACACGGTCGGCGTGCTCTCAACCGCCGACCACGAGGCCATCCAGGCCGGGCTGGAGACGATCCGCGCCGAGCTGGAGGCCGGGACCTTCCCGTTCCGCGACGAGTTCGAGGACATCCACCTGAACGTGGAGAAGCGCCTCAGCGAGCTGATCGGCCCCGCCGCCGGCCGCCTGCACACCGCACGCAGCCGCAACGACCAGGTGGCGCTCGACTTCCGCCTGTGGGTCCGCGACGCCTGCGACCGCACGGTCGCCTCGCTGGAGGCGCTGCAGCGCGCCCTGCTGGAGCGCGCCGGCGCGTTCGCCGACGCGCTGATGCCCGGCTTCACGCACCTGCAGCCCGCCCAGCCGGTGACCTTCGGACACCACCTGATGGCCTACGTCGAGATGTTCGGCCGTGACGCCGGCCGCTTCCGCGACGCCCGGACGCGCATGAACGAGAGCCCGCTGGGCGCCGCGGCCCTGGCGGGCTCGCCCTTCCCGATCGACCGACGCCAGACCGCCGAGGCGCTCGGCTTCGACCGGCCCACGGCCAACAGCCTGGACAGCGTCAGCGACCGCGACTTCGCCCTGGAGGCGCTCGCCGCCGCCACGCTCGCCGCCGTCCACCTCTCCCGCTTCGCGGAGGAGATCGTGATCTGGTGCACGCCGCAGTTCGGCTTCGTGAAGCTCTCCGACGCCTGGACCACCGGCAGCTCGATCATGCCGCAGAAGAAGAACCCCGACGCCGCCGAGCTGGTGCGCGCCAAGGCCGCCCGCGTGCTCGCCTCGCTGACCCAGCTGACGGTGGTGATGAAGGGCCTGCCGCTCGCCTATTCGAAGGACATGCAGGAGGACAAGCTCCCGACCTTCGAGGCGTTCGACGCCCTGGAGCTCGGGCTCGCCGCCACCACAGGCATGGTCGCCGACCTCACGCCCAACCTGGAGCGGATGCGCGCGGCGGCGGGCAGCGGCTTCTCAACCGCCACCGACCTCGCCGACTGGCTGGTGCGCGAGGCCGACCTGCCGTTCCGCGAGGCGCACCACGTGACCGGCGCGGCCTGCAAGCGGGCGGACCAGCTCGGCTGCGACCTGCCCGACCTGCCCCTGCCCGAGCTGCAGAAGCTGCATCCCGCCATCACGGCCGGGGTGTACGAGGTGCTCACCCCCGAGCGTTCGGTCGCCAGCCGCACCAGTTACGGCGGAACCGCCCCCGCCGAGGTGCGTAAGCAGATCGAACGCTGGAAGGACCGCCTCAGATGACCTCCCCCCGCCGCGCCGCGCTGGCCGCCGCCACCCTCCTGGCGGCCGCCGCCGCCGCGACCAGCGCCTGCGGGCGCGTGGGCGAGCTGCAGGCGCCCGGCCAGACCGCGGCGACCTCGCCGCCGCCTCCCGCCGCCATCGCCGCCCCGCCCGCCTCCGTGCGCCGCGGGGCCGATCCCCTGCCCGCGGGGCTCACCACCTCGGGCGCGGTGCGCTCCTCGGACGACACGGCCACCAACCGCGACGAGAACGCGCCCATCACCAAGCGCGACATCCAAGACCCCAACCAGCGGCTGTCGCCCCTGTCCGTGCAGCCGGTGGACGGCGCGCCCAACCCGTTCGGCTCCCCGGTGAGCACCCGCCCGCCCGGCTGATCTGCCATCTTCGTCGCCCTCGGGCTTGACCCGAGGGCCGAGTTGTCGGAGCCGAGCCGCTGGGCGGCTGTCCACGCCGCGCAGGCTCGGCGCCCGGTCCTCGGGTCAAGCCCGAGGACGGCGGAGTATCAGGCTTGGACCACTTCCAGCAGCGCGACGGCGAGCTCTGGTGCGAGGGTGTGCCGCTACGCACCATCGCCGACGCGGTGGGCACTCCCGTCTACGTCTACTCCGCCGCGACGCTGGAGCGGCACTTCGCCGTGTTCCGCGCCGCCCTGCCCGCCGGCGCCCTGATCGCCTATGCGGTCAAGGCGAACGGCTCGCTGGCCGTGCTGCGCACCCTGGCCCGGCTCGGCGCCGGGGCCGACACGGTGAGCGAGGGCGAGATCCGCCGGGCGCTGGCCGCCGGGATCGGCCCGGAGCGCATCGTCTTCTCCGGCGTGGGCAAGACCGACGCGGAGCTCGAGTTCGCCGTCCGCACCGGCGTGGCGGAGATCAACGTGGAGAGCGAGCCCGAGCTCGACCGCCTGCACGCCGTCGCCGCGCGCCTGGGCGCCCGGCCGGCCATCGCCTTCCGCGTGAACCCCGACGTGGGCGCCGGCGGCCACGCCAAGATCACCACGGGCGCGTCGGACTCCAAGTTCGGCGTCTCCCTGTCCGAGACCGAGCGGCTGTACGCCAAGGCGGCCGCCCTGCCCCACGTGCGCCCGGTGGGCGTGGCCTGCCACATCGGCAGCCAGATCACCGACCTCGCCCCGCTGGAGGCCGCGGCCCGCACCCTGCGCGACCTGGTGCTCCGCCTGCGCGCGCAGGGCCTGACGGTGGAGCGGCTGGACCTCGGCGGCGGCCTGGGCGTGCCCTACTTCGACGCGCCGGAGCCGCCGCCCCCCGCCGCCCTGGGCGAGATGGTGGGCCGGGTGGTCGGCGACCTCGGCGTGCAGCTGGCGTTCGAGCCCGGCCGGGTGATCGCCGCCAACGCCGGCGTGCTGCTGACCCGCGTCATCCACGTGCACGCGCGGCCGGAGGGGCGGCGGTACCTGGTGCTCGACGCCGGCATGAACGACCTGATCCGCCCGGCCATGTACGACGCCTTCCACGCCCTGGAGCCCGTCCGCGCGCCGGCCCCGGGCGCCGAGCCCGCGCTCTACGACGTGGTCGGCCCCGTGTGCGAGACGGGCGACACCTTCGCCCGCGACCGCCGCCTGCCGCCGCTGGAGGCCGGCGACCTGGCCGTGTTCCGCACCGCGGGCGCCTATGGCTCGGCCATGGCCGGCGAGTACAACAGTCGCCCCCTGGTGCCCGAGGTGCTGGTCCGCGGCGACCGCTGGGCCGTCACCCGCCCCCGCCCGACCTACGACGAGATGCTGGCCCGGGAGACCATGCCGGAGTGGGCGTGAGCCTGCGCGAACCTTCACTCCCCCTCGCGGGGAGGGGGGACCAGGCGCAGCCTGGTGGGTGGGGGGCGCCCCAAACTCGACGGCTGTTCCCCTGGCTCGACCCGGATGGCGCTCACCCCCGACCGGCACGGATGCGGCCGCCCCCCGCCCACCACGCTTCGCGCGGTCCCCCCTTCCCGCAAGGGGGAGGGAAAGAGCGCCGTCTGTGAAGCTCGACCGGTTCACGCTCGCCCTCCTGGCGACGGTGCTCCTCGCCAGCCTCCTCCCGGTGCGCGGCGAGGCGGCGGCGTGGGCGGGGCGGATCACCGCCGCCGCCATCGCCCTGCTGTTCTTCCTCCACGGGGCCAAGCTGTCGCGGGAGGCCATCCTGCGCGGGATCGGCGCCTGGCGCCTGCACCTGCTGGTGCTCGCCTACACCTTCCTGCTGTTCCCCGTGGTCGGCCTGCTGCTCCAGCTGGTCCCCGGCGTGAAGCCCGAGGTCGCCGCGGGCGTGCTCTATATGACGCTGCTGCCCTCCACGGTGCAGAGCTCCATCGCCTTCACTTCCGTGGCGCGGGGGAACGTGCCGGCGGCGGTGTGCGCCGCCTCGGCCTCCAACCTGCTGGGCGTGTTCCTCACGCCCGCGCTGGTGGGCCTGCTGATGCCCGCCTGGGCGGGGCGGGGCGGGAGCGGCGTGTCGCTGGAGAGCGTGGGGACGATCCTGCTCCAGCTGCTCCTGCCGTTCGTGCTGGGCCACCTGTCGCGCCCGCTCACCGCCGGCTTCGTGGAGCGTCACAAGGCGGTGGCGGGCCTGGTCGACCGCGGCTCGATCCTGCTGGTGGTTTACACCGCCTTCTCGGCGGCCGTGGTGGAGGGGCTGTGGCGCAGGCTGGGCGCGGCGGACCTCCTGATCGTGCTCGGCCTGGACGCCGCGGTGCTCGCCTTCGTGCTCATCGCCACCCGGGCGACGGCCAGGGCGTTACGCCTGCCCAAGCCGGACGAGATCGCCCTGGTGTTCTGCGGCTCCAAGAAGAGCCTGGCCTCCGGCGCGCCCATGGCCGCCGCCCTGTTCCCGGCCGCCAGCGCGGGCGTGCTGCTGACGCCCATCATGATCTTCCACCAGATCCAGCTCCTGGCCTGCGCCCAGATCGCGCGCCGCTATGCGGAGCGGCGGGAAGCGGCTTAGAAAGGAACTCGGGTTTCAACTTGGCCGTTCGGCGGCCAGCCAGGTCGGGGAGACGCGGCGAAGCATGAAGCTGGTCGTCTTCGGCCTGACGGTGTCGTCCTCGTGGGGCAACGGGCACGCCACCCTGTGGCGCGGCCTGATCCGCGCCCTGGCCGAGCGGGGGACCTCCGTGGCCTTCTTCGAGCGCGACCAGCCCTTCTACGCCCCGCACCGCGACCTGACCGCCCTGCCCGGCGGGGAGCTCGTGCTGTTCGGCGCGTGGGACGTCGCCCGCGCGCGCCGCGCCCTGGCCGGCGCGGACGCCGCCATCGTCACGAGCTACTGCGCCGACGCCGAGGCCGCCTGCGCCGCGGTGGCGGAGAGCGGCGTGCCGTCCGTCTTCTACGACATGGACACGCCCGTGACCCTCGCGCGCCTGGCCGCGGGCGAGATCGTGGACTACCTGCCGCGCGACGGGCTGGGCGGCTTCGACCTGGTGCTAAGCTACACCGGCGGCCCCGCCCTGCACGCCCTGGAGCGTACCCTCGGCGCCCGGCGCACCGCGCCCCTCTACGGCCACGCCGACCCCGCCGTGCACCACCGCACCGCGCCCGACGCGCGGTTCACCTGCGACCTCAGCTACATCGGCACCTACGCCGCCGACCGGCAGCCCGCGGTGGACGCGCTGTTCGTGGAGCCCGCCCGCCGCCGGCCGGGGATCAAGGCGGTGCTGGCGGGCGCGGGCTATCCGCCCGACTTCCCGTGGACGGACAACATCTGGTTCGTGAAGCACCTGCCCCCGCCGGAGCATGCGAGCTTCTACGCCTCCTCCGCGCTGACGGTGAACACCACCCGGGCGGACATGGCGGCCATGGGCTGGGCCCCCTCGGGCCGGCTGTTCGAGGCGGCGGCCTGCGCCTGCCCCGTGCTGAGCGACCGGTGGGACGGGCTGGACGCCTTCTTCACCCCCGGCGAGGAGATCCTGCTCGCCTCCACGCCGGAGGAGGCCTGCGCCGCGCTGGACCTCGGGCCGAAGCGGCTGCGCGAGGTGGGCGAGGCCGCCCGCGCGCGTTTCCTGCGCGAGCACACCAGCGGCCACCGGGCCGACGCGCTCCTGGCGCTGCTCGCCACGCTCCGCGCGCCCGTCCGTGAGCTTGGGCGGATGACGGCCTGATGTGGGGCATCGTCCCCGCCGCCGGCCAGGGCACGCGCATCCAGCCGCTCGCCTTCTCCAAGGAGCTGCTGCCGGTGGGCACGACGCGCACCGCCGACGGCGTCGAGCGGCCGCGCGCCGTCAGCGAGCACCTGGTGGAGCGGCTGGTGCTGGCGGGGGCGGACAAGATCGCCTTCGTGATCTCGCCGGGGAAGAGCGACATCCTGCGCTACTACGGCGGGCGCGTCGCGGGGGCGGACATCGCCTACGTGGTCCAACCACAGGCCGCGGGCCTGTGCGACGCCCTGTTCCGCGCCGCCCACCTGGTGCACCCCGACGAGGACGTGGCCGTGGGCCTGCCGGACACCATCTGGTTTCCGGAGGACGCCCTGGCCCGCCTGCCCCGCGACCGCCTCGCCTTCCTGCTGTTCCCGGTGGAGCGGCCCGAGTTCTTCGACGCGGTGGTGCACGACGAGGTCACCGGGCGGGTCGAGGAGATCCAGGTGAAGTCGCGCGAGGCCCGGTCCAACTGGATCTGGGGCGCCTTCCGCATGCCCGGCCGCGTGTTCCACGAACTGCACGCCCTGTGGCGGGAGCGCGAGGGCGAGGACGAGTACCTCGGCACGCTGGTGAACGCCTGGATCGCCCGCGGCGGCCAGGCCTGCGGCGCGCGGCTGGGGGCCGGCTACGTCGACGTGGGCACGCTGAACGGCTACCGCGAAGCCCTGCGCCTGCTGGAAGGCGCGGACCTGTCCACCACGGTCGAGACCGCATGACGCCTGCCGACGACGCCCACGACACCCCCGCGCAGATCCAGGCGGAGATCACCCGCCTCGGCCCCTGGTTCCACAACATGGAGCTGGGCGGGGTGCGCACGGCGCCCGAGCACTTCCTGGGCGACTACCCCGCGGTGAAGTTCGCCGGCTTCAGCCACGTGCTGCCGGCCGACATGACGGGCAAGAGCGTCCTGGACATCGGCTGCAACGCCGGCTTCTACGCCATGGAGATGAAGCGCCGCGGCGCCGCCCGCGTGGTGGGCACCGACTCCGACGAGGACTACCTGGCGCAGGCCCGTTTCGCCGCCAGGGTGGAGGGCTTCCGCGACATCGAGTTCCGCCTGCTGGACGTCTACGACGTGGCGACGCTGGGCGAGACCTTCGACTTCGTGATCTTCATGGGCGTGCTCTACCACCTGCGCCACCCCCTGCTGGCGCTGGACCTGATCCGCGAGCACGTGGCGGGCGACTACATGCTGTTCCAGTCGCTGCAGCGCGGGTCGGAGGCGGTGTTCGAGGCCGAGCGGGAGTACCCCTTCACCCGCACCGACGTGTTCGACGAGCCGGGCTGGCCCAAGCTGCACTTCATCGAGCACAGCTATTCCGACGACTGGACCAACTGGTTCGCCCCCAACATGGCCGCCAGCGCCGCCCTGCTCCGCGCCGCCGGCTTCACCATCGAGGCGCACCCCGAGCCCGAGGTGTTCCTGTGCCGCGCCGCCGAGCGGCCCTACCCCGTGGGCGCCGTGTACCCGGCGCGGGGCACGTGACGACCCACGAGCCTGCTGTTTCTTCCGTCGCCCTCGGGCTTGACCCGAGGGCCGGGCGCCGATCGTGCTGGCGGCTTGCGGCCGCTTCGGCGGCCCGGCGCACCACGCTTGGTCCTCGGATCAAGTCCGAGGACGACGGAGAGGACGGGGGGTGTTGAGCGACCTCGCCGCCCGCCTCGCCCGCGGCGAGCGGGTGGCCGAGCCCGTGGCGCTGGTGGTGGCGCATCCGGACGACGAGGCGCTGGGGCTCGGCTCCCGCCTGCACCTGTGCGAGCGGCTGACTCTGATCCACCTCACGGACGGCGCGCCGCACGACATGGGCGACGCGCACCGGGCGGGCTTCGTCACGCGCGAGGCCTACGCCGCCGCCCGCAGCGCCGAGCTGGACGCCGCGCTGGCGGTGCTGGACTGCCGGCCGGAGCGCCGGGTCGCCTACGGCCTGCCCGACCAGACGCTGGTCGATCGGTTGCCCGAGCTGATCGACCGGCTCGCGCGCGACCTGCGCGGCGCGGCGGCCGCCTTCACCCACGCCTACGAGGGCGGCCACCCGGACCACGACGCCGCCGCGCTGGCCGTGGCCGCGGCATGCACCCGGCTGGGCGCCGGCGCCCCCGCCCGCTGGGAGTTCGCCGGCTACTTCGGCGTCGGAGGGGCGCTGCACGCCAACCGCTTCCACCCCGACCCGTCCGCACCGGAGACGGCGGTCACGCTCACCGCCGACGAGTGCGCGCGCAAGGCCCGGGCCTTCGCCGCGCATGCGAGCCAGGCCGCCGTGCTGGCCGACTTCCCCCCGGAGCGCGAGGCGTGGCGCCCCGCCCCGGCCTACGACGTCGCGGCGCCGCCGCCCTGCGGGGAGGCGCACTACGACCGCCACGGCTGGCCGCTGACGAGCGCCGCCTGGCGCGCCCGCGCCACCCGCGCCAGGCGGGAGCGGGCGGCGTGACCACCGTCCTGTCTGTCGCCTACCCCTTCGCCCCGGTCAACGCCGACCCGGTCGGCGGGGCCGAGCAGGTGCTCGCGGCGGTGGACCGCGCCCTGGTCGTCGCCGGCCGACGCTCGATCGTGGTGGCGCAGGCGGGCTCCACCGTCGCCGGAGAGCTCGTCGCCATCCCAGCCGTCGAGGGCGGGATCACCGAGGCCGCCCGCGCCCGCACGCACGCCGCCGTGCGCGACGCGATCGGCGCGGTCGTCGCCCGCGAGCGCGTGGACCTGATCCACCTGCATGGGATCGACTTCGGCGCCTACCTGCCTCCGCAGGGCGGGCCGCCGATGCTCGCCACCCTGCACCTGCCGGTAAGCTGGTACGACTCCGTCGCCCTCCGCGCGCCCGGCCTGACGCTGAACGCCGTCTCTGCCCACCAGGCCGCCGGCGCGCGGGCGCAGCTCGGCCCCCTGCCCGTGGTGGAGAACGGGGTGGACGTGGAGAGCTTCGCCCTCGACCTCCCCCGCGGCGGCGACCTCGTGGCCCTCGGTCGCATCTGCCCGGAGAAGGGACTGCATCTGGCGCTGGACGCGGCCCGGCTCGCCGGCGCTCGCCTGTTCGCGGCGGGCGCCGTGTTCCCCCACGGCGCGCACCGGGACTACTTCGACCGGGAGTTCGCCCCGCGGCTGGACGCCCTCCGCCGCTGGATCGGCCCCGTCGGCGGGGCGGGCAAGCGGCGCCTTCTGGCCACCGCCCGCGCCGTGCTGATCCCCAGCCTGGCGCCGGAGACCTCCAGCCTGGTGGCGCGCGAGGCGGCGGCGGCGGGCGCGCCGGTGGTCGCCTTCCGCTCCGGCGCCCTCGCCGAGGCGGTGGAGGACGGGCGCACGGGCTGGCTGGTCGAGCCGGAGGCGGGCGCCGCCGGCCTGGCCGAGGCGCTCGCCCGCGTGCACGCCATCGACCCCGCCGAGTGTGGCCGCCGCGCCCGCGCGCGCTTCCCGCTCCGGCGCATGACGGACGGCTACCTCGACCTGCACCGCCGCATCCTGGAGGGCGGGCGGCCCGCCGCGGCGTGAGCGTCCGCATCGTCGCCGATCTTCCGGCCCTGGAGGCCCTCGCCCCCGCCTGGGCCGACCTCTGGGCGCAGGACGCGGGCGCCACGCCCTTCCAGCACCCGGCCTGCCAGCTCGCCTGGGCGCGCAGCCATGCGTCGGACCGCACCTTCGCCGCCGTGCAGGAGGGGCCGGACGGCCTCGCCGCCGTGGCCGCCGCCTTCACCTGGGAGGGCGCGGCCCTGCTCGCCGGCACGGGACCCACCGACTACGGGGCGGCCGTGCTCGGCCCCGGCGCGGACGTTCCGGGGCTGCTCGCCGCCCTGGCCGGGGAGGGCGCCCGGCGCGGGGCGGCGGCGCTGGACCTGCGCCAGCTCCGCCCCGGCGACCCGCTGTCGGACCTCCCCGCCCCGCCCGGCTGGCGCGAACGGCGCGAGCCGGACGAGGTCTGCCCCGTGTCGCCGCTCGCGGGCGCGGACGGCCTCGCCGCCATGACCGCGAGCGCGGCCAAGAAGCTGGCCTACACGCGCCGCAAGGCCGAGCGCGCGGGGGGCTGGACGGTCGAGCTCGCCACGGGCGAGACCGCGCCCGGGCACATCGAGCGGCTGTTCGCGTTCCACCACGCCCGGTGGGCGGCCGCCGGGGAGCCCGGCGTGCTGGACGATCCCCTGCTGCGGGCCTTCCTCCGCGAGGCCGCGCCCGCGCTGGTGGCGGCCGGGGTCGGCCGGCTGCGCACGCTGAGCCTCGCGGGCGAGCCCGCCGCCGTGCTGCTGGCGCTGGAGGGCGCGGACGCCGTCCACATGTACCTGACCGGCTTCGACCCCGCCTTCACCGCGCTCGGCCCGGGCACCCTGCTGATCGCGGAGACGCTGAGCGCGGCCGCGGCGGCCGGCTGCACGCAGGCGTGCTGGCTCCGCGGCCGGGAGCCCTACAAGTACGGCTGGGGCGCCGAGGACCGCCCGACCTGGCGACGGGTCCTGACACCGGGCTGAGCGCGACTCCTCTCCCCCATCGCCGATGGGGGAGTACGGCCGAAGGCCGGGAGGGGGCCGGCCGGCGAAGCCGGGCGGAAGCTGCAGTGGATGCGTTTTCCGCGCTCTCGCGCGGCCCCTCCGTCCGCTTCGCGGCCACCTCCCCAGCGCAGCCGGGGAGGATGAACGCCAGCTAGGCCGCCTCGGGCAGGGAGACGAACAGGAGCTCGGCGAAGCGGCTGAGGGGGCCGGGGCCGGCGTCGTCCAGGTGGTCGAGCGCGGTGCGCAGGCGGCGGTGCATCTCCGCCCGCGCGCCCTCGGCGCCGATCAGTGACACCACCGTGGGCTTGCCGCCGTCCTGGCCCACGTCCTTGCCGGCGGCCTCGGAGGTGCCGGTGGCGTCCAGCAGGTCGTCGAGGATCTGGAACGCCTCGCCCAGGCCCCGGGCGAAGCCGCGGGCGCCCTCCAGCCGGGCGCCCCGGGCGCCGGCGGCGCGGGCGCCGCCCTCCACCGCCGCCACGAACAGCACGCCCGTCTTCTGGCGGTTGAGCTCGTGCAGGGGCGTGGGCTCGGCCACGCCGTCGCGCTCGCGCAGATCGCGCGCCTGGCCGGCGACGAGGCCGTCGAATCCGATCGCCCCCGACAGCGTGGACACCAGCGTCAGCCGCGCCTCCGCCGGCAGGCCGGGCGCGGCGGCCACGGTGGCGTAGGCGTGGTTCAGCAGCGCGATGGCGGCCAGCACCGCCATGTCCTCGCCGAAGCGGCGGTGCACCGTCGGCCGGCCGCGCCGCAGGGCCGCGTCGTCCATGCACGGCAGGTCGTCCAGGATCAGCGAGGCGGCGTGCACCATCTCGATGGCGCAGCCCGCGTCCAGCGCCGCGTCGTGCGGCCGCCCGTCGCCGAAGTGCTCGGCCGCCAGGAGCGCCAGGACGGGCCGCAGCCGCTTGCCGGGCGAGAGCAGGGCGTAGCCGACCGCGTCGCGCAACACCGGCGGGGCCGCCGCGGTGGGCGCCAACAGCGCGGTCAGCCGAGCGTCCACTTGGGCGCGAAGGTCCGGCATCCGGCGGGCGAAGGCGTCGTCCAGCATCTGGCGCCAAGCTAACCCCATCCTCGCGCCCGACGCACGCAAAAGCTTTCGCCCCGCTATGCGGCCCGCGCGCGCGCCGGCGAGTAGTCCAGCCGCTCGCGGTCGCAGGCGGGCGGGTAGTAGGGGTCGTGCGCCTCCAGCCGCTCGCGCCAGCGGTCGATCAGGACGGCGCGGTCGCCCAGGTCGTAGCCGCCGGCGGCGCGCGTCAGGCTCTCGTGGTGGATCAGCTCGACCCCCGCGGCGCAGACGATCCGCCGCCCCCGCTCGCGCAGCCGCAGGCACAGGTCCACGTCCTGGTAGTGCCGCAGGTAGTCGGTGGAGAAGCCGCCCAGCGCCTCGAACTCGGCGCGGCGCATCAGCAGGCAGGCGCCGGTCACCGCGCTCACCTCGCGCGCGGCGGAGAGCGCGCCCCCGTGCCCGTCTGATCCGGCGGGGAAGCCTCGCATGGCGTGGTCGGCGGTGCCCCGCGCACCCAGCACCACGCCGGCGTGCTGCACGGTCCGGTCCGGGTACAGCAGCACCGGGCCGACGGCGCCCACCTCCGCGTCCTCCAGCCACAGGCGGAGGCGGGCGAGCCAGTCCGGCGCCAGCACCTCCGTGTCGTTGTTCAGGAACAGCAGCAGGTCGCCGCGGGCGTGGGAGGCGCCGAGGTTGCACGCGGCGGAGAAGGTGAACGGCCGGCCGAGCGGGAGGCGGCGGATCGGGTGGCGGGCGAAGGCGGCCAGGGCCACGGGATCGGTGGTCCCGTCGTCCACCAGCACCGTCTCGAACGCCACGCCGGCGGTGAGCCCGTGCAGGGTGTCCAGGCAGCGGGAGACGGCCTCGCCCTGGTCGCGGCTGGGGACGATCACCGACACCGAGGGGGCCGGCGCGCCCGGCCCGGGGGCGAGCACCATGCGGTGGCGCCGGCGAGGATCGGGATGGGGCTCGGGCGTCCAGGAGCGGCCGCGGCGGCGCAGGTGGGCCAGCAGGGCGGCCTTCTGCAGCGCCTCGACGCCCGGCTTGGCGTCCGCGTCGGCGGCCAGGCTGCCGGGGACGGCGCGCCAGCGGTAGAGCGGCCGGGCGATGTGGCCGACGGCCGCCGTCCGTTCCGAGAGGCGCAGCATGAACTCGTAGTCCTGCACTCCGTCGTAGGCGGGGTCGAAGCCGACCGCCCGGGCGAGGTCGGTGCGCACCACCAGCAGGTGGCCGACGTACATCACGCCGAGCATCAGGGCGGGGGACCAGTCCGGCTTCAGGTGCTGGTCGACGATCCGGCCGTGGGCGTCGATCTTGTGCTGGTCGGTGTAGAGGGCGCCGAGCCCCGGGTCGGCCAGGAGGCGCTCGGCCACGCACAGCAGGGCGTCGGGGGTCAGCTCGTCGTCGTGGTCCAGGAAGGCGGTCCAGGCGCCCGCCGCGAGCTCCAGCCCCGCGTTGGTGGCGCGGCTGATCCCGCCGTTGGCCTCGCGGACCAGCACCCGGATGCGCCGGTCCCTCGCCGCGGCGGCCAGCGCCTGGGCCCGCAGGCCGGGGCGGGTGGAGCCGTCGTCCACCAGCACGAGCTCCCAGCTCCCGTAGGCCTGCCGCAGCACCGACGCGACGCAGGCCCGCAGGAGCTCGGGCGGCGTGTCGAACAGCGGGACGATCACGCTGATCCGCGGAGCCCCCGCCGCCTCGACCGCCGCCGCGCGGGCGGCGAGCCCCGGCTCGGGCGCGGGCGGCTCCGCCGGCGCGGCGGCCGCCCGCGCCACGGCCGCGCCCATGCGCAGCGTCGCCGCCGGGCCGTGGGTGAGGAGCCGCCGCGCCGCCTTGAGCAGCAGCCGCGGCTCGGCGCGCACGGCGCGCGCCGCCCGGAGCAGAAGCCGGGCGGCGCTCATGCGACCGCCAGCCCGGGCGGGCAGGCGAGCACGTCGCGTAGGAAACGCTCCAGCCCCTCGGTCGAGCGGTCCCAGCGCAGGCGGCGGGCGGCGAAGCGCGCGCCCGCCGCCCCCATGGCGTCCGCCCGGGCGGGGTCGCGCAGCAGCGGCTCGGCCAGGTCGGCGATCTCCACCCCGTCGCCGCGGTCCAGCACGGCGGCCTCCACCCCGTCCCTGACCTCCAGCCCCAGGTTGGCGCGGGGCAGGATCACCGGGCGGCCGCAGGCGAACAGCTCGGGCAGCTTGGAGGGCAGCCGGCACAGGTTGAAGGCGTTGGGCGCGCCCGGCTGCACGAACAGGTCGGCGAGCCGCAGCACCGCCATGAGCTCGCGGCGCGGCACCCGGCCCAGCTCGCGGGAGACCCGGCCGCGCAGGTGGTCGAAGGCGGTGTCCAGCCCGGGGCAGAAATCCTCGCCCGTACGGATCAGCGTCACCGGCACGCCGCGGCGGCGGAGGATCTGGACGGCGACGTATAGGCTGAACATCTCGCGCCGGTTCGCCGCATGCAGGTTGCCGGGGTAGACGATCACGCTGTGGTGCGCGGGCACGCCCAGCCGTTCCAGCCACGCCGCGCGCGCGCCGGAGCTCGGCGGCGGCGGCAGCTCGGCGGCGTCCGCCCCGGGCTGGAGCAGGTGTGTGGGCGCGCCGCCGGCGTAGGCCAGCAGCGGCTCGGCGATGGCGGTCACCCCGTCCGCGGCGGCCAGGAAGCCGGCCATCCGGTGCGGGTGGGCCAGGCTGGGCGGCACCAGCGGATCGAGCTCGCGCGCGGGCAGCAGCGCCAGGTCCATCCAGGCGCGACCCAGCTGGGCGGAGGTGAGGGCGCGCTCGTCGTCCTCCAGGTGCACCACGATCCGCGCCCGCCCGGCCCGGCGGAGCGCGGCGACGGCCGTGCGGACGCTCTCCCGCGGCGTCCAGGCCACGATCACCGTGTCGGAGGCGCCCGCGGGGCGGCCGTCAAAGGCCAGCGCCGCGGCGGGCTGCGCGGCGGCCTGGGCCCGCTGCAGGCGCGTGTAGGGGGCCGGGCCGAAGTCCTCCGCCCCGCCCTCGCACCCGTCGGCGGCCACCGCCACCGCGTGGCCGCGCGCGTGCAGCCCCTGCGCAAAGCGGGCGATGTGCCCGCCGCTGTTGCAGTCGAACCGGCCGTAGCTGACGAACAGCACCTTCATGCGCGACCCCGGCTTCCCCGGGCGGCAGGATCGTCCGCGACACACTTATAAGTTGTAAAGCACCTCCGGTTGAGCGGGCGCGTCGGTCAGAACACCCGCTTGCCCGGCCAGCTCAGCCAGGGGCTGGGCGGCGGCGGCGGCTGGATCACCGGGATGCGCACCACGGGCGGCGGGGGCGGCGGGATCGCGCAGCCCTCGCCGCACGGCGCGGCGACGACCATCGGCGGCGGCGGCGGGAGCGGCGAGACCATCGGCCCCTCGCCGCCCTCCAGCGCCTCCAGCGTGCGCAGGCTCAGGTAGCCGCCGTGCGCGATGTGGCGCTCGGACTGGAAGCGGCGCACCGCCATGGTGGTGGCCTCGTCGTAGCGGCCGGTCGCCTCGCCGGCGTAGACGCCGCGCTCGCGCAGGCGGCGCTGCACGCCCGAGATGCGGACGGGGGTGGCGTCGTCGTCGCACAGCACGCGGATCCAGCCGGAGCGCTCGGGCGCGATCACATGGCCGGGCTGGCCGGGTTCGACGACGAGGCACCACAGCGGGCCCGGGGCGCCCGGAGGCGGCGGGCTGAGCCGCCAGCGGGCGCGGCCCGGCACGGGCGGGCTCACCGTGGCCGCCGCGGTGACCCGGGCGTAGCAGACGCCGGGCCGGGCGTGGGCCGGCAGGCTCGGCAGCAGCCCGTCGGGGTCGTGCCCGGCTGCGGCCGGCGCGGCGGCGGCGAGCGGCGCGAGCGCGGCGAGGGTGGCGAGGACGGAGCGCGCGGACATGGTGTTCCCCCTTGGGACGGTCGCGGGGCGGGGTGCAAGCCGCGCGCCGCCCGGGTAAGGGTCGCGCGCGACGGAGGGCTCGGCATGGCGGCGTACGGCGAGACGATCGGGGCGCAGGCCGCCGCGACGCGCCTGCAGGGCTGGGCGCCGGCCCCCGGCCGCGACGCCATCGTGAAGAGCTTCCGCTTCGCCGACTTCAACGCCGCCTGGGCGTGGATGACGCGGGTGGCGCTCAAGGCCGAGCAGCTGGACCACCACCCGGAGTGGTCGAACATCTACAACCGGGTCGAGGTGCTGCTGGCCACGCACGACGCGGGGGGCGTGACGGAGCTGGACGTGCGGCTGGCCGAGTTCATGGACGCGGCGGCCTGATCCGGTCCACAACCGCGCCCAACGGGGAGGACGGCATGGCGGGACGGCTCGAGGGCAAGAAGGCGCTGGTGACGGGCGCGGCGCAGGGGCTGGGCGAGGCCATGGCCCGCCGCTTCGCCGCCGAGGGCGCCAAGGTCACGCTCACCGACCTGCAGCTCGACAAGGCGCAGGCCGTCGCCGACGAGATCGACGCCGCGCACGGCCAGGGCACCGCCTTCGCCCGCCGCCACGACGTGACCAGCGAGGCCGACTGGGCCGACGCGGTGGAGGCCGCCAACCACCAGATGGGCGGCCTGTCGGTGCTGGTGAACAACGCCGGCATGTCGATCAAGGGCGACCTGGACACTCTGGAGCTCGACGCCTTCCGCAAGGTGATGAGCGTCAACGTCGACAGCGTGTTCCTGGGCTGCAAGTACGCCGTGCGCGTGATGCGGGACCACCAGCCGGGCTCGATCGTCAACATCAGCTCGATCGCGGGGCTGATCGCGGCGCACAACTCGCCCGCCTACAACGCCTCCAAGGCGGCGGTCTGGCTCCTGTCCAAGAGCGTGGCGCTCTACTGCGCCCACAAGGGGTTCGACATCCGCGCGAACTCGATCCACCCCACGTTCGTCGACACCCCGATCCTGGACCCGATCCGCGCCATGTTCGGCAAGGAGGAGGCGGAGGCCAAGCTCTCCCGCCAGATCCCGCTGAAGCGCCTCGGCAAGCCGGAGGAGATCGCGGCCGCGGCCGTCTACCTCGCCTCGGACGAGAGCCGCTTCGTCACCGCCTCCGAACTCAAGCTGGACGGCGGCATCTCGGCGATGTGAGGCCTCACCACCCCCGCCGCCCTCGGGCTCGACCCGAGGGCGACGGGGGAGGTGCGGGAAACCGTGACGGCGAAGCTGCCTCAGTTCACGATCACCGTGCCGATCAGCAGCCGCGAGCCCGGGCGGCCCATCACCCGGTCGGTGGCCAGCTGCAGGCGCTGGACCAACAGGTCGATGTCCGGCGGCGCGCCGGGCGGGATGGCGGCGGCGTAGGCGTTCAGCACCTGCACGTAGGCGTCGCGCAGGCGGGGCTCCATCAGGTCGGAGCGCGCCTTGAGCCTGGGGTCGGGCGTGTCGATGCCCGCCTCCACCGACAGCACGCCGCGTCGCCCGTTCGGGCGCACCACCGTGGCCATCAGCGGCTTGAACTGGGTGAAGGAGAGCCCGCCGCCCTTCTTGCGCTCGCCGCCCGAGGCGTGCGCCGGGGCGGCCGCGGCCAGGGACGCCAGGAGCAGCAGGGCGGCGGCCGGGCGGCGCACGGCTACACCCGCAGCGGCATAAGCACGTAGCGGACGCCCGCGTCGCCGGGGTCCAGCACCAGCGTCGGGCTGGAGGGGTCGGCGAAGCGCATCTCCATCTCCTCGCCGCCGATCTGGCCGCATACGTCCAGGAGGTAGCGGGCGTTGAAGCCGATCTCGAAGGCCTCGCCCTCGTAGTCGATCTCCACCTCCTCGACCGCCTGGCCGGCCTCCATGTTGCGCACGGTCAGCGTCAGGCGGCCGGTCTCGATGGCCAGCTTCACCGAGCGGCTCTTCTCGGCGCTGATGGTGGCCACCCGGTCCACCGCGTTGGCGAACATCTTGGCGTCCAGCCGCACGATGCGGTGGTTGTCGCGCGGGATCACGCGGACGTAGTCGGGGAAGGCGCCGTCGATCACCTTGCTGGTGAGCGCCGCGCCGCGGCGTGGCTCGTCCTCGTCGCCGCCCGGCTTGCCCCCCGCGGCGAACTGCAGCCGCACCTTGGCGGAGGAGATCTGCAGCTCCACCATCTCGCCCGCATCGTCCAGCAGGCGGCGCGCCTCGTTGATGGTCTTGCGCGGCACGATCACGCCCGGCAGGCCCGCGGCGCCCTCGGGCGCGGGCATCTCGGCGAGCGCCAGGCGGTGGCCGTCGGTCGCCACGCAGCGCAGCTTGGTCTCCCCGCCCTCGGTCACCGTGTGCACGTAGAGGCCGTTCAGGTAGTAGCGCGTCTCCTCCGTGGAGATGGCGAAACGCGTCTTGTCGATCAGCCGGGCGAGGTCGTCGGCCTCGATCGCCAGCTTGCCGCTGAGCCCCTCCCCCGACATCTGCGGGAAGTCGCCCGAGGGCAGCACGGGCAGGTTGAAGCGCGAGCGGCCGGCGGTGACGCTCAGGCGCGGATCGTCGCCCATGAACTTGAGCTCGACCTGCGCCCCGTCGGGCAGCTTGCGCACGATCTCATAGAGCGTCTGGGCGGGCGCGGTGATCTGGCCCTCGCCGGTCACCCGCGCGGTCGCCTCGTCCACGATTTCCATGTCCAGGTCCGTGGCCGACAGGCTGACGCCGTGGCCGTCCGCCGAGAGCAGCACGTTCGACAGGATGGGGATGGTGTTGCGCCGCTCCACCACGCTCTGCACGTGGCTGAGCGCCTTCAGGAGGGCGGCGCGTTCGATGGTGAGCTTCATCGCGGGGTCCGGCGTGGGCGGGCGACTCGGGAGAGCCCGTCCCGAGCATAAGGGGCGGGGGCGCGGACGCTAGCAATCCACGCCCGCGCAAGGAAGCGCCGGCTGCGGCTTAGCGCCCCCGCTCAGCGCCCCAGCGTGGCGCCGCGCAGGATCACCCAGGCCAGCCCCGCGACCACGCTCGCGGCCGCGCCGACCGTCAGCGGCACGCGCAGGCGCCGGTACCAGTCCGGCAGGTCGGGGGCGAGCGCATCGCCCACGCCCTGCACCACCAGCACCACCGCCAGCCCGGCGTAGCGCCACGAGGTCTCCAGCGGCGCCACGATCAGCGTCACCGCCGCCAGCTGCGGCGCCACGGACGAGAGGAGGAAGACGGCCCGCGGCCCGCCCGGCCGCGCCGCCTCCACGCCCCAGCGCACCCCGCCCAGGAAGCTGGCGATGGTGGCGGCGTAGGCCAGGAGCAGGATCGGCGCGAAGAAGAACAGCGCCGGCTCGAACCGCCGCGGCCCCGCCCACATCACCGCCGCCGCCCCGAAGAACGGCGCCAGCCCGGCCATGCCGAGGATCCAGGCGGCGCGCACGCCGGGGGTGGAGGTGCTCATAGCGCCAGAAAGCGCGAACGGGGCGCCGCCTCAAGCCGCCGCCCCGTTCGGCTGGATCGGAACCGCAGGTGCCGCGGCGCGCCAAAGCGCGTCACCGCCGGCTGTCAGTGGGCGAAGAAGCCCACCACGGCGGCCAGCAGAGCGGCCAGCATCAGGACCAGCGACGCATCGGCGCCCCGTTCGGTCCAGGTCATCAGTTTGGTCATGTCGCATCCCCTGTTCTGTCAGGCCCGGCGAGGGCGCCTCGGGTGAGGCCTTGCCCTTCACACACATATTCGGGGTAGGTTCGTCCCCGCCGCGGCTGATTGGCGATATAGGACTGCCAGTCCCTGCCGCCAAGTTAAAATGGTGCGATGCAGCACCAGGGGTGTGGCGGACGCGCCGGGGCCCCTCTGCTAAGACGGCCGGCAGATGCCGCGCGCCGCCGTCCTCCGCCTGCAGCTGAGCGACTTCCGCTCCTACCCCGGCGCCGACCTGGCGCTGGACGGGCGGCCCGTGGTCCTGTGGGGGCCGAACGGCGCGGGCAAGACCAACCTCCTGGAGGCCGTCAGCCTGCTCGCGCCCGGCAAGGGCCTGCGCAACGCGGCGGCCGCGGAGATCGGGCGGCGCGAGCCGGGCGGCCTCGCGGGCCGGCCCTGGGCGGTGTCGGCCCTGGTCGCAGGGCCGGACGGGGCCGGAATCCGCCTCGGCACGGGGCTGGAGCCGGGCGCCGCCCGCCGCACGGTGCGCATCGAGGGCGCGGCCGCCGCGCCCGGGCGGCTGAGCGAGCACCTGCGCCTGGTGTGGCTCTCGCCCGCGCAGGACCGGCTGTTCCTGGAGGCCGCCTCCGAACGGCGGCGCTTCCTCGACCGGCTGACCTTCGCGGCGGAGCCGGCGCACGCGGGGCACGCCAGCGCCTATGAGGACGCCCTGCGCCAGCGCACGCGCCTGCTGGCCGACGCCCGGGAGAGCGGCCGGGCCGCCGACGGCGAGTGGCTGTCGGCCCTGGAGGCCCGCATGGCGGCCAGCGGCGAGGCGGTGGCCGCCGCCCGCACCCGCACGGTGGCCGCGCTCGCCGCCGAGATCGAGGCCCGCGCCGACCGGCCCTTTCCCCAGGCCGGGCTGGAGCTGGCCGGCGACTGGGCCTCGCCCCTGCCCGACTATGCGCCGCGCCTGGCCGCCGCCCTGCGCGAGGCGCGGGGCCGCGACGCCGCCGCCGGCCGCGCCCTGGTCGGCCCGCACCGCTCGGATCTGGCCGTGACGCTGCGCCTGAACGGACGGCCCGCCACCGAGGGCTCCACCGGCGAGCAGAAGGCGCTGGTGCTCAACCTGGCCCTGGCGCAGGCGGCGCGGCTGGCGCGTGCATCGGAGGCGCCGAGTCCTATATTACTGCTGGACGAAGTCGCCGCGCACCTCGACTCCGGGCGCCGCGCGGCGCTCTTCGACGAGATCACCGCGCTCGGGCTGCAGGCGTTCCTCACGGGCGCCGACCGGGCGCTGTTCACCGGGCTGGAGGGCCGCGCCCAGAGCATCCACGTCCGCGACGGGACGCTCGAAGCGGGCTAGAACAGCCCTTCTCCCCCACCCGTGGGGGAGTACGGCCGAAGGCCGGGAGGGGGCCGGCCCGCGCGGCGGGGCGGAAACCGCAGGCACTGCGTCTTCCGCGCTCCACGCGGCCCCTCCGTCACCTTCGGCGCCACCTCCCCATCTCGCGATGGGGAGGAAGAGAGAGACAGATGACCGACACCCCGATCGATCCGCCCGAAGACGAACCCGCCGTCCCCGCCGAGTACGGGGCCGAGAGCATCCGCGTGCTCAAAGGGCTGGACGCGGTGCGGAAGCGGCCGGGCATGTACATCGGCGACACCGACGACGGCTCGGGCCTGCACCACATGGTCTACGAGGTGGTGGACAACGCCATCGACGAGGCGCTGGCCGGCCACGCCACCCACGTGGAGGTGCGGCTGAACGCCGACGGCAGCGCCACGGTGATCGACGACGGCCGCGGCATCCCCACCGGCATCCACGAGGGCGAGGGGGTCTCCGCGGCGGAGGTCATCATGACCCAGCTGCACGCGGGCGGGAAGTTCGACCAGAACTCCTACAAGGTCTCCGGCGGACTGCACGGCGTGGGCGTGTCGGTGGTCAACGCCCTCAGCGACTGGCTGCAGCTGAAGATCTGGCGCGACGGCCAGGAGCACGAGATGCGCTTCGAGCGCGGCGACGCCGTCTCGCCCCTGGTGGTCACGGGCGAGGCGCCGCTGCGCACCGAGGGCGACAAGGCCGGCGAGCCGCTGACCGGCACCAGCGTCACCTTCATGCCGTCGCTGAAGACCAGCGAGACCGACGGCACCTTCACCTTCATCGACTTCGACCGGCGCACGCTGGAGCACCGCCTGCGCGAGCTCGCCTTCCTGAACTCGGGCGTGACCATCCGCTTCCACGACGACCGGGGCGCCGAGCGGTTCACCGAGGTGATGCACTACGAGGGCGGGGTGGAGGCCTTCGTGCGACACCTCGACAAGTCCAAGACGCCGTTCCTGAAGACGCCGGTGGTGGTGCGCGGCGCGCGCGACCGGGTCGAGCTCGACCTCGCCCTGTGGTGGAACGACAGCTACCACGAGCAGATGCTGTGCTTCACCAACAACATCCCGCAGCGGGACGGGGGCACGCACCTGGCCGCCTTCCGCGCCGCGCTGACACGCGTGATCGGCGGCTATGTCGACCGCTCGGGCGCCGGCAAGCGCGAGAAGGTCAGCGTGTCGGGCGAGGACGCGCGCGAGGGGCTGACCTGCGTGCTCAGCGTCAAGCTGCCGGACCCCAAGTTCTCCTCGCAGACCAAGGACAAGCTGGTCTCCTCCGAGGTGCGGCCGGCGGTGGAGAACCTGGTCACCGACGTGCTGAACAGCTGGTTCGAGGAACACCCGGCCGAGGCCAAGGCGATCGTCTCCAAGATCGTGGAGGCCGCCGCCGCCCGCGAGGCCGCCCGCAAGGCGCGCGAGCTCACCCGCCGCAAGAGCGCGCTCGACATCACCTCCCTGCCCGGCAAGCTGGCCGACTGCCAGGAGAAGGACCCGGCGCGGAGCGAGCTCTTCATCGTGGAGGGCGACTCCGCCGGCGGCAGCGCCAAGCAGGGCCGCAACCGCGAGAACCAGGCCGTGCTGCCGCTCCGCGGCAAGGTGCTGAACGTGGAGCGCGCGCGGTTCGACAAGATGCTCGGCTCCGAGCAGATCGGCACGCTGATCACCGCGCTGGGCGCAGGGATCGGCCGCGACGATTTCAACATCGAGAAGATCCGCTACCACAAGATCATCATCATGACGGACGCCGACGTCGACGGCGCGCACATCCGCACGCTGCTGCTGACGTTCTTCTATCGGCAGATGCCGCTGGTGATCGAGCGTGGCTACCTCTACATCGCGCAGCCGCCGCTCTACAAGGCGGCCAAGGGCAAGACGTCGCGCTACCTGAAGGACGACGTCGAGATGGACGAGTTCCTGATCGACGAGGGCGTCGAGGGCGCCTCGCTCACCCTCTCCACCGGCGAGGTGATCACGGGGGCCGACCTCGGCCGCCTGGTGCGCGAGGCGCGCACCGGCAAGGCGCTGATCGAGCGCCTGTCGGCCCGCGCCCCGGCCTTTGCCGTGGAGCAGGCGGCGCTGGCCGGCCTCTACGGCAACAACCCCGACCCGGAGGAGGCGGCTCGCCGCTTCGACCTCTACGCCGAGGAGGGCGAGGGCCGCTGGACGGGGCAGCCCGCGGGCGCCGGCGGCCTGGGCCACGGGCCGGGCGGCTTCGCCTTCAGCCGCGTGCGCCGCGGGGTGCAGGAGCGCGTGGTGCTGGACGAGCTCCTGATCGGCTCGGCCGACGCGCGCCGCCTGGCCGAGCGCTTCGGCCCCCTGTCGGAGGCCTACGGCGGCGTGGCGGTGTTCCGCCGCAAGGAGGCGGAGACGCGCATCCGCGGCCCCCTCGATCTCGCGGCGGCGGTGCTGGAGGCGGGCAAGAAGGGCCTCTCCATCCAGCGCTACAAGGGCCTGGGCGAGATGAACGCCGAGCAGCTGTGGGAGACCACGCTGGACGACAACGCCCGCACCCTGCTGCAGGTGCGGGTGGACCACGCCGACGACGCCGACGACATGTTCTCCAAGCTGATGGGCGACCTGGTGGAGCCCCGCCGCGAGTTCATCCAGGAGAACGCCCTGGACGCCGAGGTGGACGTCTGACGCCGGGCCCGCCTCGCCCCGCGGTGTTCTTCGACCGCGACGGCGTGCTGAACGTGGACCACGGCTACGTCGGCGGCCGCGATCGCTTCACGTGGGTGGAGGGCGCGGTCGCGGCGGTGAAGGCGGTGAACGACTCCGGCCGCTGGGCCTTCCTGGTCACCAACCAGTCGGGTGTGGCCCGCGGTCTGTTCGGCGAGGCCGACGTCGAGGCGCTGCACGCCTGGATGCGGGAGGAACTGGCCCGGGCGGGCGGGCGGCTGGACGACGTCCGCTACTGCCCCCATCACCCGGACGCCGGGTGCCGCTGCCGCAAGCCCGGCCCCGGCATGATCGAGGACCTCGCCCGCGCCTGGCCGGTCGACCTGGCCGCGAGCCTGGTGGTGGGCGACAAGCCCTCGGACCTGGAGGCCGGCCGCGCCGCGGGCGTGGGCGCGGGCCTGCTGTTCGAGGGCGGCGACCTCTGCGCCGCCCTCGCCCCGCACCTTCGGCCTACAGCTTCACGTTGATGCCGGCGAAGTAGTAGCGGCCGATCAGGTCGTACTGGACGTTGGTGGAGGGGAACGGCGGCGCCACGTCGAACACGTTGTTGACGCCAAAGCGAGCCGTGTAGTTCTTCCACTTGTACGACATGGTCGCGTCGAAATTGATGTAGTCGTCGAGCGCCAGCTGGGACTGGTTCTCGATGGTGAAGGTGTTGTTGTAGCGCACGGTGGAGACATAGCGCGACGTCACCACGCCGCGGAACCCGCCGTTCGTGTAGGAGAGGTCCAGCTTGCCCGTCCAGCGCGGGATGAACGCCAGGTTCAGCGCGCCGGCCCCGCGGATCTGGTCGAAGCCGAGGCCCGACACCGAGCTCTCGTACCGCTGGTTGTTGAACGCCTGCACGTTGATGCCGATCCGGCCGGGCAGCCCCTGGAAGGCCGACAGCGAAGACGGCGCGAAGTCGTACGAGGCCTGGATCGACAGCCCCTGGAAGTGGATGAAGCCGGCGTTGACGTAGGTGGTCTGAGCCCCCGCGTTCAGCTGACCGTTCGGGCCGCGCGAGAACAGCGAGCACACCGTCGTGGGGAAGGTGGAGTTGTCATAGCAGGTCGACAGGATGGCGGTCAGGTTGAAGTTGGAGATCGCGCTGGTCAGGTCGATGTTCGTCAGGTCGGCCGAGATCGCCAGGTTGGGGATGAAGTGCGGCTGATAGACGAAGCCGTAGGAGAACTGCTCCGCGATCTCGGGCTTCAGGTTGGAGTTGCCGCCCGTGGTCACCTGGATGGTGGCGCCGTTGGAGATGGCGATGAAGTTGCCGAGGTTCGCACCCGCACCGAGCGCCTGGAACGCCGCGGCGCAGTTGGCCTGCCGCGCCCGCGGGTTGGCGCCCGCGTTGATGAAGCGGGAGTCGCACGGGTCGGGGCTGGAGAACTGGTTCTGCGTGGAGGTGGGCAGGAACAGCTCGGTGATCGACGGCGTGCGGAACGAGCGCGAGCGCGTGCCCCGGATCAACAGGTCACGGAACGGCATGTACTTGGCTTGATAGGAGTAGGCGCGGCCCTCGCCCGCCAGGCTGTTGTCGATCTCGCGGTCCGAGAAGTTCAGCTCAAGCCCGCGGAGCAGCGGGAACGAGAAGTCGCGCCCGAAGATCGGCAGATTGATCTCGAAGTAGACCTCCTTCGTTTCGAACGAGCCGCTGGCGGGGGCCACCGCCACGGAGCGGCCGAGACCCAGGCGGGAGTTGAGGTCGGGCTTGAACTTGGCCTCCTCGCGCCGCCACTCGTAGCCCACGTTGAAGGCCAGGTCGCCCGCGGGCAGCTTGTAGATCGAGCCGGAGAGGTTGGCCTCCGCATTGTCCTGCACGTTCAGGTAGGCGGTGGCGAAGTTGGCCTGCACATAGGCCAGCGCCGCCGGGCTGGGCGCGCCGTTGCCGAACAGGTTGAGCGGCGAGCAGCCTTGGTAGTTGGCGATGTTGGCGGCCGTCGCCGTGCCGGGCAGCGGCGCGCAGACCGCCTGGCCGCTGGCGCCCGCGACGGCGTTCACGGCGTAGGTGAACTTCTCCTGGTTGATCTGCAGCGAGGAGAACACGCCCTCGGACTGGCCGTGGTTGTAGAAGACGTTCCAGTTGAAGTCGCGGCCGAGCAGCGCGAAGTCGCCCTCCACGGCCAGGACGCCGCGGTAGCTGTTCGAGGTGGTGAACACCGCGTTGTTCGATCCGACCAGATCCTGCGAGGCGCGCGAGAGATAGAAGGTGCCGTTGGCCGTGGCCGGCAGCTGGTTCAGGATCGTCTGGCGCGCGGCGGCCGACAGGAACGGATTGGTGTTGGCGTTGAGCGCCAGGTTGTTCTGCGGCGCGGCGAACAGGGTGGTGTTGTACACCGGCTGGTTGGCGGGCTCGTTGGCGTCCAGGTACGAGTAGTTGAACTCGCCCTTCAGCCGGACGTGCGGCGTGATCTCGAACGAGCCGAGGCCGCCCACGAGGTAGCGCTCGTAGGGGCTGTTCAGCGCGATCACGTCGGCCAGGCTGAAGCCCTGCCCGCCGGCCGCCACCGAGGCGGAGTACTGGATGCCCGGGTCGTAGGGCACGAGCGTGCCGCCCAGGGCGAACTGCGCGGGCACCAGCCGGCCGAGGCTGTCGGTGATGCGGATGGGCGCGGTCTGCACGGCGGCGTTGGCCGTGAGCGGGATGCCGTTGTTGGTGATCTCCGGCACCGTGCGGTTGGAGATCAGCGCCGTGGAGGGGATGCCGTCCGTGGCCGTGACGTTCAGCGGGTTGGTGGCGAACTGGTAGCGGTTGTTGGTGATCTGCCGCTGCGACTGCAGGAGCGCGCTGGTCTTGTTCCATTCGAAGGCCGCCGCGATGTTGCCGCGACCGCCCAGGAAGTCCGTGCCGAAAGCGATGCGGGTGCGATACTCGGGGAAGTCGTTGCGGTCGGAGCGGCCGTACTGCCCGTCCACCTCGACGCCCTCCACCTTGCTCTTGGTGATGATGTTGATCACGCCGGCCACCGCGTCCGAGCCGTAGATGGCGGAGCCGCCGGCCTGCACGGTCTCGATCCGGTCGATGAAGGCGGTGGGGATGTCGTTCAGGTCGACCTGGGTGCCCGGCGCGAAGCTCAGCCCGTTGGTCGTGGCCGAGTTGGCGTTCGTCGACGGGGAGTTAGAGACGAACCGACGCCCGTTCACCAGCGTCAGCGTGCGGTTCGGGCCCAGGTTGAACAGGTTGGCGTAGTTGCGGCCGGTGGCGAAGGTGCCCTGGTCGCCCAGGGGCGTGATCGAGCCGGCGATGCCCGGCAGCTGGTTGATCGCCTGGGCCGCGTTGGTGAAGCCCTTGTCGGTGATGTACTGGCCGCCGATCACCTCGATGGGCTGCGAGGAGGTGAGCTCAGACCGGCGGATGCGCGTTCCGGTGACGACCACCTCCTGCACCGCCGCCCCGTCCTCGCCGTTGGCCCCCGGCGCGGCCGGCGACTTGTCCTGACCGCTCTCGGACGTGTTGGTGGAGCCGGGGCGCTCCCCCACGGCGGGCGCGGTGGCGGAGGGGGGCGTCGCCTGCTGGGCGAAGGCCGGGGCGGCCGCGGCCAGGGTGGCGGCGCCGGCCAGGATCGACGCGCCGAACAGGCGCGCTTGGAACGTCGAGATCATCGGCTCTCCCCCGAGAACGGCAACAACACGGAGGTGAGCACAGCCCGGGCGGAGTGCGCCAGCCAAGTCCGGCGCGGCCGGGGGCCGCGTTCCGGCGGCGAGCGCCTGAATAGCGTTCAGTTACGTCGTCAAAACAGGCGCCGGGTGCGGCGATTAACCACGTTCGTCAGCGCGGGGTTGAGGAGGCCCGGGCTAGTCCGACGCCATGCGCCCGGACCCTCTCGACGGCCTGACCCTCTACGACGGGGGCGAGGCGGCCCTGGCGCGGGGGCCGGCCGAGCGGCCGCGGCTGTTCGTGACGCCCAACCTGGACCACTGGCGCCTGCTGCACCGCAGCCGCGCCCTGCGCGCCGCCTACCGCGCCGCCGCCGCCGTGGTGAACGACAGCCGGTTCCTGCGCCGCGCCCTGTGGGGCCCCGACGTGGTGACCGTGCCGGGGTCGGAGCTGGCGCTCCGCTGGCTGGACGTCGCCCCGGCCGGCAGCGGCGTGCTGGTGGTGGGCTGCCCGCCCGCGGTGGAGGCCTGGCTGCGCACGCGCCGGCCGGACCTGCGCCTGGAGGCGGTCGAGCCCTCCGCCGGCTACGTGTTCAAGCCCGCCGAGCGCCGCGCCCTGGCCCGCCGCGCGCGGGCGCTGCGGCCGGAGCGCATCTTCGTCTGCACGGGGGCGCCGCAGAGCGAGGTGGTGGCGCACGGCCTGCTCCGCGCGCTCAGCCATCCCTGCGACATCCTCTGCTGCGGGGCCGGGCTGCAGTTCGCCGCGGGGCTGAAGCGCCGGGCGCCGCCGCTGTTCCAGCGGCTGGGCGCGGAGTGGGCGTGGCGGCTGGCGCGCGAGCCGCACACGCGCGTGCGCTACCTGCTCGACGCCCTGTTCCTGCTCACCCACGCCGGCCGCCTGAGGAGGCTCGCGCCCCGACCGCATTCCCCCGCCCCGACCGGGGAGAGGGAGGGACCCGTCGCGCCGGCGATGGGAGGGTGAGGGTGCGACGAGAGGCGGTGGGCGCGGCTCGGCCCTCACCCTCCCACTCACGTCGCGAGCGGGCCCTCCCTCCCCCGCAGGCGGGAGAGGGGTCGCTAGTCGTTGGCGGGATCGCCCGGCCGCAGCAGCGCGGCGCCGGGGGCGACCGCCGGCTCCAGCGCCAGCAGGTGCAGCAGCCGGCGCGTGAAGGCGCGGGGATCGCCCGCTTCACCCTGGCGGGCGCGGGGCAGGAAGGGGCCGATCAGGCTCTCGGCGAAGGCCAGCAGCGTCACCATGCGCAGCACCTCGCGCGCCCGCGCCGCGGCGTCCGCCCCGGGCACGGTGGCCTCCAGCACGGGGACGAGCTGCTCGATGGCGGCGGACAGCTCGGGCGGCGTCTCGGCGTCGCCGGCGCGCGACAGGGCCGACCACGCGGTGAGCACGCCCAGCCCGCCCCCCGCATAGGCGTCGAACACCCGGTCCACGATGCTGTGGTCCTTGGCCTCGCCCCGGGCGTGCGCCTCCAGGAGGTCGCGCACCACGGCCGCGACCTCGCCCACCAGCTCCGCGCGGAGCCGCGCCTGCAGGCCCTCGGCCGAGCCGAAGTGGTGGATCAGGTTGGCGTGGCTCATGCCCATCTCGCCGCCGATCGCCTTGAAGGTGACCGCGCCCGGGCCGCCCCTGACCAGCAGGCGGCGGGCGATGGCCAGCGCCTCGGTCCGCACGTCCTCGGGACGACGACGACGCGCCGGGCGGGGCTCGTGGGGGGCTAGACTCACCGCCCCTCGCTAACGCCGCCGCGCGGGCCGCACAAGCCTTATTGACATGGGGGTAGATAGGGCGTTCAACGGAGACAAGAGGGCTTGGGAGGCTACGATGGTGAAGGCGCGCGTATTGGCGGGCGGCGCGGTCGCCGCACTGGTGGTGGCGGCGTTCGGCGCTGCGGGTCTGGCGACGACGCTGGGCGCCGGCTCCGCCGTGGCCGCGGCCGACCCGGTGGGCTCCCCGGCCAAGGTGGACAACTTCCGCCTGTCCGACGCGGGCTTCGGCTCGCAGGAGCTGTACCGGCTGAAGGACGCCAAGGCCGTGGTGCTGATCACCTACGGCAACGGCTGCCCCATCGTGCGCAACAACGCCAAGGCCTACGCCGCGCTGAAGCAGGCCTACGCCGCCAAGGGTGTGGAGTTCTTCGCCCTCGACTCCTCCTCGCAGGACAAGCGCGAGGACGTGCTGGCCGAAGCCCGGGAGTACGGCCTCGACATGCCCGTGCTGATGGACGTGAACCAGCTCGTCGGCGAGCAGCTGGGCGTGACGCGCACCGCCGAGGTGATCGTCATCGACCCGAAGACCTGGCAGATCGTCTACCGCGGCCCCGTGGACGACCGGGTCACGTATGAGCGCCAGAAGACGGCGGCCACCGAGCACTACGCCGCCGACGCCCTGGACGCGATGCTGGCCGGCCAGCCCGTGAAGGTGGCGCACAAGGCGCCGGAAGGCTGCCTGATCAACTTCGCCGAGCGCGACAAGCGCGCCTCCTTCGCCAAGATCAGCTACGTCAAGACCATCGCCCCGATGGTCCAGGAGAAGTGCACCGGCTGCCACCAGCCCGGCGGCATCGGCCCCATGGCCCTGACCAGCTACGAGCAGATCAAGGGCTTCAGCCCCATGATCCGCGAGGTGATCCGCACCCAGCGCATGCCGCCGTGGGGCGCCGATCCGGCGGTGAGCCGCTTCCACGACGACAAGAGCCTCGCCCCCGAGCAGATCAAGACGCTGATCCACTGGATCGAGGCCGGCTCGCCCCGCGGCGAGGGCGCCGACCCGATGGCCGCCAAGCAGTTCGCCGTGGCCGAGTGGCCGCTCGGCAAGCCCGACCTCGTGCTCGACGTGCCGGCCTACAAGATCCCCGCCAACGGCATCGTCGACTACCAGCGCCCGTTCATCGAGAACCCGCTGAAGGAGGCCAAGTGGATCAAGGCCTCCACCATCAAGGTCACCAACCGGCAGGGCGTGCACCACATCCTGACCGGCCTCCTGGAGCAGGTGCCCACGGAGGGCTACGCCAGCGAGACCAAGTGGGGCGTGTCGGTCGGCGGCTACGCCGTGGGCTCCGAGTCCCAGAACAACCCCAAGGACGTGGGCGCTCTGATGCCCGTGGGCGGCGCCATCGGCTTCCAGAACCACTACACCCCGTTCGGCAAGGACTCCGAGGAGAAGAGCCAGATCGCGCTCTACTTCTACAAGGACAGCGAGAAGCCGAAGTACGTGATGCACAACATCGCGATCGCCGACCCGTCGATCTCCATCGGCCCCAACGAGGAGAACCACCACGAGACGGCGTACATCGAGTTCCCGAAGGAGGCGCTGCTGTTCTCGGCCTTCCCGCACGCCCACTATCGCGGCCGCGCCTCCGACGTCTGGATCCGCTATCCGGACGGCAAGGAGAAGATGCTGCTCGCCATGCCGAAGTACGACTTCAACTGGCAGCGCGAGTACGTGTTCGACAAGCCGGTGAAGGTGCCCGCGGGCTCCAAGATCATCGTCAACTACATGTACGACAACTCCAAGCGCAACCCGGCCAACCCGGACCCGAACCGCACGGTGCCGTGGGGCGACCAGTCGTTCGACGAGATGCTGTACACCGCCCTGCGCTACCGCTGGACGGACGAGACCTCGGCCAATATGAAGCCCGAGTACGAGAAGGCGCTGAACAGCGGCCGCATGATCGGCATGTTCGACGACGACCGTAAGGGCTACCTGGTCAAGGCCGACCTGAAGGGCCCGATGGGCAAGGGTCTGGCCGGCTCGTTCGCCATGATCGACGCCAACAAGGACGGCAAGCTCGACACGAGGGAGCTGGCCATCGCCCAGGCGTTCATGAGCGGCCGCCGCCGCCCGGCCCCGCAGCAGACGGCCGCCATGCCCTCGTCCACCTCGGACAACATCGCGGGCAAGGCGGGCGGGGCCGGCGACTCGAACTGACGCCGGCCACAGGCCGAACGACGAAGCCCCGGCGCGGTGACCGCGCCGGGGCTTTTCCTTGCGCGGGCCCGCAGGTCAGGACTCGGCGTCGGCCTTCATCGCCTGCAGCGCCGCGGTGAACTGACGGGTGCGCCGCTCCCTGTCCGCCGCCCTGGCCTCGGGCGTGGTGCGCGCCACGTCGTCGTAGAACAGGGTCCAGTGGATGCGGGCGCCCCGGCCGCCGTCGATCGCCTCGTAGCGGACCGTGCCGTGGTACAGGTCCGGCACGCCGGTCATGGCGTAGGTGTAGCTGTCGGGCGTCTTGGCCACGAGCACCTCCTCCACGCGCCCGGCGATCCTGCGCACGGCGCCCAGCTCCCGGTCGGTCCCGGACGTGATCTCGCAGGTGGTCTTGAGGTATCCGCCGATGGCGCAGAAGCTCCCCGTCCTGGCCATCACCATCGCCGGCGGCCGCGCCACCTCGATGGACAGGGGCAGCGACACGTAGTCGGCGGCCTGCGCCGACCCCGCGGCCAGCACGGCGGCCAGGGCGCAGGCGCCGGCGATCTTGAGGGTCATGGAGCTCTCCTGGACGGTCATGGAAGCGGGGCCTGTGGGCGCCGCCCCCGCCCCGCGCGAGGCGCGCGGCGGCCGCCGGGCCGGACGCCCCTCCTCCCGAAGCTTCCGACGGCCGCGCCGCCCAGTCAATTTCGGACCCGCAACCCGTCCGGCGCGTTGCAGCGGCGCCCATGACCGACCAGCCCCCCCTCGACCCCGAGCGCGACCGCCTCTCCGGCCGCGTGCGCCGCTTCGCCCAGGTGGGGGCGGGGCTGGGGCGCGCCGGCGCCGCCTATGGCGCCAACCGCGTGTTCGGCGGCGGCGACGTGGACGCGCGCAACGCCCGGCTGATCAAGGAGGCGCTGGGCGGCCTGAAGGGCCCGCTGATGAAGGCGGCTCAGATGTTCGCCACCATCCCCGACCTGTTGCCCCCCGAGTTCGCCAAGGAGTTCGCCGAGCTGCAGGCCAACGCCCCGCCGATGGGCCGGGGCTTCGTGCGCCGCCGCATGGCCGCCGAACTCGGGCCGGACTGGGAGGCGCGCTTCAGGAGCTTCGACCAGGAGCCCGCCGCCGCCGCCAGCCTGGGCCAGGTGCACCGCGCCACCGGCCCGGACGGCCTCGCCCTGGCCGTCAAGCTGCAGTACCCCGAGATGCAGAGCGCGGTGGAGAGCGACCTCGGCCAGCTGCGCGCGCTGATGGGCGTGGCCCGGCGGGTCGAGCGGAGCCTGGACGCCACCGAGGTGATGACCGAGATCGGCGACCGCTTGCGCGAGGAGCTGGACTACGCGCGCGAGGCCAAGGCCATGCGCCTGTACCGCGACTTCTTCGCCGACCGCGACGACATCGCCGTGCCCGAGACCGTGGACGCGCTCTGCACGCGGCGCCTGCTCACCATGACCTGGCTCGAGGGTCGGGGCCTCCTGGCGTTCAAGGACCGCGACCTCGAGACGCGCAACCGCATCGCGCGCCTGCTGTTCGACGCCTGGTGGCGGCCGATGACCACGCTGGGCGTGATCCACGGCGACCCGCACCTCGGCAACTACGCGCTGAACGACGCGGCCGACCGGCTGAACCTGCTGGACTTCGGCTGCATCCGCATCTTCCCGCCGCGCTTCGTGGCCGGGGTGGTGCGCCTGTACCGCGCCCTGTCGGAGGACGACCGGCCCGCGCAGTTCGAGGCCTACCGCTCCTGGGGCTTCGAGGGGCTGACGGACGAGCTGGTGGAGACGCTGAACCTGTGGGCCCGCTTCATCTACGGCCCGATCCTCGACGACCGCGTCCGCACCGTGGCGGACGGGGTGGCGCCCGGCGAGTACGGGCGCCGCGAGGCGTTCGGCTTCCGGAAGGCGCTGAAGGCCCGCGCCGAAGCCACCGGCCAGGCGGTCACCATCCCGCGCGAGTTCGTGTTCATGGACCGGGCCGCCATCGGCCTGGGCGCCGCCTTCCTGCACCTGGGCGCCGAGCTGAACTGGCGCCGGCTGTTCGAGGCCTCGCTGGAGGGCTTTTCGGAGGAGGCGGTCGCCGGCCGCCAGCTGCGCGCGCTTTCGGCCGCGGGGCTGAGCTGACGCTGGGGTGAGCGTTGCCTCGCCCCGCTCGGCCCACGTAGAACTGAGGGCGACCTCCTCCGCCCATCCCGGCGGAGGCCGGGACCCAGGTCCGACCGCCGTCCAGCGCTCGGCGTCCTGGATGGCGAGTTCCTGCTCACTCGCTCCCGGAACTGGGTCCCGGCCTCCGCCGGGATGAGCGGGATGGGGAAGGTGCATGTCCGACGACGATTTCGAAGCCGCGCCTCCCGACGTTCCCGACGGCTATGCGCTCGTGCCCTGGCGCCGCGGGTTCGGCCGGCAGGTCGGCCCGCTGTACGTCCGCAGCGGACCTGAGGGGCGCACCTTCGGCTTCCGCGTGCAGGAACACCACACCAACGGCCTGCAGAACGCGCACGGCGGCATGCTGATGACCCTGGCCGACGTGGCCTGGGGCAACCTCATCAGCTTCGAGCGGTCGCTCATGTGGGTGACCGTGAGGCTGACCTGCGACTTCCTCTCCGCCGCCCGGCTGGGCGACTGGGTGGAGGCGGGCTCGAACCTCCTGCACCAGGAGGGCGACCTCTACACCCTGCGCGGTCGCGTCTGGTCCGGCGAGCGCACGCTGCTCACCGGCGCCGGCGTGTTCAAGGCGGTGGGCGGGCGCGAGCCCCGCCCCGGCGAGAAGGCCTTCGACGCGGAGCGGGCGGCGTGAGCGACATCGTCGGCGACGACCCGAACGTGCGCGCGCCCCTGGCGCACCTCCACGGCGAGCGTCCGCCCGCCCCCGCCTGGTTCGACCGCGCCCTGGCCCACAAGCCCGAGCGCTCCGTGATCCGCGCGGCGGACGCGGACATCGAGCTCCTGGCCTGGGGCGAGCGCGGCCGCCCCGGCCTGCTGCTGATCCACGGCGGCATGGCCCACGCGGACTGGTGGAGCTTCATCGCCCCCTTCTTCGCCGGGGACATGCGCGTGGCCGCCCTGTCGCTCTCCGGCATGGGCGGCTCCAGCTGGCGCGACCGCTACGCGCTGGACCTCTACCAGGCGGAGGCCCTGGCGGCGGCCGAGGCGGCGGGCCTGTTCGAGGCGGGGCCGCCCGTGGTGGTCGGCCACTCCTTCGGCGGGGGCGTGACCACCTACATGGCCCGCAACGCCGGCGAGCGCCTGCGCGCGGCGGTGGTGGTGGACGCCGGCGTGCGGCCGCCCGACAAGCGCTGGCGCGGCCCGCCGCCCGGCGACAACCGGCCGAACAGGACCTCCCCGACCTTCGAGGCCGCCCTGGCGCGCTTCCGCCTCTCCCCCGCCCAGCCCTGCAGCGAGCTCTTCATCCTGGACCACATCGGCCGCGCCTCGCTGCGCCCTGTCGAGGGCGGCTGGCGCTGGCGCTTCGACCCCAACATCTGGGACAGGATGGACCGCGGCCAGCGCGAGGAGCAGGAGCAGGAGCTGGCCGGCGCGCGCTGCCCCGTCGCCTTCGTCTGGGGCGACCGCTCGCGGATCATGACCGCCGACACGGTGGACTACACGCGCCGCCACGCCCCCCCGGGCACGCCCATGTTCGCCATCCCCGAGGCCGAGCACCACGTGCTCCTGGACCAGCCGCTGGCCCTCGTCAGCGCCCTCCGCGGCCTCTTCTCGGCCTGGCCCCGCTGACAGCAACGATCTTCACCTTCCGCCGCCCTCGGACTTGATGCGAGGGCCGAGCGTGGTGGGCCAAGCCGCCGCCGCGACCGAAGCTCGGTGACCGGGTCGAGCCTCAGGACGACGGGGGAGGATGGCGGCGCAGCCCAACCCGCGTCCACCCCGCCTTAAGATTAACCCTGCAGGGTCGGGCCGACTCCTCCCGCGTCGGACACCCCCAGCGTCATGTTCCAGATCATCGGCGTCGTGCTCCTGTTCGGCCTCGTCTTCGGGTCGTACATCATCAGCGGCGGCAACATGGAGGTGATCCTCCACGCCGCCCCGCACGAGATGATGGCCATCGGCGGGGCCGGCCTCGCCTCGTTCCTGATCTCCAACAGCATGACCACCATCAAGGGCGCCGCCGGCGGCATGGGCAAGGTGTTCGCCGGGCCCCGGTGGAAGGCGAAGGACTATTCCGACCTGCTCTCGCTGCTGTTCACCCTGACCAAGACGATGAAGACCAAGGGCGTGATCGCGCTGGAGAGCCATATCGAGAAGCCGAACGAGAGCCCGCTGTTTTCCAAGTACCCCAGGATCTGCAAGGACCACTTCGCCACGGACTTCATCTGCGACACGCTGCGCATGATGACCATGAACCTGGAGGACCCGCACCAGGTCGAGGACGCCATGGACAAGCAGCTGGAGAAGCATCACCACGAGGCGCTGGCCCCGCCGCACGCCCTGCAGAGCCTCGCCGACGCCCTGCCCGCCCTCGGCATCGTCGCCGCCGTGCTGGGGGTCATCAAGACCATGGGCTCGATCACCCAGCCGCCCGAGGTCCTGGGCGGCATGATCGGCGGGGCCCTGGTGGGCACCTTCCTGGGCGTGTTCCTGGCCTATGGCCTGGTCGCCCCCATGGCCACGCGCATGATGCAGGTGGTCGAGGAGGAGAGCGCCTTCTACAAGATCATCCGCTCGGTGCTGGTGGCGCACCTGCACGGCAACGCGGCGCAGATCTCCGTGGAGATCGGGCGCGGCAACATCCCCTCGCCCTCGCAGCCCAGCTTCGCCGAGCTGGAGACCGCCCTGTCCACCGCGGGCGCCGAGGCGGCCTGAGCCGCGCCGGCCCCGGCGTGAAAAGCGGACGCAACCCGACAAGCGGCTTGCCAGTTTGCGCCTTCAGGGCATATTGGCCCGCAGTGCAAGGGTCCGGCTCGAGTTTTCCGATAACGTTCGCGTGATCGGCTCGGGGCGGCCCAGGCGCTGAACCTCCGTCTCAAGGGATTGACCTCCATGCGCAAGCTCATCGTCGCCGCGGCCGCCGTCGCCGCTCTCTCGGCCGCCGCCTGCTCGAAGCCGGCCAACACCGAAGCCAACACGACCACGACCGACACCACGACCACCACGACCGCGAACACCACGGAAGCTGGCGGCAACATGTCGACCGGCGCGGCCACGGCCGACACCAACATGACCTCGGGCAACATGACAGCGGGCAACACCACCGAAGCCGGCAACACGACCTCGTCGAACACCACCACCACGACGTCGAACACGACCGGCCACTAAGCCGAACTCTCCCGTCGATCCCGACGGACGCGAAGGGCCGCTCCCGCGAGGGGGCGGCCCTTTTGCGTGCCGGCCCTCCCGCGCCGGGCGGCTGACCCAGGCGACGCCGTGCCCCGACCTCCCCTCCTCGACTGGTCCGACGGCGCGCCGCGCTCGGTGGCGTTCGACGACGGCTACTTCGCCGCGGGCGACGGGCTGGCGGAGAGCCGCGCGGTGTTCCTCGCCGGCCTGGGCCTGCCGGACGCCTGGGCGGGGCGCGACCGCTTCACCGTCGCCGAGCTCGGCTTCGGCACGGGCCTGAACGTCCTGGCCCTGCTGCGGCTCTGGGCCGACCACCGGCCGTTCCCGCACGCCCGCCTGCACCTCTTCTCCGTCGAGGCCTCCCCCCTCGCTCCCGACGACGCCCGCCGGGCGCTCGCCGCCTGGCCCGGGCTGGCCGACCTCGCCGCGCCGCTGCTCGCGCATTGGCCGCGCGGGCGCGCGGGCCCGCACCGCTTCGACTGGCCCGCGCTCGGGGCGAGCCTGGACCTGATGGTCGGGGACGCGCTGCCCGCCGTCGCCGGATGGGGCGGGGCGGCCGACGGCTGGATGCTCGACGGCTTCGCGCCCTCGCGGAACCCGGACATGTGGTCGCCCGCGCTCCTGGCCGCCGTCGCCGCGCGCACCCGGCCGGGCGGAGCGGCCGCCACCTTCACCGTGGCGGGGGTCGTGCGGCGCGGGCTGGAGGCGGCGGGCTTCGCCGTGGCCAAGCGCCCCGGCCACGGCCGCAAGCGCGAGCGGCTGGAGGCGCGGCTCCCCGGCCCGCCGCCGGCCGACCCGCCCCGGCCCGACGTCGTCGTGGTGGGCGCCGGCGTCGCCGCGGCGGCGGTCGCCCGGGCGCTCCGCCGGGAGGGGCTGGCCGTCGTCGTCGTCGCGGGGGCGCCGGGCGCCTCGCACGGGGACGCGGCCCTGGTCACGCCCCGGCTGGACGCGGGGGGCGGGGCGGCCGCGCGGCTCTCCGCCGCCGCCTTCGCCCGCGCTGTCGCGCTCTACGCCGGGGAGACGCACGACGCGGTGATCGCCCGGGGCGCCCTGCGCCTGGAGAGCGGACCGCGCGACGGGGCGCGCTTCGACCGGATCGCCGCGTGGGACGGCTTCGACCCCGGCGCCCTGGTCCGCCTCCCCGCCGGCGAGACCGCGGCGCGGCTGGGCGAGGCGTCCGCGCCCGGCGCCCTGGACGAGGCCGACGCCCTGGTGGTCGAGCCCGCCGTGGTCCTCGCCGCCTGGCTGAAGGGCGTCCGCCGCGTCGAGGGCGAGGTCGCCACGCTCGAACGGGCCGGCACGGGCTGGCGCGTGCTGGACGGCTCGGGCGGCCAGCTCGCCGCGGCGCCCGCCCTGGTGCTGGCGGCGGGAGCGTCCGGCGCGGCGCTGCTGCCGGAGGCGCCGCTCCGCCCCGTGCGCGGCCAGAGCGAGACGGCGCCGGGCGTGGACCCGGGCGGCGCCGCCGCCTGGGGCGGCTACGCCGTGCCGACGCGCGGGGGCGTGCTGTTCGGGGCCACGCACGGGCGCGGAGACGCCGATCCCGCGCCCCGGCCCGAGGACCGGGAGGCGAACCTGCGCGCCCTGGCCGCCGTGCGCCCGGCGCTCGCCGCCCGCGTGCGCGCGCTCGGCGCGGAGGCGCCGGCCAGCCGCGCCGCCGTGCGCGCCGCGACCCCCGACCACCTGCCCCTCGCCGGCGCCGTTCCCGGCCGCCCCGGCGCATGGACCCTGACCGGCCTCGGCGGCCGCGGCTTCACCCACGCGCCGCTCCTGGCCGAGCACGTGGCGGCGCTGGTGGCGGGCGCGCCCTCGCCCCTGCCGCGCGACCTGGCGGCCGCGGTGGACCCGGCGCGCTTCGCCGCCGCCGGAACAAGCCCCGGGCGCCCCCGTTCCGGCTCGACGCCGCCCCCGGAGGACCCGCCGTGCTGAGACCCGCCCTCAAGCCGCTCGCCGCCCAGGCCGTGGTGATCACCGGGGCCACCTCCGGCATCGGACTGGCCACCGCCCGCCTGCTGGCCGCCCGGGGCGCCGCCCTGGTGCTGGTGGCGCGGAACGCGACGGCGCTGGCCAGCCTCGCCGAGGAGCTGCGCACCCGCGGCGCCCGCGTGGAGGCCGCAGAGGCCGACGTGGCGGACGAGGCCGCCCTGCGCGCCGCCGCCGCCCTGGCGGTCAGGGCGTTCGGCGGCTTCGACGCCTGGGTGAACAACGCCGGCGTCTCGATCTACGGCCGTATCGCGGACACCCCCGTCGAGGAGCAGCGGAAGCTCTTCGAGACCAACTACTGGGGCGCGGTGAACGGCTCGCGCATCGCCGTGGAGCACCTGCGCGGCAAGCCGGGCGGCGGCGTGCTGGTCAACGTGGGCTCGGTGCTGAGCGACTATCCCGTGCCGGTGCAGGGTCCCTACTCCGCGACCAAGCATGCGCTGAAGGGCTTCACCAACGCGCTACGCATGGAGCTGATCGCCGACGCGCCGGACGTGACCGTGACCCTGATCAAGCCCAGCGCCATCGACACGCCCTACAAGGAGCACGCCCGCAACCACCTGGGGACGCCGGCCACCAACCCGCCGCCCGTCTACGCCGCCCCGCTGGTGGCCGAGGCGATCGCGCACGCGCTGACCCGGCGCACCCGCGAGCTGACCGTCGGCTTCGGCGGACGCGCCCTGGCCTGGACGGGCCAGTTCCTGCCGCACCTGGCCGAGCCGCTGTTCGCGCGGCTGGTCCCCGCGCTCACCCGGGAGAAGGCGGGCGCCGGCGCCGCCCCCCGCAAGGACGCCCTGGACACCCCCGGCCGCGACCTGCGCGAGCGCGCGCCCTACCCCAGGGTGCGCGAGACCAGCCTGTGGCTTCAGGCCCAGCGCAATCCCGAGATCACCGCCGCCGCCCTGGGCGCCGTCGCCGTGGTCCTGTGGGGCGCGCTGAAGGGCCGCGACGCCCTGCGCCTGCACGCCGCCCGGCGCGACGGCCGCGAGCGCTACCTGGCGCGCCAGACCGCCTAGAACAGCCCCGCGCAGAGGGTGATCGTCAGCGCCAGCACCACGTGTTGCAGGTGAAGGGCCAGATCGAGTGAACCGTGCCCGTGCGCCGCACGCTCTTGGAGGTGAACGGCCGATCGGCAGGCGTGTAATGGCGCCTTGCGCTCAGCCACGCGGGCTCAGCCGAGCCGCGCCAGCGGAACCTGCACCACCGGCTCGAACGGCGTCTCCAGCACCGCCTCCGGCCCGTGCTCCACGGGCGCGCCGTAGGCGCCGTCTTCGCCCAGCCGGTGCACGAACGCGCGCCGCTGCTCCGCGTCGAGCACCCAGTAGTGGCGCACGCCGAATTGCGCGTAGAGCTCGGCCTTGCGCGTCAGATCGCGTCCGAGAGAGCTGCTGGCGATCTCTACCACAAGGAGCAGATCAGGCCCACGCACCTCCTCGGGAAGGATGCGCCGGGGAGCC
Source organism: uncultured Caulobacteraceae bacterium (assembly GCA_964244065.1). Classification (GTDB taxonomy): domain Bacteria; phylum Pseudomonadota; class Alphaproteobacteria; order Caulobacterales; family Caulobacteraceae; genus JASLDZ01. Next base: position 60,404 of record CAXTHH010000005.1, on the reverse strand, counting down.
ACGATGATGTCAGGCTCCAAGAAGGTGCGTTCTCCGAAGAACACGGACGGCTCGACACCGACCACCAGATCACGAGGGAGCGCCCTGATCAGCAGCTCGCCCAGCTCGCGCTTCCAGATCTCATGGCGGTTATACTTCGGCGACATCGGGACGAGTTCGCCCTCCCACAACTCGAAGCTGCCGTCCTCGTCTAGCACCCCGATCTCAACCATGCGGCGCACGTCCGCCACGGTCCAAGAAATCCGGTCCAGGCCCTCGGCGGCGCGGGTGGTGGCGAGCGCGTTCACGGCCTCAGTCTAGCACAAGGCGCGGCGCCAGTCAGATCGGCGGGGGCTGGGCGAAGACCTCGCGCTTGCCGGCGTGGTTGGCGGGGCCGACGACGCCCTCCTTCTCCATGCGCTCGATCAGGGAGGCCGCGCGATTGTAGCCGATCTGCAGGCGGCGCTGGACGTAGCTGGTGGACGCCTTGCGGTCGCGGGTGACCACGGCCACCGCCTGGTCGTAGAGGTCGCCGGGCGAGCCCTCGCCCTCGTAGGCGCCGTCGGCCCCGCCCTCGTCGTCCTCCTCGGGCGCGGCGGTGATCTCCTCCAGGTACTGGGGCTGGCCCTGGGCGCGGAGGAACTTGGCCACGTCCTCCACCTCGCCGTCGGCCACGAAGGGGCCGTGCAGGCGCGTCACCCGCCCACCGCCGGCCATGAACAGCATGTCGCCCTGGCCCAGCAGCTGCTCGGCCCCCTGCTCGCCCAGGATGGTGCGCGCGTCGATCTTGCTGGTCACCTGGAAGCTGATGCGGGTGGGGAAGTTGGCCTTGATGGTGCCGGTGATCACGTCCACCGAGGGGCGCTGGGTGGCCATGATCAGGTGGATGCCCGCCGCGCGCGCCATCTGCGCGAGGCGCTGGACCGCGCCCTCGATGTCCTTGCCAGCCACCATCATCAGGTCGGCCACCTCGTCGATCACCACGACCAGGAACGGCATGGGCTCCGGCGCGAACTCCTCGGTCTCGTAGGTGGGGCGGCCCGCGTCGTCGAAGCCGGTCTGCACGGTGCGGGCGAAGCGCTCGCCCTTGGCCTGGGCGTCGCGCGCCTTCTCGTTGTAGCCGCCGATGTTGCGCACGCCGATCTTGGACATCAGGCGATAGCGGTTCTCCATCTCCCGCACCGTCCACTTCAGCGCCACGATCGCCTTCTTCGGATCGGTGACCACGGGTGCGAGGAGGTGCGGGATGCCGTCGTAGACGCTGAGCTCCAGCATCTTTGGGTCGATCATGATGAACCGGCACTCGCTGGGGGGCAGCCGGTAGAGGATCGACAGGATCATGGCGTTGACCCCCACCGACTTGCCGCTGCCGGTGGTGCCGGCGATGAGCAGGTGGGGCATCTTGGCAAGGTCGGCGATGTAGGGCTCGCCGCCGATGCTCTCGCCCAGGGCCATGGGCAGGTGCAGGCCGCTCTTCTCGTACTCGGCCGAGGAGAGCAGATCGCGCAGGTACACGGTCTCGCGCTTGGGGTTGGGCAGCTCGATGCCGATGGCGTTGCGGCCCTGCACGACGCTGACGCGGGCCGAGCGGGCGCTCATGGAGCGGGCGATGTCGTCCGCCAGGCTGATCACGCGCGAGCTCTTCACGCCGGGGGCGGGCACCAGCTCATAGAGCGTCACCACCGGGCCGGGACGGATCTGGTCGATCTGGCCCTTCACCCCGAACTCGGCGAGCACGCCCTCCAGCAGGCGCGCGTTCTGGCGCAGCGCCGCCTCGTCGAAGGCGGACTGGCGGGGCTTGGGCTTGGCCAGCATGGCCAGCTCCGGCAGGTGGAAGCCGTCGGGCTGGACGAAGCCGAACGCCTTCTGGCTCTCGCGCTGCTCGCGGCCGCTGGGCTTCAGCGTGCTGCGCGGGGCGGTGACCTCCAGCGCGGGGCCGGCGCCGGGGCCGGGGGCGAACGGAGGGTCGTCCTCCTCGTTGTCGTCGTCCGAACCCACCGGAGGCGCGGCGGATGGGGCGGCCGCGAGCGGCGCCCCGTCGGGCTCCGGCGCGGGCCAGCCCGGCGCGCGGGGAGCGGCGGGCTTGCGACGCGAGGGGCGCTCCGCCGCGGGAGGGGGCGCCTCGTCCTCGCGCTCGGCCTCGGCGGGCGCGCGGCGGACGGCGACCGCGGCCAGGCGCGCGGCGGCCACGGCCTTGCGGCCCGTCCAGGCGGCGGCGTGCAGCAGGTCGGCGCGGCTCACCCCCGCGGCCCGGCCCACCAGCCAGGCGCCGGCGATCCCCAGCGCGGCTCCGGCGAGCGCGCCGGCCACGGGCGGCGCGACGACCGCGTGCAGCGGCCAGGCGGCCGCGGCGCGCAGGGCGAGCCCCCACAGGCCGCCGAAGCCGTGCGGCAGCGGCCAGGCGGCGGGCGGCGGCGGGGCCGCGAGCGCTCCGGCCAGGAGCACGATCCCGACCGCCGCCTCCAGCCCGCGGCGGCGCAGGGCGGCGCGGCCGGCGTCCGGGTCCGGCCCGAACAGGCGTGCGGCGCCCAGCGCGCCGAGCGCGATCGCCGCCAGCCAGCCGGCGAGCCCCAGGGACTGCGCGAGCAGGTCGGCGGCGGCCGCCCCGCCCTCGCCCAGCAGGTTGGTCGGCCGGTCGCCCGAGGCGGCGTTCAGGCTGGGATCGGCCGGGTTCCAGCTGCCCAGCGCCAGCATCAGCGCCAGCCCGGCCGCCGCCTGCGCGGCGCCCCGGGCCCGCGCGGCGGACGGGGAGGCCCAGGCCCCCGCCAGCGCGCGCCGCAGGCCGCGGCGCGCGGGCGCGCGGGCGCGCACCGTTCCCCGACCTTCGCCCGCCGCCACGTTCGCCATCGCCCGACCCACGCCTCGCCAGGGGCGGAGCCCCGGCGCATCCGCTCCGGTGTGGCGCCCGGGGGTTAAGGCCTCGTTCACCGCGACGGCCGCGATTGACGGGGCCCGGCCGGCGCCCCACTCGGCCGCCATGCGCGACGCCCCCGCCTGCCGCCTCTACCTGCTCACGCCCCCCGCCCTGCCCGACCCGGACGCCTTCGCGCGCACCCTGGCCGCCGCGCTGGAGGCCGGCGACGTGGCCGCCGTGCAGGTGCGGCTCAAGGAGGCGGACGACGCCGCGATCAACGCCGCCTCCCGCGTGCTGCTGCCGGTGATCCAGCGCGAGGGCGCCGCCGCCATCCTCAACGACCGGCCGGACCTCGCCGCCGCCCTCGGCTACGACGGCGTGCACATCGGCCAGGAGGACGCCCCGTTCGCCGAGGCGCGCCGGCTGATGGGTCCCGACCGCACGGTGGGCGTCACCTGCCACGACAGCCTGCACCTGGCCTTCGAGGCGGCGGAGGCCGGCGCCGACTACGTCGCCTTCGGCGCCTTCCACCCCACCACGACCAAGGAGGCGCGCTTCAAGGCCGAGCTCGACCTGTTGGAAGGCTGGCAGCAGGGCTTCCAGACGCCCTGCGTCGCCATCGGCGGCATCACCGTCGAGACCGCCCGCGACCTGGCCCGCGCCGGCGCCGACTTCCTGGCCGTCAGCGCCGGCGTGTGGGCCCACCCGGACGGCCCGGCCGCCGCCGTGCAGGCCTTCGCGCGCGAGATGGCGGCCGGCGTGGCGGAGCGCGCGTAGGACACCTCTGTCGCGCCCGTGGCCGCCGAGCACGCCGGGCGCGCTCTCACCGGCACCAGGATCGTCTGGGCTGAGCTTCACTCTTTCTCGCACAGCCCTGTGTTCGACCCCCCGGAGGGTCGAACTTCTATCGGGACGCCCTGCGTCCCGACCCTTCCAGGTCGCCGCCGCGCGGAGGGCGGGTCAAGCCCGAAGAGCCGAAGGCGTGGCTTGACGCGTCCGAGCACGGCGGCAGCGCCGCCGCTTGTGGTGAGCCGGGAGTCTTCGACCAGCTCACCATGAGGGGCGACCGCTCCCGTGATGGGAGCACTGGAACTTCCAGCCTGCTGCCTGTCCAAGCCCGGCGCCACATCACCGACGCTCGGCGTGGGCGTCGGGACACGGGGCGTCCCGCCAAGAGTTCAACGGCCTGCGGCGCGTCGAACTCGGGGCTGAGGGCCGGTCGCTTTCCCAGCAAGAGGTCGAAGGCCGCCCCCGACCCTTGTCGGACCTTCATCGTGACTCAGCGAGGAGCTGGCGCGGATGGGTCCGGCTGCCCGGGCGGGATGAGCGTGCGGTAGTCCGCGTGAACATCGTCGCGGTCGCAAACGGCCTCCCGCTTAGAGCCCTCCCAAAGGGTTAGGATCAGAGCGGGTCGCGTTCTATCCCCTTCGTGGGCCGACGACAGCAGGAAGATAGCGTTCGGCTTGGGCGAACTCGCCGCGGTGCACATGCGGTCCTCCGTGGCGAAGCCACCGGGTAGGTAGCGAGAGGCCGTGGGCGCAAACTTCTCGGGCCGCGCGCGGAGCACCCCAAGCGCCGCCGAGCGGAGCTTCTGCGGGTCAGCGTTCTGCGCCGTGAGAGAGCAAGTTCGGTTCCCGTTCGCCACTCCTACGCTGACGTGGGGAAAGCCCGCGAAGCCGACGCGAACGGGGCGGTTGCCGAGCCTTTCGAGCGCTGGCGATCTGAAGTGATCGTCCATCACACCTGGCCGTCTTGCGAGCACGCGTTCCGCCGGTGCGCCCTCCAGCACATAGGGAAAACAGACAGTCGTCAGCGCGTGCGCCACGTTGAACTCGGCGGAAGAGGTCATGCCGGGCTGAGCGGCGGCGAGCAGGACGGCGAGCAGCATGGAGGACAGTCAACCCGGGCCAGCGCAACACGGCAAGCCTGGGTCGCCGCCAATGGGCGCTGCGCCGACGCTATTCAGCATCCGCTCCCCACCCCCCTCCGACATCCACAATGTCCGGTTCAGGGACTTATCCCCCTCCGCCATCGCACGCCTACTCTCCGGAGCCGTCCTCTTCTCCGGAGCCGTCATGGCCGACCTCACCTACGCCCCCACCCCGGCCCCTCCGGGCGACGACGTCTGGGCGGCCGCGCGCCGCTCCTTCCTCGGCGGGGCGAGCCTGCCGCTCGCGGCGGAGCGGCACGGGGTGAACTTGCGCACGCTGCAGCGGCGGGCGGCGGCGGAGGGGTGGCGGGAGGCGGCCGCGGCGCAGCGGCGGGCGCTGGAAGGGCGGCTGGGCGGCCCCGACCCGGAGGCGGAACTCGCCGCCAACCCGGAGCTGGCCGCCTTCGTAGAGGCCCACGGCTTCGAGGTGGGGCAGCTGTTGCTGGAGCCCACGCCCGACCGGCTGGCGCGCTTCGCCTTCCGCAAGGCGGGCGAGTGCGCGGCGGCGGGAGAGCCCGTCGCCGCGCAGGCCTGGATGCGGCTGACGCAGGGCGTGCTGCACGCCGGCCCGCGCCTCGACCGGCTGCGGCTGCCGTTCGCCGAGGCCGACTACATGCGCGCCATGTACGCGGCGGCCCTGCGCGGAGAGGGCGGGCCGCCCAAGGCGGAGGTCGGGGGTGTCGTGCCGCCTGTCGTGTCGCCGGAATCGTGTCGCGGCGACACGCCGGCGGCCTGACCTCAGAAGTCCAGGTCGTCGTAGTGCGGCGCGGGCGGCAGGCCGGGCTGGCGGTCGGCGAGCAGCGGGCGGAAGGCGGGGCGGGACTTGATGCGCGCGTACCAGGCGCGGGCGTGCGGGTGGTCGTTCCAGGGCGCCTCGCCCATGTAGTCGATCACGCTCAGGTGCGCGGCGGCGGCCAGGTCGGCCAGCGTCAGGTCGGGCCCGGCCAGCCAGTCGCGGGCGGCCAGCAGGCCCTCCACCACGCCCATGTGCGCGCGCAGCGCCTCGCGGCCCGCGCGCAGGGCGGCGAGCTCGGGCGGGCCGAGGCCGAGGAGGCGCTTCTCCATCTTCTCGTGAAGCAGGAGGCCGTTGACCTCGTAGTCGAACTTGCGCTCGAACCAGTGCAGCAGGCGGCGCGCCTCGGCCCGGCCGCGCGGGTCGGCGGGCAGCAGGGGGGCGTCGGGGCAGCGCTCCTCCAGGTGGTCCAGGATGGCGCGGCTCTCGCACACCACCACCGCCTCCCGGCCGCGCCCGTCCACCAGCACGGGGGGCAGGCCCGAGGGATTCAGGGCGGTCAGCGCGTTCGGCCGCTCCCAGTAGCGCACCGCCGTCTCGGCGAACGCCAGCCGCTTCTCGCCCAACGCCAGGCGCACGGTGCGGGAGAAGGGATCGAGCGTGAAGTGGTGGAGCGTGCGGTCGAGGGCCATGGACGGGGAACGCGCAAGGCGGTCCAGATGGGCGTGCGCCTCTTAACGCGGCGTTCACCGCACGCCGATGCGGCGCCCGACGGCGCGGTCGGACACGATGGCGTGAGCGGCGGCGAGGGCTCCGGCCGAAACTCCCCGGTCCGGCCGGCGTTTCCCTCTCCCTGGGGCCGACAGGGCCGTGTGGGCAGGCGCCGCCTGCCGTTGACAGCCCGCCCGGCCCGGACACGGAGTAAGCCATGCAGACCGCCGCCCAAGCCGCCGCCACCACCGGCCCCCGACTGGACGTGAACGTGTCGGGCAAGCACATGGACGTGGGCGACGCCCTGCGCACCCGCATCGCCGACGAGCTCACCGAGCGGGTGGGCCGCTATTTCGAGCGCGGGGGCGAGGCGGACGTGTTCGTGGGCAAGGAGGGCCACAGCGTGTGCGTCGACGTGGTGGTGCGCTTGGCCAACGGGCAGCGGCTGGTGGCCAAGGGCATGGGCGGCGACGCGCACAGCGCCTTCGACGCGGCCCTGACCAAGATCGAGACGCGCATCCGCCGCTACAAGCGGCGCCTGGTGGCGCACAAGCCCCACAACGGCGGGGCCGGCGCCCGGTCGGAGGTGGCGGCCTACACGGTGCTGCGCCCCGCGGACGAGGACGCGGACGACCTGGTGGGCGACGGCGACTACGGGCAGGACGGTTCGGCCGGCGCCGGCGCCCCAGGCTCGGCCATCATCGCCGAGTCGCAGTCGGAGGTTAAGACGCTCACCGTCGGCGGCGCGGTGATGGAGCTGGAACTGACGGAGGCCAACGCCGTGATGTTCCGCAACGTGGCGCACGGGGGCCTGTCCGTGGTCTACCGCCGCTCGGACGGCGACATCGGCTGGATCGACCCCGCCCGCACGGCCGCCGACCTGGGCTCCGCCCCGGCCGTCGCCACCGCGGCCGGCGGCGCCCGCCCGCACTGAGGATCGGAATGGACGTGCCTGTATGGACGTGAGCGACTGGCTCGCCCGGGGGGCGGTGGCCGACAGGCACGGGGGCGGCGGCAAGCGCGCCGCCCTGGCCGCCGTGGCCGACCTGGCCGCGCGCAACCTGGGCCGCCCGGCGGAGGCGGTGCTGGCCGCCCTCCTGGAGCGCGAGGCCCAGGGCTCCACCGGCGTGGGCCAGGGCGTGGCCGTGCCCCACGCCCAGATCGAGGGGCTGGACGGCCTGCGGGCGGTGTTCGTGCGCCTGGACGCGCCCGTGGAGTTCGGCGCGGTGGACGGCCGGCCGGTGGACCTGGTGTTCGCCCTGTTCGCGCCCCCCGGCGACCGCTCGGGCCACCTGCGGGCGCTGGCGCGCGTCTCGCGGCTGCTGCGCCGGGCCGACCTGCGCGAGCAGCTGCGCCTGGCCCGCTCGGCCGACGCCATCCATGCGCTGCTCTCGCGGGAGGCGACGCCGAGCGCCGCCTGAGAGCGGTCAGCCGTTGGCCGTCTTCGGCTGGGGCAGCACGCCCAGAAGCTGGATGCGGAACACCAGGGCGGCGCCGGGCGGGATGTCCTCGCCCGCGCCGCGGTCGCCGTAGCCGAGGCTGGCGGGCAGCACGAGCTCCCACTCGTCGCCCGGGCGCATCAGCGGGATGGCCTCCATCCAGCCCGGCACCAGCCGGGCCAGGGTCATCACCGCGGGCGTGCCACGCTCGAACGAGCTGTCGAACACCTTGCCGTCGATCAGCCGGCCCTCGTAGTGCACCTTGATCTCGTCGCCCTCGGCGGGGTGCGGGCCGGCGGGCGGGCCGGCCTTGACCACGCGGTACTGCAGGCCGGAGGGCAGGACGACCACGCCCGGCTTCTTGGCGTTGGCGGCCAGGAAGGCCTCGCCCTTCTGCGTCTCGGCCGCCAGTTCGGCCGGGGCGACGGCCTGGGCGCCCGCCCGGTTGCAGGCGCCGAGCGGGAGCAGCAGGGCCAGGGCGGCGGTCAGCAACGGGCGGCGCATGCGGTCTCCGGAGGCTCAGGTCAGGCGGGGCGGATAGCCCCGGGCGGTCAGGGCGGCCGCGATCGCGTCCGTATGGCTCGCATCGCGGGTCTCGACCAGCAGGTCGAACTCGGCCCCCTTGGCCGGCACGTCCAGGGCGAGGCGGTTGTGCGTGACCTCGATGATGTTGCCGCCCGCGCCGCCGATCACGGCGCTGACGGTGGCCAGGAGGCCCGGCCGGTCGTCTCCCACCACGCGGAAGGAGACCATCCGCCGCTCGCGCACCAGCTCGCGGGTGAGCACGCTGGCCAGGAGGCGGCTGTCGATGTTGCCCCCGCACAGCACCAGCCCGCACTTGCGCCCGCGGAAGCGGCCCGGATAGGCCAGCAGCGCCGCCAGCGAGGCCGCGCCGGCGCCCTCGGCCACCGTCTTCTCCACGTTGGCGTAGAGGGCGACGGCCTGCTCCAGGTAGGGTTCGTCCACCAGCAGCACGTCGCCGATCAGCGGGCGGGCGATGCCGAAGGTGAGCTCGCCCACCTCCTTCACCGCGATGCCCTCGGCGATGGTCTGGCCGCCGATCCGCGAGCGGAAGCCGCGCAGCCGGGCGGTGAAGGAGGGGTACATGGCCGCCTCCACGCCCAGCACCTCGATGTCTGGCTTCAGCGCCTTGGCCGCGGTGGCCACGCCCGAGATCAGCCCGCCGCCGCCGATGGGCACGGGCAGCACCTCCAGGTCGGGCGCGTCCTCCAGCATCTCCAGCGCCAGCGTGCCCTGGCCGGCCATCACGTCCACGTCGTCGAAGGGGTGGACGAACACCAGGTCGCGCTCGTCGCACAGCCTGCGGGCGTGGGCGTCGGCGTCGTCGTAGCTGTCGCCCTCCAGCACCACCTCGGCCCCGAAGTCGCGGGTGTGCTCCACCTTCACCGTGGGGGTGGCGCGGGGCATGACGATCACCGCGGGCACGCCCAGCTGGGCGGCGTGGTAGGCCAGGCCCTGGGCGTGGTTGCCCGCGCTGGCGGCGATCACGCCGCGGCCGCGCCCGGTCTCGCCCAGCTGGAGCAGCTTGTTGAGGGCGCCGCGCTCCTTGAAGCTGGCGGTGAACTGCAGGTTCTCGAACTTGACCCACACCTCGGCCCCCGTAATGGCCGAGAGCGTGCGCGAGTACCGGCACGGCGTGCGTTCCACGCGCCCAGCGATGCGACGCGCGGCGGCCTGGACGTCGGCGAGGTCGAGGGTGGGGGGGGCGCGCATGGGGCGGCCGGTCTAGCCGCCGGGGCCGGCCGCGCCAAGCTTCGGAACGGCCGCGCGCGGACGCGCGTTGGCCTCCTGATCTTCGCAGGAGCCTCGCCTTGACCCCACGCCGCCCCGCTGCGCCCCGCGCCATGGCTCGCGCCCGGTCCGTCGCCCGCCCGCAGCTCGATGCGCGGTGGCTGGCGCTGGCGGCCGCGGCCTCGGCGATCCTGGCCGTCCTGGCCGGCCTGCGCTGAGGGGGAGACGAGCCATGAGCGATCGGGATACGGGACGCGAGGGCGCGATCACCAACGCCGCGGGCGACGGGGTGGAGACCACGGGCGCCAACGCCGCCCAGGGCGGGCGCGGCAAGCACGCCCTCACCATCCTGATCGTCTCGGGGGTGCTGGTGCTGCTGGGCCTGTTCGGGATCTACTTCGCCAATCTGAAGTCGCTGAGCACGAACCAGGGCGCGGGCGGCCAGTCGGGCACCAACAACCCGGCCGCGGCCGCCATGTTCAACACCAGCCCGCCGAGCCCGAAGCAGGCGCCGCCGGGTGCGCCCTCCACCACCGGCCAAGCCACGGGCACGAGCGAGACGCGCGACGCGCCCGCGCGCTGACGTCCAGGCGAGGGCGGAGGGGCGCGCCGGCCGACGGCCGGCGCGCCCCTCGTCCGTTCAGACCACCGAGCGGCCGCGCACCGCGCGCATGACGAAGCTGACCACCAGCAGCACCAGGAAGACGACGAACAGGATCTTGGCGATGGTGGCGGCGACCCCGCTCAGGGCGCCGAAGCCAAGCCAGGCGGCCAAGAGCGCGACGATGGCGAACACGACGGCGTAACCCAGCATGGAAGCGTCCTCCGGTCAGGGCCGGCGGATCGCCAGGCCTCGCGCATCGAACGCGGCCGCCGCGCCCGACGTTCCGGCGGCGCTCCGCGAACGCTCCGGGGTCACCGGGCCGCGACGGCGGCGGTGTTGTCGTCGGCGTTGCGGTCGATCAGCTTGTTGTAGGGGTCCACGCCGGCGAAGCGCGGCGCCCGGTCCACCGTGACCTTCACCGTCTGCTCGCCGGAGCGTATCGCCACCCGCTGCATCGACAGGACGTCGCGGGCGGCGAAGCCCTTGGCGCCCGGCTTGGCGGCGAACACGCCCACGTCGATCAGCTCGTCGAGCGGCTCGGCGCGTTCCACCCCCTTGCCGTCGGCGCCCAGCTTGCGCGCGGTGAGCCTGAGCGTGACGTCGAACCGCCCGTCGGGCCGGCGCGCCACCGTCGCCGCGGCCGCCTTCACGTCGTAGAACACGATCCGCTCGAACAGGTCGGTGATCAGCGCCTGCCGGCGGGGGTCGGGGCCCGCCTCCTCGCGCAGGATGCGCAGGAGGTCGGTGGAGCGGGCGAACGGCGGCCCCTTGAGCTTGAACGCCTCCAGGAAGCGGCGGAGCGCGCGGTTCACGGTCGCCTCGCCCAGCTCGTCCTTCAGCCGGTACATGACCAGCGAACCCTTGGCGTAGTGGATGTACGGCTGGTTCTCGACGCGGGCGAGCGGCAGCTCGTCCCGACTGTCCGAGCCGCGGCCCCGCAGATAGCGGTCGAGCTCGTACTTGAGGAAGCGGCGGATCTGGTCGGGGCCGTACAGCCGCTCCATCAGCATCAGCGAGGTGTACTGGGCCAGGCTCTCGGTGACCGCGGCGGCGCCCTGCTGGTCAGACGGCGTCTCCTGGTGCGCCCACCACTGGTGCGCCAGCTCGTGCGCGGTCACGTAGGTGACCATGTCGATCTTGTCGGAGGCGCGAGGGTCCGCGGGCGGCTTGAGCACGAAGCCGATCCCCTCCGAGTAGGGCACGGTGTTGGGAAGGCTGATGGCGAACTGCGCGTAGTCGGGGAACTCCACGATGCGCATCTGCCGGAACTGGTACGGGCCGAAGGCGGCGGTGTCGTAGTCCAGCCCCGCCTTCAGCGTGTCCAGCATACGGCGCACGTTCCAGGCGTGCTTGGGGTCGTAGAGCACGCTCAGCTCCACGTCGCGCCAGCGGTCCTTGGCCTCGGCGTAGCGGGCGGACTGCACGGCGATGACCGGCAGGAACGGGGAGTCGCTGACGAAGCGGGCGGTGCGGCGGCCGTCCAGGGTCACGTCCTGCGTCTTGTAGCCGGGGGCCATGGGCGTCTGGTCGGCGTCGGTGGCGACCGTCACGTCCGAGCGGATGAAGTCGGCGTCGCGGCGCAGGGCGTTGAAGCGGCGGGCCGCGTCGTCCTCCAGCCTGGGCGGCCGGATGTCGACCGGCGTCAGCTTGAACCGGCGGCGCTTGTCACGGTCCTGCAGGAAGCCGCTGCGGCTGACGCCCAGGGTGGGCGCGATGCGGTCGATCAGCAGGAACGTCCCGTTGCCGGCGATCTCGCGGATGTTGTCGCTGTTGCGGAAGCCGCGCTGGGCCAAGCGCGTCTCGAACGACACGCGGCGGGTCTCGCCGGGGGCCATGGGGGTGTCGAAGGCGAACACGCGGTGGTCGAACCGCTCGTAGGTCTGCGAGGGGCGGCCGCCCTCCACCGACAGGGCCTTGATGCGCAGGAAGCGGGCGAACTGCAGGTGAAGGTCGCGGATGGGGCCGGCGGTGTCGTTGACGATCAGGTAGCTGCCGCGCGTCGTGGCCGACAGCTCGCGCGGACGGACGTCCACGTTGAGGGAGACGGCGGTGATCTTGGGCTGCGGCAGGTCCGCGAAGCGGCCGAGCGCGCGCTCCATAGCCACGAGGCGCTTCTCGTCGTCCTGCCGCGTGTGGTGCACGTTCCAGACGTCGGTGTTGACGAAGATGAAGGCGCCCAGCGCGACGGCGGCCGTCACCGCGAAGCCCAGCGCCAGGGCGCCCACAAGCCCCAGCCGCCGCGGCAGGCGGGCCAGGCGCGGGCGCAGCGCGGTCTGCGCGCCCCGCCGCCACAGGCCGTAGCTGAGCAGCGCCAGCGCCAGCGCCACGGCGGTCCAGTAGGCGCGGAACCACCAGCCGGCGACGCCGAAGATCCCGGCGCCGTTCATGTCCGACAGCGGCTCAGACGGGGTCTGGGCGTACAGGTACAGGTTGTGGTCCAGTCCCAGCCCGTCGGCGACCATCTGCAGGACGAGGACGCCCAGCATCAGGCCCCAGCCGACGAACTTGTGCGGCGCGATCGTCTGCAGGAACACGGCCAGGACCGCGAACTGCACGGCCAGCACCGTCTGCGGCAGGACGAACCAGCCGAGGTAGGCCAACAGGTCCGGCGTCGCTCCGCCCTTGCCGAGCTGCACGACCACGCCCGCCAGCACGCCCACCCCCATCAGCGCCAGCAGCACCAGGGCGATGGCGAACATCTTGGGGAAGGCGAACGACCAGTCGGGCGCGGGGGTCGAGCCCACGATCTCCTCCAGCCGCCGGTCCTTGTCGCGCCAGACGAGCTCGCCCGCATAGTAGACGGCCACGATCATGGGGATCACGGCGAAGCTGCCCCGCAAGCCGTTGACCATGATCCGCGTCACCGGATGCAGCGGCGAGCCGTACAGCGCGCCGTCGGAGAGCCACAGGTTCGCCAGGGCGTTGATCAGGCCCACCGCCAGGAGCACCAGCAACGCGGGCGAGCGCAGCACCAGCGCCGCCTCGAACCGCGTGCGCAGGGCGAACTGCGCCAGCGCCGCCCGCCGGTCGTGCCGCGGGCGGGCGGGCGCATCGGCCGCGGCGGAGCGGACCTCCGCCGGGGCGGCGGAGGCGGCCTCGCGCGCGCGGTCCTCGCGCCGGCGGCGGCGAGGCGCGCGCGCCTCGGTGCGGTAGAGGGCGTAGGCCGCCGCCAGCGCCGCGCCGCCCACGCCGACCCAGAGCAGGCGCGCCAGCAGCAGCGCCTGACCGAGCCCGCTGGTGAGGGTGTTCTTCTCGGCGGTGGAGCTGTAGCGCGTCGCCGCGGCGAACGCCCCCGCGCCGAAGGGGTCGAGGTAGGGCGAGAGCCCCTGCAGGCTCAGCCGCGTCACCACCGTGCGCGTCAGGTAGAACAGCACCAGGATGCCGACCACGCCCAGGTAGGTGGCCATCATCGAGCGCGTGGCGGTGGCCAGCGCGAACAGCAGCGCGCCCGTGGCGAAGGCGGTGGGCAGGCCCCAGACCAGATAGGCGTACGCGTAGGCGCCCGGCAGGAACGGGACGAGCTTCCCGCGGTCCACCCAGGGCGCCAGCGAGCCCAGGAACAGCCCCAGCGGCACGAACAGGAAGCCCAGCGCCGCCGCGGCGAAGGCGCCGGCGAACCGGCCGTACAGGTAGGCGCCCTTGGTGATCCGGGTCGAGCGCAGGATGGGGCCGAACCCCGTCTCGTCGTCGCGCACCACCACCCCCGCCACGAAAGCGGTGGTCACGAACATGTAGAACACGCCCATGGTCAGCGAGATGAGCTCGATGGCGTAGGGTGCGTTCTTCTTGACCGCGCCCATGCCGCCGACCCGCAGGGTGTCGGTGGTGACGAACAGGAACGAGAACAGCAGGAACAGGACGCCCGCGATCCAGAACACGGGAGTCTTCAGCTGCTGGCGGAACTCGAAGCCGGCGACGGAGGGAAGCACGGGGCGCTCAGCGCGCGGCGGCGGCGGCGCGGGGCCGCCCGCGCACGCCGTGCAGGGCGGCGAAGTACACGTCCTCCAGCGCGCTGGTCTGGGGCAGGAAACCGGCCCCGGGATCGGCGTCGGACAGCACGTGCGCCTGGGTGCGACCGCCGTGCAGGCGCGTGGAGATCACGTCGCAGCGCTGGCGCAGCTCGGCGAGCTCGGCCTTGTCGACCGTCTTCTTCCACACGCGGCCCTGCAGTTCGGCGGTCAGTTCGGCGGGGGCGCCCGTGCGCACGATGCGTCCGTCGCAGATCACCGCCATGGCGGGGCACAGGTCGGCCACGTCCTCCACGATGTGCGTGGACAGGATGACCACCGTGCCCTCGCCGATCTCGGCCAAGAGGTTCAGGAAGCGGTTGCGCTCCTCGGGGTCGAGCCCGGCGGTGGGCTCGTCGACCACCACCAGCCGCGGGCCGCCGATCAGCGCCTGGGCGATGCCGAACCGCTGGCGCATGCCGCCGCTGAAGCCGGCCAGCGCCTTCTTGCGCACGTTCCACAGGTTCACTTGGTCGAGCAGGCGCTCCACCTCGCCCTTGCGGTCGGCGCGGTCCGTGACGCCCTTCAGCACGGCCATGTGGTCCAGCATCTCGTAGGCGGACACGCGCGGGTAGACGCCGAAATCCTGCGGAAGGTAGCCGAGCACGCGGCGGAGGGCCGCGGGGTCGGCCAGCACGTCCACGTCGTCGAAGCGGATGGCGCCCTTGGTGGGCGTCTGCAGGGTGGCCACGCAGCGCATCAGCGAGGACTTCCCCGCGCCGTTCGGCCCCAGCAGCCCGAACATCCCGGGCGCGATGGACAGGTTCACCTCGCTCAACGCGCGGACGCCGTTGTCGTAGACGTGGCTGAGGCCGGTGATCTGCAGCATGGACGAGCGTTCCGACGACCTGTCCGCCATCCGTGCCCGGCGCGCGCCTCCGCTTCAAGTGAAACGGCGGAAATGTGGCCAGGCTGGCGCGCGCGTGGCCGCTGCGCTACGGCGGCGCGCATGTCCGACCTCGTCCTGCCTCGCCCGCCCGCGCCCATCGCGCCCGTGGAGGGCGGGGGCGACTTCCCCGTCCGCCGCATCTTCTGCGTGGGCCGCAACTATGGCGCGCACGTGCGCGAGATGGGCGGCGACGAGAAGGCCAACCCGCCGATCTTCTTCACCAAGCCCGCGGACGCGGTGGTCACCGGCGGCGCCGACGTGCCCTATCCCAGCGCGACGCAGGACCTGCACCACGAGATCGAGCTGGTGATCGCGCTGCGCTCAGGCGGCCGCGACATCGCGGCGGGCGAGGCGCTGGGCTGCGTGTTCGGCTACGCCGCGGGGGTGGACCTGACCCGGCGCGACCTGCAGGGCCTGGCCAAGAAGGGCGGCCAGCCGTGGGACGCGGCCAAGGCCTTCGACGGCTCCGCCCCGCTGGGGTCGATCCGCCGCGCGGAGGGCGCCGCGGCGCCCGGCGGCGCCATCGCGCTCACCGTGGACGGCGAGGCGCGCCAGTCGGCCGACCTCTCCGACATGATCTGGAGCGTGCCGGAGATCATCGCCGAGGCGTCGCGGCTGTGGGAGCTCAAGGCCGGCGACCTGATCTTCACCGGCACGCCGGAAGGCGTCGGCGCGATCGCCCGCGGCCAGCGCGTGGAAGGCCGGGTCGCCGACCTGCCGCCCGTGGCCTTCACCGTGGTCTGAGGCGCGCATGGACCTGGAACTCCACGCCTACTGGCGCTCCAGCCCCAGCTGGCGCGTCCGCATCGCCCTGGCCTGGAAGGGACTGCCGTACCGGGTCCACCCGGTGAACATCGTCGCGGGCGACCAGCATGCGGAGCCCCACCTGGCGCTGAACCCCCAGGGCCGCGTCCCCGTGCTGGTGGCGGACGGCGTCGTCCTCACCCAGGGGCCGGCCATTCTCGAGTGGCTGGAGGAGGTCGCCCCCTCGCCGCCGCTGCTGCCGGCGGACGCGTTGGGCCGGGCGCGCGTGCGGGCCATGAGCGCGCTGGTGGCCTGCGACATCACCCCGCTGCAGAACCTGATCGTGACGCGCGAGCTCGCCGCCGGCTTCGAGGCGGACGGCGCCCGGATCCAGCGCTTCGTCGGCGGCTTCATCGGACGCGGGCTCGGCGCGCTGGACGCCCTGGTGGGCGAACACGGCGGCGAGCACGCCTACGGCGACGCGGTGACCTTCGCCGACCTGTACCTCGTCACCCAGCTGCTCGGCGCGCGCCGCTTCGGCGTCGAGGTCGAGCGCTTCCCGCGGCTGCTCGCCATCGAGGCCCGCTGCGCCGCCCTGCCCGCCTTCCAGGCCGCCCATCCCGACCGGCAGCCGGACGCGCCCAAGGCCTAGGGTCTGCACTCAACCGGGTTGCCCTGCCGTGACCTGCCGGAGCGCTACGGCCGGTACGCGACGGTCTACAACCGCTGGAGCCGCAAGGGCGTGTGGCTGGCGCCGGCAGCGCGCATCTGGAGGACGCATCGAGCCCACGCCCTAGCCGCCGCCCCGGAACACGGCGTGCTCGCCGCGGTCCGGGGCGGGGGCGCCGGCCAGGATGTCGGCGTAGGCGTCGAACAGGGTCTGCGAGCCGGTGGAGGGGGTCGCCTCGGCGTCGTAGCGGCCGGTCGCCGGGTCCAGCACCAGCATGGACTCGGTGGCGTAGTAGCGGCCGATGCGCGCCAGCTCGGCCTTGTCCGCGAGTCGGGGGGATACGCGGCCCAGCAGCGACAGCAGGCCGATCGCCGCGTCGAGCACGGCCACCGGCGCGCTCCGCAGCCTCGCCGGGCGGCCGAGCAGGGCGAACAGGCGCTCGCCCTGCTCGCGCGGGGTGATCGCCGGGCCGGGGCCGCCGATGGGCAGGATGGCGTTCCAGCGCGCCTCGTCGTCCAGGCAGCCCGCGATGAAGTCGCCCAGGTCGTCGTCGCCGATCGGCTTGCACGCGGTGAGGCGTCCGTCGCCGAACATCAGGAACGGCTGGCCGCGCCGCACCCGCTCGATCTGGCCGGACAGCGACTTGAAGAAGGCGGTCGGCCGCACGATCGACCACCGCAGGCCGGACGCCGTCAGCGCCGCCTCGAAGGCGAGCTTGGCGTGCTGGAAGGCGAGCTTCGGCTTCTGCACGCAGATGGCCGACAGCAGGACGAAGTGCCCGACGCCGGCCGCCTTGGCCGCCTCCAGCACGGCGAGGTTGGCCCGGTGGTCGATCGCCCAGGCGTCGTGCGGCGCGCCCGTGCGCGAGGCCAGGCAGGAGACGACCGCGTCGAACGCCTCGCCGCGGAAGGCGTCGCGCGCGAGGGAGGCGGGGTCGGCCGCGTCGCCGAAGCGCAGGTCCGCCCCCGCCAGCCTCGCCAGCCGGGGCGAGGCGGCGTCGCGCCCCCCCGGGCCGTAGGACGACCGGACGAGGCAGGCGACCTCATGCCCCTGGCGCAGCAACGCCTGCACGGTCGCGCCCCCTGCCGAGCCGGTCGCCCCGACCACGAGCACGCGCCGGCGCGGGGCGGCGGCCGGCGGCGCGGGCGGCGGGCGAGGGGCGAGGGGGTCGGTCACGTCGCGTGACCTTACCGCCTGGGCGCCCACGGGCCAGCCCCGCCGGGCGGCCTTGCCCGCAGCGAGGGGACGGCCGTCAATCCAGGGTGGCCGCCCGCAGGCGCTCGCACTCCAGCGCACTGGAGACGGTGACGTCCAGGTCGGTCACGAGGCCGTCGGCGATGGAGTAGACCCAGCCGTGGACGGAGAGCTCCCGGGCCGCGGCCCAGGCGTCCTGCACGAACACGTCGCTGGCCACGTTGCGCACCTGGCGGATGACGCTGAGCTCGACGAGCCGGTCGTGGCGCGCCTTGTCGTCGGGCAGCATCTCCAGCTCGCTGCGGTGCGCGGCGTGGGTCTCGCGGATGGGATGCAGCCAGTGGTCGACCAGGCCCCGCCGCTTGCCGTCCACCGCCGCCGCCACGCCGCCGCAGCCGTAGTGGCCGACCACCAGCACGTGGCGCACCTTGAGCACCTCAACCGCGTACTGCAGCACGGAGAGGAAGTTGGCGTCCTGCGGCGAGCAGATGTTGGCCACGTTGCGGTGCACGAACACTTCGCCGGGGTCGAGCCCGGTGATCTGGTTGGCGGGCACCCGGCTGTCGGAGCAGCCGATCCACAGGTACTGCGGCGCCTGCTGGTCCTTGAGCCGACTGAAGAAGTCGGGATCGCGCTCCACCATGCGCGCGGCCCAGGCGCGGTTGTTGGCCTTCAGATCGTCGAGCATGACCGCAGGGATACGTCGCCAGCAACAAGGCCGCCACCCCCGCTCCGTCGGAGAGAGGGGGCGACGTGGCTAATCTTCGCCAGAGTCTTCGCCGGGCTTCGGCGGGGGCGCGCGGCGGCCGAAGCGCCGGGGCTTGTCCTCGCCCTTGGCCTTGGCCGTGATCTCCTTGAGCTTGCGGCCCTGCATGGCGGAGAGCGCCTGGCCGGGCGCACCCTTCTCCGGGTCGCCGAAGGCGCGGCCGAAGGTCTTCACCCGCTGGGCCACGTCCTGAAGGAAGCCGCCCTCCCACTCGGAAAGCTCCACCCCGGCCTTGTCGGCCTGGCGCCTGGCGCGCTTGAGCGCGTTCAGCGCCGCGCGCTTGGCGGCCTCGCGCGCGGCGAGCCGCGGGTCGGCCGGCCCGCTCCGAAGAGGGGCCTTCCGTTTCAGAGGCCGCCGATGGCGGAGAGGTAGAGGTCGATCAGCGCCTCCTCCTCGTCGCGCTTGACCTTGTCCATCTTCCGCAGGCGGATGACCTTGCGGAGGATCTTGGTGTCGAAGCCCTCGCCCTTGGCCTCGGCGTAGACCTCCTTAAGGTCGTTGGACACGGCCGCCTTGTCCTCCTCCAACCGCTCGATCCGCTCCAGGAAGCTCCTCAGCCGGCCCTGCGCCGCCGCGGTCAGCACGTCGGGCGAGGCGTCGAAGTCCGTCTGGAAATCGGTCTTGAAGGAAGCGTCGTCGGCCACGGCGTGAACTCGGGTGGGGAGCGGGAGGCGCGGACCCTAGGCGGGCCGCTCCCGCCCCGGCAACGGCGGGCTCGGGTTCTCCACAGGACAGGTCGCCGCACGGGACAACCCTGTCCTCAGACACGCCGTCGCCCTCGGACTTGATCCGAGAGCCGCGCGTTCGTCAGGCGAATGGAAAGGTCGGCGCACGACCGGCGCCCGGCCCTCGGATCAAGTCCGAGGGCGACGAGAGACAAAGAGCCGGCGGGCCTCAGCCCTGCTTGGCCTTGAACCGCGGGTCGGTCTTGTTGATCACGTAGACGCGGCCCTTGCGGCGGACCAGCTTGCAGTCCTTGTGCCGCGACTTGAGCGACTTGAGCGAGCTGCGGACCTTCATGGCGAACCACCCGGCGATGAAAAGGCGCCGAGCGGCGCATCGGAACGAAAGCGTCCGCCAGGCGCAGGGCCGGCGGACGGGAGGCGGTCTCATAGTCGTGAACACCCGGGGCGTCAACGCCGACGCCCTTCCGCCCCAAAGCGCGTTACACTCCCCGCCATGCACCGCCGCGCCTTCCTGGCCGCCCTCACCGGACTGACCGCCGCGCCCGAGCCGCAGGGCGTCGGGGGCCTTGGCGTGTCCGACGCCTCGTCCCCCGGGGGCGACGCGGCCTTCGGCGCCTGGCTTTCCGCCTTCCGCCTGCGCGCCATCGGCCGCGGCTTCGACCCCGCCCTGGTGGACGGGGCGCTGACGGGGCTGACGCCCGACCCGCGCGTGCTGTCGCTGGACAGCCGCCAGCCCGAGTTCTCCAAGCCGGTCAGCGACTACCTCGCCACCACGGTCAGCGAGGCGCGGGTCTCCGCCGGGCGGACGCGGCTGGAGGCGGTGGGGCCGCGCGTGGGCGTCGCCCTGCAGCGTGGCGTGCCGCTGGAGATCCTGGGCGCGGTGTGGGGGATCGAGTCCGCCTACGGCGCCGTGCCGGGCGAGATGGACGTGATCCGCTCGCTGGCCACCCAGGCGGCCGGCGGCCGGCGCGCGTCGTGGGCCGAGAGCCAGCTGATCTCCGCCCTGCAGATCCTGCAGCGGGGCGAGGCCACGCGCGCCACGCTCAAGGGGTCCTGGGCCGGGGCCATGGGCCAGACCCAGTTCACGCCGGAGGACTACCTGAACTTCGCCGTGGACGGCGACGGCGACGGGCGGCGCGACATCTGGGACTCGCCGGTGGACGCCCTGGCCAGCGCCGCCAACTTCCTGAACCGCAAGGCGGCCTGGCGCCCCGGCCAGAGCTGGGCGCGCGAGGTGGTCGTGCCCCGCCAGGGCTTCGAGTACCTGCGCGTCGAGCAGCAGTCCCTCAACGTCCGCGACTGGGGAAGCCTGGGGGTGCGCACGGCCGACGGCGGCGGCTTCCGCCCGGCGGACGCGGAGGCGGCGGCGACGCTGCTGATGCCCATGGGCTGGCGCGGGCCCGGGTTCCTGGCCTTTCCGAACCACATGGCGATCCGCACCTACAACAACTCCACCAGCTACGCCCTGGCGGTGGGCATCCTGGCCGATCGGCTCGCGGGCGGGGGCCCGCTGGTGCAGGCGTGGCCGGCCGAAGGCCCCACCAGCCTCGCCGACCGCATCGGCGCGCAGACCGCGCTGCAGCGCCTGGGCTTCGACCCCGGCGGTGTGGACGGGGTGATCGGCGCGGGCACCCGCCGGGCGGCCCGGGGCTGGCAGGCCGCCCGGGGCCTCCCGGCGGACGGCTACCTCTCCGGCGAGCTGATCGCCCGCTTGCGGGCCGAGGCGCAGGTCTAGTCTAGGTCTCCAGGGAGCCTCCGCCTTCCCCTCACTGCAGCCGCTCATCCCCGCGAAGGCGGGGATCTCGGGCCGGAGAAGCGGCCGTCGCGCGCACACGGACGGAGATCCCCGCCTTCGCGGGGATGAGCGGAAAGCTCCGCGGACTCCACAGCTCGCGTGGAGTGGCGTCTCCTACGGCTCCTACGGCGTCGCGCCGCCGTCGGCGGAGTCCAGCGCGGCCTGGGCGGTCTCCGCGTCGGTGGTCGGCGCCGCGCCCGAGCGGCGCAGCGCGCCGTTCAGGTAGGCGTAGAGCGTCAGCGCCATCAGCACGCCCGCGTTGAGCAGGAAGAGGGCCAGGGCCGAGCGCTCGTAGAGCATCACCGCCAGCACCGGCGTGACGATCACGCTGGAGCCGAAGATGGCGGTCACCGCCCCGGCCACCGCGCCCTGCCCCCGGTCTCCCGCCGCCAGCGACGAGCCCGCCGTGAAGCCCGGCCGGGCGAAGCCGTAGCCCAGGCTCGCAAGCGCGTAGGCGAACACCACCGTCTCGTACGAAGGCGCGAACGCCAGGGCGATGTTGCCCGCGCCGGCCAAGGCCGCGCCCCAGCGCAGCAGGTGCCGCGGCCCCATGCGGAACAGCCGGATCAGCCCCCACTGGGCCAGGAGCGTGGCCATGGCGCCGGCCATCAGTGCGAGGCCGATCTGCTTCTGGCTGCCGAACGGCCCCGTTCCCAGCTTGTCGATGACGTGGAAGCCGAGCGTGTAGGTGTTCACCGTCTGGGCGGAGGCGGCGAGGAAGCCGAACAGCAGGAAGGGCGCGACGGCCGGATCCCGCCACACGCCGCGGCGCGCGGCGGGCTGGCCCTCGTGACCTGCAGGCGCATCGATCACCTCCGCCCTCCCGCGGGGACGCAAGGGCGGGCCCTTGGCCTCGGGCAGTCCGCGCCAGACCAGGAGCAGGAGCGAGGCGGCCAGCAGCGCGAAGGCGAACATGGGCGTCGAGAGGGTCAGCAGGGGCGTGGCGGCGATCAGCGACGCCACCGCCGGCCCCACCACCGCGCCCAGCCCCGTCGCCCCGGCGAGCTGGCCCATGGCCTCCGTCCGCGACTCGGGCGGGGTGCGGTCGGCGACGTAGGCCTGGCTGGCGGGGCTCGCCGCCGACCCCACCGCGCCGAAGATGGCCCGCAGCCCCGTGAAGCCCAGGAACACGGCCGCCGCAGGGATGAGGTGGTGCAGCCCCGCCAGCACCACGCAGGCGCAGCCGGCCATGGACACGGCGAACCCCGCGAGGCCGAGCGCGATCATCGGCTTGCGCCCGACCCGGTCGGAGCGCCGCGCCCAGACGGGCGCGGTCAGCGTCCACAGCAGCGCCGAGAGCGAGAAGATCCCCGCCACCAGCGGGTCGGGGATGCCCACCGCCCGCCCGATGGGCGGCAGCACCGACTGCAGCCCCAGGTTGCCGGCCTGCGTCGCGAACGAGACCGCGAACACGATCAGGAAGGCGGTGCGGGACAGCGCGGGCGTCGGGGTCATGGCGGTGCTTAGCGCGAACGCCGGCCAGGGTTGAGCGTTCAGCCCCCCGACCCTATGGTCCGCGCCCGACCGCCGACCGCCACTCCAGGACGACCCGAGCCATGGCCGCCCAGCCCCACGCCTCCGACGACACCGCCTCCATGGAGATCACCGAGCAGCGCTCCACCTACCGCGTGTTCGACGGGCTGGTGCGGTGGGGCTCGCTGGGCGTGGCGGCGCTGCTGCTGTTCCTGACGCTGCTCTTCTGCACGCGGGTGGGCTTCTTCGGCGCGCTGGTCCCCACCGGCGTCATGGTGATCGCGGGCGTGGTGGCCCTGCGCAAGCCGCCCACCAGCCTGGACAAGTCCTAGCGCCTCGGCCCAAGCTCCGCTCCTGGGTTCTCAGCGGGGACGGATGGGCGCGACGATCGCGGTGACCAGGGAGCGGCGGGCGGGCGAGACCCGCGTGGCCGCCACCCCCGACAGCGTCAGAAAGTTGACCGCGCTGGGCGCGTCGGTCGTGCTGGAGCGTGGCGCGGGGGCGCTCGCCAGCTATCCCGACGCCGACTACGAGGCCGCCGGGGCCCGCCTGGCCGACAGCGCCGCCGATGCGATCGCGGGCGCCGACCTGCTGTTCAAGGTGCGCGCGCCCGAGCCGGAGGAGGCGGGCGCGCTCCGGGCCGGCGCGATGGCCGTGGCCCTGTTCGATCCGCACGCCTCGCGCCCGGCGCTGGAGGCGGTGGCCGCCCGGGGCGCGCACGCCCTGGCCATGGAGTTCGTGCCGCGCATCAGCCGGGCGCAGGCCATGGACGCGCTGTCCAGCCAGGCCAACCTCGCCGGCTATCGGGCGGTGATCGAGGCGGCGCAGGCCTATGGGCGCGCCATGCCCATGATGATGACGGCCGCGGGCACGGTGGCCGCGGCCAAGGTGTTCGTGATGGGGGCCGGGGTCGCGGGCCTTCAGGCCATCGCCACGGCGCGGCGGCTCGGCGCGGTGGTCACCGCCACCGACGTGCGCCCTGCCGCCAAGGAGCAGGTGGAGAGCCTGGGCGCCAAGTTCGTCGCCGTGATCGACGACGAGTTCCGCGCCGCCGAGACCGCCGCCGGCTACGCCAAGGCCATGAGCGCCGAGTACCAGGCCAAGCAGGCGGCCCTCGTCTCGGACCACATCAGGAAGCAGGACATCGTCGTCACCACGGCCCTGATCCCAGGCCGCGCCGCGCCCCGGCTGGTGAGCGCCGAGCAGGCCGGCTCCATGCGCCCGGGCTCGGTGCTGGTGGACCTCGCCGTCGAGCAGGGCGGCAACGTCGAGGGCTCGCGCCCGGGCGAGGCGGTGGCCGCGGCGGGCGGGGCGACGATCGTGGGCATCGCCAACATGGCGGGCCGCGTGGCCGCCGACGCCAGCGCCCTCTACGCCCGCAACCTGGTCGCCCTCGCCGCCCTGCTGATCGACAAGGAGGGCGCGCTCGGCCCGCAGTGGGACGACGAGATCCTGCAGGGCGCCGTCGTGGTCCGCGACGGCGCGATCGTGCACCCCGCCCTGACCGGAGCCGCCTGATGGAAGCCGTCGATCCCGTCGTGTTCCGCCTGGCCATCTTCGTGCTGGCCGTGTTCGTCGGCTACTACGTGGTGTGGAGCGTGACGCCCGCGCTGCACACGCCCCTGATGGCGGTGACCAACGCGGTGAGCTCGGTGATCATCGTGGGCGCGCTCCTGGCCGCCGCCGCGCACGGGGCGGACGGGGCGCTGACGGCCAATGTCTGGGTGTCCAAGGGCGCGGGCGCGGTCGCCGCCGCCCTCGCCGCGGTGAACATCTTCGGCGGCTTCCTGGTCACCCAACGCATGCTGGCCATGTACAAGAAGAAGGAGCGCGCGGGGTGAGCCGGCGGCCCGCTTCGCTGGACGAAGTGCTGGCGGTGCTCCGCGCGCGACGCGATGAGCTGCGCGACCGCTGCAAGGTCGAGGTGTACGGCGTGGTGGGCTCGCTCGCTCGCGGAGAGGCGCACGCGGACAGCGATGTGGACGTGCTCTCCTTGTGGATGGAAGGGACCACGCTCTTCAAGGTGGCGGATGCCTCTCTCCTCCTGGAGGACCAGCTCGGACGCGACGTCCAGCTCATCAACTCCAAGATGTTGAAGCCGGACATGCGAGCCCGGATGGAAGCAGACCTTGTACGCGTGTGAGCCCGAACGATGAGGTCCGCTTTCGGCATATGATCCAGCATGCGGAAGCCGCGATCCGCTTCCTAGGCCACGCGTCCGCAGCGGCTTTGGAAGCGGACGATGAGAAGTTCTCCGCCGTCCTCTGGCGGGTGACGCTGGTCGGCGGGGCGGCGTCGCACCTGTCGCCGGATGGCTCGGCGGCCGCAACGCATCCGCCGCTCCGGCAGGCGAAGCGGATGCGCAATTTGATCGTCCATGAGCACCCTGAGATCGACGCCGAGACCGTGGTGAAGACGGTGCGCAACGATCTTCCGAACCTGATCGACGACCTCCAACGGCTACTGCAGGAAGAGTCCGGCCAATGAACGCCAACCTCGCGGCCGTCCTCTACCTCGCCTCGGGCGTGCTGTTCATCCTGGCGCTGCGGGGGCTGTCGAGCCCGGTGACCAGCCGGCGGGGCAACCAGCTCGGCATGATCGGCATGGCGCTGGCCGTCGGCACCGCGCTCGCCACCCTGTGGGGACAGGGCGCGCTGGACGGGCTGACGCTGGCGCTGATCGCGGGCGGCGTCGCCGTGGGCGGCGGCGTGGGGGCGGTGATCGCGCGGCGGGTGGCGATGACCTCCATGCCGCAGCTGGTGGCCGCCTTCCACAGCCTGGTGGGCCTCGCCGCCTGCCTGGTGGCCGTGGCCGCCCTGTACACGCCGGGCGCCTACGGCATCGGCGACGGCCAGGGCGGGATCAAGGTGCAGAGCCTGGTGGAGCTGTCGCTCGGCCTCGCCATCGGGGCGGTGACCTTCACCGGATCGCTGATCGCCTTCGCCAAGCTGAACGGCAACATGAGCGGGGCGTCGATCCTGCTGCCCGGTCGCCACCTGCTGAACATCGCCATCGCCGTGGCGCTGGTCGTGCTGGTGGCGGTGCTGTGCCTGAGCGGCGGGACGGCCGTGTGGGCCTTCTGGGCGATCTTCGCCCTGGCGCTGCTGCTGGGCATCACCCTGATCATTCCCATCGGCGGGGCCGACATGCCGGTCGTGGTGTCCATGCTGAACAGCTACTCGGGCTGGGCGGCGGCGGCGCTCGGCTTCACGCTGGAGAACACCACGCTGATCATCACGGGCGCCCTGGTGGGCAGCTCGGGGGCGATCCTCAGCTACATCATGTGCAAGGGGATGAACCGCTCCTTCGTCAGCGTGATCCTGGGCGGCTTCGGCGCGGACGCCGCCGCGGCGGGCGAGGGCGCGAAGGAGACGCGCCCGGTCAAGCAAGGCTCGGCCGACGATGCGGCCTTCATCATGAAGAACGCCTCCAAGGTGATCATCGTGCCCGGCTACGGCATGGCGGTGGCCCAGGCGCAGCACGCCCTGCGCGAGATGGCCGACAAGCTGAAGGAGGAGGGCGTGGAGGTGAAATACGCCATCCACCCCGTCGCCGGCCGCATGCCCGGCCACATGAACGTGCTCCTGGCCGAGGCCAACGTGCCCTACGACGAGGTGTTCGAGCTGGAGGACATCAACGCCGAGTTCGCCACCGCCGACGTCGCCTTCGTGATCGGCGCCAACGACGTGACCAACCCCAGCGCCAAGACCGACCCCAAGAGCCCGATCTTCGGCATGCCGATCCTGGACGTGGAGAAGGCGCGCACCGTGCTGTTCATCAAGCGCGGCATGGGCAGCGGCTACGCCGGCGTCGAGAACGAGCTCTTCTTCCGCGACAACACCATGATGCTGTTCGCCGACGCCAAGAAGATGGTCGAGGGCATCCTCAAGGGGCTGTGACCGCCCGCACGTCCGGACCGACGGGGATCACGTAGCTCGCCAACGGATGGTCGGCGCGTATCCACGTCAGGCTTCCCGTCGCTGGCGCGCTCGACAACGCGGTCAGGCGACCTCCGCCTTGAAGCTTAGAGCGCCTGCAGCCGCCATGTCGGCGTGCAACGCTTCTGGGCTCCAGTCGTAGCCGTTGGGCCAGGTTAGGGCGCCGAACTCGATGAAGACGCGATCGAAATACGCCGGGTCTTTAAAGGGCTCGACCATGGGCCCACCACCCTCGGCCAGCTGGGAGAAGTTCCAGTCGCCCACCGTCCCGTCGGTGAACCACAGCCTCAGCCTGTACGGCCCCAGGCGCCTGGCGCGGCGAACGTGAACGATGTCGGTGTTCAGGACCTCGGCGGCCTCAGTCATCGGCGTGGCTCGGAATGTGTTCCAGAGGCTGCTCGCGACGAGCGCGGTCCCAGTTCTGCATCAGCGCCTCGCGATTATCCAGCGTCCACGCCTTCAGGATGCGATGCGCCGTCGGCTTCAGCCGGCCGCTGATCAGCTCTCCCGTCGCGATGTCGATCCGCGCCTCGCCGCCTTCGTGATAGGCGTGAAAATGTGCGGGTGCGTGATCGTTGAAATACATCCGGATCGGGATGCCGTCGACCCAGGCGATGGTCGGCATGGTGGAGTCGTAGCCCAGCCTGCCCCTGAGAAGAAGATCGCGTCCGCCGCCCCCGCGAAGGCCAGGAGAGAGGGCCGGGGCGGGGGCGGCGGACGCGAGGGGTTTGGACCTCCATCCAAGGTCCGCACCATGGACCGCCCCGCGGCCCCGGCCTAATCACCTCCTCGTGAAGCGGGGACAGCCGAGCTGATGAAGTCGTTCGAGCCGCCGGCCCGCGTGCTGATGGGGCCCGGCCCCTCCGAGACGCCGGCGCGCGTGCTGCAGGCCATGGCGCGGCCCACCATCGGCCACCTCGACCCCGCCTTCGTCACCCTGATGGACGAGGTGCGCGGCGGCCTCTCCCGCCTGTTCCGCGCCCCCGACCACGCCTGCCTGCCCCTTTCCGGCCCCGCCACCCTGGCCATGGAGGCGGCCATGGCCAACCTCCTGGAGCCCGGGGACGTCGCCGTGGTGGCGGTCAACGGCGTGTTCGGCGGCCGCCTGGCCGAGATGGCCTCCCGCTTCGGCGCCGAAGTCGTGCGCGTCGAGCACGCCTGGGGCGAGCCGGTGGATCCGGCGAAGGTGGAGGCCGCCCTGTGGGCGCGCCGCGCCAAGCTCCTCGCCTTCGTCCAGGCCGAGACCTCCACGGGCGTGCACACCGAGCCTGGGCCCCTGTGCGCCCTGGCGCGCGAGCACGGCGCGCTTTCGGTGGTGGACTGCGTGACCGCGGTGGCCGGCGTGCCCGTGCGCGCGGGCGAGTGGGGGGCGGACGTGCTCTACGCCGGCACGCAGAAGTGCCTCTCCGCCCCGCCCGGCCTCGCCCCCTTCGCGCTCGGCCCCCGGGCGCGGGAGGCGATCCGCGCGCGCAAGACGCCGCCGCGCACGTGGCTGAACGACTTCGGCCTCTTGATGGACTACTGGGACGGTTCGGGCGGCGGGCGCAGCTACCACCACACCGCGCCGGTGAACGCCCTCTACGGCCTGCACGAGGCGCTGACAGCCACCTTCGAGGAGGGGCTGGACGCCCGCTTCGTGCGCCACGCCCGCATGCACGCGGCGCTGGCGGCGGGGCTGGAGGCGCTGGGCCTATCCCTGCCCGTGGCGGCGGAGCACCGCCTGCCGCAGCTGAACCTGGTCTCCGCGCCCGAGGGCGTGGACGAGGCCACCGTGCGCGCCGCCATGCTGGAGCGCTTCGGCGTGGAGATCGGCGCGGGGCTGGGCGTGTTCAAAGGCAAGGCCTGGCGGATCGGCGTTATGGGCGCAGGCGCCACGCCCCGCCACGTGCGCCTGGTGCTCGCCGCCCTGGGCGACGCCCTCGCCCAGCAGCAGCCGGACAGCCGCGTGCAGGACGCGCTGGACGCCGCCGACGCGGTGCTGGCCTGAGCTCCCCACTCCCTTACCTCCGTGCACGCGGGGATGAGCGGGAGGGTGGGCCTGAGTCCCCTGGCGCGGCCGGGCGGGGCCGCTTAGAAGCAGGGCCGCACCCGCGGACTCGCGCGCCGCCTTCTCCGGACCACCCATGCCCGCCGAAGTCGCCTTCGAGGCGCGCGACGTCTCCAAGACCTTCGGCAAGCGCCGCGCGCTGAACGGGGTGTCCATCCGCGTGGAGCGGGGGGAGATGGTCGCGCTGATCGGCCCCTCCGGCTCCGGCAAGTCCACCCTGCTGCGCACGCTCACCGGCCTGGCCTGCATCGACGAGGGCCCCGGCCGCGTGGAGGCGGTGGGCTGCACGGTGCAGGAGAACGGGCGGCTGACCGACCAGGTGCGCACCGTGCGCCGCCGGGTGGGCTTCATCTTCCAGCAGTTCAACCTGGTGGGCCGGCTGACGCTGTTCACCAACGTGATGATCGGCGCCCTCGGCCGGATCGGCTTCTGGGCGGGCCTGGTCGGCGCCTGGCCCAGGGACCGCAAGACGGAGGCCATGGCCGCCCTGCACCGCATGGGCGTCAGCGAATACGCCGGCCAGCGCGCCAACACGCTCAGCGGCGGCCAGCAGCAGCGCGGCGCCATCGCCCGCTGCCTGGTGCAGCACGCCACGGCCATCCTGGCCGACGAGCCGGTCGCCAGCCTCGACCCCGTCAGCGCCCGCCGGGTGATGGGCGCCCTGGGCGAGCTGAACGCGCAGGACGGGCTGACCGTGGTGGTGACCCTGCACCACGTGGAATACGCCCTGCGCTACTGCCGCCGCGTGGTGGCGCTCAAGGCGGGCCGGGTGGTCTACGACGGCCCGGTCGCGGGCCTGGACCGCGCGCTCCTGATCGACATCTACGGCCCGGAGATCGAGGACGCCCTCGGCGCGGATTGGGCCGCCGCCGGGTGGGACGCCACCGACCCGCACCCCCTCCCCGGCGCCCCCACCGGCCTGCCGAACCATCCCGCCGTGCCCACCGCGCTCGCCGAGGAGCACGGCCGAGGAGACCCCGCATGACCCCGCGAACCGCCCTCCGCGCCGCCGCCGCGGCCGCCCTGGCGCTCGCCGCCGCGCTCGGGGCCGCCTCCTGCACGCCCAAGGGCTCCGGCCCGGCAGAGGCCTGGGGCACCACGGCCAAGCCGATCGGCTTCTCCATCCTCTCGGCGGAGAACCAGCAGTCCATGGGCTCGGTGTGGGAGCCGCTGCTCACCGACCTGACCAAGGAGACGGGGCTGGTGGTGAAGCCCTTCTTCGCCAGCAACTACAGCCTGCTGATCGAGGCCATGCGCGCGCACCGGGTGCAGGCGGGCTGGTTCTCCGCCCTGTCCTCGCTGGAGGCGGCGCGGCGGGCGGACGGCCAGGTGATCGTGCGCGCCGCCAACGGCCAGGGCGGCTCCTACACCAGCGACCTGATCGTGCGCCGCGGCTCGGGCGTGACGCTGGACCGGGTGCTGAAGTGCGACCGATCGCTGAACTTCGGCCTGGGCGACGCCAAGTCCACCTCGGGCACGCTGGCGCCGCTGGCCTACCTGTTCACGCCCAAGGGGATCGACCCCTCCACCTGCTTCAAGCAGGTGCGCTCGGCCAGCCACGAGTCCAACCTGCTGTCGGTGGCCAACGGGGTGCTCGACGTGGCGACCAACAACTCGGTGGGCCTGATCTTCGCCAAGCGCTCCAACCCCGACGTGGTGGCCAGGGTGGAGACCATCTGGGTCTCCCCGCCCCTGCCGGAGAGCGCCATCGTCGTGCGCGGCGGCGACCTGGACGCGGCCACGGTCAAGAAGCTGCGCGACTTCTTCGCCGGCTACGGCAAGGCGCCCGGCCCCGACCAGGCGCGCCGCAAGCGCGTGCTGGAGGTGCTGACCTATTCGGGGTTCGACGTGTCGGACAACGGCTACCTGTTGCCCGTGCGGATCATGGAGGCCTCCAACGCCCTGGCGCAAGCCAAGCGCGGCGGCGACGCCGGGCGGGTGGCCGAGGCGCAGGCGCGCTTCGACGCCTTGACGGGCCCGAACCCGCCGCCCGTCGAGAAGATCGGCGGCTGAGGCGTGGCCGTTGCTCTGGACCTCGGGGCCGCCCCGCCGCCGCCCGTCCGCCCGCTGGGCCAGCGCGCGCTCGACCTCCTGGTCTGGGGCGGACTGGCGCTGGTGCTGCTCTACAGCTTCGGCCACGTGGAGGTGTCCAAGCTGCCGCTGCTCTTCACCAACAGCGACAGCATGCGCCAGTTCGGCCGCGCCTTCCTGAAGCCCGACTTCAGCCAGGGCTGGCTCTACGCCCAGCAGATGTGGCTCACGGTGCAGATCGCCCTGTGGGGCACCTTCGTGGCGGTGGTGATCGCCATCCCCTTCGGCCTGGCCTGCTCGCGCAACGTGGCGCCCTCCTGGCTGCAGCAGCCGATGCGCCTCCTCATGAACGTGCTGCGCTCGGTGCCGGACCTGGTGATCGGCACGGTGTTCGTGGTGGCCGTGGGCCTGGGGCCCTTCGCCGGCGTGATGGCGCTGGCGCTGAACACCGGCGGCGTGCTCGCCAAGCTCTTCTCGGAGGCGGTGGAGTCCATCGACCCCCGCCCGGTGGAGGGCGTGCGCGCCACGGGCGGCGCCCGGATGCACGAGATCGTCTGGGGCGTGCTGCCCCAGGTCGCCCCCCTGTGGACCAGCTACGCCCTGTACCGCTTCGAGTCGAACTCGCGCTCGGCCACCGTGCTGGGCCTGATCGGCGCCGGCGGCATCGGCCAGCTCCTGTTCGAGAGCATCGGCGCCTTCGCCTATGGGCAGACGGCGGCCATCGCCATCGTCATCGTCATCGCGGTGACCCTGATCGACGCGCTGAGCCAGGCCCTGCGGACGCGGCTGCTGTAGGCGCGCCGCCCGCCTAGGCGATGATGTCCGGCGTCAGGGCGTCCTCCAGCCGGGCCATCTCGTCGCGCAGGATCAGCTTGCGCTTCTTCAGGCGGGCGATGCGGATCTGGTCGGTGTGGCCGGTGAGCTCCAGCGCCTGGACCGAGGCGTCCAGATCCTCGTGCTCCACGCGCAGCTGCGCCAGGCGGCGGCGCGCCGTGGCCTCGTCCAGGCGCGCGCCGCCCGGGAAGGCGCCCGGGGGCGGATCGTCGTCGTTCATCGCCCCCGAAGCACCCGGCGCCGCAACACGAGGCGCTCATACCAAACGCGAGGCGCCGGGGAAATGCGCCGCCCTCCGACCGCCGATCACGCAGCCGTGAGACGACAGCGGGGCGCTGGAGTGCTTCCATCGCGATCGTCCATAGAGGAGGCGCCCATGGCCATCGAAGCCCGGATCCGCGAACTCGACTCCCGCCGCCAGTCGCTGGAGACCGCCATCCAGTCGGAGGCGCGCCGACCCGGCGCGGACAACGTGCGGGTCTCAGAGCTGAAGCGCCAGAAGCTGAAGCTCAAGGAGGAGATCGAGGGGCTGAGGGCCGCGCGGGCGCACTGACGACCTGAGCCTCCTCCTCGCAGATGGGGAGGCGGCCCAGCGGGCCGGAGGGGCCGCGAGAGCACGCGGAAGCCTCATCCAAGCGGTGTTCCGTCCGGCTGCGCCGGCCGGCCCTTCACCGGCTTCGCCGGTGCTCCCTTACGGCGTGGAGGAGATCAGCGGGCGGCGAGGCCTCTCAGGATCTCGTCCGTCTCGGGGGCCCCGGCCATGGCCGCCCGCACCTCCGGTCGGCGCAGCAGACGCAGGGCCTCGTCCCGCGCGCGGTCGGCCGCGGGGCCGAGCGGGGCCGCCTCGCCCGCCGCCAGGCGCGCGAGGGCGGCGGCCCGCACCAGCGGCGGCGCCCCGCTTCGAGCGATGGCGGCGGCCACGCCGGCGTCCGCCTCCACCCAGCCGCCCGCCTCGCCGATGCGCGTCGCCGTGGCCCGGCCCTCCGGCTCCGGCAGGTCGGCGCCGGCCGCCGCGCGCTGCAGCCCCGCCAGGGCCGCCAGGCGGGCGGAGGGCGTCTCCGGCCCGGCGCGCACCTCCGTCTCGAAGCGAAGCGACTGCAGCACGCCCAGCAGCCAGCGCGCGCCCTGGCGCTTGTTCATCACCCCCGTCACGTTCTCGCACAGGCGCACCAGCGCCCGCGCCTCGGCCAGGGCGGAGCCGCGGCGGGCCGTGAACAGGGCCACGAAGTCGGCGGAGACCAGCCGGCGCGAGCTGGCGGTGAAGGCGGCCTGCACGTCCTCGCGCGCCACCAGCCGCCCCACCCCGGTGGTGAGCACGGCGGCCAGGGCGCGCAGCAGCTCGATCTCGCCGTCGGGGTCGGAGGGCCGCAGACGCCGCGGCCCGTCCAGCTCGCGCAGCACGCGCCCCGCCAGGGCGCGCTGAAGCGGCGTGAAGGCGGGGTCGCCGATCCGCTCGCCCAGGCGGGCGAGGGCGCCGTCGAGCTCGGGCAGGCCGCGCAGCAGGTCGCCGCCGAGGCCCGCCAGCTGGGCCGCCTCGCCGGGCGCGGCCAGGCGGGTGAGCACGCCCAGGCGGGCGCCCGGGTCCGGCGCGCCGGGCAGCACCGCCTCCAGCGGCGCGGGGCCGGCCAGGAGCTCGGTCAGGAGGGGCTCCAGCACCCGATGCGCCAGTGAGCGCGCGGGCCCGAGCTGCGGCGCCGACTCCAGGAGCTCGGCGGCGAGCGCGAGCTTCTGCGCCCAGCCCGCGTCCGCCAGGCGGCCCGCCACCCCCAGGCTGAGCAGCCACACGCCGTCGGCGTGGCCGGCGAGGCGGCCGGCGGTCACGGCGAAGTTGGCGGCGTCCACCTCGGGCGCGACCCGCCGCCGGCCCTCTCGCACCAGCCGCTCCAGCGCCCGGTCGGCCAGCGTCTGGAAGGCGCGGACCATCTCGTGCACGCCCACCCCGCGGGCCTGCGCCTCGGCGACGGCCAGGCGCTGGACGGCGCCCAGAACCTCGGCGCCCGAGGCCTCGAGATCCTCCGCCAGGTCGGGGCGGTGCAGCAGCTCCCAGGGCGTCACGCGCCGGCGCAGCAGGAAGGGCTCCAGCAGCCGGCCGATGCGCTCGCGGGCGTGCGCGGTGTGCAGGTCGGCGGGGCCGGTGCAGGGCGGCGCCGCGTCCACCCGGCGCGTGGCGGACGCACGCTTGGGCGCGGGCTCGCCCTTCTCCAGCACCACCACAGAGGAGAAGCGGCCCGTCGCCTCGTCGTAGCGCTCCTTGACCAGGCGCACGGCGGCGGCCCGGCGCTCGGCGAGCGCCGCCTCGGCGTCGGCCAGCATGGCCTGGCGGCCCTCGCCCACATGGTCGAGCGCCCAGTCGTCGGCCGGCCGACGCCGCACGAACAGCTCGTAGTGGACCGCCCCTGCGCCCATCCCGCCACCGTGGCCTCGCCGCGCTTACCCCCCGCTTAAGCCCGCCCCTTGCTGGAGCCGGGGGCGGAAGCCTATCTGCGGGCATGGCGCAGATCACGCTCGTGGACGACGACGAGAACATCGTCACCTCCGTCACCATGGCGCTGGAGAGCCACGGCCACACGGTGAGCGCCTACAACGACGGCGCCAGCGGGCTGGAGGCGCTGGAGCGCGATCCGCCGGACCTGGCCATCCTCGACGTGAAGATGCCCCGCATGGACGGCATGGAGGTGCTGCGGCGCCTGCGCCAGACGCGCGACACGCCCGTGATCATCCTCACCAGCAAGGACGAGGAGATCGACGAGATCCTCGGCTTCAACCTCGGCGCCGACGACTACATGCACAAGCCGTTCAGCCAGCGGTTGCTGCTGGAGCGCGTGAAGGCGGTGCTGCGCCGCGCCCGGGCGGACGCGGAAGACAGGGAGGACGGCGGCGACGCCTGGGGCGTCGAAGACGCCGCGAGCCAGGCCAAGCCCCTGAAGCGCGGCAGGCTCACGCTCGACCCCGCCCGCCACGACTGCCTGTGGGAGGGCCGGCCGGTGAAGCTGACCGTGACCGAGTTCCTGCTGCTGCAGGCCCTGGCCGCGCGGCCCGGCTTCGTGAAGAGCCGCGACAACCTGATGGACGCCGCCTACGACGACCAGGTGTACGTCGACGACCGCACCATCGACAGCCACGTGAAGCGGATGCGCAAGAAGTTCCGCCAGGTGGATCCGGAGTTCGACGCCATCGAGACCCTGTATGGCGTCGGCTACCGCTACCGCGAGGTCTGACCGCCTCCGCCGGGCGGGAGCCTGGATCGGGCGGCTGAGGGAGCGGACGGCCGCCTCCAAGCTGGGCGTGCTGATCCTCGGGCTGAACCTCGCGGGCCTGCTGGTGCTCGTGGTGGCGGCGCTGGTGCTGAACGAGAGCCGGCGCGGGCTGATCCGGGCGCAGATCGACGCCCTGGCCACGCAGAACCAGCTGATCAGCTACGTGATCGTCACCGCCGCCTCGCGCGGCGAGCCGCGGCCCGAGCTCGACACGGCCGCCGCCGCCGAGATCCTGCGCTTCATGGAGGTGCCGCGCACCGAGCGGGCGCGCCTGTACGACGCCGCCGGCCAGCTGGTGGCCGACACCGACGTGATCGCCGACAAGATCCTGGAGCGGCCCCTGCCCCCCGCCCGCCCCCGCTCCGGCCCCCTCGCCTGGTGGGGCGAGCGCCGCCAGCGAGAGGACGCCCGGCGCGCCGAGCGGGCGCGCGACGCCGAGCGGGCGGAGGTGCGGCTGGCGCTCACCGGCCGCGCGGTCTCTGGCGTGCGCCTGTCCAGCGCGGGCGGCCGGGCGGTCAGCGTCTCCCTGCCGCTGCAGAACGTGAAGGCGGTGGTCGGCGTGCTGACGCTGGAGACCGGCAACGTGGACCGCACCCTGTGGGCGCAGCGGCGGGCGCTCCTGCCCTTCATCGGCATCGCGGTGGGGGCGACGCTGATCTCCTCGCTGCTGCTCAACACCCTGGTGGCCCGGCCCATCCTGCGGCTGGCGCGGGCGGCGGACTCGGTGCGCCTGTCGCGCGCCCGCGCCATCTCCCTGCCCGACATCGCCGCGCGGCAGGACGAGGTGGGCGGCCTCACCCGGGCGCTGGAGGCCATGACCGACGCGCAGTCGGCGCGCATGGACGCCATCGAGCGCTTCGCCGCCGACGTGGCGCACGAGATCCGGAACCCCCTCACCTCCATCCGCTCGGCGCTGGAGACGCTGAGCCTGGCGCCCGAGGGGCCCAAGCGCGAGCGGCTCGTCGCCATCGTCCAGGCGGACGTGAAGCGGCTGGACCGGCTGATCACCGACATCGCCAACGCGTCGCGCCTGGACGCCGAGCTCTCGCGCGAGGCGCCGCGGCCGGTGGCGCTCGGCCGGTTCCTGCACGACATCGTCGACCTCTACGCCGGCGACGGGCGCGGCCCGCCCGTGCGGCTGCGGGACGACGGGGAGACGGTCGAGGTGCTCGGCCGCGAGGGGCCGCTCGGCCAGGTGTTCCGAAACCTGATCGACAACGCCCGGTCGTTCAGCGCCGCCGGCGGCGAGGTGCGCATCGCGCTGGTGCGGACAGCCGGGCTGGCCGTGGTCACGGTGGACGACGACGGGCCGGGGATGCCGCCGGAGAACCTGGAGACGGTGTTCGAGCGCTTCTACACCAACCGGCCCAAGGGGGCGCCCGGCGGCTCGGCCTTCGGCGGGCACTCGGGCCTGGGGCTCTCCATCGCCCGCCAAATCGTGGAGGCGCACGGCGGCGCGATCTGCGCGGCCAACCGGCCCGAAGGCGGCGCCCGCTTCACCGTGCGGCTGCCGGAACGCGCGGCGGAGCGCCGGGCCTGAGCCCCGCGCCGCCGCTGCACGCCACCCTGGTGGCGCTGCGCCTCGACGGCGCCTGGCGCGGCGTGCTGCTGCGCGCCCCTTCCGGCGGGGGTAAGACCGACCTGGCGCTGCGGCTGGTGGAGGCGGGCTGGCGCCTCGTCGCCGACGACCGGGTGGTCGCGTGGGCCAGCGGCGGCCGGGCCTGGGGCCGCGCCCCCGCCGCGCTCTGCGGCCTCGCCGAGCTGCGCGGGCAGGGGATGGCCCGGCTGGCGCCCCTGCCGTTCGCGCGGGTCGCGCTGGCCATCGACCTCGGCGAGCCCGCCCACCGCCAGCCCGACCCCGACTGGGCGGAGGTGGCCGACGTGCGCCTGCCGCGCCACACCCTGCGACCTGACGGCGCGGCGCCCGCCCGCCTGCGCCTCCTGCTGGGCGCAGCCGTTTGACTCGCCCGGAGGCGGGCGTAAGGAGCGCCCGGTGAGCGCCGCGGCCGCGGTTCGCGGGGAATGGTTCTGTTGATCGGACTGGTGATCGTCACCCACGGCCGGCTGGCGGAGGAGTTCGTCGCGGCCATGGAGCACGTGGTCGGCCCGCAGCGGAACGTGCGCGCCATCTGCATCGGGCCCGAGGACGACATGGAGCGCCGCCGCGCCGAGATCGTCGCCGCCTCCCGCGCCGTGGACGAGGGGGACGGGGCCCTGCTGCTCACCGACATGTTCGGCGGCACCCCCTCCAACCTCGCCATCTCCGTGATGGGCGAGACGCACGCCGAGGTGATCGCCGGGCTGAACCTGCCCATGCTGATCCGCCTGGCCAGCGTGCGCGGCCGCGAGCCGCTGGACGCCTGCGTGGCCGCCGCGCAGGAGGCGGGGCGCAAGTACATCTCCGTGGCTTCCTACGTGCTGGCGGGCGAGAAGTGACAAGCGACCTGCTCCGCCGCACCGCCCCCATCGTCAACCAGCGCGGCCTGCACGCCCGCGCCTCCGCCAAGTTCGTCAAGTGCGCCGCCCAGTTCGACGCCGAGGTGCGCGTCACCCGCGACGGCCAGACCGTGGACGCCCAGTCCATCATGGGCCTGATGATGCTCGCCGCCGGCCAGGGCTCCGAGGTGGAGATCGAGGCCGAGGGGCCGGACGCCGAGGCGGCGCTCGACGCCCTCTGCCAACTCATCGCCAACCGCTTCGACGAGGACGCCTGATCCGACCCCGTCGCCCTCGGGCTTGACCCGAGGGCCGGGAGCCGTTCGCGCGCCACATCCGTCGTGGAACGGCAGACAGCTCGGTCCTCGGGTCAAGCCCGAGGACGACGGAGTTTCAGGCGGGCGTCACACCACCCGTTCGACCATCATCCGCTTTATGCCCGCGATGGCCTTCGCGGGGTTCAGCCCCTTGGGGCAGACCTGGGCGCAGTTCATGATGGTGTGGCAGCGGTAGAGCTTGAAAGGGTCCTCCAGCGCGTCCAGCCGCTCGCCGGCCGCCTCGTCACGGGTGTCCACCAGCCAGCGGTAGGCCTGCAGCAGGGCGGCGGGGCCGAGATACTTCTCGCCGTTCCACCAGTAGGACGGGCAGCTGGTCGTGCAGCAGGCGCACAGGATGCACTCGTAGAGGCCGTCGAGGTTGGAGCGGTCCTCCGGCGTCTGCGCCCATTCCTTCTGCGGCTCTGGCGTCTCGGTGTGGAGCCAGGGCTCGATGGAGCTGTACTGGGCGAAGAACAGGGTCAGGTCGGGGATCAGGTCCTTGACCACTGGCTGATGCGGCAGCGGGCTGATGGTCAGCTCCTTGCCCGGCACGTCTTCCCAGGCGTGGGTGCAGGCCAGGGTGTTGCGCCCGCCGATGTTCATGGCGCACGAGCCGCACACGCCCTCGCGGCACGAGCGGCGGAAGGCGAGCGTGGGGTCGATCGTGTTCTTGATGTGGATCATGGCGTCCAGCACCATCGGCCCGCAGTTGTCCACGTCGACGTCGTAGGTGTCCCACCGGGGATTGGCGTCCACCTCCGGATCGTAGCGGTAGATCTTGAATGCACGGGTGCGTTTCGCGCCGGCGGGCGCGGCGTGATGCCGGCCCTTGCCGATCTTGCTGTTCTTGGGAAGGGCGAACTGGACCATCTTACCTTAACCTTGTCGACGTCGACGACGCTTGCGATCAAGCACGGTCATCAAGTCGTTGTTCTCTTCGATGCGTAGCATGCGGATATCGCGGAGGCTCGGGACGAACCAATCGTATTCGTCCGCGAGGTCTTGGACCACCGCAATGCAGTCGGTGGCGTCGATGTCGTCAGTGGCGAAGTAGACGGAGCCCTGCTTGTTCTCGAAGCCGTTGTCCTCAAGAAAGCGGCGGACATCGGCGTAGGCGTTCCGCCACGACGCATTCTTATAGAGCTGCTCCAGGGTCTCCGTGTCAAAATCGAAGGTGATTGCGTACACCCGGCCTCTCCTCGCAGATCTATTATGGCCGAGACCTGCGGTCGCCATCTCGCCCTCAGTACACCCGCGCCTTTGGAGCGATGTAGGCCACGTCGTTGCTCATCGTGTAGGTGTGCACCGGGCGGTAGTCGAGGCTGACCTTGCCGGTCGCATCGTCGAACCAGGCGAGGGTGTGCTTCATCCACTCGGCGTCGTCGCGGTCGGCGAAGTCCTCGCGGGCGTGGGCGCCGCGGCTCTCCTGGCGGTTGACCGCCGAGTTCACCGTCACGACCGCCTGGCCGATCAGGTTGTCGAACTCCAGCGTCTCCATCAGGTCGGTGTTCCAGATCAGGCCGCGGTCGGTGACGCGGATGTCGGCGGCCTTGCGGTGCACGTCGCCGATGCGCTGCACGCCGGTCTGCAGCGTCTCGCCGGTGCGGAACACCGCCACGTCCTCCTGCATCGCCTTCTGCATCTCCAGCCGCAGGCTGGCGGTGGGCGTCGCGCCGTTCGCGTGGCGCATCCGGTCGAAGCGGGCGAGGTGGCGGTCGCTCCAGGCGTCCTTCGGCTCGGGCTTCTTGGCCCCCGCCACCGTGGTCTCGCCCGCGCGCAGGCCGGCGGCCCGGCCGAACACCACGAGGTCGGTGAGGCTGTTGGAGCCCAGGCGGTTGGCCCCGTGCACGGAGACGCAGGCGGCCTCGCCCACCGCCATCAGCCCCGGCACCACGCTGTCGGGATCGGCGCCCACCTTGGTCAGCACCTCGCCGTGGTAGTTCGTGGGGATGCCGCCCATGTTGTAGTGAACGGTCGGGAGCACCGGGATCGGCTCCTTGGTCACGTCCACGCCGGAGAAGATGCGCGCGGTCTCGCTGATGCCGGGCAGGCGCTCGTGCAGGATCGCCGGGTCCAGGTGGTCGAGGTGCAGGAAGATGTGGTCCTTGTTCGGGCCCACGCCCCGGCCCTCGCGGATCTCGATGGTCATGGCTCTGGAGACCACGTCGCGGCTGGCCAGGTCCTTCGCGCTCGGGGCGTAGCGCTCCATGAAGCGCTCGCCCTCGCTGTTGGTCAGGTAGCCGCCTTCGCCCCGCGCGCCCTCGGTGATCAGGCAGCCGGCGCCGTAGACGCCGGTGGGGTGGAACTGCACGAACTCCATGTCCTGCAGCGGCAGGCCGGCGCGCAGCACCATGGCGTTGCCGTCGCCCGTGCAGGTGTGGGCGCTGGTGCAACTGAAGTAGGCGCGGCCGTAGCCGCCGGTGGCCAGGATCACCTGCTGCGCGCTGAAGCGGTGCAGGGTGCCGTCGTCCAGCTTCCAGGCGGTCACGCCGCGGCAGGTCCCCTCGTCCATCATCAGGTCGAGGGCGAAGTACTCGATGAAGAACTCCACC
Organism: uncultured Caulobacteraceae bacterium; assembly: GCA_964244065.1. GTDB lineage: Bacteria > Pseudomonadota > Alphaproteobacteria > Caulobacterales > Caulobacteraceae > JASLDZ01. The sequence continues at coordinate 20,766 of CAXTHH010000005.1, read as the reverse complement.
GAGCGGCGGACGCTCTGGCCGTAGAGGGTGTGCAGGATGGCGTGGCCGGTGCGGTCGGCCGCGGCGCAGGTGCGCTGGATCGGCGCCTCGCCGTAGTTCTTGGTCATGCCGCCGAAGGCGCGCTGGTAGATCTTGCCCTCGTCGGTGCGCGAGAAGGGCACGCCCCAGTGCTCGAGCTCGTAGATGGCCGCCGGCGCGTTGCGGACCAGGTACTCGATCGAGTCCTGGTCGCCCAGCCAGTCCGACCCCTTGACGGTGTCGTACATGTGCCAGCGCCAGTCGTCCTGGCCCATGTTGCCGAGGCTGGCCGAGATGCCGCCCTGCGCCGCCACCGTGTGGCTGCGGGTGGGGAACACCTTGGAGATGCACGCGGTGCGCAGGCCGGCCTGGGCGCAGCCCAGCGCCGCGCGCAGGCCCGAGCCGCCGGCCCCGACCACCACCACGTCGTAGTCGTGCTCTATGAACGCGTAGCTCGAAGCCATGGAACGCGGGACCTTCGATAGGCTCAGGCGACGGCGGAGAACGCCACCTTGAGGATGGAGACGGCGGACAGGGCCCCCGCCACGAGCGCCACCGCCGCGTTCAGCAGCAGCAGCGCGATGCGGCGATGGTGGCCCCCGATATAGTCCTCGATGGCCTCTTTCATCACCAGGTGGACGTGATAGGCGCCGAGAACGACCAGCAGCACGGCCAGGGTGGCGTTCACCGGCGAGCGCAGGAAGCCGGCCGCGCCCTCGTAGCCCTGCGGGGCGAGGCCCACGGCGGCGGACACCGCCCAAAGCAGGAGCGGGATGAGCGCCATCCAGGTGACGCGCTCGGACATGAAGTGGCCGGTGCCGGCGTGCGCCGAGCCGAGCCCGCGGGCGCGCCTCAGCGGCGTCTTGAACGAGCCGGCGGTGGTGGAGGGCTTGGACATCAGGCGGCCCCGGTCAGCACGGCGCCGATCCACACCGCCACCGCGGCCGTGAAGCCGAAGGCGAAGCAGAACAGGCCGCTGAGGTCGGCGGTGCGCGGCTGGAAGCCCTTGCCCGAGTCCCAGACCAGGTGCCGCACGCCCGAGGCCAGGTAGTAGAACAGCGCGCAGGTGACGCCGAACAGGACCGCCTTGCCGGGGAGGGAGCCGACCACGGCCAGCGTGTCGGCGTAGGCCTGCGGCCCGCTCGCCAGCGCCACAAGCAGCGCGGCCACGATCAGCAGGCCCGCATAGAGGGCGATGCCCGCCACACGGGTGGCGATGGAGGCCGCCATGGTGATGTGCCAGCGCCAGACCTGCACGTGCGGCGACAGGGGCCGCGCCTGCACCGCGCCCGGCGGCCCCGCCTGCGCCTGCGGCGTCGCGGCGTCCGTCCTGACCTGGCTCATGCCCTGAAGATCGCTCCCGCCGTCCGCACGCGGGGGTACTTAAGGCCGCCCCGGTCCGTGTCAACGCAAGGGGTCGCGAGCGGTCGCCGCGGCCCGCGGGGACGGCTTGCGGATATAAGGACATGTTTATATTGTCCGCGGCCCTTCGCCCCGGAGCCCTCGCGCGTGAGCCGTTCTTCCTTCATCTTCACCAGCGAGAGCGTGTCCGAGGGGCATCCCGACAAGGTCGCGGACCGCATCAGCGACACGGTGGTCGACCTCTTCCTCGCCAAGGACGCCTACGCCCGCGTCGCCTGCGAGACCCTCACCACCACCAACCTCGTGGTGCTGGCCGGCGAGATCCGCGGCCAGGGCATCATGGACACGTCCGGCGCCTGGGCGCCCGGCGTCGAGGCCGAGATCGAGGCGGCGGTGCGCGCGGCGGTGAAGGACATCGGCTACGAACAGTCCGGCTTCCACTGGGAGACGTTCGAGCTCATCAACCGCCTGCACGGCCAGTCGGCCGACATCGCCGTGGGCGTGGACGCCGCCGGCAACAAGGACGAGGGCGCGGGCGACCAGGGGATCATGTTCGGCTACGCCTCGAACGAGACGCCCGAGCTGATGCCGGCGACGCTGCAGTACAGCCACAACATCCTCAAGCGCCTGGCGGAGGTGCGGCACGCCGGCGAGACCCGGCTGGAGCCGGACGCGAAGAGCCAGGTCACCATCCAGTACGAGAACGGCCGCCCCGTGCGCGCCACCTCCATCGTGCTCTCCACCCAGCACGCGCCCGGCCTGTCGTCGAAGGACGTGGCCGAGATCGTCAAGCCGCACATCCTGGCCGTGCTGCCGGAGGGCTTCACGGACGCGGAGACGGTCTGGCACATCAATCCCACCGGCATCTTCGAGATCGGCGGGCCGGACGGCGACACGGGCGTGACGGGCCGCAAGATCATCGTCGACACCTACGGCGGCGCCTCGCCGCACGGGGGCGGCGCGTTCAGCGGCAAGGACCCGACCAAGGTCGACCGCTCGGCGGCCTACGCCTGCCGCTACCTCGCCAAGAACGTCGTGGCGGCGGGCCTGGCCGACCGCTGCACCATCCAGATCAGCTACGCCATCGGCGTGGCCGAGCCCCAGTCCATCCACGTGGACCTGCACGGCACGGGCAAGGGCGCGGTCGACGAGGCGGTGCTCGAGGCCAGGATCCTGGGCCTGATCGGCGGGGCCACGCCCCGCGCCATCCGCGAGCACCTGGGCCTGAACAAGCCGATCTACGCCCGCACCTCCGCCTACGGCCACTTCGGCCGCGAGCCCGACGCCGATGGCGGCTTCAGCTGGGAGCGGACCGACCTCGTGGACCAGCTGCGCGCGCTGGCCTGAGCCTCGCAGGGTGCGACGAGGGCGAGGTCAGCCGATCCCGTCCACGAAGGTGCCGGGGCCGTAGGCGGCGACCAGGCTGACGCCCGTCTTCGCCGTGCCGTCCCACAGGTCGAGGTAGAAGTTTTCCAGCGCGTGGCCGTACAGGCCCGCGTGCGCCTTCACCGCCTCTTCCAGCACATAGCCGACCATGGCAGCCTTGGTGGCGAGGTCGCGGTCGGGGCCGCCGATCCGCTCGCGCGCGATCTGCTGGAAGTAGCCGGCGGACGCCTCGATGCTGGCGATCGCGGCCGGGTCGTTCCCGCCCACGATCTCGCCAAACGCCTTGACCACGGCGTCGTGCAGGGAGAGCGCGCCGTAGCCCGCTTTGAAGCCGGCCGCCCCCTCGCCCTGCAGCCCCAGGTTGGCGGCGAAGTTGATGTACCGGTTCTCCATGTTGAACGGAGTGTAGTAGGCCGAGTACAGCCCGTTGGCGCTCTTCAGCAGGTAGTCCAAACCCTCAAGCGACACGATCTTGCCCGTGAAGAACTGGTAGGCGGTGATCGCTACGGAGGGACCCATGTCCACGCTCACCCGTACCTGGGGTGCCGTGATCGGCGTGACGGGGAAGCTGGCGATGGCCTCAAGCCCGCGAACCGCCGCCCGATTGCTGAGACTGTTGTCGTTGATCTGCCTAAGGAAGAAGGGGTCGAGGTCGAGGCGGGCGATGTTGAAGGCGCCGGAACCGTAGCCGGTCGAGGTGTTCACGATGAATTCCGGGGAGTCGTTCTCAGTCACCACGCCCGAAAGGTTCACCGTCAAGGCGACGCCGTTCACGGTGACGCCACCGCTGACTCGGTAAGTCCCCGGCCTTCCTACCTCGCTGTCGTCGTAGAGGCGCAGCGGCAGGTCGAAGGTCGATCCCGCAGTCGAGGTCGAGCCGTTGTAGCCGAGGGTGTTGCTGTAGCTCGGCCCGGCGAAACTGTCCGTCAGCTGGTAGGAGATGGTCAGGCCCGGACTGTCCGACATCACGGAGAGGATTAACGCGCCGCCCTCGCGGGCGACCCCCTTAACGGCGATGGTGACGGGCATTCGACCTCGCTCGGCTCTGTGCAGCATTGCCTATACCACGCGCCTGGACCCCTCAAGCGCGACTGCGGCCCGCACGGCGGTTACACGGGGCGATGGCCGACGCCCCGCACCCGCCCCTTCGCTCCTTCGGCCGGCTCAAGTCGCGGCCCATCAAGCCGCGGCAGGCGGAGCTGATGGAGACTTTGCTGCCGCGGCTGGCGATCAACGTCGCCGACCTGCCGCTGGGCCCCGACACGCTAGGGAGCGGCGAGACCTGGCTGGAGATCGGGTTCGGCGGAGGCGAGCACTTGGCCGAGCAGGCCTCGCGGCATCCCGCCGTGCGGTTCCTGGGCGCCGAGCCGTTTCTGAACGGCGCCGCCTCCGCCCTGCGGCACATCGACGAGCGCGGGCTGGAGAACGTGAGGCTGCACGTGGGCGACGCGCGCGACCTCCTGGCCGCCCTGCCGGACGCGAGCCTCTCCCGGATCTTCATCCTGTTCCCCGACCCCTGGCCCAAGGCGCGGCACCGCAAGCGCCGGCTGGTGAACCCCGCCTTCGCCGGGGAGCTCGCGCGCGGGCTCGCCCCCGGCGGGCGCCTTCGCTTCGCCACCGACTGGGCGGACTACGCTGAGACCGCGCTCCTGGCGCTTCGCGGCGACCCCGCCCTGCGCTGGACCGCCCGCCGCACCGACGACTGGCGGCGGCCCCCCGCCGACCACGTCGCCACCCGGTACGAGGAGAAGCGGCTCGGCGACATCGCACCCGTGTTCCTGGATTTCACGCGCGCCTGAGCGGTTTGCGCCCCACCCACCCCGTCGCCCTCGGGCTTGACCCGAGGGCCGGGCGTCGGTCGTGCGTCACCTCTTCCGTCGAGTTGTGGACGGCCCGGCCCTCGGATCAAGTCCGAGGGCGACGGTAAGCGGGCGTCAAGGTCAGGCCGGCTCCAGCCCGCCGTCGGCCGCGTCCACCGGGTTGCCGAACGGCGCGAAGGCCGCCTGGCCGCGCGCCTCGCGCCAGTGTCCAAGCGCCCAGTGCACCGAGGGGAAGGCGATCTCCGACCAGGGGATCTCGTTCCATTCGAACAGCCGCACCTCCAGGCTCTCGGGTCCGGCGGAGAACACCGGCTCGGCCAGGGTGGCGCGGAACATGACCTGCACCTGCTGGACGTGGATCACGTCGTACACCGCCAGCACGGCGTCGATGGCGATCTCGCACTCGGCCTCCTCGCGGGCCTCGCGGCGGGCGGCGTCGCGCACAGCCTCGCCCGTCTCCATGAAGCCGGCCGGCAGGGTCCAGAAGCCGCGGCGGGGCTCGATGGCCCGGCGGCACATCAGGAACTGCGGCTCGCCGCCGTCGGGAGGCGTCCAGGTCACGACGGAGCCGACCACGATCCTCGGGTTCACATAGTCCACGAAGCGGCAGTGGTCGCACACGCGCCGCTCCCGCTCGTCGCCCGCCGGAGTCTCGAGGTGGAAGGCGGGCTTGAGGGCGGCGTCGGTCATGGCGACCGCTTGCCCCGCCGACCGCGGCGGCGGCAAGCGGCATCGGGTCGCGTTCCCGTTCCGTTTCACGTGGAACACGCCTAGGTTCCGGTCGTGGACCTGCCCGAACCGCTCGCCGCCGAGACCGGGCTGGCCGCCGCGCTCCCGCCCGCGCTGGCCGTGCTGCCCGGCCCGCGCGCGGCGCTGGCCGGGGCGGAGGCGCAGGAGGTCTCGGCGGGGGCCGCCCGTCGCGCCTTCCAGGACGGGCCGGTGCTGCTGGCGCACGCCGTGCTGACCGCCCGGCGGCTGGGCCTCTCCGCGCCCGCCCGCTCGCGCGACCTGCACGACGTGCTGGAGCTGTGGGCCTTCGTGCGCCCCGCCCGGTTCTGCGCGCCCTCCCCCGCCGGGATCGCCCGCGCGCTCGGCCGGCCCGAGCCGCGCACCCCGGCCGAGCAGGCGCGCGCCCTGGGCGACGCCGCCCGCGAGCTCCTGGCCGAGCTGGCCGAGGCGCCCGTCCCGAACCGCGAGGAGGCGCTGGCCGTCGCCGAGACGATGAACCGCGCCGGCTGGGCCTGGGGGCCGGCGGTGGTGGAGGCGATCCGCTCGCATCCCGTGCGCGACCGCAGCTTCCGCGGCTCGGGCCTGGACGCCTGGGCGCGCCGGCCCGAGTGGCGCGACGAGGCCCCCGCCGGCGAGCCCGGCTCCGCCCCCGTCACGGGCGAGGCGGCGGCCGCCCGCCTGTCCGACCTGCTGGCCCGCTCGGGGCTGGACGAGGCGCGGCCCAGTCAGGCGCGCTTCGCCGCCGAGACCGCCTTCGCCTTCAGCCCCCGCGAGCGCGAGGACGAGCCGCGCATGATGCTGGCCGAGGCGGGCACGGGCGTGGGCAAGACGCTGGGCTACCTCGCCCCCGCCAGCCTGTGGGCGGAGGGAAATGGCGGGGCCGTGTGGATCTCCACCTACACCCGCGCGCTGCAGCGGCAGATCGAGCGGGAGAGCCACAGCCTCTACCCCGACCCGGAGGTGCGGGCCCGCCGCGCCGTGGTGCGCAAGGGGCGCGAGAATTACGCCTGCCTGCTCAACTACGAGGACCTGGTGCGCTCGGCCATGATGGGGGCGGGCGACCTGGTGGGCGTGGCGCTGGCCGGCCGCTGGATCGCCGCCAGCCGCGACGGCGACATGAGCGGCGGTGATTGGCCCGCCTGGCTGCCGACGCTGTTCGCGGTGGGCGCGCTGAACCAGGCCGGCCCGGCCAACCTGGTGGATCGCCGGGGCGAGTGCATGCACGCGGGCTGCTCGCACTATCGCGGGTGCTTCGTGGAGCACTCGATCCGCGCCTCGCGCCGGGCGGACATCGTGATCGCCAACCACGCCCTGGTGCTCCACCACGCCATGATCGAGGCCAACCGCACCCGCCGCGACGGGGAGAGCGCGGCGCTGAAGCGGCTGGTGTTCGACGAGGGCCACCACCTGTTCGCCGCGGCGGACTCGACCTTCAGCGCCTGCCTCTCGGGCCAGGAGACCGCCGAGCTGCGCCGCTGGGTGCGCGGGCCGGAGGGGCGCAAGCGCGGGCGCGGGCTGGAGCTGCGGCTGGCGGGCGTGCTCGGCCTGTCCGACGCCGCCTCCCAGGCCATGAGCGCCGCTATCCGCGCCGCCGCCCAGCTGCCGGGCGAGGGCTGGTCCGGCCGCATCGCCCCGCCCGTCGACCCGGACGGCGAGGCGCCCGCCGCCACGCCGTTCGGCCCGGTGGAGGCGTTCCTCACCGCGCTCCTCGACCAGGTGCGCGCCCGGGCCGAGGCGCCCCGGCGGGGGCAGGAGGCCGCCACCGAGTGCGCCGCCCGCCCGGCCACGGACGCGGTGCGCGAGGCCGCCCCCGCCGCCGCCGCCGCCCTGGCCGCCTTGGAGGGCCCGCTGGTCGCCCTCGCCAAGGCGCTGGACGACGTGCTGGACGACGAGGCCGCCGAACTCGAGACCACCGAGCGCGCGCGGATCGAGGGCGTGCTCCGCGGGCTCGACCGCCGCGCCCGGATGCAGCTGCCCGCCTGGCGGCGCATGCTCGCCCGCCTCGCGGACGCTGAGCCCGAGCCCGAGTTCGTGGACGCCTTCGAGGCGGTGTGGTCGCAGGGCCGCGTGGCCGACGCCGCCTTCCGCCGCAACTACGTCGACCCCACCGAACCCCTGGCCGAGGCGGTGCTGAAGCGCGCGCACGGCGTGCTGGTGACCAGCGCCACGCTCAGCGACCCCGGCCACGACAGCCCCTTCGCGCTGGCCGAGATGCGCACGGGGGCGGCGCGCCTGGCCGAGAGCCCGCGCCTGCTGCGGGTGGACAGCCCGTTCGACTACGCCGCCCAGAGCCGCTGCCTGGTGGTCACCGACGTGGCCAAGGACGACCCGCGCCAGGTGGCCGCGGCTCTGCGCGAGCTGTTCCTGGCCGCGGGCGGCGGGGGCGTGGGCCTGTTCACCGCCATCCGCCGCCTGCGCGAGGTGCACGCCCGCATCGCCGGCCCGCTCGGCGAGGCCGGCGTCGCGCTCCACGCCCAGCACGTCGACCCCATGGAGGCCGGCGCCCTGGTGGACGTGTTCCGCGCGGAGGAGGACAGCTGCCTGCTGGGCACCGACGCCGTGCGCGACGGGGTGGACGTGCCCGGCCGCTCCCTGCGCCTGCTGGTGTTCGACCGCACCCCCTGGCCGCGCCCGGACCTGCTGCACAGGGCGCGGCGCGAGCGCTTCGGCCGGAGTGCGAAGGGGGGCGGCGCCTACGACGACGCCCTGGCCCGCGGGCGGATCGCCCAGGCCTTCGGGCGCCTGATCCGCCGGGCGGACGACCGGGGCGTGTTCGTGATGCTCGACGCCGCCAGCCCCACCCGCCTGTTCTCCGGCCTGCCGCCCGGCGTGGAGCCGCGCCGGGTGGGCCTGGTGGAGGCGATCGAGGAGGTGGCGGGGTTCGTGGGACCGGGAGTCTGACCGGTGCACAACCCTCTCCCCCTCGATGGGGGAGAGGGCAGGGTGAGGGGTGCGGGCACACGGCTGCAGGATGGGTTGGGAGACGCTTTCGCTTCGGGTCTCCCAGCCCGACTCCAAGCCGCCTGCCCGCACCCCCACCCCCGGCCCTTCCCCCATCGAGGGGGAAGGGAGAGACCCGTCACTCCGTCGTGAAGCGGTAGCCGACGCCGGACACCGTGGTGATGTGGCGCGGTTCGGCGGGCTCGGGCTCCAGCTTCTGGCGCAGGTGCTGCACCAGCACGCGCAGATACTGCACGTTGTCGCCCTCCCCCGGGCCCAGCACCTTGTGCAGGATCTGCCGGTGGGTGAGCACGCGGCCGGGCGCGGCCACCAGCTGGGCCAGCAGGTCGTACTCGCGCGGCGTGAGCTTGACCTCCTCGCCCGCCCGGCGGACCAGGCGGTGCACGAGGTCCACCTCGATCTCGCCCGCTCGCACCACGGGCGCGGCGCCCTGCCGCTGCACCTTGTTGCGCAGGGCGGCGCGCAGGCGGGCGAGGAATTCGCCGATGTCGAACGGTTTCTGCACATAGTCGTCGGCGCCCATGTCCAGCGCCTCGATCTTGTCCATGCCGCGGTCGCGGGCCGACAGGATCAGGATCGGCCCCTCGAAGAAGGCGCGCGCCCGCTCCAGCACCGTCTTGCCGTCCATGTCGGGCAGGCCCAGGTCGAGGATCAGCGCGTCCGGGGGATGGGTGGCGAGCTCGCGCAGGCCGTCCTCCCCCGTGTCGGCGCGCACGGGCGCGAAGCCGGCGGCCTCCAGGGCGGGGCCGATGAAGCGGTGGATTTGGGGCTCGTCGTCGACCACGAGCACGCGCGGGCGTGTGGACATGGCCCCTTCTACTCCGGCGCGGCCTTGCGCGCGCTCTTCGGCAGGCTGATCAGGATGCGGGTGCCCCGCATGCCGCCGTCGGGCGCCACGTGCACCGGGCTCGCCGCCGCGATCCGGCCGCCCATGGCCTCCACGAACCCCTTGGAGATGGACAGGCCAAGGCCCACGCCCTTGGTGCGGTCGCCCCGCGCCCGGTCGCTCGGCTCGTCGATGCGGCGGAAGCGGTCGAACACGCGCTCCAACTCCGCGGTGGGGATGCCCTTGCCCTCGTCCTCGATGCTGACGACCAGGTTGGCGCGGTCCTCGAAGGCGGCCACCTCGATGGGCGTGTCGTCCGGGCTGTAGGCGACGGCGTTCTCCAGGATGTTGACCACCGCCTGCTCCAGCAGCGTGGGATCGACCTCCACGGTGGGCAGCTCGGCGGGGAAGTCGCGGTGCAGGGTGCGGCGGCCGAGGCGGCGCTCCACCCGGGCGATGGCGGCCCCCAGCACGTCGCGGATGTCCACCGGCTCGCGGCGGGGCTGCAGGGCGGCGCCCTCCAGCCGGGTCATGTCCAACAGGTTGCGGACGTAGCCGTTCAGCCGATCCGCCTCCTCCCGGATGGAGAGCAGTAGGTCGGCCCGCGTCGCCTCCGGCAGCTCGGGGCCGAGCTCGATCAGGGTGGAGGCCGCGCCCATGACGGTCGCCAGCGGGGTGCGCAGGTCGTGGCTGATGGAGTTCAGCAGCGCCGCCCGCAGCTGGTCGGAGCGGCGGGCGGCCACGTTGGCGGCCTGCGCGGCGGCGAGGTCGGCGCGCTCCAGCGCCACCGCGCCCTGGCTCAGCAGGGCGGCGAGCAGCCGGTCGTCCTCGGGCGCGCGGTCGGTCCCCACGGCCACGCCCGCCACCCCCGTCGGGCCGCGCATGCCGACCAGGGGGCGGAAGGTCCAGCCGATCTGCGGCAGGGTGCCGGTGCCGGCGCCCGCGGCCTCCCGCTTCTCCCACGCCCAACGCGCCGCCGCCGCCTCGCCGGGGGTGAGCACGTGCAGGTCCGGGGCGCCCGCCGCGACCACCACCTCGTCGCCCTGCGGCAGGAGCACGAGCGCCTCGCCCCCCGAGGCCGCCGAGGCCTGCTCGGCGAGCGCCTGCGCCGCGTCCTGCCGGGTGGCCGCGCCCGACAGGCGGCGGCTCGCGGCCAGCAGCGACGCCACCGCCGCCGCCCGCCGCGCGGACAGCCGCGCCGAGTCGCGCACGCGCCCGGACAGCCAGCCGGTGACGCCCGCCGTGGCGAAGAAGATGGCGAACGTCAGCAGGTCGGCCGGCCGCCCGATGGTGAAGCTGAGCCGCGGATCGAGGAACAGGAAGTTGTAGAGCGCGACCGCCGCCGCCGCCGTGGCCAGCGCCGGGCCGAGGCCGGACAGCAGCCCCGTCACCAGCACCCCCGCCAGGTACACCATCCCCAGGTCCGCGCTGTCGACGTTGCGGTCCAGCAGGACGGCCACGGTGGTGGCGGCGCCCAGGAGGGCGGCGCCCGAGCCGTAGTCGATCCAGCGCTTGCGGGTGCGGGCGGCGCGCGGCTTGGGCGGCGGCGCGCGGGAGCGTCCGTCCGGCGCGCCCTCGGTGACGAAGTGCAGCGCCGCGCCGCCCGACCGGTCCAGCAGCGCCTGGGCCAGGTCGCGCCCGACCAGGCGTTGCAGCCACCGGCCCTGCGACTTCCCCAGCACGATCTGCGTGACGTTGTTGCGCCGGGCGTAGTCGAGGACCACGGCGGGCAGGTCGTCGCCGGTCAGCATCAGCGTGGCGCCGCCCAGCTGCTCGGCCAGGCGGAAGGCCTCCGCCGCCTGCCTCGCCCGGTCGCCCGCCACGGGATCGCGGTTGTTCAGCTCCACCGTGGCCACCGTCCACGGCGCGTCCATCAGGTCTGCGAGGCGGCGGCCGGCGCGGACCAGGGCGGGGGCCATGGCGTCGCCGGCCACCAGCACCAGGATGCGCTCGCCGGCGGCCCACGGCCCCTCGATGCCCTGCCGCTTCATGTGGGCGTTCAGCTGGTCGTCCACCGTCTGCGCGGCGCGGCGCAGGGCGAGCTCGCGCAGGGCGGTGAGGTTCTCCAGCTTGAAGAAGCGCTCGCCCGCCAGCCGCGCGGTCTCGGGCACGTAGACCTTGCCCGCCTCCAGCCGGGTGCGCAGCTCCTCGGGCGTGATGTCGACCAGTCGGATCTGGTCGGCCTCGCTCAGGACGCGGTCGGGCACGGTCTCGCGCACGCGCACGCCCGTGATGCGCCACACCACGTCCACCAGGCTCTCCAGGTGCTGGACGTTGAGCGTGGTCCAGACGTCCACGCCGGCGGAGAGCAGCTCCTCCACGTCCTGCCAGCGCTTGGGGTGGCGGGCGCCGGGGGAGTTGGTGTGGGCGAACTCGTCGACGAGGATCAGCTTGGGCCGGCGCCGCAGGGCGGCGTCGAGATCGAACTCCAGCAGCAGCTGGCCCCGGTGCTCGATGGGGGCGCGGGGCAGCACCTCCAGGCCGTCCAGCAGCGCCTCGGTCTCGCTGCGGCCGTGGGTCTCGATGAGGCCGACCAGCACCTCGTCGCCGTCGGCGCGCCGCCGCTGCGCCGCCTCGAGCATCTCGTAGGTCTTGCCCACCCCGGGCGACATGCCGAGGTAGACCCGCAGCCGCCCGCGGCCCTGCCGCTTGGCGTGCGCCAGGAGCGCGTCGGGGTCCGGGCGTCGAGGGTCGGGCGTCATCAGCCGGGAGGGTCGTCTCCTTCGCAGGCGCCCGCAACCGACGGGCGGAGCGCCGGGCCGTCCGGGGGCGCGGCGACCCGGCGGGCGAGCAGGTCGACGGCGAACAGGTCCCCCTCGCCCGGCGGCTCGCGGGCGGCGGCGGAGATGGCCTCCATCAGGGCCGGGGCGTCGGCGACCGGGACCACGACCTCCAGCCGGACGCGGGGCGCCAGGCGGATGCGGTAGACGGCGCCCTTGTAGGTCTCGGTGGGGTGGGCCCCCGGGGCCGGCCGGCCCTGCGCCTCCGACACGTGGACGGCCCCGGCGCCCTGGCGGTCAAGGGCGTCGAGCACCGCGTCCAGGTCGCCGGGCGCGACCACCGCCACGACCACCGCCGAGGCGGCGGGCGGGCGGCGGGGACCGTCGCCCAGCCCCCGCCCAAGCTCCGGTCCCGCGCCGGCGCCCGGGCGCGGGCCGATCATCGGACGACCCATGTCGGCCCCTCGTCGCGGCTCAGAAGTGGAAGATCACATCGCCCGACAGCACCAGCGAGTTCTGACGGCTCGGCACGCCGCCATAGTTGCTGTTGCCGTTGAACGCCTTGGCGTCCAGCGCGCGGTAGTAGGCGATCTCCGGCCGGAAGGTGATCTGCGGCGACAGCCAGTGCTGCACCCCGAGGGCGAAGGCGGCGTAGGCCGTCTTCACGCCCGTGCGCTGGCCCTGCATGTCGTCGAAGTACTCGGCGCGGAACGACAGGTTGTCCAGCGGGGTGAAGCGGTAGTTCCAGTAGGTCAGGTATGTCTGAACGTTGATGGTGCAGGTGAGCGACGTCGTGCTGTCGCACTGCGCCAGGCCGGGGGCGTTGAACGGAATACGCTGCGGGCTGAAGGGCGTGCCGCCATTCAGATAGGCTTGCAGCGCCACGGGGTTATTTACGTTCGGCACGTTGTTCTCGTGGACATTGTAGGTCTCGAAAGCCACGTGGAACTTGTCGGTGAACTTGTGGTAGTAGGTAAATCCCAGCCATTGCAGATTGTTATAGCCCCACACGCCGTTGTTGATGCCGTCAGCGCAGGCGTAGAAGTCATCGCGCCCGCTGTCGCTCTGATAGCGGAAGCAGCCCACGAAGGACGGCTTGGCGCCCGGATCCTTGAGGAAGCGCGTGCCCGGGTACAGCGGGTTGGGGTAGGGGTTGTTGACCTTCTTCCCCCAGTTCCAGATCGCCGTGTCCGTACCTATCACCACGCCGGCCTGCAGTGTGATGTTCTTGTTCGCCTGCATCGAGAACACCACGCCCGTGTTCGTATAATTATCAAAAGTATAAGTCATAGAGTGCGAGTACATGTAGTTGTTCGGCGCCAGCTGCGCCTCGATATCGGGGATCGAGATGTAACGGCCCACGCGCACCAGCAGGCCCTTGGCCACCTGAGGAAAGTAGAGCTCGCCGTAGAGCATGGGGAAGTCGTAGCCATGCGTGCGGTTGTGCTGCAGGAGCTGCTGGCTCTCCAGCCCATAGGAGGTCGTGTAGCGGTAATCGACGCCGTAGATGGTCGAGACGCGGAAGCCCCAATCGACGTGGTCGCGCTGCACGGTGTCCGGCAGGCGCTCGGCGTAGAGCACGAACTGGTCGAGCTGGATCGTGTTGGGGTCGTAGTTGTACGCCCCTGGCGCGTTGCCGCCCTGCTTGCCGTTGCTCGACACGTTGAAGCCGACGTTGCCCCAGCCGTAGACCTGGATGTGCGCCTTCTTCATCGCCTCGCCGAGCGAGGTCGGGGCCAGCGCGGCCATCAGCGGGCTGTCCACCGAGTTGGGGCGGGTGACGCCGAGGGCGGTGGAGGCGCCGTAGGGCCACTCGGTGAAGGGATAGGGCGGCTGGGTGACTGGCTGCGGGGGAAAGTCGTCGCGGCGCGAAGGCGGCGCGTCCGGGTCGGCCTCCGGGCCGGTCTTGCCCATCTCGGAGGCGTAGTACCGGGTCAGGCGCGTGAAGAACCCCCCGTCCCGCGCCGTGGCGGTCGGGGCCGCCTCGGGCTCGGCGTCGGTCTTGGCGGCGGGCGGCGCCCCGCGCTGGAGCGCGAGGTCGGCGGCGGCGTCGACGGCGGAATCCCGCGCGGCGACCTCGGCGCGGGCGGCCACCGGCCCCCCCAGGGCTGCGGCGGCCACGAAGCAGAGCAGGGATCTCGAACGAGGGAACACGATCATCTCCGGATAGGCAGGCGCGAATCGAGCGCCCGGTTGACGAGAAGGACGTTGACCCGGGGCTCTCCCAGGACACCGAGGGTGCGTCCGCGGGTCTGGCCGTCGATGACGGCCCGGACGGCGGCGAGGGGCGCGCCGCGCGCCGCGGCGATGCGGGGCGCCTGGATCGCGGCGAAGGCGGGCGACACGTCGGGGTCCAGGCCCGAGCCCGAGGCGGTGACCGCGTCGGCCGGCGCCGGGGCGCCCGGGGCCTCCCGCGCGAGCACGGCCGCCTCCTTCGCCACCCGCTCGGCCAGCCTGGGGTCGAGCGGGCCGTAGTTCGAGCCGCCGGACGCCGTGGCGTCGTACCCGTTCCCCGCGGCGGAGGGGCGGCCGTGCAGGTACTCCGCCCGGGCGAAGGCCTGGCCGACGAGGGCGGAACCGATCACGCGCCCCGACCCGTCCCTCAGCAGCGAGCCCGCGGCGGGGCCGGGCAGCGCCAGGGCGATCCCGGTGACGGCCAGGGGGAAGGCGACGCCGGTGAGGAGCGTCAGGAGCGCGACCAGGACGATCGCGGGGCGCAGGTGGCCGAGCATGGGGGCGTCCTCAGGCCAGGTGCAGGGTGGAGACGATCAGGTCGATCGCCTTGATGCCGATGAAGGGCGCGACCACCCCGCCCAGGCCGTAGATCAACAGGTTGCGGCCGAGCAGCCTGCCCGCCCCCACCGCCTGGTACTTCACCCCGCGCAGGGCGAGCGGGATCAGGGCGACGATCACCAGCGCGTTGAAGATCACGGCCGACAGGATGGCGCTCTGCGGCGAATGCAGCCGCATGACGTTCATGGCGCCCAGGGCGGGCAGCGAGACCACGAAGATCGCCGGGATGATGGCGAAATACTTGGCCACGTCGTTGGCGATGCTGAAGGTGGTCAGCGCGCCGCGGGTGATCAGCAGCTGCTTGCCGGTCTCGACGATCTCGATGACCTTGGTGGGGTCGCTGTCCAGGTCGACCATGTTGCCGGCCTCGCGGGCGGCCTGGGCGCCGGTCTGCATGGCCACGCCCACGTCGGCCTGGGCCAGGGCGGGGGCGTCGTTGGCCCCGTCGCCGCACATGGCCACCAGGCGGCCCTTGGCCTGCTCCTCACGGATCAGGCGCAGCTTGTCCTCCGGCGTGGCCTCGGCGAGGAAGTCGTCCACCCCGGCCTCGCTGGCGATGGCGGCGGCGGTGACGCGGTTGTCGCCGGTGATCATCACCGTGCGGATGCCCATGCGGCGCAGGTCGGCGAAGCGCGCCTTGATGTTGGGCTTCACGACGTCCTTCAGGTGGATCACGGCCACGAGCCGGCCGTTCTCCTTGACCGCCAGGGGCGTGCCGCCCGAGCGCGCGATCCGCTCCGCCGCCTGGCCGAGCTCGGGCGGCATGTTGGCGCGGTCCAGCCCCAGCGAGGCGAGCACCGCGTCCACCGCGCCCTTGCGCCAGCTCTGGCCGTCCGCCTCCAGGCCCGACTGGCGGGTGGTGGCGCTGAAGGGGATGGCGGTCGCGCCCGCGGGCGCCTCGGCGGTCACGCCCTGCTCGCGGGCCAGGTCCACGATGGAGCGGCCCTCGGGCGTCTCGTCGGCCAGGCTGGCCATCAGCGCGGCGCGCAGGGCGGCGGCGAGCGGCAGGCCGGGGGCCGGGACCACCTCGGTGGCCATGCGGTTGCCGAAGGTGATGGTGCCCGTCTTGTCCAGGAGCAGCGTGTCGCAGTCGCCGGCCGCCTCCACCGCCCGACCGCTGGTGGCCAGCACGTTGAACTTGAGCAGCCGGTCCATGCCGGCGATGCCCACGGCGGAGAGCAGGCCGCCGATGGTGGTCGGGATCAGGCACACGAACAGCGCGCCCAGGATCAGCGGGTCCAGACTCACGTTCATGAACCGCCCCAGGCCCACCAGGCTGACCACGGCGATCAGGAACACGAGCGTCAGCCCGGCCAGGAGCACGGCCAGGGCGATCTCATTGGGCGTCTTCCGCCGGTCCGCCCCCTCCACCATGGCGATCATGCGGTCGAGGAAGGAGCTGCCGTGGGCCGCGGTGACGCGCACCTTGATCCAGTCGCTGACCACGGTGGTGCCGCCCGTCACGGCGCTGCGGTCGCCGCCGGACTCGCGGATCACGGGGGCGCTCTCGCCGGTGATGGCGGCCTCGTTGACGCTGGCGACCCCCTCGGCGATCTCGCCGTCGGCGGGGACCATGTCGCCCGCCTCCACCAGGATCAGGTCGCCGACCTTGAGGTCGCTGGCGGAGACCGGGCGGGTGCTGCGGCCCGCGGGGTCGGTCAGGAGCTTGGCCTTCGCGTCCACCCGGGCAGCGCGCAGGCTGTCGGCGGCCGCCTTGCCCCGGCCCTCGGCCACGCCCTCGGCGAAGTTGGCGAACAGCACGGTGGCCCACAGCCACAGGGCGATCTGCAGCGCGAACCAGGGCCCCCCGCCCGTGGCGAAGGCGACCGCCGTGGAGAGCGTGGCGAGCACGGCCACCACCTCCGTGGCCAGGATCACGGGGTTGGAGGCGAGCGCGCGCGGGTCGAGCTTGGCGAAGGCGTCGCGGGCGGCGCGCGTCAGGATCGCGCCCTGCGATCCCGACGCGGTGATGGCGGAGGCCATGGGTCCGATCCTTGTCGGGCGTCAGCGGGCCACGGAGGCGAGCATCTGGAAGTGCTCCACCAGCGGGCCCAGCGCGAGCGCGGGGAAGAACTGCAGGCCGCCCAGGATCAGGATCACCCCGATCAGCAGGCCCACGAACAGCCCGTCGTGCGTCGGCAGGGTGCCGGCCGTGGGCTGCAGCTTGGGCTTGGCCGCCACCGCGCCGGCGATGGCCAGCACGGGAATCAGGTAGGCGAACCGGCCCAGCGCCATGGCGACGCCCAGGGTCGAGTCCCACCAGGGCGCGTTGGCCGTCAGCCCGGCGAAGGCCGAGCCGTTGTTCCCCGCGGCGGAGGCGTAGGCGTAGAGGATCTCGGTCAGGGCATGCGGCGTGCCCGCCGGGGCGGAGAGGCCCTTCAGCGCCACCGGCAGCACCGCGGCGACCGCGGCGAGGCCCAGCACGCACAGCGGCAGGATCAGCACCGCCAGCAGCGCCAGCTTGACCTCCCGCGCCTCCACCTTCTTGCCGAGGTACTCGGGGGTGCGGCCCACCATCAGCCCGGCGATGAACACGCTGAACAGCGCCATCACCACCATGCCGTAGAGGCCGGAGCCGACACCGCCGGGCAGGATCTCGCCCAGCTGGATCAGGAACAGCGCCACCCCTCCGCCCAGGGGCGTGAAGCTCTCGTGCATGCCGTTCACCGCGCCGCAGCTGGCGCCCGTGGTCATGGCGGCGAACACGGCGGTGGCGGCGGCGCCGAAGCGCACCTCCTTGCCCTCCATGTTCGGCAGGGGGCTGACGCCGAGCGCGTGCTGCAGAGCGGGCACGGGCTGGGTCTCGGCCACGTAGATGGCGGCCGCGGCGCCCGAGAGCAGGATCACCATCACCGCCAGCAGCGCCCGCGCCTCGCGCCGCGCGCCGGCGATGATCCCGAAGGCGATCACGCAGGCGAAGCCCAGGGCGTTCATCGCCACCATGGCGATGAAGTTGGTCAGCGGCGTCGGGTTCTCGAACGGGTGCGCGCTGTTGGCGTTGAAGAAGCCGCCGCCGTTGGTGCCGATCTGCTTGATCGCCTCCTGGCTGGCGACGGGGCCGAGCGACAGCGTCTGGCTGGCCCCCTCCAGCGTCGTCACGTCCAGGCGCTGGACCAGCGTCTGCGGCACGCCCTGGACGACCAGCGCCACCGCGGTGACCAGCGACAGGGGCAGCAGCAGGTAGAGCGTCACCCGCACGAGGTCGCGCCAGAAGCTGCCCAGCCCCTCCGCCTTGTGCGCCGCGAAGGCGCGGGCGATCGCGCCCACCACGGCGACGCCGGTGGCGGCCGAGACGAAGTTCTGCACCGTCAGCCCGGCCATCTGGCTGAAGTTCGACAGCGTGCTCTCGCCCGCATAGCTCTGCCAGTTGGTGTTGGTCACGAAGCTGACGGCGGTGTTGAACGCCAGGTGCGGCGAGAGCCCCGCCAGGTGCGCGGGATTGACCGGCAGCACCGCCTGCAGCCGCAGGATCGCGTACAGCAGGAAGAAGCCTGCGGCGTTGAAGGCGAGCAGCGAGCCGCCGTAGGCCAGCCACGACTGCCCCGCCGCCGGATCGATCCCCGCGGCGCGGTACAGCAGCCGCTCCACGGGCCGCAGCACCGGGTCGAGCGGGGTGCGCCCGCCCTCCAGCACCCGCGCCAGGTAGGCGCCGAGCGGCCAGGCGAGCGCGGCCGCCAGCGCGATGGTGAGGGCGATCTCCGCCCAACCCTGCCAGGTCATGTCCGTGTCGCCGTCAGAAGGACTCGGGACGCAGCAGCGCCACGACCATGTAGACGGCGATCCCGACCGCCGCCGCGCCGTAGATGAGCCCGACGATCACGGTCAGATCCGCCGCAGGGCGACGAGATAGCCGGCCAGCAGGGCGAACAGCCCCGCGCCCAGCGCGAGAAACACCAGATCGGACACGCACCAACCCCCCGGGACGCCGGACGATCTACATTCGACGACGTGACGCTTCGATCCACGCGAGGGGTGTGCGACGTAACGGGAGCGTAAATCGCCGGGGCCGTCCTCCGCGTCACGCACGGCGGCCGGGGCGGCGGTTGTCCGCGAAGGCAGCCCGACCTCCTTCCCTGCGCAGCGGGGGAGGAGAGCGGCGCCGCCCGCGATCCCGAACGCGAAAGCCCGCTCACGGCGGGAGAGGGTGGGGTGAGGGGTCACAGGGGGAGCCGCTCGGCCGCCGCCACTCGCAACGCCCGCTCAGACCGTCGGACCTGTAACCCCTCACCCTCCCACGGCCGCTCCGCGCCCGCGAGCCCCTCCCTCTCCCGCCGGGAGAGGGTTCCTGGCGCTCTCCTTCCTTGCGACAGCCCCGGGTTCGACGCGCCGCAGGCTGTCGAACTTCACCTGGCAAGGGACGCCCCGCGTCCCGACCCCCACCGTCAGCCCCCGCGCGCAGGGCGGGTCAAGGCAGGCGCGGCACGCGCCTCCTGCGCAGCAGGTCGCCTTGACGCGACCGAGCACGGGGGCACTACTCCGCGCTGTAACTCAACCTCTAGGAAGCCAAATGCGCGTAGCGTTTACGTTGATCTCCGCTGCAGCTCTGGTTGCCTGTACAGGCGGGACCAAGCAACAGACCGCTGGGTTGGAACCCCCACTCAAGTGGGAGAGGGTCTCGGACGGAAGTCAGATCGCAGTTGGGAACACCGATACGACGACATCGGAGGCGAAGCAGCTGATTCGATGCTGGAGCGGTGGCAAGGGCTTCGATTGTCTCGCAATCAACGAAGTGGGGGGCGAATGGAAGGACGCTCGACGCACCCAGCCTGCAGCCCTTCCCCGCCAGATTTGGGCTGACAAGAAGCCTGTCGGATATGATTGCAGCATCGGAGGTGTTGGTTCAGGGTACCAGGAGCATATCAATGGTCCGCTTGGACAGCTGACGGAGCATGTCGCGAGTAGTCTTTTTGGCTCTCCTGAACCATCCTGGAGCAAAGACTACACCGACCGCTACATAGTCGAGAATCAACTCAAGCCAGAGGCCGTGTGGTACGACTGCCGGGGACTAGCCAAGGCGGTTCAAGCAGGGTCGGTCGCCACAGTCGCATCATCCTCGGTCACTGAGGATTTGCTGAATGGTAAGACCAAGTGACTTATGGGAAAGGGGCAGGCCCGTCGCCGGACCCGCCCCTCAACTCACACCCTGGGCACCCGGCCGCCACTCCCGCGGCGGCCGCCACGGATCACTCCGCCGGTTCGGCGACGCGCTCGCGCTTCGTCAGGTCCTCGCCCGTCTCCTGATCGACGACCTTCATCGACAGCTTGGTCTTGCCGCGGTCGTCGAAGCCCATGAGCTTCACCTTGACCATCTGGCCTTCCTTCAGCACGTCCTGCGGACGGGCCACGCGCTCGTTCGAGATCTGTGAGACGTGGACCAGGCCGTCCTTGGCGCCGAAGAAGTTCACGAAGGCGCCGAAGTCGACCACCTTCACGACCTTGCCGTTGTAGATCGCGCCCAGCTCGGCTTCCTGCGTGATGGACTTGATCCAGGTGATCGCCGCGTTGATCTTGTCCGCGTCCGACGCCGAGACCTTCACCGTGCCGTCGTCGTTGATGTCGATCTTGGCGCCGGTCTTCTCCACGATCTCGCGGATCACCTTGCCGCCCGAGCCGATCACTTCGCGGATCTTGTCGGTGGGGATGCTGATGGTCTCGATCTTGGGGGCGAACTCGCCGAGTTCGGCGCGCGGAGCGTCCATGGCCTTGGCCATCTCGGCCAGGATGTGGTGGCGGCCGTCATGCGCCTGGGCCAGGGCCTCCTTCATGATCGCCTCGGTGATGCCGGCGATCTTGATGTCCATCTGCAGGCTGGTGATGCCCGCGTCGGTGCCGGCGACCTTGAAGTCCATGTCGCCGAGGTGGTCCTCGTCGCCCAGGATGTCGGTGAGCACGGCGTACTCGCCCGACGTCTCCAGGATCAGGCCCATGGCGACGCCCGCCACGGGCTTCTTCAGCGGCACGCCCGCGTCCATCAGCGCCAGGGCGCCGCCGCACACCGAGGCCATCGACGACGAACCGTTGGACTCGGTGATCTCGGACACCAGGCGGATCGTGTAGGGGAACTCCTGCTTAGTCGGCAGCATCGGGCGCAGGGCGCGCCAGGCCAGCTTGCCGTGGCCGATCTCGCGGCGCTTGGGGCTGCCGACGCGGC
>CAXTHH010000004.1:0-232745 GCA_964244065.1 uncultured Caulobacteraceae bacterium | reverse complement strand
TCACAGGTTCAAATCCTGTCCCCGCACCCAAATCCCCAGACAAACACCCACGCCAGCCGGCCCCAGGCGCGCGGCTAACGACACCCGCGCCCGCTCCGCCCTCCGTGAGACACGAAGGTGACGGCTGGAGGCGACGCCGCGATAGCGGCAGTTCCCAAGAGGCTCTCGTAGGAGCCGGCGGCGAAGGCCCGGCCGAGAGCCCGGTCACACTATTCGCGCACCTCCAGGCGAAGGACATCAGCGTGCGCAGCCGCCACGAGCGGCGGAGCCAAGCCAAGCCTCCGCCGCATAGCCGTCCCGTGTTTGATGACACAGCGCCGAGAGCTGGCGGGTGGCTGGCGGCTCAGGTGCGTCGACCGACCGTGAGCGCGATGTCGTGTTCCTGGCGCGATCCGACCGTCGGAGAGTGGCGCGCGCCCGCCGGGAGGCGCATGTGACGCTCCATGGACCGGGATCAGCATCGGGCGTGGTTGGCCGAGCTGGCGGCGGAGGATCTGCGCAGGCGAAAACAGGCCGGGTCTGAGCTTGCCCGGAAGGAGGCGGCTCTCAGATCTGAGCGCGCCAAGCTTAAGCGTAGCGAAGCCGCCGTCCGCGAACTCGAGGCTGCGGTGGATGAGGCGCGCCGGCAGGCGCTCGATCCGGACGGCGCGTAAGGGGTGGGATCGCGCATCGGCCGCCGCTGAGCCGTAGCGGGTCCATACCGCTGGCCCCCGAAGCTTGGCTGGGGCGACGATCCCACGAGCGCCCCTTCGCAAAGGTCAGGTGGACACGTCCTCACCCCCGGCGGATCCGTGACCCTTGCCACTGGAGCGCCCGGGCGCCGCGTTCGCCGGCCAACACTCGCGCCGCGCATCCGAAGCGTCGGCGCTCTCACTGCCGCACGTTGACCCGCTTCCGTCGCTCTGGTCTGGTCTGACCACCAATGCCCGATCTCGGCCAATACGCGGGGGTGCTCGCCGCAGGGGCAAGCGCCCTCATCTTGCTGCTCGGGCTGTCGTGGAGGCGCGTCCCTCCGGTCGTGGCGCTGACCCTGGCGGCGCTGTGGCTGGGCGTGCTTGGCGGCCTGCCCCTGGCCGCCGCCGCCTTGGCGCTGAGGCGAGGCTTCGGCGAGGCGATGGGCGGCACGGGACTGGTCCTGGCCTTCGGGGCGATGCTCGGCGCGGTGATCGCAGCGGATGACGGGGTGGGTCGCCTGGCGATGCGCCTGGGGGCCACGAGGAACGGCCTCGGCCTGATCGGACTGACCGCCCTGGTCGGCCTGCCGATGTTCTTCGAGTCCGGCGTGCTGCTCATGCTGCCGATCGTCTTCGCCGTGGCGCGGACGCGGTCGGCGGACGGGGGCGCGAGCCCCGGGCGCGACGCCGTCATGGCGACGGCCCTGCCGGTGCTGGCCACGCTGTCGGTCCTGCACGCCTTCACCCCGCCGCACCCGGGGCCGGTCGCGGCGATCACCCTGCTGCAGGCCGACCTCGGGCGCACCTTCCTCCTGGGCCTGCTGCTGGCTCCCCTGGGCGCCTTCGTGGGGGGCTGGATCGTGCCGAGGACGACCGCCCGGCGCGTGCGCGCCGCACCGCCCGCCGCGGTCCTCGACTCGCTGGGGAGCGGGTCGGGCGCGGCCCCGCCGGGCGCACCCGGGCGAACGCTCCTGCTGTTGCTGGCCGCGCCCCTGCTGATCGGGACAGGGGCGCTCCTGCGCGTGGGCCTGCCCCAGGCCTCGGCGGCGGCGGACGTCCTGACCGATCCCGTGCTGGTCCTGCTGGCCGTCCTCCTCCTCGCCCTGGTGAGCGCGCCGCCACCGGCGCGAGCGGGCCTGCCGGGGCACCTGGCCGCCGCCATCGGCGCCGTGGCGCCCGTGCTCCTCGTCATCGGGGCGGGAGGGGCGCTGAAGCAGGTGATGATCGACGGCGGCTTCACGACCGCGCTGGGGGCGCTCTCGCGGTCGCTGTCGCTGTCGCCCGCCGTCACGGGCTGGGTCGTGGCGGCCATCATGCGCAACGCGACGGGCTCGGCCACCCTCGCGACCCTGACCGCCGCCGGCGTCATGGCCCCGGCCGCCGCGACCCTGCCCGCCATGGACCGGTCGCTGCTCGTGCTGGCGGTGGGCGCGGGGTCGGTCTTCTTCTCGCACGTCAACGACGCGGGCTTCTGGCAGGTGAAGACCTACCTGGGCCTCGGCCTCGGCGACACCTTCCGGTCTTGGTCGATCATGGAGGCGGCGATCTCCGTCACCGGGCTCCTCGGCGTCCTGATCCTCGGTCTTCTCCCGTGATGAAAGCCAAGCCATGAGCACCGACCATCCCGGGCGCCGCACCGTCATCGCCGCCGGCGCCGCGGCCGCCCTCGCGGCCACCTCGGCGCGGGCCGCGACGGCGCCCGAGCCGCTGACCTTCACGAGTTTCGACGGGGCCCGCCTCGCCTACCGAACGCTGGGCGAAGGGCGGCCGACGCTGCTGCTGCACGGCCTGATCGTCAACGGGCAGTCGAACTGGTTCGACACCGCGATCGCGCCCGGCCTCGCCGCCCGGGGCCGCCAGGTCGTGGCGCCCGACTTCCGCGGACATGGCAAGTCCGCCGCACCCGTGGATCCCAAGGCCTACCCGCCCGACGTGCTGGCCCTCGACCAGGAGGCCCTCCTGCGCCACCTCGGATGGACGGGCTTCGACCTCGTCGGCTACTCGCTGGGCGCGCGGATGGCGCTGCGGATGCTCGTGCGGGGCGCCCGTGCCCGGCGCACGGTGCTGGGGGGCCTGGGCGAGAGCGGCGTGGTCGACGTGGACGCGGGGCGGCGTACGTTCCTGGACTACGTGACGAACGGGCCCGCGTCGGCCAACCCGCAGGTCGGGGCCGTGGTCTGGCGGATGATGGCGCAGGCGGGCGACTCGCGCGCGGCGATCGTCAACGTGCTGAACCAGCAGGTCTCGACCCCGCCCGCGGCCCTGGCCGCGCTGCGGCGCAAGGTCCTCGTGCTGGCTGGGGACGCGGACGACGACAACGGCGATCCCGCCGCCCTCGCCCGCCTGATCCCTGGGGCGGAAGTCGCCCGGGTGAAGGGAACCCATTTGACGGCGCTGCAGGATCCGGCCTTCCTTCAAGTCATGGCGACCTTCCTCGACCGCCCGTGAAGCCGCCTCCCGCCGGTCCCGCAGCCGCGCCGGCGCCCGCCGCGTCCGCCGGGCGGCTCTCCGAGCGCATCTACGGCGCCGTGCTCGAGTACATCGCGGCCGAGAACCTGGCCGAGGGGGACCGGCTGCCGTCGGAGCGCGAGCTGGCGGCGCGGTTCCAGGCGTCGCGCCCCATCGTGCGCGAGGTGCTCACGCGCCTCTCCTCCGACGGCCTGGTGGAGTCGCGGCGGGGCGCGGGGGCCTTCGTGCGGCGCCGGCCGTCCGAACACCTGATGATGAGCGTGCCGCCGGTCGCCCTCGGGTCCAGGCTCGGCGCCTACGAGGTGCGGCTCGCCCTGGAGGGGGAGGCGGCCCGGCACGCGGCCGCCCGGCGGACGGAGGAGGACCTCGCCGCCCTGGCGGCCGCCCTCTCGGACCTGACCGCCGCCCTGGCGCAGGGCGCGTCCACGCACCGTCCGGACCTGGCGCTGCACCGGGCCATCGCCCTGGCGACGAAGAACCCCGTCTTCGTCTCCGCCTTCGACCACCTCCAGGAGCTCGTCACCGACATCATGCGCGCCGCCGAGCAGGTCACCTCGCACGACGGCGAGCTGGCCAGGAGGATGTCGGACGAGCACGCGACCATCGTGGACGCCATCCGCGCGCGCGACGGGGACGGCGCCGCCGTCGCCATGCGCCACCACCTGTACGAAGGACGCCGGCGTCTCATGCGGTAGGGGAGGGAAGCCGGAAGCGGCGCAGGACCGCGTCCACCTGGGCGTCTAGGCGGTCGCCCGCGGACAGCCAGAGCGCCGCCTCCTCGGCCGCGGGCTCCTCCAGGGTCCGGATCTGGCTCCGCACCAGGGCGGACGGCATGAAGTGCCCCTCGCGCACGGCCACCCGCGCCTGGGCGAGCTCCGGCGCGGCGTGGAGGTAGACCAGTCCCGACGCGCCGGCGCCCGCTAGGAGGCGGCGTCGGTAGGCCGCCTTCAGCGCCGAGCAGCTGACGATCCCGCACTCCCCGGCCGCGGCCCAGCGTTCGAGCCGGTCTGCGACGGCCGCGATCCAGGGGTCGCGGTCGGCGTCGTCCAGGGGCTCGCCGGCGGCCATCTTGGCCACGTTGGCGGCGGGATGCAGGTCGTCCCCCTCCGCGAAGGGCCAGGCCAGGCGGTCGGCCAGGGCCCGGGCCAGCGTCGTCTTGCCGGCGCCGGCGACGCCCATCACGACAATCCTCACGCCGCCGCTCCCCCATGCGCGGACCATATGGCTAGACCACCTGCGAGGGAACGCAAGGGAGGGGGCGGGACCTGCTGGCTGGAACGCCCGTTGCAGCAAGGCCTCTGCCGAGCTCCTGATCCTGGGCCCATTGACTTCCTCTCCCCGGTGGTCTGACCTGAGCGCAAGTCCGCGATGACGGATCGGGGGGATGCGCAGTGGCTTCGTGTCGGCGATCGACAACCTTGAGAACGGTCTCGCCCGCGTCCGCGACCTTCGCCGCCTCGCCCGGCGCGCGACGGCGTCTCTGAGCGGGACCGGCCGCATGGATCATCTTCGCCTCACCACGACGGCGGCCCCCAAGGCCCGACGCACAGGAACAGAAGGAACGCTCATGGACGATCGCGGCAGACCCGGGCGCGCGGCGTCCCGAACCTTGCTGACGAGCCTTGTCGCGTCGGCGAGCCTCGGCGTGCTGGGCGCCGCCGCGGCGCAGACCCCGGCCGGGCAGCCGACGGGCCCCACCGCCGCCGCCTCCGGCGGGACCGACACCTCCACCACGGTGGCCGACGTGATCGTCACCGCGCAGAAGCGCGAGCAGAGCCTGCAGGACGTGCCGATCGTGGTGACGGTCGTGAACGCGCAGCAGCTGCAGGACGCCGGCGTGCGCGACATCAAGGACCTCACCGTCCTGACGCCGGGCCTGATGGTGACCTCTACGGCCAGCGAGGCCTCGACCACCGCGCGCATCCGAGGCATCGGCACCGTCGGCGACAACGCCGGGCTGGAGTCGTCGGTCGGCATCGTGGTCGACGGCGTCTACCGTCCCCGCAACGGCGTCGGCTTCGGTGACATCGGCGAGCTGTCGCGGGTGGAGGTGCTGAAGGGGCCGCAGGGCACCCTGTTCGGCAAGAATACCTCGGCCGGCGTCATCAACATCCTGACCGCCCAGCCCTCGTTCAAGTTCGGCGCCAACGCCGAGTTCACGGCCGGGAGCTACGGCGAGATCGGCGGTTCGGCGGCGGTCACGGGGCCGATCATCGCCGACAAGCTGGCCGCCAGCCTCTTCTTCGCCCAGCGCGCGCGCGACGGCTTCTCCGACATCGACGTGGGCAAGGGTCCGCGCACGCTCACCGACGACTTCAACCGCAGCTTCTACACCCTGCGCGGCCAGCTGCTGTACAACCCCACGGACGACCTGAACGCCCGGGTCATCGTCGACTACAGCTCCCGCAGCGAGGACTGCTGCGTGGGGCAGCAGATCCTGAACGGCCCCACCGCGCCCATCGTGCAGGCGCTGGCCGCCCCCAGCCCCGGCCTGCAGAACCCGCCTGACCCGTACCGGCGGCTGGCCTACGCCAACCGCGGCTCCGGCCAGAGCATCCGGGACGGGGGCGTGTCGCTGGAGCTGAACTACGCTCCCGGATGGCTCCACGGAGCCAAGATCACCTCGATCACCGCGGTGCGCGACTGGAAGTTCATCCAGGGCCAGGACTCGGACTTCACCTCGGCCGACATCCTCTACCGCCCCCAGAACGGCGACCAGTCCACCGAATTCCAGCAGGTCAGCCAGGAGGTGCGGCTGGGCGGATCGTTCCGCAGGCTCGACTACACGGTGGGCGTCTTCTACGCGGAGGAGCTGCTGAAGCAGAACCTGACGCTCCTGTACGGGACGGACTACCCGACCTACCTGGCCACGCTCCTCAGCGCGGCGGCGCCGACCCTGCGCCCGGTCCTGCAGTCGATCGCCAGCCTGAGCCGGCCCGGCACGGGGCAGAAGGACAGCTTCAAGCAGAACGACCAGACCTTCGCCATCTTCACCAACAACACCTACCACCTGACCGACCGGCTCGACCTCACCGGGGGCGTCCGCTACACCACCGACGACAAGTCTCTGCGCGCCCGCTACAGCAACACGGACGGCGCGGGCAGCTGCGCGGCCGTGAACACCCCGGCCAGCCCGCTGTTCCCCTTCGCGGGCACGCTGTGCCAGAGCCTGAGCTCGGGCAACAACCGCTTCCAGGGGCTGATCGACGACCGCAGCCGCTCCGAGGACGCGGTGACGGGCACGGGCAAGCTCTCCTACCGCTTCAGCCCCGAGTACCTGGCCTACGTCTCCTACTCGCGCGGCTACAAGTCGGGCGGCTACAACCTCGACCGCGTCGTGGCGCGCGACGCCACCGGCTATGCGCCCGTGCTCGACACGAGCTTCCCGGGCGAGTTCGTCGACAGCTACGAGGTCGGGCTGAAGACGACGCTGTTCGAGCGTCGCCTGTTGCTGAACGGGGCGATCTTCAATCAGGAGTTCACCAACTTCCAGCTGAACGCCTTCAACGGGCTGTTCTTCTCGGTGGTGCCCGTGCCGCGCGTCACCTCCACCGGCGCCGACTTCGACGCCCTGTGGCGGCCGATGGCAGGCCTGACGGTGCAGGGCGGCCTGACCTACGCCAACACGCGCTATCCGCTGGAGGACGCCGCGGTCCTGGGCATCAGCCCCGTGACCTCGGCCGGCACCTACCGGCTGCCGGGCTCCCGCCTGTCCCTGGCGCCCCTCTACTCGGTGACGAGCGCGGTCAGCTACGAGCACCCGGTCACCGAGGCGCTGGTGGGTCGGATCAGCTTCGGCGTGAAGTACAACTCCTCCTACAACACCGGATCCGACCTCAATCCGGCGAAGAGTCAGAACGCGTATACGGTCGTGGATGGACGCATCGCGCTTGGGCCGCAGAACAGGCGCTGGAGCCTCGAGCTGTGGGCGCAGAACCTGTTCGACACCGACTACATCCAGGTGGCCTACGACGCCCCGTTCCAGTCCGGCGGCGTGGACGCCTTCCTGGGCGCCCCGCGCACGATCGGCGTCACGGTGCGCGCTCGGTATTGAGGCCGGTCGGCCGTCGCGCCGGCGCCGACACCATGCGGAGGCGAGCGGGCGGCTTCGACGCGCCCGAGGTCACGCCCGCAGGTCTGCAGGCGGCCGCTCTGGCGCGCGCCCGCGCTCCGGAGCGGATGCGGGGTCGGCGAGGGCTTCACGCCGGCGACATGGTCGAGTGATCTATCTCGGTGACCCACCAGCCCCGGGGCGACCGATCATGACTCCTGTCGAGACCCGCCGCCGCCTGCTGGCCGGAGCGGCGGCCCTGGCCGGGGCGGCGCTGAGCCCCGCGGCGCGGGCGCGGCCGCTGTTCGGCGGGGCGTGGGACGGCGACGATCCGTTCACCCTGGGCTCCGCCTCCGGCGAGCCGGCCCCCGACGGGTTCGTGATCTGGACCCGCCTTGCGCCGCGCCCGCTGCAGCCGGACGGCGGCATGCCCGACCGGCGCGTGCCCGTGCGGTGGGAGGTGGCGGAGGACGCGGGCTTCCGCCGCCTGGCCGCCCGGGGCCAGGCCTGGGCCGGCCCCGCCGCGGCCCATTCGGTGCACGTGGAGGTCGCGGGGCTGCGACCGGCGCGCGAGTACTGGTACCGCTTCACCACGCCCGCCGGCGCGAGCCCCGTCGGGCGCGCGGTCACCGCGCCCGCGCCGGGCGCCGAGCCCGACCGGCTGCGGCTGATCTTCGCCTCCTGCCAGAAGTACGAGGCGGGCTTCTACGGCGCGTGGCGGCACGCGGCGGCGGAAGGGCCCGACCTGATCCTGTTCCTGGGCGACTACATCTACGAGGGGCGACCCGGCTCGAAGGAGGCCGTTCGGCTGCACCAGAACCCGGAGCCGGTGGACCTGGCCGGCTACCGCGTGCGCTACGCCACCTACAAGTCCGACCCGCTGCTGCAGGCCGCCCACGCCGCCGCGCCGTGGATGGTGCTGTGGGACGACCACGAGGTGTCCAACGACTACGGCGCCGACCATGACGAGGACCAGAACCTGGACCTCGGCGGCGATGCGCAGCGCTTCCTGCGCCGGCGGGCGGCGGCCTACCAGGCGTACTTCGAGCACATGCCGCTGCGCCGCCGCGCCCGGCCGGTGGGGCCGGACATGCTGCTCTACCGCACGCTGGACTGGGGCCGGCTGGCGCAGCTCCGCTTCGTGGACGACCGGCAGTACCGCTCGCTCCGCGCCTGCGTCCCGGCCTCGGCGGGCAAGGGCAAGCTCGTGCCCGACTGCGACGAGCGCCGCTCGCCCGCCCGCTCGATGCTGGGCGCCGCGCAGGAGGGATGGCTGCTGGACGGGCTGGGCGCCTCGAGGGCGCGATGGAACGTGCTGGCGCAGCAGACCCTGTTCGCCCCCATGCGGCTGCGCGACCCCGGGACGGGCGCTCCAGCCTACTCCAGCGACGGGTGGGACGGCTCGCCCGCCACCCGCGAGCGCATCGCCGCCCGTTGGCGCGACGCGCGGGTGTCCAACCCGCTGGTGCTCGGCGGCGACATCCACGCCTTTGCGGCGGCGGACGTGCGCTACGGCGACGGACGTGTGGCGGCGCCCAGCTTCGTCGGCGGCTCGATCAGCTCGCTCGGCGCCGGGGCGGCGGAGACCGCGCCCTACGTGTCGCTGAACCCGGACATCGCACAGTACGACGGCGCGCGCCGCGGATACGGCCGCGTGGACCTGCGGCCCGGGGGCGGCGAGGTGGCCTTCCGCACCGTGGCCGACGCCCGGCGCGAGGACACCCCCGTGCGGACTCTCTCCACCTACCGCCTGGAGCCGGACCGCCCGGGCGTGCTGCCGGCCTGACCGGGGCAGCGCTGGCCCAGCTCGACGCAGCGCCCGTCCACCGGCGGCGGGCGCACGCCGACCATGGCGGCCAGGGTGGGCGCGATGTCCACCGTCTCCAGGGCGCGCGAGGGATTTGAGGCCGTGACGCCCGGCCACCAGAACAGGATCGGCACGCGCCGGTCGTAGTCCCACACCGAGCCGTGGCCGGCGACGTTCGAGCCCGGCCGCTGAGGAACGCCCAGGGTGGCGCGCTCCGGGAAGGTCACCATCAGGTCGCCGCTGCGCTGCGGGTCGAAGCTCAGGTGGAAGCGTTCGGCGTGGGTCAGGCGCCCCGGCGGCTTCCCGGGACGGGCGACGGCGGCGGCCGCCTCCGCCGCGGTGAACACCTCGACCACCTCGGGCCGGGTGCGCAGCCAGCGCGCCGCTTCGGCCAGCACGCGCGGACGCAGGACCGCCTTGTCGGGCGGCAGCAGCAGGGTGAGCTGGCGCGCGTCGTCGCCGCCGCGGAACGGGTCGGCGTCGAGCCCGAACCGCTCGCGCAGGTGTGCAGCCAGGGCCGTGCGCAGCGCGCGGACATCGATGCGGCGGCCGGGCGGGGAGAGCCGCTCGGCCGCGTCGATCCCGCCGTGGTCGGCGCTGAGCACCACCACGTAGGGCGCCCCGAGCCCGTCCAGGCGCTGGAGGAAGGCGCCCAGCGCCGCATCCACCGCCGCCAGGTGCGCGCACATCTCGACCCCGCCCGCGCCGTACTTGTGGCCCACCGAGTCGGTGGCCGAGAGGCTGACCGCGAGAAGGTCGGTGGCCGGCCCGCGGCCGAGCCGCCGCGCCTCCGCCTGCTCGCCGGCGAACTCCAGCGTGAGCCGGTCCAGTTCGGCGGAGCCGCGCAGCTGGCTGGCGAAGGCGGCGCCGTGCTCCCCATCCGCGCCGCCGGCCGGCTGCGCGGGCGGCAGCCGTCCGGGCAGCGTCACCGCCCCCGCCGTGAGCGGCCTCTGCAGCCCGGCGCAGTATGCGGGCGGCGTGCTCGGCCACAGCTGCGGCGGCCGCACCGACCACCCCGCGAAGGTGCGGCGGTTGAACGCCTCGGCCGGGGCGAGCACGGCCGCGTCGCTCGGCCCCGCCCCCGGCGAGGTCTCGAAGCCGACGCGGTCGCGCCACCAGTAGACGGCGCTCGGGTGGTGGCCGGCCATCATGATCGCCGCCCGGTCCTTGCCGGAGACGGACAGCACCTGGGCGCGCGGGTCGGCGCGGCGCATCCAGTCGCCCAGCGCGTCCACCTTCAGGCGCGAGGACGTGCGGGCCGGGTTGGGCGACGACTCCGCGTCCTCCCCCACGCAGTAGACCTCGCGCCGTTCCGTCCGGTCCCACCAGCTGTTCGCCACGATGCCCGTGCGGTTCGGGTGGTCGCCCGTGAGCAGGGTGGAGTGCCCGGGGCAGGTCTCCGTGGCCGCGTGGCTCTGGTAGCCGGCGAAGGCGTGGCCGCCCGCCAGCCGGGCCAGCCCGCCGCTGAAGCGGGACCGATACGTTCGGAACAGGTCGAGGGAGAGCTGGTCCACCGAGATCGCCACCACCAGCTTGGGCCGGGGCGGCGGGGCGGCCCGCGCGACGGCGGGGGCGAGGCTCGCCAGCAGGAGCGGCAGCAGGATCGGGCGCAAACGGGCGTTCCTCGGGTCACGGGGTCGGCTCCGATCTAGCAAGCTCTCGTGACGGCTGGGGGACAGCCAGCGCGTGGCGTCACGCGCGCGTCACCGGGCGCATGCGACGCTCGGGCGTGACCGCCCTCGCCCTCGCCCTCGCCGCGCTGCTGCCCCCGCAGGACGGCCCGCTCCGCATGAACCAGATCCAGGTGATCGGCACGCACAACAGCTACCACGCCGGGCTGACCGAGCCGGGCAAGGCGCTGCTGCGGCCCCGCAACCCGGCTGCCCTCGACGCCCTCGACTACGCTCACCCCTCGCTGACGAGGCAGCTGGAGGGCGGGGTGCGGCAGGTGGAGCTCGACGTCTTCGCCGACGCGCAGGGTGGCCGCTACGCCAGGCCGCTGGCCGCCGTCGCCCCGGGCGCGCCGCCCTTCGACTCCGAGGGGCTGATGCGCCGCCGAGGCTTCAAGGTGCTGCACGTGCAGGACCTCGACCCCGTGAGCACCTGCCAGCCGTTCACCGGCTGCCTGCGCGAGCTGCGCGCCTGGTCGCGCGCCCACCCCCGCCACGCGCCCCTGTTCGTGCTGGTGGAGACCAAGGCCGCGCCGATGCCCTCCGATCCGCCGCTGACGGTTCCCGAGCCGATCGACCGGGCGGCGCTGGACGCCCTGGACGCGGAGATCCGCTCCGTCTTCCCCGAGCGCGAGCTGATCACGCCCGACATCGTGCGCGGCGGTCGCGCGACCCTGGAGGAGGCGGTGCTCTCCGGGGGCTGGCCCTCGCTGGAGGCGGCTCGGGGCAAGGTGGTGTTCCTGCTCGACCAGCGCGCGAACGGCCCGGCCTATCTGGACGGCCACCCCGCCCTGCGCGGGCGCGTCGCCTTCACCAACGCCGAGCCCGGCCGGCCGGACGCGGCCTTCGTGGAGCGCAACGAGGGCTCGGCCGAGGAGATCGCGGCGCTGGTCCGCCGCGGCTACCTCGTGCGCACGCGCGCGGACGCGGACACCCGCCAAGGGCGCACGGGCGACACGGCCCGCCGGGAGGTGGCGCTGCGCAGCGGGGCCCAGATGGTCTCCACCGACTACCCGGCCGCCGAACCCGCCCGATGGACGGGCTACAGCGTGAGCCTGCCGGGCGGCGTCGTCGCCCGCTGCAATCCCGTGAACGCCCCCGCGAGCTGCACGGACGCCGCGATCGCGCGCGGCGGGCGCTAGGTCAGGGCAGCCGGGCCACCATCACCGTCACCTCGGCCTGCGAGGCGCCCGACAGCTGAAGGGTGTAGCGGCCAGGCTGCAGGCGGAAGTCGACCATCTTGGCCACGCCGGTGCAGGCGGGCCCGTGCCCGTGGCCGACGGAGGCGAGCGGCTTGCCGTCGCGCAGCAGGTCGATCCAGGCGGGAGCACCCAGAGCCACCCGGTAGGTGGCGGCCCGGTCGATCGGCAAGCTGAGCAGGCCGCCACGCGCGTCGGGAGCGGACGGCTTCTCGGGCGGCGCGGCGAAGGCGACATCGCGCGTGGGGATGAGGCGCACCTGCGCCGCGCGCCCCGGGGCGAGGGCCGCGCCCGCGCCGTCGGCGGCCGCGGCGAGCGCCGTAGGTCGGGACCAGCCCGTGAGCTCGGGCGGGGGCGGCGCGGGGGCGGCCGGACACGCGGAAGCCCCCGCCTGCGCCAACGCGGCGGTCGCGCCGCACACCGACAGGACCCCGGAGAGCACGACCATCCGCGCCTGCATCACGCCCGCCTCCGTCGTCCCGATTGTATCCGCGGATCTATATGAGCGCGGCCGTCCAGCGTCGAGCCCGGCGGCGCGGACGGGGCCGAGCCGTCCGCGTGGCGGTGGGCTAGAGCAGCTTGTCCAGCGTGAGCGGCAGGTCGCGCACGCGCTCGCCGGTGGCGTTGAACACCGCGTTGGCCACCGCGGCCCCGACGCCGGTGATGCCGATCTCGCCGATGCCGCGGGCGCCCATGGGGGCGTGCGGGTCGGGCTCGTCGGTCCAGATGACGTCGATCTGCGGAACGTCGAGCTGCACGGGCACGTGGTACTCGGCCAGGCTGGGGTTCATGATCCGGCCCGAGCGCTCGTCGAACAGCGTCTCCTCCATCAGCGCCAAGCCCAGGCCCATGATGATGCCGCCGCGAAACTGGCTGGTGGCCGTCTTGCTGTTGAGGATGCGCCCGCAGTCATAGGAGCCCAGCACGCGGCTGACCCGGATCTCGCCGGTGACCGCGTTGACCCGCACCTCGCAGAACACCGCGCCGTGGCTGTGCATCGACCAGTGCTGCAGCTCCAGCGGCGGGGGCGCCTCCGCCTCCACCACCAGCTCGTCGCGCTGGGCGCGAGAGAGGATGGAGCTGTAGCTCTCGAACTTGCTCTCGTCCTCCAGCGAGGCGAGGCCGCCGTCCATGCCGCCGACCTCGTCGGGCTTGAGGCCGGCGAGCGGGGAGTCGTTGCCGGCGAGCTTAAGCAGTTGGGCCACCAGCTCGCGGTGCGCGGTGATCACGCTCATGCCGATGGCCGCGGTCTGCTGCGAGCCGCCGGCCAGCACCACGCCGGGCAGCCGGTTGTCGGCGTAGCGGATCTCAACCTGCTCCATGCCGAGGCCCAGGCGCTCGGCGGCGACCTGGGTGTGGGCGGTGGCGGTGCCCATGCCCATCTCGTGCGCGGCGATCTCCACCACCGCCCGGCCGTCGGCCTTGAGGATGATCCGCGCCGCCCCGCCCGGCATGCGGTAGTACGGGTAGGTGGCGGTGGCGCAGCCGACGCCCACCAGCCAGTCGCCCTCGCGCCGGGCGCCAGGCGCGCCGCGGCCCGACCAGCCGAAGCGTTCGGCCCCGTCGCGCCACATCTTCTCGGTGTTGCGCTGGCTGAAGGGCAGGCCGAGCGTGGGGTCCTTCTCCGGCTCGTTCTTCAGGCGCAGGTCGATCGGGTCCATGCCCAGCTCGTGCGCCAGCTCGTCCACGGCGCATTCCAGGCCGAAGGTGCCCACCGCCTCGCCCGGCGCGCGCATGAACGTGTTGGCGGGCATGTTCAGCTCCACCGTCTCCACGTCCAGCAGGAAGCTCTTCGCCCGGTAGGCGCTCCGGGCCGGCAGGATGAAGGGCTCGGGGAAGCTGTTGTGCGGCGTCAGCGCCGTCACCCCGGTATGGACGATGGCGTCGAAGGTCCCGTCCGCCTGGGCGCCGATGGCCACACGCTGCTCGGTCAGGCTGCGGCCGCCCACGATGCGGAACACGCTCTCGCGCGACAGCAGGATGCGCACCGGCCGGCCAACGACCCGCGCCGCCGAGGCCGCCAGGATCTGGTGCTGCCACAGGATCTTGCTGCCGAAGCCGCCGCCCACGAAGGGGGAGGTGATGTGGACCTGCTCCTCCGCGATCCCGAACACCTGGGCGAGGGTCCAGGCCTCGTGGTCCACCGCCTGGGTTGTGTCGTGGATGCGCAGGGCGTCGCCGTCCCACGCCAGGGTGCAGCCGTGCAGCTCGATGGGGTTGTGGTTGTGGAACGGCGTCAGGTAGCGGTGGTCCACCTTGACGTGGGAGGCGGCGAGCATCGCCTCGGCGTCCTTGACCTCCAGCTTCAGCGTCTCGCCCTGGAAGACGCCGGGCTCGCTGCCGTGCGCCTTGGCCTCCTGCAGCGAGGTGACGCCGCTGGCGTCGCACGCGTAGGTGACGCGGATCAGCGCCTGGGCATGGTCGGCCTGCTCCTGCGTGTCGGCCAGCACCAGGGCGACCGGCTGGCCGTTCCAGTGGATCACCTCATCCTGCATCACGGGCACGCTGTCGCCGCCCACCGCCTTCTGCGCGCTGCCGAACGGCGGGGTGGGCTTGAGGCGCGGGGCGTTGCGATGGGTCATCACCAAGTGCACGCCCGGAGCCGCCTCCGCCTCCGCGGTGTCGATGTCGGTGATGCGGCCCTTGGCGATCGTGGAGTGCTTCATCGCGGCGTAGAGCATGCCGTCGAGCGCGAACTCGGCGGCGAACCTGGCCTGCCCGGCCACCTTGAGCGGGCCGTCGATGCGCGAGATGGGCGCGCCGATCAGGCCGTGCTTCTGGCGGATCAGCGGGTCGGGCCGGCCGCCCGGGATCCAGCTGTCGGGGGCGAGGGCGACCGCCTTCTTGATCACCCCCTGCATGGCTTCCTCGAACATGCTCATCGGGCGGACTCCCCGTCGCGGGCCTCGGCCCAGGCCAGCTTGCCGAGGGTGTCGGCGATCACGCGCGTGGCCAACTCGATCTTGAAGACGTTGTCGCGCAGGCCGCGCGCGGCGGCGAGCTCCTGCTCGGCGGCCGCGCGGAAGGCGGCGGGGGAGGCGGGCCGGGCCACCAGCGCGGCCTCCGCGGCGCGCGCGCGCCAGGGCTTGTGCGCCAAGCCGCCAAGCGCCAGGCGCACGGACTTCACCACGTCGCCCTCCATCTCCAGTTCGGCCGCCAGCGACACGAGGGCGAAGGCGTAGGAGGCGCGGTCGCGCACCTTGCGGTAGGTGGAGCGGGCGCCGGCCGGGGCGGGCGGAAGCGTCACCGCGGTGATCAGCTCGCCGGGGCGCAGCTCCGTCTCCACCTGCGGCGTGTCGCCGGGCAGGCGGTGGAAATCGACCAGCGGGAGGGTGCGCGCACCCTGCGGGCCCTCGATCTCCACCACCGCATCCAGCGCCGCCAGCGGCACGCACATGTCCGAGGGGTGGGTGGCGATGCACGCTTCGGACGCGCCGAGGATCGCGTGGATGCGGTTGAACCCGCCGATGGCGTCGCAGCCCGCACCCGGCTCGCGTTTGTTGCAGGCGGCCGCGTCGTCGTAGAAGTACTGGCACCGGGTGCGCTGCAACAGGTTGCCGCCCACGGTCGCCATGTTGCGGATCTGCGCAGAGGCGCCCGCCAGGATCGCCTGCGACAGCATCGGGTGACGCTCGCGGACGCGGCGGTCGGCCGCCAGCGCGGTGTTCTTCACCCCCGCGCCGATGCGCAGGCCCCCGTCCGGCGCGTCCTCGATCCCTGTGGAGAGGCCCGTCACGTCCACCAGCACCTCTGGGTGCTCGATGGTCTCGCGCATCAGGTCGACGAGGTTGGTGCCGCCGCCCAGGAACTTGGCCCCGGCCCGGGCGCCGAGGGCGAGGGCGGACTGCGCGTCGGTGGCGCGCTCGTAGAGGAAGGGCGTCATGTCAGGCGGCCTCGCGCGCGGCGTGGTCGGTGGCCGTGGCGTCCGCCAGGTGCTCGCGGATGGCGTCCACGATGCCGTTGTAGGCGCCGCAGCGGCACAGGTTGCCGCTCATGCGCTCGCGCAGCTCGTCGTGCGTGGGCTGGAACGCCTCGGCGGCCACGTCGGCGCTGACGTAGCTGGGGTCGCCGCGCTCCAGCTCGCCCGCCATGCCCACCGCCGAGCAGATCTGGCCCGGCGTGCAGTAGCCGCACTGGAAGCCGTCGTGCTCCACGAACGCCGCCTGAAGCGGGTGCAGCGAGCCCGGCGCGCCCAGGCCCTCGATGGTGGTGATGCTGCGGCCCTCGTACTGCACGGCCAGGGCCAGGCAGCTGTTGATGCGCTCGCCGTCCACCAGCACGGTGCAGGCGCCGCACGCGCCCTGGTTGCAGCCCTTCTTGGTTCCCGTGAGCCCCAGGTGGTCGCGCAGCAGGTCCAGCAGCGAGGTCCGCAGGTCCGCCTGCGCCTCCAGCGGGCGGCCGTTGATCTCGAAGCGCATGACGGCCCCCTTCGCTGAGAGCCTGTAACGCCAAGCTCGTTCGTTCGCTCCCCGTGTAGGGCGAGCCGCGTCGGGGCTGACCGCGGCGGCCCGGACCCGCTAGAAGGCCGTCATGCCGAGCCCCGACCGCCCCAACCGCCTGGCCTTCGCCACCCGCGCTATCCACGGCGGGCAGGAGCACGACCCGCTCACCGGCGCCGTCATGGTGCCCATCTACCAGACCAGCACCTACGCCCAGGAGAGCCCGGGCGTGCACAAGGGCTTCGAGTACAGCCGCAGCCACAACCCCACCCGCTACGCCTTCGAGCGCGCGGTGGCGGACCTGGAGAGCGGCGAGCGCGGCTACGCCTTCGCTTCAGGGCTGGCGGCGATCTCCACGATGCTGGAGTGCCTGGACGCCGGTGCGCACGTGATCGCCAGCGACGACCTCTACGGCGGCAGCTACCGCCTGTTCGCCCGGGTGAAGGCGCGCTCGGCGGGCCTGCGCTTCTCGTTCGTGGACATGAGCGACCCGGCCAATGTCGAGGCCGCGCTGACGCCCGAGACCAAGCTGATCTGGGTGGAGACGCCCACCAACCCGATGCTGAAGCTGGCCGACCTGGACGCCCTGGCGGCCATCGCCAAGCGCGCGGGCGTATGGATCGCGGCGGACAACACCTTCGCCAGCCCCTACTGCCAGCGCCCGCTGGAGCGCGGCTTCGATCTCGTGATGCACTCCACCACCAAGTACCTGAACGGCCACAGCGACGTGGTGGGCGGCGTGCTGGTGGTCGGCGACAACGCCGCGTTGCAGGAGCAGCTGACCTTCCTGCAGAACGCCGTGGGCGCGGTCGCCGGGCCCTTCGACAGCTTCCTCGCCCTGCGCGGCGTCAAGACGCTGGCGCTGCGCATGGAGCGCTCCTGCAGCAACGCCCAGCGCATCGCCCGCTGGATGGAGAGCTCGCCCGCCTTCACCAAGGTCATCTACCCGGGGCTGGAGAGCCACCCGCAGCACGCCCTGGCCGCCCGCCAGATGGACGCCTTCGGCGGCATGATCACCGCCGTGCTGGACCGCGACCTGGACGGCACGCGCCGCTTCCTGGAGCGCACCCGCCTGTTCACCCTGGCCGAGAGCCTGGGCGGCGTGGAGAGCCTGATCGAGCACCCCGCCATCATGACCCACGCCTCCGTCCCCGCCACCCAGAGGGAACAGCTCGGCATCACCGACGGCCTCGTGCGCCTGTCGGTGGGCATCGAGGATGGCGACGACCTCCTGGCCGACCTGGAGCAGGCGCTGGGGTGAACCGCGCGCATCCGTTCAGCCTGGAGGGGCGGCGCGCCCTGGTGACGGGGGCGGGGCGGGGGCTCGGGCGCGAGATGGCGCGGGGGCTGGCCTCCGCTGGGGCGTTCGTCTGGCTGAACGGGCGTGATGCGGGGCCGCTGGAGACGCTCGCCGCCGAGCTGGGCGCCGCCGCACCGCTCGCGTTCGATGTGACGGACGGCGCGGCGGCTGACGCCGCCTTCGCCCACGTCGCGGGGGAGGGCGGGCTGGACGTGCTGGTGAACAACGTCGGCGTGCGGGATCGCCGGCCGCTGGCCGCCTTCGACGCGGCGGCCGTGCGCGCATTGTTGGAGGCCGACCTCGTCGCCCCCTTCGAATTGGCGCGCCGTGCGGCCGGGCTGATGCGCGAGCAGGGCCGGGGCGGGCGGATCGTGAACGTGACCTCCATAGCCGGGCCGCTCGCCCGGGCGGGGGACGCGGCCTACACCGCCGCCAAGGGCGGGCTGGACGCGCTGACCCGGGCTCTGGCCGCCGAGCTCGGGGCCGACCGGATAACCGTCAACGCCGTGGCCCCCGGCTACTTCGCCACGGAGGCGAACGGCGAGATGGCGGCGGACCCGGAGATCGCCCGCTGGCTCGCCGGCCGCACCTCGCTGGGCCGCTGGGGCGAGCCCCGCGAGATCGCCGGCGCGGTGGTGTTCCTGGCCTCCGACGCGGCCAGCTTCGTAACCGGGCAGACGTTATGCGTTGACGGCGGGCACACCGGGCATTTCTGATCGGCGATCATGGCGACCCCGCACCAGCACGCCCCCGACGCTCCCTGGATCTTCCGCACCTATGCGGGGCATTCCACGGCGGCCAAGTCCAATGCGCTCTACCGGGGCAACCTGGCCAAGGGGCAGACGGGGCTGTCCGTCGCCTTCGACCTGCCCACCCAGACGGGCTACGACCCCGACCACGTGCTGGCGCGCGGCGAGGTGGGCAAGGTGGGCGTGCCCGTCAGCCACCTGGGCGACATGCGCGCGCTGTTCGACCAGATCCCGCTGGCGAAGATGAACACCTCCATGACCATCAACGCCACGGCCCCCTGGCTCCTGGCCCTGTACGTCGCGGCGGCGGAGGAGCAGGGCGCCGACGTCAAGGCGCTGCAGGGCACCACGCAGAACGATTTGGTGAAGGAGTACCTGAGCCGGGGCACCTACATCTATCCGCCCAAGCCGTCGCTGCGGCTGATCTCGGACATGATCGCCTGGTGCGTGACCGAGACGCCCAAGTGGAACCCCATGAACGTCTGCAGCTACCACCTGCAGGAGGCGGGGGCGACGCCGCAGCAGGAGCTGGCCTATGCGCTGGCCACCGCCATCAGCGTGCTCGATGCTGTAAAGGCGCGCGGCGAAGTGCCGGTCGAGAACTTCTCCACCGTGGCCTCGCGCATCAGCTTCTTCGTCAACGCCGGCGTCCGGTTCGTGACCGAGATGTGCAAGATGCGCGCCTTCACAGAGCTGTGGGACGAGCTCCTGCTGTCCCGCTACGGCGTCACGGACGAGAAGGCGCGGCGCTTCCGCTACGGCGTGCAGGTCAACAGCCTGGGGCTGACGGAGAGCCAGCCGGAGAACAACACCCACCGCATCCTGATCGAGATGCTGGCGGTCACCCTCAGCAAGCGCGCCCGCGCCCGCGCCGTGCAGCTGCCCGCCTGGAACGAGGCCCTGGGCCTGCCCCGCCCGTGGGACCAGCAGTGGTCGCTGCGCATGCAGCAGATCCTGGCGTTCGAGACCGATCTCCTCGAGTACGAGGACCTGTTCGACGGCTCCCCCGTGGTGGCCGCCAAGGTGGCCGAGCTCAAGGCGGCCGCGCTGTCCGAGCTGGCGGAGATCGACGCGTTGGGCGGCTCCATCACGGCGGTGGAGTCGGGCTGGATGAAGGCGCGGCTGGTGGCCAGCAACTCCGCGCGGCTGCAGGCGATCGAGAGCGGCGAGCAGACGGTGGTGGGCGTGAACCGCTTCACCACCTTCGAGCCCAGCCCGCTGGGCGCCGGGGAGGACGCGATCCAGACCGTCGATCCCGCCGTGGAGGCGCAGGCCGTCGAGCGGCTGCAGGCGTGGCGCGAGGCGCGCGACACCCAGGCCTGCACCGACGCGCTGGAGGCGCTGCGCGCGGCCGCCCGCTCGGGCGCGAACATCATGCCGCCGTCGGTGGCCGCGGCGAAGGCGGGCGTCACCACCGGGGAGTGGGCCCAGTGCCTGCGCGAGATCTGGGGCGACTACCGCGCGCCCACGGGCGTCTCGTCCGAGCCGCGCCTGTCCAACTCGCCGGAGATCGGCGCGGTGCGCGAGGAGGTGGAGCGCGTCTCCCGCCGCCTCGGCCGCCGGCTGACGGTGCTGGTGGGCAAGCCCGGGCTCGACGGCCACAGCAACGGCGCCGAGCAGATCGCCGTGCGCGCCCGCGACTGCGGCATGGAGGTGATCTACGAGGGCATTCGCTGCACCCCCGAGCAGATCGTGGCCCGCGCCCGCGCCGGCGGCACGCACCTGATCGGCCTGTCCATCCTCTCCGGCAGCCACGTGGCCCTGGTGGAGGAGGTGCTCGCCCGCCTGCGCGACGAGGGGCTGGACGCCCCGGTGATCGTCGGCGGCATCATCCCGCCCGAGGACGAGGACCGGCTGAAGGCGATGGGCGTGGCCGCGGTTTACACGCCGAAGAGCTTCGACCTGACGGCGATCATGGCCGACCTGGTGCGGGTGGTGGACGGGGCGACGCCGGCGCGCGCCGGACGGCCTGAGATCGAGGCGGCCTGAGCGCCGCAGTCCCGCCGCCGCCGCGCCTGGGGACGGGCCTACCCGCCCACGCCACCGTCGAGCGCGAAGCTCTGGCCGGCCGAGGCGGCCTCCGCCTGCACCGTTTCCGTCGACCAGCGGACGCACTGCTCCGCGGCCAGCGCCTTCA
This sequence comes from uncultured Caulobacteraceae bacterium, assembly GCA_964244065.1. GTDB lineage: Bacteria > Pseudomonadota > Alphaproteobacteria > Caulobacterales > Caulobacteraceae > JASLDZ01. The sequence continues at coordinate 212,250 of CAXTHH010000004.1, read as the reverse complement.
CCACCTTGATCCCCGCGCCGTAGCGGCGGAGCAGGGAGCGCTCGTTGCAGTCGCGCGCCGGCGCCTGGGGCTTGCACTGGAGCCGGCCGTCCAGGCCGCGCCACAGGGCGTCGCCCTTCTGGCAGACCACGGTCTGGCCGTGGTCGAAGCGCGCCTCGCCCTTCCACTCGGTGGTGACGTACTGCATGTGCGAGCCGGCCAGGCAGCGGAACAGCTCGCCGGCGTAGCCGTCGGCCACGTCGCGGCCGGGCATGACCTGGCTGGCCGGGTGCGGCACCGCCTTGTCGTCCAGGCACACCGCCTGAATGGCGACGGCCGCGGCCACCGCCCGGTGCTCCACGCAGACCTTGCGCTCCACGGTGTCGGTGGACGCCACGATCAGGCTGGGGATGTTGCCGCCCGAGCTGTTGCCCTCGGAGAAGAAAGAGCCGCCGCCGCCCGCCGCCAGGAGGTTCTGCGCCTGGGCGTTCGCGGTCGCCAGCCCGTTGGCGTAGCTGAAGCTCTGGGCGTTCGCGAGCGTGGAGGCGAAGGCGTCGGCCGAGACGGAGGCTGAGGCCTGGACCGACACGTCGATGGTCTGCTCCACCCCGCCCACGATCTTGCCGGGCTGGAGGGTGATGGTCGGCGGAATCACGGTGATGCCCGGCACCTTGATCTGGTGCGTGGTCGGCGCGGTGCAGCAGCTCGGCTGGCACGTGGGGCAGCCGCCGGCCTGCGCCTCGCCCGCGGCGAGGAACGCCGAGGCGCTCACGGTCAGGAAGATCAAGGCGGCGCGCATGGCGGGCGGAGTTCCGGGCGGAGCGGTTCCGAACACAGGGCTCCCGCGGCCCCTTCCATCCCGTTAAGCGCGTGCCGGAATGACGCACGCGGCCGCCTGGCCCGCCGTTGGCCTGCAAACGCCGGTGAGCTTCCATCCCCACACCGCCCGCCTGCTCGACGAGTGGCGTCGCCAGCGCGGCGGCGCGCGCCTGCCCGCGCGCACCGCCTTCTCGCCCATCCTGTTCGGCCCGCTGCTGCCGCAGACGGTGGTGCTGGCCGACGACGGGGCGCGGGGCTGGCGCTTCCGCCTCGCCGGCGCCTTCGTCGCCGACCTCCTCGGGCGAGATCTGCGCGGCGTGCGCTTCGCCGAGCCCTGGGCCGCGGGCGACCGGGCCCGGGCCGAGGCGCGGCTGGACGAGGCCGCCCGCCGGGCCGAGCCATGCGTGATCGCCTGCCGCGGCGACTCGCCCTCCGGCCGCTCGCTGGCCCTGGAGTTCGTCCTGGGCCCCGCCGCCGGCCCGCTGGGCGCGCCCGACCGCGCCGTGGGCCTGCTGCAGCCGCTCTCCGCCGTGGCGCGCCTGGGCGGCGAGACCCTGGCGGCGTTGCGGCTGGTCGATGCGGAGCGCTTGGCCGGCGCGCCCCGCCCCCGCCTCGTGGTCGACAACACGCGCCGCCCCCCGCTACCCTGAGCGGGCGCGGACGTGGCGGAACGGTATACGCAGCAGACTTAAAATCTGCGGACCTCTGGTCGTGTGGGTTCGAGTCCCACCGTCCGCACCAGGGCGGCTCGGAACCCTCGTCGGCCCAGCTCCATTCCGTCCGGCGAAGCTGAAGGGAGCCGCTCCATGACCCGCACGCCCGTTTTCGTCGCGCTCGCCGCCACCTTGGCGCTCGGCGCGGCCGCCTGTTCGAAGACGCGGGAGGCCGAGGCCTCCACCGGCACCGCCACCGCGGAGGTGAAGACGAAGGCGCCGGAGAACGCCGTCTCCGACAGCCAGCTGCAGGCCCAGGCGCAGCAGGCGGCCACCGCCGCCTCCACGCCCGTCAACGGCATGGGCGGGAACGCGGCGACGAGCGGGACGACCTCCACGACCACGACCACGACCACCTCCAACACGGCGCATTGATGCCTGAGCCGGTGATCCTCAGCATCCGGGCGTCCAACGGCGTCTGGGTGCTGGACCGTGCGGGCGCGCACGTGGCCGACTACGGCCATGCGGACCGGGCGGTGCACGAGGCGGTGCGCCTGGCCCGCGAGCTGGACGAGACCGGCCAGCCGGCGCGGGTGGAGCTGCACGCCGCCGACGGCAAGGTGATCACCGTCGACACCGATCCGGTCGTGACCCAGGACGAGGAGCTGCGCGGGCCCGCCGCGCGGGTCTGACGCGCAGCCCCGGCGGTGGTAGAGGAGCGGCCATGCCGGACCCCGCCCACATCCCCGCCGCCGAGCGCCGCCTCGCCCCGCCGCGTACGGTCGCCACCGCCCTCGACCTGATCGGCCGCACGCCGATGCTGGAGGTCACCGAAGCGTTCGACACGGGCCCCTGCCGCCTGTTCGTCAAGCTGGAGAGCGCCAATCCCGGCGGCTCCATCAAGGACCGTATCGCGCTCACCATGATCGAGGCCGCCGAGCGCGACGGCCGGCTGAAGCCCGGCGGCGCCATCGTGGAGGCCACCGCCGGCAACACGGGCCTGGGCCTCGCGCAGGTGGGCATCCTGAAGGGCTACCGCCTCGTGTTGGTGGTGCCCGACAAGATGGCGCGCGAGAAGATCCAGCACCTCCGCGGCCTGGGCGTCGACGTGCGCATCACCCGCTCCGACGTCGGCAAGGGACACCCGGACTACTACCAGGACATGGCCGAGCGCCTGTGCCGCGACATCCCCGACGCCATCTACATCAACCAGTTCAAGAACCCGGCGAACCCGCTGGCGCACGAGACCACCACCGGCCCCGAGATCCTGGAGCAGATGGAAGGCGACGTGGACGCGGTGGTCTGCGGCGTCGGCTCCGGCGGCACGCTCACCGGCCTCGGCCGCTTCTTCCGCGAGCACAGCCCCAAAACGCGGATGGTGCTGGCCGACCCCAAGGGCTCGATCCTGGAGCCGCTCATCAACCGCCAGGAGCATGTGACGCCGGGCAGCTGGATCGTGGAGGGCATCGGCGAGGATTTCATCCCCGACAACTGCGACCTCTCCTTCGTGCGCCAGGGCGACGCCTACGCCGTCAGCGACCAGGAGAGCGTGGAGGCGGCGCGCGATCTGCTGGCCAAGGCTGGGGTGCTCGGCGGCTCCTCCTCCGGCACGCTGTTCGCCACGGCGCTGCGCTTCTGCCGCGAGCAGACCGAGCCGCTGCGCGTCGTCTCCTTCGTGTGCGACAGCGGCAACAAGTACCTGAGCAAGGTCTTCAACGACCACTGGCTGGCCGAGCAGGGCTTGGCCGACCGCCCCCTGCGCGGCGACCTGCGCGACCTGATCGCCCGCGGCGTGGAGGAGGGCGGGGCGGTCACCATCGGCCCCGACGATACGCTGGACACCGCCTACAAGCGCATGCGCACCGCCGACGTGAGCCAGCTGCCGGTGATGGACGACGGCCGGCTGATCGGCCTGATCGACGAGAGCGACCTCCTGGACGCCGTGGACGAGCCCGCGGCGGACCGCGAGGCCCGCTTCCGCCGCCCGGTCTCCAGCGCCATGACCGCCAAGCTGCACACGCTGCAGGCGCGCGAGCCGCTCGACAACCTGATCCCCATCTTCGAGCGCGACCAGGTGGCCATCGTCATGGATGGCCGCGACTTCCTGGGCCTGATCACCCGCGTGGACCTTTTGAACCACCTCCGTCGCGCCGCCTGACGGCTCCGTCGCAGCTGGCCGCAAGTTGACTGGAGCGGCCCGCGGAGGCGCCACCGCCGGGGCGAACCATTTCGGCGGGCCGGAGCCGATCGGTGCGGGGCTGATGCTCTGGCTGCCGCTAGGCCGCACGCTGGACCCCGACACCGGCGAGGACTGGGAGGCGTCGGCATGAAGCCCGACGTCGTCGTGCCCGCGGCCGAGGCGCTGACGTCGCATTGAAGCTCGCCTGCCGCTGAGCCGCCGCGCCGCTCGCGCGTTGCAGCCGCTCGGAGGGGGAGGCGGCATGGCTCAGGACGAAGGCGGCAACGAGGGCGGGGCGGCGCCGGACGGCGATCTGAGGGCCGCCGAGGGCGGCGCGGCGCTGCTGATCATCGACATGATCAACCGCATGGACTTCGAGGGCGCCGAGGCGCTGCGCGAGGGCGCCGCGAACGCCTCGGCCGCGGTGCTGCGGCTGCGCGAGGCGGCGGACCGGCTGGGCGTGCCCGTGGTCTACGTGAACGACAACCACGGCCAGTGGCACTCGGAACGGTCGCGCATCGTCGAGACCTGCACCGGGGACGACAGCCCGGGCCGCGAGGTCTCCCGCCGTCTGGCGCCGCGGCGCGACGACTTCTTCGTCATCAAGCCGCAGTTCTCGGGCTTCTACGCCACCAACCTGCCCGTGCTGCTGCCGCGCCTGCGGGTGAGCCGGCTGGTGCTGACGGGCGTCGCGGCCGACATCTGCGTGCTGTTCACCGCCGCCGACGCCCATATGCGCGAGTATCGGCTCTGGGCGCCCGCCGACGCCGTCGCCAGCCCGGAGCCCAAGCGCACGGACTGGGCGCTGGAGATCATGCGCGAGACCATGGGCGCCGAGACGCGGCCGACCGGCGAGCTCGGCCTGGAGGCCTGGCTGCGCGAGGGCGAGGGCTGACCTCCGGTCAGGCCGTCGCACGGCGGGGTCGGGCGCTGGTCACGCGGCGTCCCCGAGCAGCACCTGGAGGAGGCGGGCTTCCAGGGCCGCGAACTCCGGCGTGGCTCGGGCTCGGGGTCGCGGCAGGCGGATGCTCAGGTCCAGGGTCACGCGCCCGTCCTGGAGCACCAGCACGCGGTCGGACAGGGCGACCGCCTCACCCACGTCGTGCGTCACCAGCACGGCGGTGAGGGCCTGCTCGCGCCACACGCGTTCCAGCAGCCCCTGCATCTCCAGGCGCGTGAGCGCGTCGAGCGCGCCGAGCGGCTCGTCCAGGGCCAGGAGGCGGGGGCCGGAGATCAGGGCGCGCGCGAGGGCCACCCGCTGACGCTGGCCGCCGGAGAGCGCATCCGGCCAGGCGTCCGCCCGGTCGCCCAGTCCCACCTCCGCCAGCACGGCGCGCGCGCGCGGGCCGTCGCGGCCGCCGCCCAGGCCGAGCTCGACGTTGGCCAGGACCGAGGCCCAGGGCAGCAGCCGCGGCTCCTGGAACATGAGCCGCGCCTGGTGCGCCGGCGGTGCGCGCACTTCGCCGGCGTCAGGCGCCTCCAGGCCGAGGACGAGGCGTAGCAGCGTGCTCTTGCCCGAGCCGCTGCGCCCGACCACGGCGACGAACTCGCCCGGGGCGACCTGAAGGTCGAGCCCGTCGAGGACGGGGGCCGTCCCGAACCGTTTGTCGACGCCACGCAGCGAGACGGCGGGCGCGCTCACGCCCGCACCTGCGCCCCCGGCAGCCGGCGCTCCCACGCCCGCACGCCCACGTCCGCCAGCTTGCCGAGGGCCGCGTAGATCAGGATGGCGAGGACCACCACGTCCACCTGCAGGAAGTCGCGCGCCTGCATGGCCATGTGACCGATGCCCGAGGTGGCGGCGATCGTCTCGGCCACGATCAGCGTCAGCCACATGACGCCCAGCGCGTAGCGCAGGCCCACCAGGATCGCCGGGAGGGCGCCCGGCAGGATCACGCGCCGGAACAGCTCCCGGCCGCCCAGCCCGTAGACGCGCGCCATCTCGACCAGCTTGGGATCGACCCCGCGCACCCCGTGCAGCGTGTTGACGTAGACGGGAAAGAAGCAGCCCAGCGCCACCAGGAACACCTTGGCCGTCTCGCCGATGCCGAACCACAGGATCACCAGGGGGATCAGCGCCAGGTGCGGGATGTTGCGCAGCATCTGCAGGCTGGAGTCGGTCAGCGCCTCCGACCAGCGCGACACGCCGTTCGCCAGGCCCAGGGCGAAGCCGAGGCCGCCGCCGAGCAGCAGCCCCGCAAGCGCGCGTGCGGCGCTGACCAGCAGGTTGGCCGGCAGCTCGCCCGAGCGCGTCAGCCGCGCCGCCGCGCCCAGCACCGCCGACGGTGCGGGCAGCACCAGCGTGGGCAGCGCCCCCAGGCCCGAGGCCGCCTGCCAGGCGCCCAGCAGCCCCAGGGGCACGGCCCAGGGCAGGACCCGCCGCCACACCTAGCTGGCGCTCGCGGCCGCGGCGGGCTCGCTGCCGAACTCGCGGTCCCGCCGGAGCGGGGCCCGTGGGCGCGCGGCGTCGATCCCCAGCCTGGGAAACAGCAGTTCGGCGACGGCGTAGGCCTCCTCAAGATGCGGGTAGCCGGAGGCGATGAAGGTCTCGACACCCGCGTCCTGGTACTCGCGGATGCGCGCGGCCACCGCCTCGGCGTCGCCCACCAGCGCCGCCCCCGCGCCGTCGCGCACCAGGCCGGCCCCCACCCAGAAGTTGGGCGCGACCTCCAGGGCGTCGCGGCGGTAGCCGTGCAGCGCGGTCTGCCGGCGCTGGCCCTCGGACTCGGTGCGCGTGGCGCGGGCGATGCGCGCCGCCTCTATCTGCGCGTCGTCGATCTTGGAGATGAGCCGGTCGGCCGCGGCCCAAGCCTCCGCCGCCGTTTCGCGCACGATCAGGTGGAGCCGGATGCCGAAGCGCAGGGTGCGGCCGAAACGGCTGGCGGCGGCCCGGGCCTTGGAGATGTGCGCGGCGACCGCATCCACGGGCTCCGCCCAGATCAGGTAGTGATCCACGTGTTCGGCGGCGACCTCGATGGCCGCGGGCGACGCTCCGCCCAGGTAGATGGGAGGGTAGGGCCGCTGCACCGGCGGGAAGTGCAGGGGCTTGTCGCTGACGACGTGGAAGTGCGCGCCCTCGTGGTGGATCGGCGTGTCGGTCATCACCGCGCGCCAGATGCGCAGGAACTCCGCCGTCTGCGCATAGCGGGCGTCGTGGTCGAGGTGCAGGCCGTCTGCGGCGAGCTGGGTCGGGTCGCCGCCGGTGACGATGTTCAGCAGCAGCCGGCCGTTCGTCAGCCGGTCCAGCGCCGCCGACTGGCGGGCGGCCAGGGTCGGCGAGACGATGCCGGGCCGCAGCGCGATCAGGAACTTGAGCCGCTCGGTGTCGCCGGCGAAGGCGGAGGCCAGGGTCCAGGCGTCGAAGCAGTTCGGTCCGGTGGGCAGCAGGGCGCCCTCGAAGCCCAGGCGGTCGGCGGCGATCGCCACCTCGCGCAGGTAGGGCACGTCCGGCGGCCGCCAGCCCTCCGGCGAGGCGAGGTAGCGCCCGTCGCCCGAGGTGGGGATGAACCAGAAAATCGTGGGAGGCGCGTGCGCCATGGTCAGGCCCTCCAGCCGGTCCAGACCGCGTCGGACACCTGCAGCCGGCCGGGGATGATCCGCGCCGCCGAGAACAGGTCGGCGTTCGCCTGCTGTCGGGCGGTCAGCGCGTCCGACATGGGGAGCACGTCGAAGCGGCCGCGGCGGCGCGACAGGCGCACGACCTCGCGCGACAGCTGGCTCGCCCGGGCGATGACCTCGATGGCGTGCTCCGGATCGGCCTCGCCCTGCGTCGCCGCTCCGCGCAGCCCGGTGAGCACCGCGCGGAGCTTTTCGGGCGATCGCTCGGCGAAGGCGCGGGAGGCGAGATAGAAGCTGCTCGTCGGCGGCAGGCCGCGGCCGTCCATCAGCGTGCGGGCGCCCGCGTCCAGCTGGGCCCGGGCCAGATAGCTGTCCCAGATGATCCATCCGTCCAGCGATCCCCGCGCGAAGGCGGCCGCCGCCTCGGGTGGCGAGAGCGGGATGGGCCGTATGTCCGACAGGGTCATGCCCGCCGCGCGCAGCGCCTGGAGCGCGAACAGGTGGGCCGAGGAGCCCGGGGTGAAGGCCACGCGCCGCCCCCGCAGCTCGACGAGCCGGGACACCCGCGAGCCCTTCGGCACGACCAGGGCCTGGGAGGCGCCCGTCACCGGCTCGGCGGCGGCGTAGACCAAGCGCGCCCCGCCGGCCTGGGCGAAGATCGGCGGGGTCTCGCCCGTGGCCCCGAAATCGACCGCCCCGGCGCGCATCGCTTCCAGCAGCGGCGGCCCGGAAGGGAACAGCACCCACTCGACCGCGCGGACGCCGAGGCTCGCCAGCCGCTCCCCGAAGCTCGGGTCCGACTTGGCCAGGAGCAGGACGCCGTCGCGCTGGTAGCCGATCCGCACGACCGCCGACCCGCCGCCACGCGGCGTGCAGGCGGCGGCGGCGGCGCTCAGAAGCGCGAGGCGTCGCGTCGGGGCGCCGCGGGGGCGTTCGGCGTCAGCCGCTCTCATGGCGCTCCTTCCACCGGGTCCGGCAGGGTGGCGCGCCGGGCCGCCGTTCTCCAGCGAGAGACTCGGTGGAGGCCTTCAGGAAACCTGATCGCGAGGCGCCGCCTCGCCTCGCGGGAGGGAGGCCGACCGGTCCCCGGCCGACGGTCCCCGTCTCGTAGCCGCGCCGAGCTCCGTCCCGCGATCCGGGCGACCGGTCAGGCCCGGGTCGGTCCCGGCGACGCCCTGCTCACCAGCCCCTCGAACGCGCACATGGCGCGCGCGGCGGCGTCCGGCCGAGCGGCGAGGCGGCTGGAGACGTGGTGGGCCAGGTAGACGCCGCCGAGCTCCCACACGAACTGATCAACGTCCAGATCGGCCCGCAAGGCGCCGTCCCGGACGGCGGCCTGGGCCTGTTCGACGAACACCGCCCGGGAGCCCGCCTCGATGCGGCGCAGATGGTCCCGCACCTCGCCGGGCAGATCGTCGAACTCGAAGAACGCCGCCGCCAGGGGGCAGCCTCCGCCCAGGCCGGCCCTGGCGCTCCATCCCAGCCAGTTCCCAAACAGGGCTCGCAGCCGCTCGAGCCCCGCCGGAACGTCCTGCGCGGGCTGGACGATGTGCTCGGCGGACAGGCGCACCGCGTGGTCGATCAGCTGGATCTGCACGTCCTCCTTCGACCTGAAGTGCGCGAACAAGCCGCTCTTCGACATGCCCACGGCCTCCGCCAGGAGGCCGAAGGTCATGCCCGTCATGCCCCTGACGCTGATCAGCTCGACGCCCTGGTCGAGGATGCGGGAGCGGGAGGCGGCGGATCTCATGGATTGCATAGTACGACCGATCGTGCTTTTTAGCCAGTGCGGCGAGGACGTCGCCCTTGGAGACCCGCCGTGAACAGACGAACCTTCGCCACGTCGATCCCGTTCGCGGTCGCTGCGGCCGGCGCGACCGCGGCCGCCGCCCAGACGCAAGCCGCGCCGGGCGTTCCCCGCCCCGGGACTTCGGCCGCGACGACGGGGCCGGCGCCGGCCCCCGGCCGCCCGTTCACGATCGGGATGCTCGCCTTCCCGGACATGACCAACCTCGACTTTGCCGGCCCGTACGACTTTCTGGCGCGGCCGCCGAACGTGAAGATCCATGTCGTCTCGAAGACGGTCGGGCGGATCGTGGCCGACAGCGGCACGTCCGTCTACGCGGACATGCTCTACGCGGACGCCCCCGAACTCGACATGCTGTTCGTACCCGGCGGCCCGGGCATGATCGCGCTGATGGACGACCCGATGGTCCTCGGCTTCCTTCGCGACCGCGCGCCGCGGGCCAAGTGGATCACCTCCGTCTGCACGGGCTCGCTGGTGCTCGGCGCGGCGGGTCTGCTGCGCGGATACAAGGCCGCCACGCACTGGACGACCATGGACATCCTGCCCACCCTGGGGGCCATCCCGGTGCGCCAGCGGGTGGTCATCGACCGCAACCGCATCACCGGCGGCGGCGTCACCGCGGGGATCGACTTCGGCCTGACCGTGCTCGACCGCGTCTGGGGCCGGGGCGTGGCGGAGACCATCCAGCTGGCGAACGAGTACGATCCGGCTCCGCCCTTCAACGCCGGCTCGCCCCTGCGCGCGTCCAAGGAGTCGGTCGCGGCCGTGATGGCCATGACCCGGGGCGGCCGCGCCGGCATGGCCAGCGCCGCCGCCCGGCGCGCGAGCGAGTTCGGCTGAAGGGCGCCCTGTCCAGGGGGGGACCGGCGGCGAACGAAGCGGCCGACGATGCGCGGGTGCGCGCCACGCCCTAGATGACCCGTCCCGCCGAGAGAAGGAACCACGACATGTACGCCGTCACCGGAGCGACGGGCCAGCTGGGCCGCCTCGCCGTCGAAGCCCTGCTCGCGACCGTGCCGCCGGAGCGTATCGTGGCGCTCGTGCGCACGCCCGCCAAGGCGTCCGACCTCGCCGTCCGGGGGGTTCAGGTGCGCGAAGCGGACTATGACCGGCCCGGGACGCTGGAGGCCGCCCTCGCGGGTGTGACGCGGGTGCTGCTGGTCTCCTCCAGCGAGGTCGGGAAGCGACGGGCGCAGCACCAGGCCGTGATCGATGCGGCGCGGACCGCGGGCGTGGAGCTCCTCGCCTACACGAGCATCCTGCACGCCAACGACACCCCGGCCAAGCTGGCGGACGAGCACAGGGCCACCGAAGCAGCCATCGCGGCCTCGGGCGTCCCCGCCGCGATCCTGCGGAACGGCTGGTACACGGAGAACAAGACCGGCTCGCTGGCCCAGGCGCTGGAGCACGGCGCGTTGATCGGTGCGTCGGGGGGCGGGCGCTTCTCGGCCGCGTCCCGCCAGGACTTCGCGGAGGCCGCCGCCGCGGTGCTCACGGCCGAGGGCCAGGCCGGGAAGGTCTACGAGCTGGCCGGCGACACGGCCTTCACGATGGCCGAACTCGCCGCCGAAGTGTCGCGGCAGGCGGGAAGGCCGCTCGCCTACACCGACATCTCGCAGGAGGACTACGCGGCCATGCTGGTCGGCGTGGGCCTGCCCCCCGTCCTGGCCGACATCATCGCGGACGCCGACGCCGTCGCCGCCCGGGACACGCTGTTCGACGAGGGCCGCGCCCTCAGCCGCCTCATCGGCCGGCCGACCACCCCGTACGCACAGACCGTCGCCGAGGCGCTGAAGGCGCGCGCGTGACGCTGGCCGATCCGCGCCATCCCCGTGGGAGCAGGAGCATCTGCGGGGATGGCGCGGAGCCTTACGGCCGGCGAGCATCAGCTACGCGGGCCGCCGGCCCGTGGCGCTCGATCAAGCGCTCACGACCCGCGTCACAGGCCTTTGGCGAAGCCGAACGACTGCACCACCAGGCCGTGGCGGAAGTAGAAGCGGTGCGCCGCGGACCGCTGCACGCCCGAGTCGAGGGCGAACGTTCGACAGCCCTGCGCCCGCGCCCGGTCCTCGCACCAGCGGAGCAGGGCCGCGCCCCGGCCGCGTCCCCGGTCCGCCTCCTCCGTCACGAGGTCGTCGACGTAGAAGAGGAGGCCGTGGAAGGTCGTGTGGTGCGACCGGTAGACGGCCAGCGCCTTGGCCTCCCCGTCGGCGTGCAGCACCGCCATCTGGGCGCCCTCGGAGAACATGCGGCGGAGGTAGCCCTCGTAGTCGGCAGGCAAGCTCGGCCTGAGCGCGCGATGCAGCGCTTCCGACCGACCGAGCCAGAGGGAGATCGTGGACGGGTCGTCGACGACCACATGCACCGCCTCGTTCATGTCCGGTCGTCCTTCCTGATGCTCATCGGCGCGGTGTCGGCTCCCCGCCCGGGCGCCCGCGATCAGCCGGGCCGGCGCGGCGTGGAGGTCGTCGTGGCGCCAGCCTCCAGCTCGAGCAGCCGGCGCTTGCGCTCGACGCCCCAGGCGTAGCCTGACAGGGCGCCGTCGCTGCGGACGACGCGGTGGCAGGGAATGGCCACGGCGATCGCGTTCGCTGCGCAGGCGCCCGCGACCGCTCGCACCGACCTGGGCGAACCGATCCGTTCGGCGATCTCGGCGTACGAGGAGGGGGAGCCCGGCGGGATCTGCCGCAGCGCGCACCAGACGCGCTGCTGGAACGCGGTGCCCCGCACGTCGAGCGGCAGGTCGTGGCCGAGGCGGGGGGCCTCCACCAGGCCGACCACGCGCGCCACCAGGCCCTCGTACGCCGCATCGCCGCCCACCAGCCGGGCCCTCGGAAACCGGTCCTGCAGATCCTGGGCCAGGGCGTCGGGATCGTCGCCGATCAGGATCGACACCACGCCCCTCGCGCTGGACGCGACGAGGATCGCGCCCAGGGACGACTCGCCCACCGCGAAACGGATCACCTCGTCCACGCCGCCCGCCTTGTACCGACCCGGCGTCATGCCGAGCAGGCCCGCCGCCTGCTCGTAGAAGCGCCCGCTGGAGTTGAAGCCCGCATCGTACATCGCCGTCGTGATGCTGCCGTCCCCGGCGAGCTTCTCGCGGACGCGGTCGGCGCGGAGGCCAGCGGCGTAGGCCCTCGGCGTCAGGCCGGTGGCCGTCCTGAAGACGCGGTGCAGATGGCCGGGGCTGAGTCCGACCGCCTCGGCGAGGGCGCCCAGGGAGGGCGTCGTCTCCCCCGCCTCGATCAGGCGGCAGACCTGGGCCACGGTGGCGGCGTTCACCTCGTCCCGCGAGGGCCCGTCCGGTCGACAGCGCCTGCAGGCGCGGAAGCCGGTCGCCTGCGCGTCGACGAGCGACCCGTGCAGGGCGACGTTCCGGGGATGGGCGGCGCGCGAGGGGCACGAGGGGCGGCAGTAGACCCCCGTGGTGGCGACCGAGTACCAGAACCGTCCGTCGGCGGACTTGTCGCGGGCGAGCACCTGCAGCCAGCGCGGGTCGGTGGATGTGTCGGTCGGCGCGGTCAGGGTCGGGGCCATGGTCATGTTCTCCCATCGAAGCGGATGCGCCTCGACCCTGAAGCGGGTCGCTCGCGGGAAACTCCGCGCCTTGCCTTCGAATCCAGATCGCGTCCGGTCAGGCCGCCTTCGCATTGAACCGGCGCCGATAGGCGGCGGGGCTCAGCCCCACCGTCCGCTGGAACCGGGCGCGGAAGGTGACGGGCGACTCGAAGCCGGCCGCCCCCGCCACGACGTCCAGCTTGGACGACGTGGTCTCCAGCAGCTCCTGGGCGCGGCGCACCCGGGCGGCGAGCAGCCACTGGACGGGCGTGGCGCCGGTCTGTTCGCGGAACCGGCGCGCGAAGGTGCGGGAGCTCATGCCCGCCCGGGCCGCCAGCGCATCGACGCTCAGCGGCCGCCCCAGGTTCGCCGCCATCCAGTCGAGCAGGGGGGCGAGGCCGGCCGCCGCCGAAGGGGCCTCGTGGCGGATGAACTGCGCCTGCCCGCCCTCGCGGTTGAGCGGCGCCACGGCGAGCCGGGCGGCGTGCGCGGCGATCGCCTGGCCGTGGTCGCGGCGCACCAGGTGCAGGCACATGTCCAGCCCGGCGGACGCTCCGGCCGAGGTGATGATGCGGCCCTCGTCGACGAACAGCACGTTGGGATCGACCGTGACGGCGGGATGGCGCCGCGCCAGATCCGCGGCCGCCAGCCAGTGGGTCGTGGCGCGCCGCCCGTCCAGAAGACCCGTCGCCGCCACCACGAAGGCGCCGCTGCAGATCGAGGCGATCCGCGCGCCGTTCGCCCAGGCGGCGGCGAGGGCGGCGAGCACCGGCGCCGCGATCGGCGCCTCCGCATCGGCGATGCCCGGCACGAGCACCGTGTCCGCCACGGCGAGGCGATCAAGCCCGTGAGGCGCCCGCACGTCGAAGCCGCCGGCGCGGACCTCCGGAGCCTCGCCGCACACCCGCACCCGGTAGGCGGGAGCGCCGTCCGCCCCGCACACGCGCGTGAAGACCTCGCAGGCGATGCCGAGGTCGAACGGCAGCACCCCGTGCATGGCCAGGACGGCGACCTCGTGCATCGCAGGCTCCTTGCGGGCCGCGCGGCCCGCAGCCGCAAGCTACCGCGCCTCGCGCTGGCGGTAAATGATCGCACATTGTCGTTCCTGCCACTCACGCCCGATCCGTGCGGCCCGTAGAAGCTGGGGCTCCCCTGGAGACACGCCCATGTCCGCCCCCGTTCCGCCCCCGTCGCACGCGCCGCTCACGATCGGCATGCTGCTCTATCCCGGCTTCACGCTGCTCGACCTGGCGGGGCCGCAGTCCGCCCTCGGCATGCACGGCCAGACGTTCCTGTTCTGGAAGACGCTGGAGCCGGTGCCGACCGACAGCGGCGTGACGATCAATCCGACCCACGCCTTCGCCGACGCCCCGCGTGACCTGGACGTGCTGTTCGTGCCGGGCGGCTTCGGCACCAACGACGCGATGACGGACGCGGCGATCGTCGACTTCCTGGCGCAGGCCGGCAAGACCGCGCGCTACGTGACCTCTGTCTGCTCGGGCTCGCTGCTGCTCGGCATGGCCGGGCTGCTGGACGGCTACCGCGCCGCGACGCACTGGGCGGTCTACGACATCCTGGAGGCGCTCGGCGTGGAGGCCGGCCGCGAGCGCGTCGTCGTCGATCGCAACCGCTTCACCGGCGGCGGCGTCACGGCAGGGATCGACTTCGGCCTGACGCTCCTGGCCGAACTGCGCGGCGAAGAGGTGGCTAAGGTGACGCAGCTGGCCATGGAGTACGATCCCAAGCCTCCGTTCCAGACGGGTCACCCGGACGTCGCGGGGCCGGCGCTGACGGCGGCGGCGCGCGCGATCATGGGAGACGAGTCGATCCGGCGGGGCGTCGAGATCGCCAGGGGTCGCCGGATCGCCGAACCCGCATAGGCTCCGGCGTCGAGGCTCATGGCTGCCGGCGCGCCGCCGCGGCGGTCAGCCTCGGTACGGGTTCAGGAGGCGGGGCGGCGGACGCGGGTCAGGCGCCCGCCGCCCCCATGTTGCGCTCCAGGTTCTCCGACACCTTGTCGAGGAACCCCTCGGTGGTGAGCCAGCCCTGCTGGTCGCCGACCAGGAGCGCCAGGTCCTTGGTCATGGAGCCGGACTGCACGGTGTCCACCGTGGTCTTCTCGAGGAGGTGCGCGAAGCGGTCGAGCTCGGCGTTGCCGTCCAGCTTGGCGCGATGCACCAGGCCCCGCGACCAGGCGAAGATCGAGGCCACCGAGTTGGTGGAGGTCGACTCGCCGCGCTGATGCTGGCGGTAGTGGCGGGTGACGGTGCCGTGGGCGGCCTCGGCCTCCACCGTCTTGCCGTCGGGCGTCAGCAGCACGCTGGTCATCAGACCGAGGCTGCCGAAGCCCTGGGCCACGATGTCGGACTGCACGTCGCCGTCGTAGTTCTTGCACGCCCAGACATAGCCGCCCGACCACTTCAGCGCGCTGGCCACCATGTCGTCGATCAGCCGGTGCTCGTACACGCCGCCGAACGCCTTGAAATGCGCGGCGTAGTGCGCGTCGAACACCTCCTGGAAGATGTCTTTGAAGCGACCGTCGTAGTACTTGAGGATGGTGTTCTTGGTGGACAGGTACACCGGGTACTTGCGGTCCAGCCCGTACTGGAAGCTGGCGTGGGCGAAGTCGCGGATCGAGTCGTCCAGGTTGTACATGGCCATGGCCACGCCCGCGCCCGGCGCCTTGAACACCTCGTGCTCGATCGTCTGGCCGTCGCCGACGAACTTGATGGTCAGCGTGCCCTTTCCCGGGAACAGGAAGTCGGTGGCGCGGTACTGGTCGCCAAAGGCGTGGCGGCCGACGATGATCGGCTGGGTCCAGCCGGGCACCAGTCGCGGCACGTTCTGGCAGATGATCGGCTCGCGGAAGATCACGCCGCCCAGGATGTTGCGGATCGTGCCGTTGGGCGACTTCCACATCTTCTTCAGGCCGAACTCGGCCACGCGCGCCTCGTCGGGCGTGATGGTGGCGCACTTCACGCCCGCGCCGTGCTTCTGGATGGCGTGGGCCGCGTCGATCGTCACCTGGTCGTCGGTGGCGTCCCGGTGCTCCATGCCCAGGTCGTAGTAGTCGAGCTTCAGGTCCAGGTAGGGGAAGATCAGCTTGTCCTTGATCAGCTTCCAGATGATGCGGGTCATCTCGTCGCCGTCGAGATCCACGACGGGGTTGGCGACGGCGATCTTGGACAGGGCCATGGGGGCTCCGGGGAGGGGGTCGAGCGGGCGGCGCCCCTCATAGCGGCGGACCCTGTATGAGAAAAGGCGCGGAGCCGGGGCCCCGCGCCTTCCTCTCGTCGATCCCCGGGACCGGCCCTGGAAGGGCGGTCAGTAGGTGTCGCGGCTGTCCCAGCGCACGTTCTGCGCGAGCCGGTTCAGCCGGTCGTTGATGTACTGGGCGTCCGCGCCGTTGAGGCGGCCGCCGCCCGGCCCGCGGCGGGCCATCTGGTAGTACTGCCGGCGGATGTCCGACAGGTCGCGCTGGGCGGTCTCGGCCTCGCGCGGGTTCAGGCGGCCGCGGCTGGCCTGGCGGTCGATGCGCTGCTGCGCCCAGTCGAGCCGCTCGCGCACGCTGGTCGGCGCGCCGCGGTAGTAGTCCGCACCGCCGCCGTAGCCGGGACCGGGGCCGGGGCCGTAACCCGGGCCGGGGCCGCGGTCGTAGGCGCCGGGGGGAGGCGGGCGTCCCGAGTCGTAGGCGGCCGGCGGCGGAGGGCCGTAGCCCGGGCCGGGGTTATAGACCGCACCGTTGTTGTCGTAATACTGGCGGCTGTTCTCGTCGTACGCGTAGTACCCGTCGGGGCAGCGCGTCTGCGAGTTGCCCACCGCGCCGCCCAGGAGCGCGCCGCCCAGCGCGCCCAGCACCGCGCCCTTGCCGCGATCGTTGCGGCCGGCGAGCACCGAGCCGACGGCGGCGCCGCCCGCGGCGCCCACAAGGGCCCCGGTGGTGGCGTTGGTGCGGGGGTTCACGCACCGCGTCTGCGCGTTCGCCGCAGCGGGCAGCGCGCCCGCGGCGGCCGCGATAAGCGCGGTGGCGATCAAGGTCTTGCGCATGGTCATGCCTTTCGTGAGGTCCTGTTCGTTCGCCCCAGTCCCCGTCCCAACGCCCAAGCTGGCGAGGAGGATGCGAACATGTCGGCGGGGACATGCATGCGCCGCCCAACATGAACCGGGCCTGTCGGCGTTCATAAGCCCGCGGGCGGTTGTATGAAGCGCGCATGACCCCGCCCGTCGTCGTCCTGGACCGCCCGCAGCTGGCCGAGAACATCGGCGCGGCGGCCCGCGTGATGGCCAACTTCGGCTTGGAGGAGCTCAGGCTCGTGGCCCCGCGAGACGGCTGGCCGCAGGACCGCGCCTGGGCCTCGGCGTCGGGTGCGGACTGGCCGCTGGAGGGCGCGCGCGTGTTCGCCACCGTGGCCGAGGCGATCGCCGACCTGCAGCTGGTGCTGGCCGCCACCGCCCGTCCGCGCGAGACGCAGCACGTGGTGCACACGCCGCGCGAGGGCGCGGCCGAGCTGGCGCGGGCGGCGGGGGCGGGCTGGCGCTGCGGCTGGCTGTTCGGCGGCGAGCGCGCCGGGCTGGAGACGGCCGATGTGGCCCTGTGCGGCGGCATCGTCACGGTGCCCGTGGCCCAGCGCTTCCGCTCGCTGAACCTCGCCCAGGCGGTGGCGGTGAACGCCTACGAATGGGGCGTGCTGGCGGCGGGAGACGCGCCGCCGGCCGCGTTCCAGACCACGGCGGCGCCCGCCGAGGCCGCCGAGGAGCTGCGGCTGTTCGAGCACCTGGAGGGCGAGCTGGACGCCGCGGGCTTCTACTTTCCGCCGGAGAACCGGCCGTCCATGGTCCGCAACCTGCGCGTGGCGCTGGGCCGGGCGCGGTTCACCACGCAGGAGGTGCGCACCCTGCGGGGCGTGATCACCGCGCTGACCAAGGGCCGCGGGCGCCACCTGCAGCGACTCGCGGCCAAGGTCGCGGCCGCGCCTCCGGAGGAGTAGGGAGGGCGCCATGAGCCAGACCGAAGCCGTCCTCGCCCGCATCGACGCCGACCTGCCGCAGGCGCTGGAGCGCCTGCTGGCCCTGATGCGCATCCGGAGCATCTCCACCGACCCCGCCTTCGCGCCCGAGGTGCGGCGCGGCGCCGACTTCATGCGGGCGGAGCTGGCGGAGATCGGCTTCGACACGAGGATCGTGGAGAGCACCGTCGCAGGCGGGCACCCCTTCGTGGTCGGCCACCACGACGGCCCTCCCGGGGCGCCGCACGTGCTGTTCTATGGGCACTACGACGTGCAGCCGGTGGACCCGCTCGAGCTGTGGACCAGCGACCCCTTCGCCCCGGCGGTGGAGACGCGCCCGGACGGCGCGCGGCTGATCCGCGGCCGCGGGGCGTCCGACGACAAGGCGCAGCTGAAGACCTTCGTGGAGGCCTGCCGCGCCTGGAAGGCGGAGACGGGCGGCCTGCCCTGCCGCGTGACCATCTTCTTCGAGGGCGAGGAGGAGTCCGGCTCGCGCTCCATGCCCGCCTTCCTGCGCGACCACGGGGCGGAACTGACCGCCGACTGCGCGCTGATCTGCGACACCAGCATGTGGAACGCCTCCACCCCGGCGATCACCCTGTCGCTGCGCGGCATGGCGGCGGGGCAGGTGACCATTCGCGCGGCCGCGCGCGACCTGCACTCCGGCCTCTACGGCTCGGCGGCGCGCAACCCGCTGCAGGTGCTGGTGCGCGTGCTGGACGAGCTGCGCGACCGGGACGGCCGCGTGACCCTGCCCGGCTTCTACGACGGCGTGCCGGAGACGCCCGCCGCGGTGAGGGCGAGCTGGGAGACGCTGGGCTTCACCGACGCGGGCTTCCTCGGGCCGGTGGGCCTGTCCGAGCCCGCCGGGGAGCGCGGGCGCTCGACGCTGGAGCAGACCTGGGCGCGGCCCACGGCCGAGATCAACGGCGTCTGGGGCGGCTACACGGGCGAGGGCTTCAAGACGGTGATCCCCGCGGAGGCCTCGGCCAAGGTCAGCTTCCGCCTGGTCGGGACGCAGGACCCGGTCGCGGTGTGGGAGAGCTTCAAGGCGCACGTGCGCGAGCGCCTGCCTGCGGACTGCACCGCCGAGTTCTGGGACAAGCAGGGCAGCCCCGCCCTGTCGCTGCCGCCGGAGAACCCGGCGCTGCAGGCCGTGGCCCGCGCGCTCACCCGGGAGTGGGGCAGGCCCGCGGCGCTGATCGGCGGGGGCGGCTCGATCCCCATCGCGGGCGACCTCCACCGCCAGCTGGGCATGGACGTGGTGCTGGCCGGCTTCGCCCTCGACGACGACCAGATCCACTCGCCGAACGAGAAGTACGAGCTGACGAGCTTCCACAAGGGCGCCCGCTCCTGGGCCCGCGCGCTGGGCGAACTGGCCGCCGCCCTGGCCAAGGCGCCGGAGCGCATCGCGGCCGAATAGGCCAGGTCAGGCGGCGGCGGCCTTCTTCTCCGCCGCCTTCTCCTGCCCGGGCGCGTGGGCCTCGGTGTCGCCCAGCACGTCCTGCCGGTAGAGCATGATGACCATGGTGTAGATCACCAGCGCCATGGGCGTGGCGAACAGGCCGCCCACCGGGCCGAACAGCAGCGCGAAGCCGACCACGGCGAAGATGCCGAACACCACGGGCAGGTCGGCCACGTTCTTCTGCACCATCGGCGTGATGATGTTGGACTCCAGCTGCGAGACCGCCACGAACAGCAGGCCGGTCAGCGCCAGCTTCTCCGTCCCCGCGGTCGCGGCGATGATCAGGGCGGGCACGGCCGAGAGGATCGGCCCGAGGATCGGCACGAACTGCGCCAGGCCGGCGATCAGGCCCAGCGCCAGGGGCGAGGGGATGCCCAGCGCCCACAGCCCGACCCCCACCAGGGAGCCCACCAGGATCATCGACACCAGCTGCGCGCGGAACCAGCCCTTCAGCGCCACGCCGCAGGCGTCCATGACCTGCTTCAGCCGGGGACGGGCGGTGAGCGGGAAGAGCGACGCGACTCCGTTGCGCGAGCTGGCGGGCTCGGTGGCTAGGTAGATCCCCGCCACCGCCACCAGCACCAGGGTGGTCACGCCCGAGCCGACGGCGGCCGCGATCTTGGGCGCGAGGGCGAAGACCCGGCTGGCCTGGCCGGTGGCGCCGCGCCCCTGCTCCAGCACCCAGGCGCCCAGCGGGCTCTGCGAGAGGCGGGCCTGCAGGATGTTCCAGGCGCGCGGCACCACCGCCGCCAGCTCCTCCGCCTGCCGATAGATCTGGTAGCCGAACAGGGCGAACACCAGCGCGATGACCGCCACGACGATCAGCACGGCCGCCAGCACCGCCCAGCCGTCCGGCAGCCGGGCGTAGCGCTTCAGCGGGTCGGCCACCGAGCGCAGGATCACGGCCACCACCACCGCGCCGAACAGCAGCACCCACAGGGTGGCCAGCTTGATCGACAGCAGGAGCAGGAACCCCGCCGCCAGGACGAACAGCGTGCGCGCCACGAACTCGCGGGGCAGCAGCGGGGGGCGGGCGGTTGGCCCTTCGGTCGTCGTCACGGCGTCACTCCCCCAGCGCCACCCGGCAACGCTCGGCCGAGACGGGGGTTCAGACGCGCCCGCCGTTGACTTCGACCGGCGGGGCCCGCATAAGCCCGCCCTTCGCGCCGCCGGGCCCTCCCCCGTGCGGACGCGGACCTATGACGGGTGATCCGGGCGCCGCCGTTGAGATCGCCTTCCCCACTTTTGCGGGGAGGCCGGTCCGGGTCGATTAGACGAGTGTGACATGTCCAAGCGCCACAGCGCGAAATACAAGATCGACCGCCGCATGGGTGAGAACCTGTGGGGCCGCCCCAAGTCCCCGGTCAACAAGCGTTCCTACGGCCCCGGCCAGCACGGCCAGCGCCGCAAGTCCAAGGTGAGCGACTTCGGCCTGCAGCTGAAGGCCAAGCAGAAGCTGAAGGGCTACTACGGCAACCTGACCGAGAAGCAGTTCCGCCGCACCTACGACGAGGCCGCCCGGATCAAGGGTAACACGTCGGAGAACCTGATCGCGCTCCTCGAGTCGCGGCTGGACGCGGTGGTCTACCGCGCCAAGTTCGCGCCGACCCCGTTCGCCGCGCGCCAGATCGTGAACCACGGCCACATCCAGGTGAACGGCAAGCGCGTGAACATCGCCAGCTACAAGGTGAAGCCGGGCGACGTGGTCTCGATCCGCGAGCGGTCGCGGAACATGGCGCTGATCCTGGAGGCGGTGGGCTCGGCCGAGCGCGACACGCCCGAGTACGTGCAGTCCGACGGCAAGGCGCTGTCCGCCACCTTCGTGCGCGCTCCCGAGCTGTCGGAAGTGCCGTACGCGGTGAAGATGGAGCCGAACCTGGTGGTCGAGTACTACGCCTCGTAAGCCATGCCGCTCATCCCCGCGCAGGGGGGGATCTCGGTTCCGGTGCGAACTCCCGCTGACATCCCGCCTGCGTGGGGATGAGGGGATGATCCAGGGCCCTGGAGCGATCCGGGGCCCTTCGCTTTTCAGGCCCGACATTCTCCGTCGCAGGCACGCATGCCAAGCTGCCTGCGGACTTCCGGCAGGACGGGCGGGACATGATCGGCATCATCGGCGCGCTGGCGCTCGCGCTCCAGCCCGCGGCTTCGGCGCCGGCCGCGCCGCAACCAGCCCCCGGCGCGATCCTGACTGCGCCGCCCCTGTCCACGCCGCCCGCCGCCGCGCCCGACTATAAGACGGACGCCGCCTGGCTCTGCCGCCCCGGTCACAACGAGGCCTGCGCCGTGCCCTTGGACGCGGTGCGCGTGGACGCCTCGGGCGCGCGCACGCCCGAGCCGTTCAAGGCCGCCGCCGACCCCAAGGTGGACTGCTTCTACGTCTATCCCACCGTCAGCCGCGACCCGACCCCGCTCTCCGACCTGAACCCGGGGCCGGAGGAGCTGAACGTCGTCAAGCAGCAACTGGCGCGGCTCGGGGCCAAGTGCCGGCTCTACGCGCCCATGTACCGCCAGGTGACGCTGGCCGGTCTCAACGCGCGCCTGCGCGGCGGCGCGACCACCATGGACTGGTCCACCCCGCTGGTGGACGTGAAGGCCGCCTGGGACGACTACCTGGCGCGGGACAACAAGGGCCGCGGCGTGATCCTGGTCGGGCACAGCCAGGGCACGATCCTGCTGTCGATGCTCATCGCCGCCGAGATCGAGGGCAGGCCGGTCGAGAAGCGCATCGTGGCCGCCTACCTGGCCGGCCACCCGGGCCTGCAGGCGCGCGAGGGCGCCGGCCCCGGCGAGGCCTTCCCCGGCCTGCCGATCTGCAAGTCGATGGCGCAGACGGGCTGCACCCTCGTGTGGTCCGCCTACAAGGCCGACGATCCGGCGACGACGCTGGCCTTCGGCCGCGACGCCTCGCCCACGCGCAAGGCCGGCTGCGTGAACCCGGCGGCGCCGCAGGGCGGCAAGGGCGTGCTCAAGGCCTACTTCGCCCGGGCCGCCACGGCGCCCGCGTCCGATCCGCCGTTCGTGGAGTACGTCGGCGGCCTCTCCGCCCAGTGCACGCCGGACGCGGGCGGGAACGTGCTGCGGGTCGCGGTGGAGCCTGGCCCGAACGCCGCCGAGCTGACGACCGCGCTGTCGCGAGCCGGCCTGCCCGGCTGGGGGCTGCACACCTACGACGTCAACCTGGTGATCGGGAACCTGCTGGACGAGACGGACGCCAAGGTCGCCGCCTGGACCTCCAGGCGGCGCTGACGCGCGCGCCTCAGGCGGCGAGCACGCCCTGGGTCTGGAGCATGGGCTTCAGCTCGCCGGACTGGAACATCTCGCGCACGATGTCCGAGCCGCCGACGAACTCGCCCTTCACGTACAGCTGCGGGATGGTCGGCCAGTCGCTGTAGGCCTTCACGCCCTCGCGCAGCGCCGGGTCCTGCAGCACGTCCACGCCCACGAACTCCACGCCCAGGTGGTCGAGGATCTGCACGACGACGGCGGAGAAGCCGCAGCGCGGCTGGTCGGGCACGCCCTTCATGAACAGCACCACCGGGTGGTCGGCCACCGTCTTGCCGATGAAGGCCTCGGCGGAGGCGGGCGCGCTCTCGGGCGACGAGGGAGACGGGGAGGCGAGGTCGGTCACGGCGGATCACTCCAGGCGCGAAGCCTGCGGCCCCGCGCCCGCCAGCTAATCCCGGCGGAGGTCCCCCGCAAGGCGCAGGGCGCTGAGACGTTCTTAACGCCTGGTCAGGCAGGCTGCGCTCATGCAGCCCGTCACCACCTCCATGGGCGACCTCGTGTCCACCGTGCACGGCGGCCGCCTGGCCGGCGCGCCCCTGGTGCGCCGGTCACTGGAGGCCGTGCGCCGCCACCTGGGCATGGACGTGGCCTACATCTCCGAGCTGACCGAGGACGAGTCGGTGTTCCGCGAGGTGGACGCGCCGGGGCTCGAGCATCTGCTGGCCGCGGGCGACCGCAGGCCGCTGGACCAGGTCTACTGCCGCCACATCCTGGCGGGCCGCCTTCCCGAGCTGATGCCCGACACGGGGCTGGAGCCGCTGGCGGCCGCCATGCCGATCACCGCGCAGGCTCCCATCGGGTCGCACGTCAGCGTGCCCATCCGGCTGCCGGGCGGCGAGGTCTACGGCATGTTCTGCTGCCTGGGCGCGGCGCCCCGCCCGGGACTGAACGAGCGCGACCTGCACATCGTGCGCGCCTTCGCCGGCCTCGTCGCCGAGGAGATCGAGCGGGAGGGCGCCCTCGAGCGCGATCGCGCCGCCAAGGTCCGGGCGCTCCGCGAGGTGCTGGCCGCCGACGGGCTGAGCATCGTGCTCCAGCCCATCGTGACCCTGCGCGACGGGACGGTGACCGGCTACGAGGCGCTGGCCCGCTTCGCCGCCGACCCTCCGCGCGCGCCCGACCGCTGGTTCGCGGACGCGGCGGAGGCCGGGCTGGGCGCAGAGATGGAGCTCGCGGCCGTGGCGCTGGCGCTGGCCCGCCTGCCCGACGTTCCCCATCCCTTGACCCTGTCGGTGAACGTCTCGCCCTCCACGGTGCTGGACGACGCCTTGGCGCCGCTGCTGGCCGCCGCGCCTCCGGACCGCCTCGTGCTGGAGCTGACCGAGCACGAGGGGGTGTCCGACTACGACGTGCTGATCGCGCGGCTGGAGCGCCTGCGCGAGGGCGGGGTCGCCCTGGCGGTGGACGACGCGGGCGCCGGCTTCTCCAGCCTGCAGCACATCCTCCGGCTGCGGCCGGACTACATCAAGCTGGACATGAGCCTGGTGCGCCACGTGGACGTCGATCCGGCGCGCCAGGCCCTGGCCGCCGCCATGCTGCTGTTCGCGCGCAACACGGGCGCGGTGCTGGTGGCGGAGGGCGTGGAGACCGTCTCCGAGTGCGACGCGCTCCGCAGCCTGGGCGTGACGCGCGGCCAGGGCTACCTCTTCGGGCGACCGCAGGCGACCCTGGACGCCGGAGCGCGCGCCGCCTCCGCGGCCTGACGTCGCTCAGCTCGCCTCCGCGAAGCGAGACATCTCGATCTGGGCGGCGAGGCCGGTGGGCAGCTCGCGCTCGGACACCGCCGCCAGTCGCTCCAGCTCCTCGGGCGTGCCGGGCTCCACCGCTACGGTGGCCAGGCAGGGTTCGGTGAGGGCGTAGGCGAGGCAGATCTCCTCGGCCGTCCAGTTCGGGGTGCGGCCCAGGAAAGCGTAGGCGTGGGTGCGCTCGATGGCCGCGGGCCGGCGCTTCATGCCGAACAGGCCGCGGCGGGGCGCCGCTTCGTCCGTCCCCGGCGCGGGGGGCATATGGCCGTGCCCCACCACCGTGCGGCCGAGGGCCACCGCCTCCTTGATCCGGTTGCGGTCGGCCCAGGTCGAGGCGAGGTTGTGGCGCGCGCCGAACACGTCGACCTGCGCCCGGGGCAAGGCCGCGCGCGCGCCCTCGCCAGCGACGCCGATCAGGCGCGTCCGCCCGGCGTCGCGGGCCGCCTCCAGGGCGTCCCAGCCGCTTTCGGTCAGACGCGCGGGTCCGTCCACCATCACCAGGTCGAGCCGGCCGAGGCGGCCCGCCAGTAGGGGCTGCTCGATCTCGGCCACCACCGCGTCGCAGTCCAGCCGGTGCGCCCCCGTCAGGCGCACGGAGATCAGCACCATGCGCCGCTCCAGGGCCCGCAGGCCGCGCCCCAGCGCCGCGGCGGCGCCGGAGGCGCGCAGCTCGAAGCCGTTCACCCCCGCCTCCAGCGCGGCGTAGACCAGGCGCACGCGCGCCGCTTCGCCCTCGGGCCGCTCGCCGAGGGCCAGGGTCAGGGCCGAGATGGTCTGTCCATCCGCTCCGAACGGGCGATAGCGCACGCCGGTCAGCCTTCCGCGGGCGCGGAGGTCTCCAGCGCCAGGGCGTGCAGCTCGCCGCCCATGCGTCCGCCCAGCGCCGCGTAGACCATCTGGTGCTGCCGCACGCGCGCCAGGCCCCGAAAGGCGGAGGAGACGATCCGGGCGCGGTAGTGGTCGCCGTCGCCCGCCAGGTCGGTCACCACGATCTCGGCGTCCGGGAACGCGTCGCGCAGGCTTCGCTCCAGCTCATCGGCAGGCATGGGCATCGGCGAAGCACCTGGACGCGGTTAACTGAGGATCAGCTTAGTGCCGTGCGAGTCTGAACAAACCGCTTCCGCCGCCGCGTCAATGGCGAGGCGGCGGGTCGTCGCCCATGAAGGCCGGCATCCAGCCCTCGTGCGCGGCGCGCAGGTCGTCGAGGTCGACGGCGCAGAGCTCGGCGCCGCCCGCGTCGGCCAGCAGCAGCTCGCAGCCGCCGATGCGGCCCACCACGGCGTAGGCCACGACGGCGTCGGCGCAGGCCTCGTCCAGGGCGTCCAGCGCCTCGGCGTCGAGCGTCAGCAGGTAGCGGCCCTGGTCCTCGCCGAACAGGGCGGCGTGGGCGGGCGCGCCTTCCGGCGCCTGCACGGCGAGGCCGACGCCGGAGGCCAGGGCCATCTCCGCCGCCGCGACCGCCAGGCCGCCGTCCGAAAGGTCGTGCACGCAGCGCGTCACGCCCGCCGCCACCAGCCGCCGCACCAGCTCGCCCGCCCGCCGCTCGGCCGCGAGGTCGACGGGGGGCGGGGCGCCCTCCTCGCGGCCATGCGCCTCGCGCAGGTAGAGGGAGGCGCCGAGCTCGCCCCGCGTCTCCCCGAGCAGCACCATCGTCTGCCCCTCGCGGGCCCGGTCGTAGGCGGCGCGCCGGGTGAAGTCGGCCAGCAGGCCGACGGCGCCCACGGTGGGCGTGGGCGGGATCGCGACGCCGGAGGTCTCGTTGTAGAGGCTCACGTTGCCGCTCACGACGGGGAAGTCGAGCGCGCGGCAGGCCTCGGCCATGCCGTCGATGGCGCGCACGATCTGGCCCATGATCTCCGGCCGTTCGGGGTTGCCGAAGTTCAGGTTGTCGGTGACGGCGATCGGCTCGGCGCCGACGGCGCAGAGGTTGCGGTACGCCTCGGCCACCGCCTGCTTGCCTCCCTCGTAGGGATCCGCGGCGACGTAGCGCGGCGTGCAGTCGGACGTGACGGCCAGCGCCTTGGCCGTGCCGTGCACGCGCACGACGCCGGCGTCCGCGCCCGTGGCGCTGTCGGCGAGGGTGTCGGCCATCACGTGGCGGTCGTACTGCTCCCACAGCCAGCGCTTGGACGAGCCGTCGGGCCCGCCGACCAGCCTGAGCACCGCCGCGCGCCAGTCGGCGGGGGCGGGGATGTCCTCGGGCGCGAGGCGCGGGCGCTTGGCGGGCTCGGTCCACGGGCGATCGTACAGCG
Source organism: uncultured Caulobacteraceae bacterium (assembly GCA_964244065.1). Classification (GTDB taxonomy): domain Bacteria; phylum Pseudomonadota; class Alphaproteobacteria; order Caulobacterales; family Caulobacteraceae; genus JASLDZ01. The sequence continues at coordinate 185,938 of CAXTHH010000004.1, read as the reverse complement.
GCGCGTCGTCGGTGAGCGGGGCCAGCGGCATGTCGCACACCACCTCGCCGCGATGGCGCAGGACGATGCGGCCGGTGTCGGTGGTGCGGCCGATCACGGCCGCGTCCAGCCCCCACTTCTCGAACACGCGCCGGCCATCGTCTTCGCGGCCGGGCTTGAGGATGGCCAGCATCCGCTCCTGGCTTTCCGACAACATCATCTCGTAGGCGCTCATGCCCGTCTCGCGCTGGGGCACGGCGTCGAGGTCCAGCTCGATGCCAACGCCGCCCTTGCCCGCCATCTCGACCGAGGAGCTGGTCAGGCCCGCCGCCCCCATGTCCTGGATCGCCGCCACCGCCCCCGTGGCCATCAGCTCCAGCGTGGCCTCGATGAGCAGCTTCTCGGCGAAGGGGTCGCCCACCTGCACGGTGGGTCGCTTCTCCTCGCTGGCCTCGTCGAATTCGGCCGAAGCCATGGTGGCCCCGTGGATGCCGTCGCGGCCGGTCTTCGAACCGAAATACACCACAGGCAGACCGGCGGAGGGCGCGGCCGAGTAGAAGATCTTGTCCGCGTCCGCCAGCCCGACGCACATGGCGTTGACCAGGATGTTGCCGTCGTAGCCGCTGTGGAACTCCGTCTCACCCGCCACCGTGGGCACGCCCACGCAGTTCCCGTAGCCGCCGATGCCGGCCACCACGCCGGCCACCAGCCGCTTCGTCTTGGGGTGCTCGGGCGAGCCGAAGCGCAGGGCGTTGAGCAGCGCCACCGGCCGCGCGCCCATGGTGAACACGTCGCGCATGATGCCGCCCACGCCGGTCGCCGCGCCCTGGTACGGCTCGATGAAGCTGGGGTGGTTGTGGCTCTCCATCTTGAAGATGCAGGCCTGGGGCGTTCCGTCGGGACCTGGGCCGATGTCCACCACGCCGGCGTTCTCGCCGGGGCCGCAGATCACGCGCGGGCCGGTGGTGGGGAACTTGCGCAGGTGCAGCCGGCTCGACTTGTACGAGCAGTGCTCGCTCCACATGACGCTGAAGACGCCGAGCTCCACGGGCATGGGCTCGCGGCCGAGGCGCTGCAGGATCAGCGCGTACTCGTCGGGCTTGAGCCCGTACTCGGCGGCCAGCTCGGCGGAGGTCTGTTCGGGCGCGCTCATGGGCCGGCTGTCTAGCCGATCCGGCGCGGGAGGGAACGGGGCCGCGCGGGCGGGGGTTTGGACCCGGCAAGGAGCCCCCGCATGAGCGATCCCCAATCCGGCGACGACGACCTGGGCGCGCCCGACCGGCCCTCGGCCGACGGCGAGCCCGACACCGCCTTCCATACCGACACGGCCACCGCCAACGGCGTGCGCCAGCGCGGCATGGGCGTGGGCGCCCGCGAGCTGGGCGCCCAGCGCGACCCCGGCGCCAACCCCACCTCGCCCGGCGACGACCTGCCGGTCCACAGCCCCGACGACGCGGACAGCCCGCCCGACTCGAACAGGAGAGCGTGATGCCTCACGGAAACACCGACTCGACCAAGGCCACCGCGCAGAACGCGGTCACCGACGAGGAGCAGCCCAACGATCCGGGCCGCGGTCAACGCGCGGATGCGCAGCCCGAGCCCCGCAGCTACGCCGCCTCGGACGTCCGCGACGCCAGCCTGGCGGCGCCCGCGGCCGGCGAGATGGGCGACTATGCGGACCTGGACGACCCCTCGGGCGGCATGGCGCAGGGTCGCACCAACAACGACCGCGAGCGTCACGCCCACACGCCCGAGCAGGGGCCGAAGACGCAGGCCGCCAATCGCGACATGGCCGCCCACGGCTCGCCCGACCAGGGCAAGCAATGACGGCCGACGACCGCGCGGGCGTGTCGACCGGCGCGAACAGCCGGCCGCTGAACGACACGGTCGCCGAGACCGGCGGCGGCATCCCGGATGACGCCGTGGCCGAAGGCGAGCTCGCGCCCGGCGAGCTGGACGAGGGGGCGGATGAGGCGGTGAAGGCCCTCGAACGCTCGGGCTGGGCGCCCGACCCCGCCGGGGAAGACGTCCGGGCGGAGACGGAGGGTCAGCCCAGCTGACCGCAGGGCGGGCGGAACGCCGCTGCGACCGCCCGCCTCATCCGCCGTTCATCGGCATGGGTCCATGCTGTCCGTCGAGTCGCCGACACAAGGCGGCCGGGAGATATGCGATGGATCCGATCGGTTATTCGATGGAGACGGACGAGGCCGCCGAGTTCGCGGCCCCGCCCGAGCATTTCGAGTTCAAGCCTGCAGATCTCGAGCGCGAAGCCGCCTGACGGCTCAGCGCCGAGGCCGCAGGCCCAGCAGAATCAGTCCGCCCACCACCGTCAGACTCGCCGCGCCCGCCGCGGCGGCGGCCAGCAGTTCGGCTCCGCGGGCGTGTTCTGCGACGGCCACCGCGGCCAGTCCCCAGGCGATCGGCAGGCCGTAGGCCAAGGTCCGCACCCGCGCCGTGACCGCGAGCGCCAGGACGGCGACGCCGATGACGGCCAGCAGCGGCCAGAGGGCGGCCGGGCCGGGCGGCAGGGCGTCGTTGCCGGCCGCCACGGTCAACAGGTTCACCGGCGAGGCGACCGTCAGCCAGCCGGCCAGGGCCGCCAGCGGCCAGACCGTCAGCCAGCGCTCGGTGGAGCGCAGCGGCGCCGCACGCACCAGGTCGGCGTGGGCCAGCAACGGCCAGACCAGCGCCGTCGCCGCGCCCACGATCAGCACGATGGTCAAGAGCTCCGCGTCGAGCGCGGCGGCCACGATCCATAGGCCGACGCCCGTGAAGGCGACCACGGCGGGCGCCGCGAACCGCGCCTCCAGCGCCGTGGGCCGGCCGCGCGGACGCAGCCGCCAGAGCGCGTGCGCGATCACGCCGAGGTAGAGCGGACCCCAGATCGCGAAGGCGTAGCCGGCCACGCGCAGCAGCCGGTCGCTGTCTGCGGCGAAGGCGGCGGGCGACTGGCCCAACCCGCCGCTCCTTTGCTCGACGCCCATCCCCGCCGCGAACAGGGCCGCGAGCAGGATCAACCAGCGCATGCTCAGGCCGCCTTGGCGACGCTCTGAAACACGAGGGCGCCGTCCGCGGAGCCCAGCTCGTCCTCGAACGCCCGGTCCGGGTGGGGCATCAGGCCGAGCACGTTGCCGCGCTCATTGACGATGCCGGCGAGGCCGCGGGCGGAGCCGTTGGGGTTGTCCAGGTAGCGGAACACCACGCGGCCCTCGCCCTCCAGCCGGTCGAGCGTCGGTTCGTCGGCGAAGTAGTTGCCCTCGCCGTTCCCCACCGTCATCACCGCCTCGCGCCGCTCGCCGAAGCCCGAGGTGAAGCGAGTCTGCGCGTTCGCCACCTCCAGCCGCACGGGCTTGCACACGTACTTCAGCCGGGCGTTGCGCAGCAGGGCGCCGGGCAGCAGGCCGGCCTCGCACAGGATCTGGAAGCCGTTGCACACGCCGATCACCGCCGTCCCGTGCTCCGCGAGCCGCACCACCTCGCGCATCACGGGCGACTGCGCCGCCATGGCCCCGGCGCGCAGGTAGTCGCCGTAGGAGAAGCCGCCCGGCAGCACGATCAGGTCGAGATCGTCCGCCAGCATCGTCTCGGCGTGCCAGACCATGTCCGGCTTCGATCCGGTGGACCGCTCTACGGCCACGGCGCAGTCGCGGTCGCAGTTGGAGCCGGGGAAGACGACGACGGCGGACTTCACGCGGGCTCCGGCTCGCGGAGTTCGAGGCGGCGCTCGATGCGTTCCAGGCGCGTTTCGTTCCGGCCCAGGATCCCATAGATGTTACCGATGTCCTGGTGAACGGCGTAGACGTAGGAGCGAATGGCCGTCAGCTCGCCCTTGATCTCGCGCAAGTCATGGGGCATCGCCGATTGCTCCTCCTGAATTTTCTGCAGGACGGCGTGAATAAGCTCGTTCGTCACCTCGGCCATCAGCCGCTCCTCAGTCCAGACTGATCTTGTAGCTCTCGATCACTGCGTTCGCGAGCAGGCGGTCGCACATGCTCTTCGCCTGCGCCTCGGCCGCCACGCGATCCTCGCCGGCGAGGTCGAGGGTGATGGTGCGGCCCACGCGCACGTCGCTGACGCCGGCGAAGCCCAGGCCCGCCAGGGCGCCCTCGATGGCCTTGCCCTGCACGTCGAGCACGCCGGGCTTCAGGAAGACGTCGATCCTGGCCTTCATGAGCGCCCCCCGCCTCAGTGCACCGAGCCGCCGTCGGTGGCGGGGCCGGCGCCCAGGCCTCCCTGGATGACGGTGGGCATCTCCTTCATGATCCCCAGGCGCCGCGCCACCTCGGTGTAGCTCTCCACCACGTTGCCCATGTCCTTGCGGAAGCGGTCCTTGTCGAGCTTCTCGTTCGACTGCGTGTCCCACAGGCGGCAGCAGTCGGGGCTGATCTCGTCGGCGATGATGAGCCGCGAGAACTCGTCGTCCTCCCACAGTCGGCCGAATTCGATCTTGAAGTCCACCAGGGTGATGCCGACGGCGCCGAACAGGCCGGAGAGGAAGTCGTTCACGCGCAGCGTCGCCGCGAGCATGTCGTCGATGTCCTGGGTGGTGGCCCAATTGAAGGCGGTGATGTGCTCCTCGGTGACGAGCGGATCGTTCAGCTCGTCCTTCTTGTAGTAGAACTCGATGATCGAGCGCGGCAGCGGCTGGCCTTCGGGCAGGCCGAGGCGCTCGGCGATGGAGCCCGCCGCCACGTTGCGGCAGACGACCTCCAGCGGGATGATCTCGACCTCCTTCACCAGCTGCTCTCGCAGGTTCAGCCGGCGGATGAAGTGGTTCTGGATGCCGATCGCGTTCATGCGAGTCATGATGTACTCGCTGATGCGGTTGTTCAGCACGCCCTTGCCTTCCAGCACGGCCTTCTTCTGGGCGTTGAAGGCGGTTGCGTCGTCCTTGAAGTACTGGATCAGCGTACCCGGCTCAGGACCCTCGTAGAGGATCTTGGCCTTGCCTTCGTAGATCTTCTTGCGGCGGGTGGTCATCGGCGCTCCGTGATCCCCCGTTCCGCGCCTCCACGGTGCAGCGCCGCGCGGGCGCGGAGCCGACGCGGCGGAAAGGGACCGGGGTGGATATAAGTCGCCGCGAAGGTAACGGAACGGCCGGGCCGGCGCAAACGGGGCGGTGGCGGGCGCCGGCGACCTCCGCTAGGACACCCCGCCGAACGGGAGAACCCAATGACCGCCATGCAGGACCGCGAGGCCGGCTTCGAGGCCAAGTTCGCCTCCGACGAGGCCGTGGAGTTCAAGGCCCAGGCTCGCCGCGACCGCTTGCTGGCCGAGTGGCTGGCCCCGCAGCTGGGGCTGGAGGGCGAGGCGCTGGCCGACTACGTCTCCGCCGTGTGGCGGGCCGATCTCCAGCGGCCGGGCGACCAGGACGTGCTCGACAAGGTGATGGCCGACGTGGAGGCCAAGGGGCTGGCCCTGACCGGCGCGGAGGTGCGCGCCAGGATGGACGCGCTCCTGATTCAGGCCCGCCGCGAGCTGCACGACGGCGTCTGAGCCTCACCAGGCGCCGGAGAGTTCCGGCAGCGGCAGGCGCGAGAGCTCCTCGTCGTCCTCGTCGTCGATCGCCGCGACGGCGATCGCGTCGGCGGCGAGCAGCTGCTCCAAGGTGGCGGCGGCGTGGCGCGAGGCGGTGACGTACCGCTCGTCGTCCTCCCAGAACTCGCGCAGCCTCTCGAACAGGCGCTGGTCGTACATGCGGAACAGGTCCGCGCTGCGCTGGGCGCGGGAGCGGCGCAGGCCGAGGCGGACCAGCGCCTCGCGGCCGACGGCCAGGCTGGCCTCGTAGGTCTCGCGCTCCACGTGGTCGGCGCCCTTGGCCAGCAGGTCGTAGGCGTGGCCGCGGTCGTAGGCGCGGGCCAGCACGGCCAGGTGCGGGAAGGCGCTCCTGGCTGTCTCCACCAGTTCCTCCGCCTTGCCCCGGTCGTCGATGGCCACGATCAGCACCTTGGCCTTGGCCGCGCCCGCCGCGCGCAGCAGGTCCAGCCGCGTGGCGTCGCCGTAGTTCACCGGGTTGCCGAAGCGGCGCACCAGATCGACCTGCGTCAGGCTGGAGTCCATGATCGACGTCTGGAAGCCGTTCGCCTTCAGCAGGCGCGAGGCGATCTGGCCGAAGCGGCCGAAGCCGGCGACGATCACCTGCGCCCCGTCGTCGAACTCGCGGTCGGGATCGCGCTGCGCGGCGGGCTCGCGGAACAGGCGCGCGTCCGCCTTCTCCCAGAGCAGGAAGGCGAAGGGCGTCAACAGCATCGAGACGGCCACCACCGCCGAGAGCAGGCGGCCGAGCTCCGACGGGATCACCGCCGCGCCAACGGTGAAGCCCACCAGAACGAAGGCGAACTCGCCGCCCTGGCTCAGCGCCACCGCCGAGGCCGCGGCGGCGCGCAGGCTCATGCCGTGGAGACGGGCCGCGACCAGCATGACGACGGCCTTGGTGGCCATCAGCAGCAGCACCAGCCCGACCACCAGGACCGGCGAGCGCAGCAGCAGCGCGAAGTCGAGCCCCGCGCCCACCGTGAGGAAGAACAGGCCGAGCAGCAGGCCGCGGAAGGGCTCGATGTCGCTCTCCAGCTCCCGCCTGAACTCGCTCTCGGCCAGCACCACGCCCGCCAGGAAGGCGCCCAGCGCGGGGGACAGGCCCACCAGCGTCATCAGCGCCGCCACGCCCACCACCAGCAGCAGGGCGGCGGCGGTGAAGATCTCCCGCAGCTCGGCGCCGGCGATGTAGCGGAACAGCGGCCGCACCAGGTACTTGCCGCCGCCGGCCACCGCCGCGACGGCCGCCAGCGCCAGCACCGGCTTCAGCCACTCGGGCGACCAGGACAGGCGGTCCACCGCGTGGCCCGCCGCCGCCGCGTGCCCGGGCGCGGCGACGGCCAGCAGCGGCAGCAGGATGAACAGCGGGATCACCGCCAGGTCCTGCAGCAGCAGCACGCCGAAGGCGGCCCCGCCGACCGGGCCCCTCCGCAGCCCCTTCTCCTCCAGCAGGGAGAGCACGATGGCCGTGGAGCTCATGGCCAGGACCGACCCGGCCGCCAGCGCCTCGCGCCAGGGCAGGCCCAGGGCCAGCGCGGCGCCGGCGATCGCCAGGATGCTCAGCGTCACCTGCGCCCCGCCCAGGCCGAAGATGGAGCCCCGCAGCTCCCACAGGAGGGCGGGCCGCACCTCGAGCCCGATCAGGAACAGCAGGATCACCACGCCGAACTCGGCCACGTGCATCACCTGCGTCGGATCGCCGATCAGGTTCAGCGCCGAGGGGCCGATCACCGCGCCGGCCACGAGGTAGCCGAGGACCGAGCCCAGGCCGAACCGCTTGGCGATCGGCACGGAGACCACCGCGGCCAGCAGGTACACGAGCGCCGAGGTCAGGATCGCGCCCGTGTCCATGCGTCAGTGTCTCCCCTGGATCACGGCCTCACAACTCCGCTCCCGGCGAAAGCCGGGGACCCAAGCAGCGCTTGAAGCTGCTCCGCCACCTTCACCTCACCCCCGCCGTGGCTTGGGTCCCGGCTTTGGCCGGGATGAGCGGGACGAGGGACGCGCTCATCCCTCGCCGAACACCCGGCGGAAGATCAGGTCCACGTGCGCGAAATGGTAGGCGTCGTCGAACAGCTCCGCCAGCCGCTCCCGGGGCAGGGCGGCGGAGACCTCCGGGTCGGCGGCGAGGAAGTCCAGGAAGGCGCCTTCGCCGCGCCAGACCTTCATGGCGTTGCGCTGCACCGCCGCGTAGCCGGCCTCGCGGCTCAGGCCCGCCTGCGTCAGGGCCAGCAGCACGCGCTGGCTGTGAACCAGGCCGCCCAGGCGGTCCAGGTTCTTCCGCATGGTCTCCGGGTAGATCACCAGCCGCTCCATCACCCCCGCCAGGCGGCGGAGGGCGAAGTCGAGGTGCACGGTCGCGTCGGGCGCGATGCCGCGCTCCACCGAGGAGTGGCTGATGTCGCGCTCGTGCCAGAGCGCCACGTCCTCCAGCGCCGGGACCACGGCGGAGCGCACCAGGCGGGCCAGGCCCGTCAGGTTCTCCGTCAGGATCGGGTTGCGCTTGTGCGGCATGGCCGACGAGCCCTTCTGGCCCGGATCGAACGGCTCCTCCGCCTCCAGCACCTCCGTGCGCTGCAGGTGCCGGATCTCCGTGGCCAGCCGCTCCACGCTGGACGCCACCACCGCGAGGGCGGCGAAGAAGGCCGCGTGGCGGTCGCGCGGGATCACCTGGCTGGAGACGGGCTCGACGGCCAGGCCCAGCTTGTCCGCCACGTGCGCCTCCACGCGCGGGTCCACGTTGGCGAAGGTGCCCACCGCGCCGGAGATGGCGCAGGTGGCGACCTCGAACCGCGCCATGGCCAGCCGCTCGCGGGCGCGGACGAACTCGGCGTAGTGGCCGGCGAGCTTCAGGCCGAAGGTGGTCGGCTCGGCGTGGATGCCGTGGCTGCGGCCCACGGTCGGCGTCAGCCTGTGCTCGAAGGCGCGGCGCTTCAGGGCGGCGAGCACCAGCTCCACGTCCTCCAGCAACAGGTCGGCGGCGCGGGTCAGCTGCACGGCCAGGCAGGTGTCCAGCACGTCGCTGCTCGTCATGCCCTGGTGCAGGAAACGCGCCTCGGGGCCGACCACCTCGGCCACGTGGGTCAGGAAGGCGATGACGTCGTGCTTGGTGGTGCGCTCGATCTCGTCGATGCGCGCCACGTCCCACCAGGCGTCCTTGCCGCCCGCCCAGATGGCGGCGGCGGCCTCGCGCGGGATGACGCCCAGCTCGGCCATGGCGTCGGCGGCGTGGGCCTCGATCTCGAACCAGATGCGGTAGCGCGTCTCGGGCGACCAGATCGCCGCCGCCTCCGCGCGCGAGTAGCGGGGGATCATCGTGGTCACCGGAGTCTTGACGGGTGCGGCCGCGTGGCGCCGCATGTGCTGGGGCGTCTGGGGTGGGGTCGCCGGAGTGTCAAGCCGGCACGGACCCGCGGAAGGCGGAGACTATGCGCGCGCTCGTTTCGGTTCTGACGGTCGCCGGCCTGCTGGGCGGCGCCTTCGCGGCTCCCGCCCTAGCGGGCGGTTTCCATGCGGGCTCGCAGCCCCCGCCGGAGGCGCAGCCCGGCCAGTGCTTCGGCCGCGTCACCGCGCCGGGCCGCACCGACCGATGGAGCGAGCGCGTGCTCGTCCGCGCCGCCCACGACGAGGTGCGCCACGCCGCGCCGACCACGCGCTGGGTGGAGCGCCGCGAGCTTGTGCGCGCCGCCTGGAGAGAGACGCACCGCGTCCCCGCCCTCTACCGCACCGAGGTCAGCTACGTGACCGAGCCCGGCGCGCTGCGCACCGTGCGCACGCCGCCGCGATACCGCACCGTGACCGAGCGTGTGCTGGTCTCGCCCGCCCGCGTGGTCTGGCGGCGCGGGCACGCCGCCGGCGGCTTCGGCGAGGGCGCGCCCGGCGGCTACGGCCTGACGCCCACCGGCGAGGTCTGGTGCCGCGTGAAGGTCCCGGCCCGCTACATGACGCGCATGCACCGCGTGCTCCTCGACCCCGGGTGCGCCTGCCAGGTGCAGGGCCCGCCCGTGCGCCGCCGCGTGACTCGCCGCGTGCTGGTGCGCCCGGAGAGCGTCGCCGTGCGCGAGCACCCCGCCGTCTACCGCACCGTGCGCCACTGCGAGCAGCTGAGCGCGGGCCGCAGCCACGTCGTGCACGTTCCGGCCGTGTACCGCACCGTGCACCGGGCGCGCTCGCACGAGCGCGGCGGCTGGGCGCAGGTGGTGTGCCCCGACGGGCTCGCGCCCTGGGCCATGGCCCGCATGCAGGCCGCTCTGAACGCCCGCGGCTATCCGGCCGGGCCCGAGGACGGGCTGGGCCGGCCTGAGACCTACGCCGCCCTCAAGCGCTGGCAGCGCGACAACCACCTGCCCGCGGGCCAGATCACCACTGACAGCGCCCGCGCGCTGGGCGTCATCCGCTGAGCGGGCGCGCCGCGGCGGCCAGCAGGCTGAGCGCGGCCACCGCCGCCTGCGCGGGCCGAAGCGGCGCGAAGTAGCGCGGCGCCTCGCCGCGTCGGGCGGCCCGCCGATCCTGCCAGCCCGCCAGGACGAAGCCGGCGGCGAGGACCCACGGCTGGCGGAGCGTCAGCCCGACCACGCCCACGAAGAACAGCAGCAGGAAGCCGGCGACCTCGCCCACGCCGGCCCCCTTTCGCTCGGAGAAGCTCAAGCCGCGGCGCACGCCGGAGAAGAAGCACAGCAGCCCTCCGGCCCAGCAGACGAGCGTCGCCAGGATCAGCGGCTGCGAAGGAAGGGCCCAGGCGGCGGCGGCCAGGGCGGGGAGGGGCGCGAACGCCGCCCACCCCAGCAGGAGATCGCGCGGCTTGTCGGCGCGGCCGAGCTCCGCGGAGGTCCCGACGCGCTCGGGACCGCTCATCCGACGACGCCAGGCGGTTCCGCCCACAGCCGCCGCAGCGCCCGGTCCGTGTCGCCGTCGAGGTTGAACCAGGCGGCGTCCTCGCACCGGGCCTCGGCCGCCAGCAGCGCCTCGCCCGGCCGAAGGCGGCGGGAGAGGGCGTTGCGCAGGGCGGGCGCCCCGTCTGGGGCGCGGACCAGCCAGGCGCCCTGGCGTACGCGCACCCACTCGCCGTGCGCGCCCAGCGCGGCCTCCAGCGACTCGGGCGGCGTCTGGCCCAGGTCGGCGATCACCAGCAGCGCGCGGCGCGGGGGCTTGTCGGGCTGCGGCGTCCGCTCGCGCGGTTCGGCGCTCGCGGCCGCCGCCTCAGGGAACAGCGCCGCCAGGCGTGGCTCCAGGGCGGCCGGGGCGAAAGGCCCCTCCGCGACGTCGGCGACCAGGCTGGCGGCGCCGAGACGGCCCTCCGCCTTGAAGCGCGCGAGGCGGTCGGCGGGGTAGGGGCCCCAGACGCGCCCGTCCGCCTCGATCCACCAGGCCGGCGCGCTCACCCGTCCACGCGCTCCGCCGCCGGCACGCCCGCGGCGACCAGGGCGGCCGCCAGCTCCTCGACGACGGCGCCCACCTCCCCCGGATCGCGGCCGCGGACAACGAGGTTGGCGCCGTAGCCCTCGGGCGTGAAGAACGGGTAGGAGCCGAGGCTCATGCCGGGGTGCGCCTTGGCCACCGCCTCCAGCGGCGCGGCGATCACGCCCTCGCCCGTGCCGGAGATGCGCAGGGTGGCGCTGTGCACCACGGCCCCGGTGCGCAGGCGCGGCCCCACGTCCTCAAGCATGCCCTTCATGATCCCGGGCACGCCCGCCATGACGAACACGTTGGCCGCCTGGAAGCCGGGCGGGCCGCCCTGCGGGTGGCGGATCTTGGTGGCGCCCGGCGGGATGCGCGCCATCCGCCGGCGCGCGGCGTTCGGCGGCTCGCCGTAGCGGACGGTCATGGCGGCGACCACCTCGGCGTCCTCCTCCAGCGTCACGCCCAGGGCGTCGGCTACGGCGTCGGCGGTGATGTCGTCGTGCGTCGGCCCGATGCCGCCGGTGGTGAACAGGTAGTCGTACCGGCCGGCGAGCGCGCGCACCGCCTCCACGATCTCCGCATGCACATCGGGCACCACGCGCACCTCCAGCAGGTCCACGCCGTAGGGGCCGAGGAAGCGGGCGATGCTGTTGATGTTGGTGTCGGCGGTCCGGCCGGAGAGGATCTCGTCGCCGATCACCAGCACGGCGGCGGTCACGCGGTCAGCGGCGCTTTCGGCGGAGTTCTCGGCCATGCGGCGGCTTCCCTTCGGCGAGGGGCCTGAGTAGTCCGCCGCATGCGCTTCCCGCAACCGCTGCGCCGCGGCCGGCTCCTCCGCCGCTACAAGCGCTTCCTGGCCGACGTGGTGCTGGAGGGCGAGGCCGAGGAGACCGTGGTCCACGTGCCCAACCCCGGCGCCATGCTGGGGCTGGACGCGCCAGGCTCCACGGTGTGGCTCTCGCGCTCCGACAAGCCGGGCCGCAAGCTGCCGTGGACGCTGGAGCTGGTGGAGGCCGACGGCGCGCCCGTGGGCGTGAACACGCTCACTCCGAACACGCTCACCGCCGAGGCGCTGGCGGCCGGCGCGCTTCCGGAGCTGGCCGGCTACGCCTCCGTGCGGCGCGAGGTCCGCTATGGCGAGGCCAGCCGGATCGACTTCCTGCTGGAGGACCCCGGCCGGCCCCCCTGCTGGCTGGAGGTGAAGAACTGCCACCTGCGCCGCACGGGCGCGCTGGCCGAGTTCCCCGACTGCCGCGCCGCCCGGAGCGAGAAGCACCTGCGCGAGCTGGAGGCCATGGCCGCGCGAGGCGACCGGGCGGTGCAGCTGTTCATCGTGCAGCGGACGGACTGCGACCGCTTCGCCGCCTGCCGCGACCTCGACCCGTCCTACGCGGCGGCGCTCGACCATGCGGGAGGTCACGGCGTGGAGGTCCTATGTTATGCGTGCGCCGTCACGCCGGAGGGCGTGGCCGTCTCGCACCGCATACCCTGGGCCGACGCCCCGAACTGAGACCTGGAATGTCGCTGGCCAACGAACTCGATCCGCTCGTCCGCTCCGAGACGATCCGCATCCACGGGCCGGAGGCGTTCGAGGGCATGCGCAAGGCCGGCCGCAGGGTGGCCGAGTGCCTGGACTTCATCACGCCCTACGTCGTGCCCGGCGCGGTCACCGACGACATCGACCGGCTGATCCGCGAGTGGACGCTGGACCATGGGGCCCTGCCGGCCTGCCTGGGCTACCGCGGCTACTGGAAGACCACCTGCATCTCCATCAACCACGTGGTGTGCCACGGCATCCCGGGCGAGCGGGCGCTGCGCGAAGGCGACATCGTCAACATCGACCACACCGTGATCGTGGACGGCTGGCACGGCGACTCCAGCCGCATGTTCGGGGTGGGCGAGGTCGGCCCCCGCGCGCGGCGGCTGATCGACGTCACCTACGAGTCGCTCGACGCCGGGCTGGCGGCCATCAGGCCGGGCGTGCAGCTCGGCGACCTCGGCCACGCCATCCAGCGCGTGGTGGAGAGGAACCGCATGAGCGTGGTGCGCGACTTCTGCGGCCACGGCCTGGGCCGGCTGTTCCACGACGCGCCCAACATCCTGCACTACGGCCAGGCGGGCACGGGGCCGGAGCTGAAGGCGGGCATGATCTTCACCGTCGAGCCCATGGTGAACCTGGGCAAGCCGGGCACCAAGGTGTTGGCCGACGGCTGGACGGCGGTGACGCGCGACAAGTCGCTCTCCGCCCAGTGCGAGCACGCCGTCGGCGTCACCGCGGACGGCTGCGAGATCTTCACGGCGTCGCCGGCGGGGCTGTTCAAGCCGCCCCTCGCCGACGCGGCGTGAGCGACGAGGCCCCGCACGAGCACGGCCACCGCGAGCGGCTGCGCGAGCGGGCGCTGAGCGGCGGCCTGGGGCCGCTGCCCGACTACGAGGTGCTGGAGCTCGTCCTGTTCCGCTCGATCCCGCGGCGGGACGTGAAGGAGCTGGCCAAGGCGCTGATCCGCCGGTTCGGCTCGCTGGCGGGCGTGCTCGCCGCCCGGCCGGCGGAGCTGGCCACGGTGCGCGGCGTGGGCGAGGCGGTCGCCCTGGACCTGAAGCTGGTGCACGAGGCGGCCCAGCGGATCGGCCGCGAGGCGGTGCGCGACCGGCCCGTGATCTCCAGCTGGACCGCGCTCCTGGACTACGTGCGCACCGCCATCCAGCACGAGCCGCGCGAGCAGTTCCGCGTGCTGTTCCTCGACAAGAAGAACCAGCTGATCCTCGACGAGCTGATGAGCACCGGCACGGTCGACCACGCCCCGGTCTATCCGCGCGAGGTGGTGCGGCGCGCGCTGGAGCTCTCCGCCTCGGCGCTGATCCTGGTGCACAACCATCCCTCCGGCGACCCCTCGCCCTCGGCGGCCGACATCGCTGTCACCAAGGAGGTGGTGGCGGCCGCGAAGACGATGGCGATCGCGGTGCACGACCACCTGATCGTCGGCCGCCACGGCGTGGAGAGCCTGAAGGGCCGCGGGCTGATGTGACCTCAGACCTCCCCTGCCTGCGGGGGAGGGGGTTACGCGACGTGGAAAGGTCGGCGTAGCCCCCTCCGTCACGGCGCTTTGCGCCGCGCTACTTCCCCCGCGAGCGGGGGAGGTCTGCTCGCGCTCAGGCCGCCGCCTCCCACTCCAGGAACTCCGGCGTCGTCAGCAGCTGGCGGACGTAGTCGGCGGCGGCGCCGGCGTCGCCGTGCGCGGCCAGGTCTACGTCGTAGGTGCGCAGGCGCGTGGCGATGGGCGTGTAGAAGGCGTCGGCGATCGACCAGCCGCCGAACAGGAAGGGGCCGCCCGCGCCATAGCGGCCACGCAGCGCCGTCCACACCGACACCAGCCGCCGCACCTCGGCGGAGACGTCGCGGGAGGGCGGACGGGGCTCCACCAGGTGCAGGTCCATCGGCAGCTCGGCGCGCAGGGCGGCGAAGCCGGCGTGCACCTCGGCGCAGACGGCGCGGGCCAGGGCGCGGGCCGTCGGGTCCTGCGGCCACAGCCGCGCGTCGGGGAAGCGCTCGGCCGCCCACTCGCAGATCGCCAGGCTGTCCCAGATCGTCTCGCCCTCGTCCGTGCGCAGGAAGGGCACGCGGCCGGAGGGCGAGCCCTCCCGGGCGATGGCGGCGGGGGTCTCCGGCCGGCGCAGCTCCACCAGCGTCTCGCGGAACGGCGCGCCCGTGCGCTTCAGCGCCAGCCAGGGGCGCAGCGACCACGAGGACCAGGCCCGCGTTCCGATCACCAGCTCCACGCGCGACCTCCCGTGCGACGTTCCATGTCCGCTATGGCGCCCCCCGCCCCGCTCCGATAGCGTCCTGGGAACAACGATAACAAAGACGGACGGGGGGGACGCCGGAGTGAGCGAGGCCGCAGCGCAGGGCGACGTTCGCCCGCAGCCCTTCACCACCGGCTACAAGAGCATGGTGCTCGGGCTCCTGCTCGTCGCCTACATCTTCAACTTCATCGACCGCACGATCCTGTCCACCATCGGCCAGGCCATCAAAGTCGACCTGAAGGTGACGGATGCGCAGCTGGGCCTGCTGGGCGGGCTGTACTTCGCGCTGCTGTACACGCTGCTGGGCATTCCCATCGCACGGCTGGCGGAGCGCAAGAGCCGCACCTGGATCATCACCGTGTCGCTGGTGATCTGGTCCGGCTTCACCGCCGCTTGCGGGCTGGCGCAGAACTTCGCGCAGTTGGCGCTGCTGCGCTTCGGCGTCGGGATCGGCGAGGCGGGCTTGTCCCCCCCGGCGCACTCCCTGATCTCGGACTACTACGAGCCCAGGAGACGCGCCTCGGCCCTGTCGATCTACTCGCTCGGCATCCCGCTCGGCACCATGGTGGGCGCGGTGATGGGCGGCTGGCTGGCGCAGAACTTCTCCTGGCGCGTGGCCTTCATGGCCGTGGGCCTGCCGGGGATCGTGCTGGCGGTGGTGTTCAAGCTCCTGGTCAAGGAGCCCCGCCGCGGCGCCTCCGACCTCCAGCCCGACATCGCGCGCCTGGCCGAGGACGTCGCGCCGCCCCCGCCGCCCGTGAGCCTGAGGAACGAGCTGGCGGAGCTCTGGGCGGTGACCAAGGTGCTGTTCGCCAAGTGGCCCGTCCTCAACATGATGATGGGCATCACGGTGGCGTCCTTCGCCTCCTACGGCGCGAACGCGTTCGTGCCGCCGCATTTCATCCGCAACTTCGGCCTGGGCCTGGCGATGACCGGGCTGATCTACGGCGTCATCCAGGGCGTCTCGGCGGGCGCCGGCACCCTCATCGGCGGCTTCTTCACAGACTATCTCGGTAAGCGATCGACACGCTGGTACGCCCTGGTGCCCGCCATCGGCATCCTGATCGCCGCGCCGCTGTACCTGTTGGCCTACAACCAGGCGACCTGGCAGACGACGGCGCTGATCCTGCTGATCCCGGGCGTGTTCCACTACACCTACCTCGCGCCCACCTTCGCGGTTGTGCAGAACTCGGTGGACGTGCGGCGGCGCGCGACGGCCACGGCCATCCTGTTCTTCTTCCTGAACCTGCTGGCGCTCGGTTTGGGGCCGCCGATCTGCGGGTGGTTCATCGACCAATTCTCGGGCTGGAACTTCTCGCATCCGGGCGCGGGCTTCGCGCCGCCGTTGCAGGCCCTGGCCGGCGGCGGAGCGGACTTCGGCGCCGTCTGCCCCGGCGGGGTCGCGCCCAAGGGCTCGGCGGCCGGGCTCGTGGCGCAGTGCAAGGCCGCCTCCGGCCTCGGCACGCGCCAGGGCATAACCTTGCAGGCGTGCTTCTACCTGTGGGCGTCGGCGCACTACTTCCTGGCGGCCGTCGGCATGGTCAAGCACATGGCCTCGCGGCGCGAGAACGCCTGACCGGAACCGCCTGCGCCAGGCGTCGGTTGGCTCTTCCGAACCAGGAGAACCGTCGATGTCCGAGGTCGCGGAGAAGACCAATCCCGCGCTGTGGGAGAAGGTCAAGGCGGAGGTCACCGCCGGCGACAAGGGCGGCAAGCCCGGCCAGTGGTCCGCCCGCAAGGCGCAGCTGGCCGTCAACGAATACAAGCACGAGGGCGGCGGCTACAAGGGCGAGAAGGACCCGCACAACCACCTGAAGGAATGGGCGGACGAGGACTGGGGCACCAAGAGCGGCCATCCCTCGGGCCAGACCGGCGAGCGCTACCTTCCCAAGGCGGCGCGCGACGGCCTCAGCAAGGAGGAGTACGCGCGCACCACCGCCAAGAAGCGGGCCGACACCAAGAAGGGCAAGCAGTTCTCCGCCCAGCCGAAGGACGTGGCGGAGAAGACGGCGCCCCACCGCGCGCACGACGGCGGCGCGGACGCCGCGGGCCCGGGCGCCCGCGCGGCGCTCTACGAGGAGGCCAAGCGCAAGAAGGTGCCGGGCCGCTCCAAGATGAACAAGGCGCAGCTGGCCGAGGCCCTCGGCAAGTAGTTCAACGCGGCTTCAGCTCGCGGGCGTAGCGCCGCCAGTTCTCCACATAGTGGAGCGCGCTGGCCTCCAGCATGCGCACGGCGAGCTCGTCCAGCTCGCGCACCACCTTGCCGGGCGCGCCCATCACCAGGGAGTTGTCGGGGATCACCTTGCCCTCGGGGATCAGGGCGTGCGCCCCGATCAGGCAGTTGCGCCCGATCACCGCCCGGTTGAGCACCGTCGCCTTGATGCCGATCAGCGAGTTCTCGCCCACGGTGCAGCCGTGGAGCATGGCCTGGTGGCCCACCGTCACGTTGCGGCCGATCGTGAGCGGGACGCCCGCGTCGGTGTGCAGCACGCTCCCGTCCTGAACGTTGCTGTTCTCGCCGATCGTGATCGGGTCGTTGTCGCCGCGGACCACCGCGCCGAACCAGACGCTGGCGTTCCGCTCCAGCCGCACGCGGCCCAGCACCACGGCGCCTGGCGCGATCCAGTACTCGCCCTCGGGAGGCAGTTCGGGCGAGGCGGCGCCCAGGTCGTACACGTCGCCGGTCCTCATCGTCACACCTCCGTGACGGCCGCTTTAACACGCCGGAAAGCCGCTACCATCGAGCCTGTCCCTAGCGATTCGGACCTCTTCCGAGTCGCGGCAAGCGGAGCACCGCGTGGCTGAACGCCCGCCCTTCCCGCCGCCCGCGCCGCCCCCCGGCGGCGTTCCGCATCTTCGTTTCCACCCAGGCGCGTCCCTCAGGGGCGCGCCTTTTTCGTTCCTCCCCGGAGCTCGGAGACTGCCATGACCAAGCGTGTGCTGAAGCGGATGGTGCGGGAAGGCGAGCTCGACATGACCCAGTTCGACGACGGCAAGGTGCGCCGCCTGCCCGTGGAGCGCACCGGCTGGTCGCCGATGACCCCCGACGCGCGCGACCAGGGCTACCTGAAGACGGTCAGGCCCAAGTCGCTGGGCCAGGCCCGGCTGATGGAGGCCATCGACCAGAAGAGCGTGGTGCTGGCGCTCGGCCCCGCCGGCACGGGCAAGACCTACCTGGCCATCGCCAAGGCGGTGGAGGCGCTGGAGGCCGGCAAGGTGGGCCGCATCGTGCTGAGCCGCCCGGCTGTCGACGCGGGCGAGACCATCGGCTTCCTGCCAGGGGACGTGGAGGACAAGCTCGCCCCCTACCTGCGCCCGCTTTACGACGCGCTGAGCGACCGGCTCTCGATGAAGAAGGTGCGCGCGCTGATGGCCGAGGGGCTGATCGAGATCGCGCCGATCGGCTTCATGCGCGGCCGCACGCTGAACAACGCCTTCGTGGTGATCGACGAGGCGCAGAACTGCACCTTCGGCCAGTTGAAGATGCTGCTGACCCGCCTCGGCTGGACCTCCACCATGGTCATCACCGGCGACCCCGCGCAGTCCGACCTGCTGCCCGGCGTCAGCGGCCTGGCCGAGGCGGCCGAGAAGCTGGAGCCGCTGAGCAACATCGCCGTGGTCCGCCTGGCCGACCCCGACATCGTGCGCCACCCGCTGGTGGCCGAGATGCTGGGCGTGCTCTAGCTTCGCATCTCCGCCCCGGCGGCGGGGCGCCGGCGGGAGCGGGGATGACGGGACGGTTCGAAGCGGCGGCGCTCCTCCTCGCGGGCGCGCCCTGCCTGATCACCACGCTGCGACGCCCGAACCCCGATGGGACGCTGGCGGAATCGCCGCTGGTGCGCCTCTACCGGGCGCGCTGACTCACCACGTCCCGATGTTCGGGGCGGACTTCCAGGGCTCCACCGGCTCCAGCGCGTCGCCCTTCTGCAGGAGCTCGATGGAGATCCCGTCGGGCGAGCGGATGAAGGCCATGCGACCGTCGCGGGGCGGGCGGTTGATGGTCACACCCGCCGCCGCCAGCTCCGCGCACTTGGCGTGGATGTCGTCGACCACGTAGGCCAGGTGGCCGAAGTTGCGGCCGCCGGTGTAGGTCTCCGGGTCCCAGTTCCAGGTCAGCTCCACCTCGGGCGCGCGCTCAGCGCGGGCGCGGCCCTCGTCCTCCGGCGCGGCGAGGAAGACGAGGGTGAAGCGGCCCGCCTGGTTCTCCAGCCGGCGCGTCTCCACCAGGCCCAGCTGGTCGCGCCAGAACACGAGCGCCTGCTCGAGGTCGGCCACGCGCACCATGGTGTGCAGGTAGCGCACGCCGGTCAGACCAGGGTGCGCTTGTAGAGGGCGGTGAGCTCGGCCCAGGCCTTCTCCGCGGCGTCCTCCTTGTAGACGGCGCTGCCCTTCACGGTCCAACCGTGCGCCGCGCCCTCGTAGACCTCGACCTTGGCGGGGCGCCTGGCGTCGGCGAAGGCCTTGCGCAGCGTCTCCTTGTCGTTCGGGGAACGCTTGTCGTCGTTGTCGGCCACGAGCGTCAGCACCTCCGCCTTCATCTGCGGGATGAGCAGGTGCGGGCTGTCCGGCTTGTCGCTGACGAGGCCGCCGCCGTGGAAGGTGGCCGCCGCGCCGATCCGGCCGGGCACGAAGCCCGCGGTGCGGTAGGTGAGGGGGCCGCCCATGCAGTAGCCCTGGACGCCGATGGGCTTCTTCCTGTCCGTCTGCGGCTGCGCGTCGAGGAAGGCGATGAAGGCCGTGGCGTCGATCCTTGCGGTGTCGGCGCTCAGCTTGGCCGCCATCGGCATGACCTTGGCGCGATCCTCCGGCTTGGAGAAGTCGAACGCCGCATCGACCACGGGCGCGCGCTGCGAGCGGTAGAAGGGGTTGGGCACCAGCACCACATACCCCTGGCTCGCCAGGCGGCGACCCATCTCACGGAACACGGGCCGCAGACCCAGGATGTCCGTCCAGATCAGCACGGCCGCGTGCTTGCCCTTGCCGGGCGGGGTGTAGAGGGCGGCGTCGCACGTGCCGTCGGCCGTCTTCACCTCCACGTCGGTCTCGACCACCTGCGCCTGGGCGTGCGCCTGGGCGGCGGTGAGCGCCACCACGCCGGCGGCGGCCAGGCCGAAGGTGCGGCGCGAGACGGACGGATCGTGCGTCAGCCCCTGATGGATGTGGTCGTCGCACATGGTGTCCGTCCTCCGCTGCCCGATGGAGCTTAGGCGGCCTCAGTAGGCGAGCGCCAGCCCGTCGGCCCGCATCTCGCTGGCCGCCGCGTAGACGCGCTCGCCGCCCGAGCTGCGGCGCAGCTCGATGGCGTGGTAGCGGCCGAAGCCGCCGTCGCTCTCGGCCAGCCGCCAGCCCATGTCGGCCAGCGCGCGCCGGGTGGCGACGGGCACGCCCGCCTCCAGCCGCAGGTGCCCCGTCGGGCCGAGGCCGGCCGGATCCTCCCCCATGCTCTGGCTCGAGCCCTCGTGGTGCCAGCGCGGGCTGTCGCCGGCGGCCTGCACGTCCAGCCCGTAGTCGACGCGATTAAGCACGATCTGCGTCTGCCCTTGCGGCTGCATGTCGCCGCCCATCACGCCGAAGCTCATCCAGGGCGCCCCGTCCTTGGTGGCGAAGCCCGGGATGATGGTCTGGAAGGGTCGTTTTCCGGGCGCGTAGACGTTGGGGTGCCCGTCGCGCAAGGAGAACAGCTGCCCGCGGTCCTGCAGCATGAAGCCGAGGGGCTGCCCGTCCAGCCCCTCGGGCGCGAGGCCCGAGCCCATGCCGCGGAAGTTGGACTGGATCAGCGACACCATCATCCCGTCCGCGTCGGCGGTGGTGAAGTAGGTCGTGTCCCCCTGGCTGGGCGCCTGTCCCGGCCGCACGTCCGGGTTGATCCGGTCGGGGCGGATCAGCGCCGCGCGCTCGGCGGCGTAGGCCTTGGAGACCAGCCAGTCGGTCGGGACCTTGTGGAAGTCCGGGTCGGCGTAGTGACGGGCGCGATCCTCGTAGGCCAGCCGCTTGGCCTCGATCTGCAGGTGCAGCGAGCGGGGCGACTGGAAGCCCGCGCCCCGCATGTCGAATTGCTCCAGCATGTTCAGCATCTGCAGGGTGGCGAGCCCCTGCGTGTTGGCCGCCAGCGCATGCACGGTCACGCCGCGGTAGTCGGTGGCGTAGACGCGCGTCCACTCGCTCCTGTGCCGGCGCAGGTCGTCGGCGGTCATCCAGCCGCCGACGCGCTTGAAGTAGCGCTCGATCCCCTGCGCGATCGGCCCGTCGTAGTAGGCGTCCCGGCCTCCCTGAGCGATCAGGCGGTAGGTGCGGGCGAGGTACGGGTTGCGGAACAGCTCGCCCTCGCGGGCCGGGGAGCCGTTCGGCGTCCAGACCTTGAGCGCATTGGCGGTCTCCTCCACGCCTGAGCCAGGCTTGGCGAAGTTGGTCAGGCCGCGGTTCACGTACCAGCCGATCACCTGCGGCCAGGGCACGCCGCCCTCGGCCAGGGCGATGGCGGGGGCGAACAGCTCGGCCCAGCGCAGGCGGCCGTAGCGCTTGTGCAGCTCCCACCAGCCGTCCACCGCGCCGGGGACGGAGCAGGTGACCGCGCCCACGGCGGGCAGGTGGCCGTCCAACGCGCGGCTGCGCGCCGTCTCCAGGCTGAGGCCGCGGGGCGAGCGGCCGGAGCCGACCAGGCCCTCGACCTTCCGTGTCTTCGGGTCCCAGACCATGGCGTACATGTCGCCGCCGATCCCGCTGCTGGTGGGCTCCAGGAAGCCCAGGCAGGCGTTGACCGCGATGGCGGCGTCCACCGCCGAGCCGCCCTTCTTAAGCGTCTCGATGCCCGCCAGCACGGCGAGCGGGTGCGCCGCCCCGACCGCCCCCGAGCGCCCGTAGGCCGCCGAGCGCGACTGGAACGAGGCGCCCACCGGCCGGTCGCCCGCGTGCACGTCGGGCCGCTCGTAGCGCTCGGCCCCGGGCGGCTGGAAGGGGAGCAGCGGCGGCGAGGCGCTCCGCGGCGCGCCGCCCTGGCCCGGCCCGGCCCCGGGCTCCTGGGCTGTCGCCGCCGAGGCTGCGGCGAGGGGGACGGAGGCGAGGAAGGTGCGGCGGCGCATGGGCGGAAGGTTAGCTTGGCCCAAACCCACCATCCAGCGATCGTGCGCTCACCCGCCCCTGCCGTCGCCCTCGGGCTTGACCCGAGGGCCGAGCGGTCCGCGGCTCCACGCCGGACGTGGCGCACGACCGGCGCCCGGTCCTCGGGTCAAGCCCGAGGACGACGGGGGAGCGCGTCACCACGGCTCCATCCAAGGCCGCAGGTCCAGCTCATGCGTCCAGGCGCTGCGGCCCTGGGTGTGCAACCAGACGTAGTTGCGGGCGATCTCGTCGGGCTTGAGCACCTCGTCGCGGGCGAGGCGGTCGTCGATGTCGGCGATGCGGCCGCGGTTGAAGGCGCCGTCCACCGCCCCGTCGATCACCACGTGCGCCACGTGGACGCCCTTGGGCCCGAGCTCGCGCGCCATGGACTGGGCTAGCTGGCGCAGCGCCGCCTTGGCGCCCGCGAAGGCGGCGAAGCCCGAGCCGCCGCGCGTGCTGGCCGTGGCCCCCGTGAACAGGATGGTGCCCCGACCGCGCGGCGTCATCACCCGCGCCGCCTCGCGCCCCGCCAGGAAGCCGGCCAGGGCCGCCATCTCCCACACCTTGGTGTAGACGCGCGTCGTGGTCTCCTCGACGGGGAAGCGCACGTTGGCGCCGATGTTGAACACCACCACCTCGAGCGGGCCCACCTCGCGCTCGATCCGGTCGAAGAGCTCGATCATCTCCGCCTCCTCACGCGCGTCGACGCCGTAGGCGTGCGCCTGGCCGCCGAGGTCGCGGATGTCAGCGGCCAGCGCCTCCAGCTGGTCGAGGTGGCGGGGGCGGCGGGTGACGCAGGCGGCCAGGCCCTCCGCCGCGAAGGCCCGGGCGATGGCCGCGCCCAGCCCGTCGCCGGCGCCCACCACCAGGCATGCGCCCCGTCGCTCGTCCGTCATGGCGTCTGTCCCCCGCCCGGCATTACGGCCTTCTCACTGGCGCTCGGCAAGGTGGAGCCTTAGAGGCCGCCTCCGGGGCCCCGACCTCCTGGAGACCGCGTGTTCCTCGCCCTGGCCGTCGCCGCGCCGCTCATCGCCGCCCAGCTGCCCGACTTCTCCGGCGGGCTGCCCAACCTGCCGGAGATCCGGCGCGACCCGCAGACCACCTACCTCGACCACGTCGGGAACGTGATCGCCGTGCGCGGCGGGCGGGTGGCCCCGCCCGTCGACATCGACCGGCTGCCCGCCTACGTGCCCGCCGCCGTGGTGGCCATCGAGGACCGGCGGTTCTGGAGCCACTCGGGCTTCGACCCCATCGGCATGGCGCGCGCGGTGGTCACCGACCTGACGCAGGGGCGGGCCAGCCAGGGCGCCAGCACCATCACCCAACAGCTGGCGCGCAACCTGTACCTGAGCCAGGACCGCACCATGGAGCGCAAGGCCACCGAGCTGGCCTACGCCATCCAGCTGGAGCGCAAGTACACCAAGAAGCAGATCCTCGGCCTCTACCTCAGCCGCGTCTACTTCGGCGGCGGGGCCTACGGGATCGAGGCGGCCTCGCGCCGCTTCTTCGGCCACGGCGCGGCCAAGCTGACGCTGCGCGAGGCGGCGACGCTGGCGGGGGTGCTGAAGAACCCGACCGGCTACAATCCCGCGGAGAACCCGGAGCGCTCCGCCGCCCGCGCCCGGCTGGTGCTGGACGCCATGGTGGACACGGGCGCCATCACCGCGGCCCAGCGCGCCCGCGCCCTCGCCAGGCCGCTGAAGGTGGTCAAGGCGCGTGACACGGCGGCGGCCCAGTACTTCGTCGATTGGATCGAGCCGGAGGTGCGCCAGGCGCTCGGCGGCCGGCGCGAGGACGCCACGGTGGAGACCACGCTCGACCTCGCGCTGGAGGAACGGGCCGACGAGGCGGTCACCGGCGCGGTCGCCCGCAACGCAGCGCTGGGCGTGCAGCAAGGGGGCGCTGGTGGCGATGGACGGGTCCGGCCGCGTCCGCGCCATGGTGGGCGGCGTCGACTACCTGAAGAGCCAGTTCAACCGCGCGGTCCGGGCCCAGCGGCAGGCGGGCTCGGCGTGGAAGCCGTTCGTCTACCTCGCCGCGCTGGAGGCGGGGCGCACGCCCGAGACGCCGGTGGTGGACGAGCCCGTCACCATCCGCGGCTGGTCACCGCGCAACTACACGGGCCAGTTCCTGGGGCCGGTGACGCTGCAGACCGCGCTGGCGCAGTCGCTCAACACGGTGGCCGCCCGGCTGGCCGACGAGGTCGGCCGGGACCGGGTGGCGCAGGCGGCCAAGCGGCTGGGCATCACCACGCCGATCAGCCTCGACCCGGCCATGGCGCTCGGCACCTCGGGCGTGACCCCGCTGCAGCTCGCGGCGGCGTACGACGCCTTCTCCAATGGAGGCAAGCTGGCCTACCCGCGCGGCGTCCAGCGGATCACCACGGCGAGCGGCCGCTTCACCTACAACAACGGGATCGCCGTGCAGCAGGCGCCGCAGGTGATCGGCAACCCGGCGCTGAGCGATCTCAACCGCATGCTCCGCACCGTGCTGCGGTCGGGCACGGGTGTCCGCGCGTCGATCCCCGGCCGCGACGTGGCGGGCAAGACGGGCACCACCAGCGACTACAGGGACGCGTGGTTCGCCGGCTACACGGGCGGCCTCACCACGGTGGTCTGGCTGGGCCGCGACGACGCCCAGCCCATGCGGGGCGTCACGGGCGGGAGCGCCCCTGCGGACGCCTGGCGCAGCTTCATGATCGCCGCCCTGCCCCGCATCGAGGCGGGACCGATCCCGCCGGGCCCCTCGGCTCCGCCCCGCATCCTCGTGGACCCGCACGTGATGGTGGTCCCGCACGGCGGGCCGCGTCCGCCCCCGCCCGCAACGACCATGCGGCCGATCCCCGATCCGGTGACCGACCTCCTGGGCGCCCCGCGCGGCCCCGGCTAGCGCCCGGCCGCGCCGCGCCCCATGTGCGCCCCTTGATCACCCGGCGCACCCTCCTTGGCCAGGCCGGCGTGCTCGCCGTCGTGGGCGGCGGGCTATGGCTGCTCCGCGACCGGGTCGTGTGGCCCGCCCCGCGCCCCGTCTTCGCCCAGGCCGGCGGCAGCGGCTGGCTCGACCTGGCCCCCGGCGTGGCCGTGCCCGTGGTTGACGCTGTGGTGAACGGGGAGGCGGTGCGGGCGCTCGTCGACTCCGGCGCGCAGGCGAGCGTCATCGACCGCGACCTGGCCGAGCGGCTCGGCCTGCTGCGGGGCGTGTCCGTGCCCATCATCGCCGTCGGCGTCTCGGGCGGCCCGCAGACGGGGCGGACGGCGCGGGTGGACGTGCGGCTGGGCGGGCTGTCGCTGCCCGGCATGCCCGCCGCGGCGCTGGACCTCTCGCCCCTGGGCGCCCTGCGCGGCTCGGGCCCGCCTGTGTCGCTGGTGGTGGGACAGGACGTGCTGCGCACCGTGGTGCTCGACCTGGACCTGCCGCACGACCGCCTCGCCCTCCATCCGCCCGCGACGCACGCGCCCCCGGCCGAACTCGCCGCGGCGCCCGCCCGCACGCGCGGCCGCGAGTTGTGGACGGACGTGGTGGTGGAGGGCGTCGCCCTGGAGGTGGCCGTGGACACCGGCCTCTCCTCCGCCTTGGCCCTGTCGGAGGAGCTGGCGCGCTCCACCGGCCTGCTGGCGCCGGGCCGCCCGATGCGCCGCACCCGCAGCGTCACGCTGGGCGGCGCGAGCTACGGCCGCGAGGTGCTGGCGGATACGCTCGAGCTGGGCGGCCGCACGCTGCGCCACGCGCCCGTCTCCGTCTACGAACGCGGGGCGGCCAGCCTGATCCCGCCGGGCCTGCTGGGCTCCGGCGCCTTCCGGCGGACGCGGGCGGTGCTGGACCTCGGCCGCGGCCGCCTGCTGCTCGCGCCCGCGAGCGTCGAGGTGCGGCTGGAGCGCCGGCGCGCCTAGGTCGTTCCATCCGCTCGTCCCCGCGACGGCGGGGATCTTCCACCGGCCGAGCACCACGCCCGCCCTCCTGGCCGGAGATCCCGGCCTTCGCGGGGATGAGCGGAGCCTACGTGCGCCGGGGCCGAGCGATGCGGCGCAGCACCGCGCCGTAGCCGACCGGGGCGATCCGCTCGATCAGCGCCAAGAGCTTCGCGTCGCCGCCCACCAGCACCCGGGCCTTGCGGCGCTCGACGCCGCGCACGATGATCTCGCCCGCGCGCTCGGGCGGAAGGCGCAGGAACCTGTCCGCCATCGCGCGCCCGGCCTCCGCCTCCTCCGGAGGAATGGACTGGGACATGCGCGCGCTTCTGGCGATCGATGTGGCCACGCCGCCCGGGTGGATGGTCGTCACCCCCACGTTGCTCCCCTCCAGCTCCTTGCGCAGCGCCTCCGAGAAGCCTCGCACGGCGAACTTGCTGGCGCTGTAGGCGGTCTGCCCGGCGGGGGCGATCAGGCCGTAGAGGCTGGAGACGTTGACGATCCGCCCCTCGCCCTGGCCGTGGCGCAGCACCGGCAGGAAGGCGCGCGTCATGCGCACCACGCCCTGGAGGTTGATCGACAGCAGCCAGTCGAAGTCCGCCTCGCTCACCTGCTCGAGCAGGCCGCCGAGCGCCACGCCCGCATTGTTGACCACCACCGCGCAGCCGCCGTGCGCCGCGCGCACCGCCTCCGGCAGGTCGGCCACCGCCTCGCGATCGGCCACGTCGAGCCGGTGCGTGGAGGCGCGGACGCCCAGCGCCTCCACCATGGCCGCCGTCTCGCCGAGGCCCTTGGCGTTCAGGTCGGCCAGCGCCAAGTGCGCGCCGCGTCGCGCCAGCGCCAAGCTGACGCCGCGCCCGATGCCGGAGGCGGCCCCGGTGACGACGGCGGTGCGGTCGCGGAGCGGGAAGGGCGCGGGCATGCCCGCTCCTAGCCCGCAGCTCGCCTCACCGTCGAGCGCGCGCCGGGCGCTCAGCTCTCCGGCGGCGTCGTACGCTGGAAGGCGCCCACGGTCTCGCCGCGGGCGAGCACGTGGCCGGCCGCCGCGCGCAGGATGTCGTCGCGGGTGGCGCCCAGCGGCAGGTCCAGGGCGCGGTCGAGGGCCAGCACCTCGAAGTGGTAGTGGTGCGGCGGGTCGCCCACGGGCGGGCGCGGACCGTACCAGCCCACCGAGCCGCGCGAACTCGGGCCCTGCATCGTCCCCTCCAGGCCCGGCGAGTCCAGGCGGTCGCGGGCGGGCAGGGCCGCGGGCAGCTCCGTGGCGGACCCCGGGATGTTCCAGGCGGTCCAGTGGATCACCGGGCGGCGGCCGCCGTCCGGGTCCTCGGCGAGCACGACATAGGACCGGGCGCCGGGCGCGGCGCTCCAGCGCAGCGGCGGCGAGGTGCGGCCGCCGTAGTCGGAGTGCAGGTCGGGCATGGCCGCGCCGTCCGCGAAGGCGGGCGAACCGACCGTGAGCCTGCCGGGGCTGCGCGTCTCCTCCCGGGCGATCGCGAGAGGGACGTTGTCGCCGCGGGTCGTCTGGCGGCGCAGGCTGTCGGCCGGCGGCTGCGCGCGGATGAAGGGGCCCGACGCGCCCGTCTTCGTCACCCGGTAGATCACCCCGTTGGTGTCGTCGGTGAACAGGAGCGCGCCGTCGGCGGCCACCGCCATGCCGCAGAGCCGCCCGTAGTTGCTGGTCCCATCCGCCGACAGGAAGCCGGAGACGAAGGGCTCGATGCGCTGCGCCTGTCCGTCGGGCGAGAACCGGATGCGCACCACCTCGTAGCCGCTGGCTGGCTTGCGGTTCCAGGAGCCGCGCAGGCTGACGAAGGCGTCGTTCGCCACCTCGGCCCCCATGGCTCCGCCGCCCGGGTGGAAGGCCCACTGCATGCCCGCCGAGTGCGCCACGTGCAGCAGCACGGGGTTGGTCGAGCTCTTCGCCCAGTCGGCGTTGGAGAGGCCGCCGTCGGGCTCCAGCTGCGGATAGGCGCGGCCGTTCTCCATCACATAGGGCCAGCCGTAGCGGCGTCCCCACTCGATGTGGTTGACCTCCTCGCGCTGCAGGTCGTCGCCCAGCCAGTCGATGCCCTGGTCCCAGCCCCAGATGTCGCCGGTCTTGGGGTGGAAGTCGAAGCCGATGGTGTGCCGCAGGCCGCTGGCGAACACCGCGCGCGACTTGCCGTCGGGGGCGATGCGCAGGATCGTCGCGTTCTCCGGGCTGGACTCCGTGCAGGTGTTGCAGGTCGAGCCGACGCCCATGTAGATCCTGTCGTCCGGCCCCCATTCCATGTGGCGGGTGTAGTGCTGGCCGGCGCCGGGCAGGTCCTTGATCAGCCGCTGCGCCTCGCCCACCCGGCCGTCGGCCCCGATGTCGGCGGCCCAGAGCTCCGAGGCCGTGGCCAGGTACAGCTTGGCGTCATGGACCAGCACGCCGAGGAGGCCCGCGCGGCGCGCCACCACCTCGGGCGGGCCGTCCGCCACCCCGT
This sequence comes from uncultured Caulobacteraceae bacterium, assembly GCA_964244065.1. Taxonomy (GTDB): domain Bacteria; phylum Pseudomonadota; class Alphaproteobacteria; order Caulobacterales; family Caulobacteraceae; genus JASLDZ01. The sequence goes on along the minus strand of CAXTHH010000004.1, from coordinate 157,749 downwards.
CGCCGTTCGCGTCGCGCAGGCGGATCACGTCCGCCTGGCTGTTGCGGTTGACGTAGATGTCGCCGTTGCTCGCCACCGAGATGAAGCGGCTGTTCTTCAGCCCGCTGGCGAAGACGTTGACTCTGTAGCCTGCCGCCACCTTCAGCCGCGAGACGAAGCCGGCGTCCGGCTTGCGCGGCGTGGTCTCGTAGATGTGCGCGGTGATGGTGGGCGGCTTGTCGTCGTCGCCCACGGGTTGCGCGCGGGCCATGAGCGGGCCGGCCAGGGCCAGGGCGGGAGCGAGGGCGGCGAGCGTCCGAAGGTGGCGGGTCATAGGGCGTCCTGAGGCTTGCCCGGCCAACGCCCGAGGCGCCCCGGCCGTTGCGGACCCGCCGATGTGCGACTGCGAGTGCGAACGGTTCGCATTTCGCTTGTCACGGCCGAGCCGAGTTTCTAAGACCGCTTCGCAATCACAGTTCTATCGAGCGGGCGCATGGCTGACCACGACACACGCGGGACGACGTCCCTGGCCTGGGCCGCCCTGGGCTCGGCGGCGCTGATCTCCGTGGCCGCTCCGGCCCATGCGTTCGAGACCGCGGCCGTCGCCGCCAAGCCCGCCGCGGCGGAGGCCGCGCCCGAGACCGGGTCCGTGGAGGGCGTCACCGTCATCGGCAGCCGCCCCATCGCCGACCCGCTGTCGTCCAAGTTCACCGCACCCCTCTTGGACACGCCCAAGTCGGTGGTGGTGATCGACCAGAAGACCATCAACGCCACGGGCTCGCTGACCCTGCAGGACGCGCTGCGCACCACCCCGGGCATCACCTTCGCCTCCGGCGAGGGGGGGACCTCGGCGGGGGACCGGCCCTTCATCCGGGGCGTGGAGTCCACCAACGACATCTTCGTGGACGGCGTGCGCGACGCGGGCACGCAGAGCCGGGACATCTTTGCGGTGGACAACATCCAGGTAGTGAAGGGCCCGGGTTCGGCCTTCTCCGGCCGTGGGACCACCGGCGGCGCCATCAACCTCGTGACCAAGATCGCGCGCACGGGCGATTTCGCCACGGCCGCGGTCACGGCGGGGACCGATCCGCTCGGTCGGGTCACGGTGGACGTGAACCACGGCGTGGCCAAGGGCGTCGCCGTGCGCCTGGCCGCCATGTACCAGGACGGCGAGGTCGCCGGCCGCGACGCGGTGAACGAGCAGCGCTGGGGCGTGGCCCCCTCCGTCTCGCTCGGTCTCGGAACCGGGACCCGGGCGCTGTTCAGCTACTACCACCTGACCACGGATGGGCTGCCCGACTACGGCGTGCCGTTCGACCCGCGCACGCTGAAGCCCGTGACCGGGCACGACGACGACTTCTACGGCCTGGCCGCCCGCGACTTCCGCCGCACCTATGCGGACATCGGCACCTTCCGCTTCGAGCAGGACCTGCCGATGGGGCTGAAGTTCGCCAACACCTTCCGCTACGGCTCCACGGGCAACAGCTACGTGGTCACCAACCCCGACGACAGCCGCGGCAACGTGCCGAACGGCCTGCTCTTCCGCAGCAGCAAGAACCGCAACGTGGCCACCGAGACGATCGCCGACGTTCCGGAGCTGCGGGGCGAGTTCAAGACGGGCTCCTGGCGGCACACCTTCACCCTGGGCGGCGAGTTCTCGGAGGAGACCACGCACAACCAGGGCTACGTCGTCTCCAGCCCGGGGCTGGCGCAGGCGATCGGCTTCGCGCCGGTGACCGCGAGCTCGCGGATCGACGGCGCGGCGGCGACGGCGCTCGCCACCTCCTGCTCGCGACCGGGCAGCCTAGGCGCCGCCTTCGGCTACAACTGCACCACGCTGAGCAACCCGAACCCGGACGATCCCTGGATCGGCGCTGTGGCGCGCTCGCCCGCCTTCACCGACGTGCGCACGCGGGTGACGGCCGGCTGGTTCTTCGACACGGTGGAGATCGCGCCGCAGCTCCTGGTGAACTTCGGCCTGCGCCACGACGATTTCGAGACCCGCGCCACGGGCGTCACCGCCGCCGTGGCGGCGACCGCACCCTTCTACACCCTGACGCCGGCCGCGCCCGCCGAGAACAAGTCGAGCTTCTGGAACTACCAGGCGGGCGTCGTCTACAAGCCGCGGCCGGAAGGCTCGATCTACTTCTCCTACGGCACCTCTTCGAATCCCTCGGGCGAGGGCACGGGCGACTTCTCCGCGGTGGCCGTCACCACCCAGAACCTCGCGCCCGAGGACAACGAAAGCTACGAGGTCGGCGTCAAGTGGCAGCTGTTCGACCAGCAGCTGAACCTTACCGCCGCCGCTTTCCGCACCGACAAGACCAACGCCCGCGTCACGGATGCGCTGGGCAACCAGGCGCTGATCGGCTCCACCCGCTACGATGGCGTCGAGTTCTCGGCCGCCGGCACGATCCGGCCGGGCTGGACGGTGTTCGGCGGCTACACCTACGTGGACGCCACCATCCGCAACGGCGGCCTGGCGGTCGGCGGCGCGCCGTCGCCCACGACGGGCAAGCGCACGCCCAACACGCCCGAGCACGCCTTCACGATGTTCACCACCTACGACCTCACCCCCAAGCTGAACGTGGGGGGAGGGGCGCAGTACCAGTCGAGCCGCTTCGCCGACGCGGCCAACACGCGCGCGATCGACAGCTACTGGCGGCTGGACGCGGTGGCCAACTACAAGCTCACGCCGCGGGCGGCGCTGCAGGTCAACCTGCAGAACCTGACGGACGAGCGCTATGTGCTGCAGGCCTACACCACGCACATGGTGCAGCTGGCGCCGGGACGGGCGGCGCGCGTGTCGCTGACCTACGCCTTCTAGCGCCGATGCTGGTGCGCATCCCCGGCCTGCTCTCGCCCGACGAGGCGGCGCGGGTGCGAGCGCGGCTGGAGGCGGCCGAGTGGGTGGACGGCAACGTCACCTCGGGCGAGATGGCGGCCGCGGCCAAGCGCAACCTCCAGGTGCCCGAGACGCACCCCGTCGCCCGCGAACTCGGCGCGACGGTGCTGGCGGCGCTGAACCGCAGCCCGGCCTTCGTCTCGGCGGTGCTGCCCTCGCGCGTCTTCCCGCCGCTGTTCAACCGCTACGATGCGGGCATGGGCTTCGGCGCGCATGTGGACAACGCGGTCCGCGTGGCGGAGGGCGGCGGGCGCATCCGCACCGACGTCTCGTCCACGCTCTTCCTGACCCGGCCTGAGGACTACGACGGCGGCGAGCTGGTGATCGAGGACACCTACGGCGAGCAGCGGGTGAAGTTCGACGCCGGCGACCTCGTGGTCTACCCGGCCACCAGCCTGCACCGGGTGGAGCCGATCACCCGCGGCTCGCGCTGGGCTTCGTTCTTCTGGACGCAGTCGATGGTGCGCGACGATGGGGCGCGGCGGCTGCTCTACGAGCTGGACGGCGCGGTGCAGGAGCTGCGCACGCGGCTGCCGGACGACACCGCGGCGCTTGTCCGGCTGACGGGCGTCTACCACAACCTGCTCCGCCGCTGGACGGAGCTCTGAGCGCAGGGCGCCAGTGACCTCGCGCCGCACGCGCGGGTGCGGCGACGCAGGCTAGACACGGAGGACGGAGTGCGCCGCGTCCCATGCCCCTGTTCCGCCCGGAAGCCCTGCGCAGCCAGGACACGCTGCACGGCGAGGTGCGTCTGACGCCGCCCGTCAGCTGGCAGCTCCTGGGCGTGTTCCTGCTGGGCTCGATCGCCGTCGCCGGCACGTTCATGGCGCTGGCCGGCTACGCGCGCGTCACCGTCGCCCACGGCGCGGTGGCGGTGGACCGCGGCGTGGTGCGGCTCGCGCCCGCCCGCAGCGGCGTGTTCGACCGCGTGCTGGTGCGCGAGGGCCAGGCGGTGCGCGCCGGCGACCTCCTGGCGCACGTGAGCCTGGACGCCACGGAGGCCGGCGGCTCGCTGCAGGCGCGCCGCACGGAGGCGCTGGCCCGCCAGGGCGGCGCGCTGGACGAGCGCCTCTCGGGGCTGGAGCGCGGCGCCCAGGAGCGCGTGGCGCAGCTGCAGGCGCAGATCGCCGGGGACGCGGTGCAGGTGCGCGGCTTCGAGGACCAGATCGCCATCCAGGGGCCGCTGCTGCGCGCCGCCGAGGAGGACCTGCACGACGTGGAGCCTCTGCGCGCCCAGGGCCTGCTCTCCAACAAGGACTTCCGCTACCGCGAGGAGCAGGTGGCCGTGCGCCGCCAGGCCCTGTCGCGCCTGCGGCAGGAGGTGGAGGCGCGGCGCACCTCCACCGCCGTCGCCCGCGCGGAGATCGCCCGCACGGCGGCCGATCAGCAGGCGCAGGCCGGCCAGATCCGCGCCGCCCGGGCGGAGCTCGATCGCAGCGCGGCCGGCGACGACACCCTGCGCGGCGTGGACCTGCGCGCGCCCGTGGCGGGCGTGGTCACCGCCATCCTGGCGCACCCCGGCGAGCTCGCCGCCCCGGGCGCCACGGCCATGACCCTGGTGCCGCGAAACAGCCGGACCGAGGCGGTGCTCACCGTGCCCGCCTCCGCCATCGGCCTGGTGGACCCCGGCCAGCCCGTGCGCGTGGCGGTGGACGCCTACCCGTTCCAGACCTTCGGCGCCCTGGAGGGCCGGGTGGTCAGCGTCTCGCGCGCCGCGTCGCCCGGTGGCGGCGCGGGCGCGCCGGCGGCCGGCGGGGACGCCTTCCTGGTGCGCACCACCCTGCCGGCGGCGATCGTCGCCTACGGCCAGCCGCGGCCGCTGTCTCCCGGCATGACCGTCTCCGCCCGCATCCGCACGCGGCCACGCTCGCTGCTGGCCTGGATGTTCGACCCCGTGCTGGCGGTGGCCCGGCGATGAACGCGCCGGTCGATCCCGCCTCGGTCAATGCGCCCCAGAACGCTCCCCGCTTCCACATGGGTCTGCTGCCCCGCCGGAGGCTGCGCCACGTGCGCCAGGCCGAGGCGGCCGAGTGCGGGCTGGCGGCGCTCGCCATGGTGGCCAACCACTGGGGCCATCGGCTGGACCTCGGCGCCCTGCGCCGCCGCTTCGGCGCGAGCTCCCGCGGCCTGGGCCTGCGCGCGCTGATGCAGACGGCGGACGCGATGGGCTTCACCTCGCGCCCGCTCAAGGTGGGGCTGAAGGGCCTGGCCGCCGTGCGCCTGCCCGCCATCCTGCACTGGGACATGAACCACTACGTGGTGGTGGAGAAGGTGCGCGGCGACCGCGCCTTCATCCTCGACCCCGCGCAGGACGCGCGCTGGCACGACGCCGAGTCGCTCTCGCGCCACTTCACCGGCGTGGTCGTGGAGCTGCAGCCCCGCGCCGACTTCAAGCCGGTGCAGGAGGAGCGGAAGCTGCGCCTGCGCCAGCTGTGGAGCGGCGCGGTCGGGCTGAAGCGCGCCCTGGCGCAGGTGGCGGTGCTGAGCCTCGTGCTGCAGGCCTACGCCCTGGTCTCGCCCTTCCTGCTGCAGCTGGCGGTGGACCAGGCGCTGCCCGCCTTCGATGCGGACCTCCTGACCGTGCTGGCGGTGGGCTTCGGCCTGTTCGCGGCGGTGAACGCAGTGGCGGTGCTGCTGCGCTCGTTCGTGCTGCTGTCGTCGGGCACGGCGCTGTCGTTCGGCATCTCGTCCAACGTGGCGCGGCGGCTGATGCGCCTGCCGGTGGCCTGGTTCGAGCGGCGCACCGTGGGCGACGTGCTGTCGCGCTTCCAGTCGGTGCAGCCGATCCAGAAGCTCCTGACCGAGAGCGCCGCCGCCTCGGTGATCGACGGGCTGCTGGCGGTGCTCACCTTCGCCCTGATGTGCGCCTACTCGCCGGCCATGGCGGGCGTGTCGGCCGCGGCGCTGGCGGCGTACGGGGTGGTGCGGTTCCTGACCTTCCCGGCCGAGCGGCGGGCGGAGAACGAGCGCATCGCCGCCTCCGGCCGCGAGCAGGGCGCGCTGATCGAGAGCATCCGCGGCATCACCGCCCTGCGCCTCGCCGGCCGCGAGACCATGCGGCACGCGGTCTGGCAGAACAAACTCTCGGAGTCGCTGGAGGCCAGCTACGCGCACGAGCGGGTCCGCGCCTGGCAGGCGGCCGCCTCCATGCTGTTCCAGGGGCTGGAGCTGGTGGCGCTGATCTGGCTGGGGGTGAAGCTGGCCATCGCCGGGGGCTTCTCCGTCGGCATGGTGTTCGCCTTCCTGAGCTACCGGCTGCAGTTCTCCACCACGGGCAAGCTCCTGATCGACCGCGCCATCGACCTGCGCATGCTGGGCCTGCACCTGGAGCGGTTGTCCGACGTGGCGATGACCGACGAGGACCGCGGCTTCTCCGAGCCCGAGTCGCCCGCGACGCCCCTGCGCGGGGAGATCGAGCTCAGGGGCGTGACCTACGCCTACGACGAGCACAGCCCCGACGTGCTGCGCGGCGTTGACCTGCGGATCGCCCCCGGCGAGCACGTGGCGATCACCGGCACGTCGGGAGGCGGTAAGACGACCCTCGCCAAGATCCTGCTCGGCCTTCTGGACCCCACCGGCGGCGAGGTGCTGGTCGACGGCGTGCCCCTGCGCCGCTACGGCCGCCGCGCCTTTCGCGAGGACGTCGCCGCCGTGCTGCAGGACGACCTCTTGTTCGCGGGCACCATCGCAGAGAACGTGGCCGGCTTCGACGTGGTCGATCCCGAACGGTTGCAGCAGGCGCTCGCCGCCGCCGCGGTGGCCGACGAGATCGCCCGCATGCCCATGCGCCACCTGACGCTCGTGGGCGACATGGGCTCCAGCCTCTCCGGCGGCCAGCGCCAGCGTATTCTGCTGGCCCGCGCCCTGTATCGTCGCCCCCGCGTGCTGGTGATCGACGAGGGAACGGCCCACCTGGACGTGCATCACGAGAACTTGGTTAACGATGCGGTGCGCGGAATGGGCATCACGCGAGTCGTCATCGCCCACCGCCGCGAGACCGTTCAGGCGGCGGATCGCGTCATAGTCCTGAGGGACGGCAAGGTCTGCGACGAACCTTGACCTTTGGAGTCCTGCCGTGCGGGCCGGAACGGAACAGCCCGGGTTCACCCCTTGTTAAGCGCGTCGGTTAGGGTTATAAGCTGTTCACCATCCACTCATGGATGCAGCGGAGGGGCTGACATGACCGACCAAGTGATCGAACTGAACGAGACGGAAATCGACGCGGTGGCGGGCGGCGCTGGCGGCAGCAACCTCAGCGCCTTCTGATTGCGACGCGCCTAGCGCGCGTCTCCGAACACAGGGACGGGCACGGCGAGCGCAAAGCTCCCCGTGCCCGTTTCCGTTTGGACCGTTTCCGTTTCACGGTCGGATGTGCTCTCCTGCCGGTCACGGAGCAGGGGGCCCGCCGCGAGTCCTCGCGCCGCTGCGGCGGGGTCGGCCATGCGGGTGCTGCTTGTCGACGACGATCCGCTGAACCGCAGCGTGCTTAAGGCCATGCTCGACGTGGTCGGGGCCGAGGTCACCGAGGTGGAAGACGCGCCCGGCGGCTTGGCCGAGGTTCAGGCCCAGCCCTTCGACGTCGTGCTGATGGACTTGCGCATGCCCGGCATGGACGGGCTGACCGCGCTGCGCGAGATCGTGTCCCGCCGCGACGGCCGCCCTGCGCCTCCCGTGGTGATGGTCACGGCCGACACGGCGGCCGATCTCAGGGCCCGGTGCCTGGCCGCGGGCGCAAGCGGCTTCCTCACGAAGCCCATCGCCATGGACGAGCTGTTCGATCTTCTGGGTCAGATCACCGCCCAGGCGCCGGGCGCCGCCGTCTGAGCCTGAATGACCGGCCAGGCTCGCGGGTGAAAAGTTGCTGATAAGGCCAGCCATCATCGACGCCGCGCAAATTCCTTCCTTTCTGTCTTGCAGTGCACACAAGGGCGTGAGACAACGCGCTCGCCCCAGGGCAAGCACGCGGAGAGAGCGCCATGTCGCGCACGCAGATGGACGGAACGGGAGCGGAGATCGGTCGGCGGCTTGCCCTGCAAGCGACCACCGGCGCCAAGGCCTCGCGTCCGACCCTACGCGTACGACTGCACGCCCTACCCGTACCCGAGCGGAGCCGCGCCGGGTGAGCTGAGGCTCATCCCGCAAAGCCAGGTTCTTCCGAACCCCGCTCCTCCCCGGAGCGGGGTTTTTCTTTCCCCGACACCTTTCAACCGGAGCCGTCCTCCGTGACGACCTCGCACGCCCCTAGCAAGCGCTCGGACACGATGACCGCCGGCCCCGCCCGGGCGGCCGCGCGATCGTACCTGCGCGCCACCGGCTTCGAGGACGCCGACTTCGCCAAGCCGCTGATCGCGGTGATCCACAGCCAGTCGAACGTGACGCCCTGCAACATGCACCTCGGCGACCTCGCCGAGCCCGTGCGCCGGGGCGTGCGTGGGGCAGGCGGCGTGCCGATCGACTTCAGCACCATCGTGGTCAGCGACGGGGTGAGCATGGGCACGGCCGGCATGCGCGCCTCGCTGGTCAGCCGCGAGGTGATCGCCGACTCCATCGAGCTGGCGGTGCAGGGTCACACGCTGGACGGCGTGGTGGTGGTGGTCGGCTGCGACAAGACCATCCCGGCGGCGGCCATGGCGCTGGCGCGCATGAACGTGCCGGGCTGCGTCTTCTACGGCGGCACCATCATGCCGGGCGTGATCGGCGGCCGCGAGATCTCGATCCAGCAGGTTTTCGAGGCGGTGGGCGCGCACGGCGCGGGCGAGCTCGACGACGCGGGGCTCAAGGCGGTGGAGAAGGCGGCCTGCCCCGGCGCGGGCAGCTGCGGCGGCCAGTTCACCGCCAACACCATGGCCACCGCGCTCACCGTGATGGGCCTCTCGCCCATGGGCGCCAACGACGTGCCGGCCATCCACCCCGACAAGGCGGCGGAGGGCGAGCGCTGCGGCCGTCTCGCCGTCGAGATGGTGCGCGCCGGGACGGCGCCTCGCAGCTTCGTCACGCCGGAGAGCCTGATGAACGCTGCGGTGGCGACCAGCGCCAGCGGCGGCAGCACCAACGCCGTGCTGCACCTGATGGCGATCGCGGCGGAGGCGGAGGTCGCCTTTCCGCTCGACGCCTTTCACGAGGCGTGCGCCGGCACGCCGGTGATCTGTGACCTGCAGCCCGGCGGCCGCTACCTGGCCAACGACATGTTCAAGGCCGGCGGCGTGCGCGTGCTGGTCAAGCGCCTGGCCGACGCGGGCCGCATCGTGGACACGCCCACCGTCACCGGCCGCTCGCTGTTTGCGGAGGCGGCGGAGGCGCGCGAGACGCCCGGCCAGCCGGTGATCCACGGCTTCGACACGCCCGTGGTCTCCCGCGGCGGCTTCGGCGTCCTCTACGGCTCGCTCGCGCCCGAGGGCTGCGTGGTGAAGCTCTCCGGCCACGAGAAGACGCGCTTTGAAGGCCCGGCGGTGGTGTTCGACAGCGAGGAGGATTGCTTCTCCGCCGTCCAGACCGGCGCGGTGCGCAACGGCGACGTGATCGTGATCCGCTACGAAGGCCCGGTCGGCGGCCCCGGCATGCGCGAGATGCTGGCCGTCACCGCCGCCCTGAAGGGTCGCGGGCTGAACGACGTGGCGCTGATCACCGACGGCCGCTTCTCAGGCGCCAGCCATGGCTTCGTCATCGGCCACGTGGCGCCCGAGGCGGCGACGGGCGGCCCCATCGCCCTGGTCCGCGACGGCGACCGCATCGCCATCGACGTCGCCGCGCGCCGGATCGACGTGGCCTGCGATCTCGACGCCCGGCGCGCCGGCTGGACCAGCCGTGCGCGCCCGGCGCCCCGCGGCGCGCTCAGCAAGTACGCCCGCCTCGTCTCCTCAGCGAGCCGCGGCGCCATCACCACCGCCCCGCCCGAGGCGCCGGCCGAAACCGCCGCCCGCACGCCCTCCACGCAGGAAGCCTGACCCATGCGCGTCTTCACCAACGACGACGTCTCCATCGACGCCATGGCCCGCGAGACGGTGGCCGTGATCGGCTACGGCAGCCAGGGCCGCGCTCACGCGCAGAACCTGAAGGACAGCGGCATCGACGTGGTGGTGGGCGTGCGCGCCGGCGGCCGCGGGGCGGGCATGGCCGCCGAGGACGGGCTGAAGACCGCCGAGCCCGCCGAGGCGTGCCGCGGCGCGAGCTTCATCGCCATCCTCACCCCCGACATGAGCCACGCGGACATCTACCGCGACGTGATCGCGCCCCACGCGCCGCAGGGCGCCGCGCTGATGTTCGCGCACGGCTTCTCCATCCACTACGGCCGCGTCGCCCCGCGGGCGGACATGGACGTGATCCTGATCGCGCCCAAGGGCCCCGGCGACCTCGTGCGCCGCGAGTTCGCCCGCGGCCGCGGCGTGCCCTGCCTGTTCGCCGTGGAGCAGGACGCCACCGGCCGCGCCCGCGAGCGCGCCATGGGCTACGCCCGCGGCATCGGCGGCACGGTCGGCGGGGCCATCGAGACTACCTTCCAGGAGGAGACCGAGACCGACCTGTTCGGCGAGCAGGCCGTGCTCTGCGGCGGGGCCACCGAGCTCGTGAAGGCCGGCTACGAGACGCTGGTCGAGGCCGGCTACCAGCCCGAGGTCGCCTACTTCGAGTGCCTGCACGAGCTGAAGCTGATCGTGGACCTGATGTACGAGGGCGGCATCGCCAAGATGCGCCACTTCATCTCGGAGACGGCCAAGTACGGCGACATCACCTCCGGCCCGCGCATCATCAACGCCGAGACCCGCGCGCGGATGAAGGAGGTGCTGACCGACATCCAGGACGGCAGCTTCGCCCGCGACTGGATCCTCGAGAACGCCGCCGGCCGCCCTCGCTACGAGGCGCTGCTGCGCGCCGGCCGCGAGCACCCGATCGAGAAGGTGGGCGCCGAGCTCCGCGCCCGGATGAGCTGGCTCGACGCCGGCGGCAACACCATCGCCCAATAGCTCCGGACACCCCCGTACCGCCATGTCCTCCGCCTGCGCCCTCGCCCGAGAGCCCGCCGTCCGCACCACGGGCGCGCGGCTGCTCGTAGAGGCCCTGCGCGAGGCGGGCTGCTCGACGCTGTTCGGCTACCCGGGCGGGGCCATCATGCCGGTGTACGACGCGCTCGCCGGCTCGGGGCTGAAGCACATCCTCGTCCGCCACGAGCAGGCCGCCGCCTTCATGGCCGACGCCTGGGCGCGGGCCACGGGCGAGGTGGGCGTGTGCATGGCCACCAGCGGGCCGGGCGCCACCAACCTCGTCACCGGACTCGCCAACGCTTTCCTGGACTCGGTGCCCATCGTGGCGATCACCGGCCAGGTGAGCACGGGCGTGATGGGCACGGACGCCTTCCAGGAGGTGGACATGCTCGGCGTGACCCTCCCCATCGTGAAGCACAGCTTCATCGTCCGCGACCCCGCCGACATCCCCGAGGTGGTCGCCGACGCCTTCGCCATAGCCCGCGAGGGCCGCCCCGGCCCGGTGCTGGTCGACCTGCCCAAGGACGTGGCGGCCGCGATCCTCGACGCGCCGCCGCGCCGCGCCGCCGCGCCCGCCGCCGCCGCCGCCGGCTTCGACCGGGCGGTGCTCGCCCCCGCCGAGCGCGCCATCCGCGAGGCCGCCAGGCCATTGCTCTATGTGGGCGGCGGCGTGGGCATCGCAGGCGCGGTCGAGGCGCTGCGCGGCTTCGCCGGGCGCACGGGCGTCCCGGCCGTGGCGACGCTGAAGGGGCTCGGCGCCCTGCCCACCGACCACCCGCAGCACCTCGGCATGCTGGGCATGCACGGCTCGCGCGGGGCCAACGAGGCGGTGCAGGCGTCCGATCTCCTGATCGTCTGCGGCGCACGGTTCGACGACCGGGCCACGGGCAGGCTGGCCAGCTTCGCCCCGCACGCCCGCGTGGTGCACTTCGACGCCGACCCGGCGGAGATCGGCAAGCTGCGCCCGGCGGACGTGGCGGTCACCGGCGACCTGCGCCGCACGCTGGAGACGCTCGACCCCGGCCCGCTCGCCATCGAGAGCTGGGTCGCCGTCACCCAGGACGCCAAGTCCCGCCACGCCGCGCGCTACGACGCCCCTGGCCAGGGGGTGTTCGCGCCCGCCCTGCTCAAGGCGATCAGCGAGGCGGCGGGCGACGCCTTCGTGGCGGCCTGCGACGTGGGTCAGCACCAGATGTGGGCGGCGCAGCACTGCCGCTTCTCCCGCCCCGAGGCGCACCTCACCAGCGCGGGCCTCGGCGCCATGGGCTACGGCCTGCCCGCCGGCATCGCCGCCAAGATGGCGCGGCCCCAGGACCAGGTCGTGGTGATCACCGGCGACGGCTCGATCATGATGAACATCCAGGAGCTGGCCACCGCCCGCCGCTATGGCGTGCCCGTCAAGATCCTGCTGCTGGACAACTCCTCGCTCGGCCTCGTGCGCCAGTGGCAGGAGCTGTTCTACGCGGAGAACTACTCGGAGATCGACCTTTCCGACAATCCGGACTTCGTGCGCGTGGCCGAGAGCTTCGGCGTCGAAGCCTTCCGTATCGCCACGCGCGCCGACGTAGAGGCGGGCATCGCCCGCCTCCTCGCCGCGCCCGGCCCGTGCCTCGCGCACGTGCTGATCGACCCCAAGGAGAACGTCTGGCCGCTGGTGCCGCCGGGCAAGTCCAACGCCGAGATGATGGAGTCCGCGTCGTGAGCCACACCATCCACTGCGAGATCGACCGGGCGGAAGGCTCGCTGCAGCGGCTGATCGGCCTGATCGAGCGCCGCGGCTTCGACATCAGCTCGCTGGACATGGGCGTGCATGCGGCGGGGGAGGGCGCTCAGGCCAACTCGCACCGCCGGATCGCGGTGGGGGTGTCGCCGCGCGACGACGGCCGCTGCGTGCAGGTGCTCGGCCGCCAGATCGACCGCCTCTACGGCGTGCGCCGGGTCGACGCCGGCGTGTTCGCCTTCGCGGAGGCGGTCTGATGAACCCCGACCGAGTAGATGTATCCGACGTAGGCGAGCGCCGCGCCGAAGACCGGGTCGTCATCTTCGACACCACCCTGCGTGACGGCGAGCAGGCGCCCGGCTTCAGCATGGACGGCCACGCCAAGGTGCGCATGGCCCACGCCCTCGCTGACCTCGGGGTCGACGTGATCGAGGCGGGGTTCGCCGCCGCCAGCCCCGGCGACGAGGAGGCCATCCGCCGCGTCGCCGGCGAGGTGGAGGGCGTCACCGTCTGTGCGCTCGCCCGGGCCAACGAGGGCGACATCCGCGCCGCCGCCCGCGCCATCCACCCGGCGGCGCGCGGGCGCATCCACACCTTCATCGCCACGAGCCCCATCCACCGCGCCGCCAAGCTGAAGATGGACCGCGACGAGGTGCTCGCCGCCGCCGTCCGCGCCGTGGAGTGCGCGCGCGTCTACACCTGCGACGTGGAGTTCTCGGCCGAGGACGCCATCCGCACCGAGCCCGAGTTCTTGGCCGAGGTGCTGCAGGCCGCCTTCGACGCGGGCGCGACCACGCTGAACGTGCCCGACACGGTGGGCTACGCCACCCCCGCCGAGATCGCCGGCATCTTTGGCCAGGTGATCGCGCTGGTGGACCGGCCGGGCGCGATCTTCTCCACGCATTGCCACGACGACCTCGGCATGGCGGTGGCCAACAGCCTGGCCGCCGTGGGCGCCGGCGCGCGCCAGGTGGAGGGCGCGGTGAACGGCATCGGCGAGCGCGCGGGCAACTGCTCCATCGAGGAGGTGGTCATGGCGCTGCGCACCCGCGCGGACGTCTACGGCGTCACCACCGGCGTGAACACGCCGCGCCTCCTGGCCGCCAGCCATCTGCTCTGCGAGGTCACCGGCGAGCCGATCGCGCGCAACAAGGCGGTGGTGGGCCTGAACGCCTTCGCGCACGAGGCCGGCATCCACCAGCACGGCATGATGTGCGACAGCGCCACGTACGAGATCATGCGCCCGCAGGACGTGGGGCACGCGGGCACCGACCTCGTGCTCGGCAAGCACTCCGGCCGCCACGCCCTGCTGCAGCGGGCCGAGCGCATCGGCTTCCCGCTCACCGGCAACCAGGTCGCCGTGGCCTTCGCCGCCTTCAAGGCGCGGGCCGACGCCATCGGCACGGTGGACGATGCGGAGCTTGCCGCGCTGCTCGCGCCGCTGGCCTTCCGCAAGCCCGAGGAGATCGCCGCGTGAGCGTGATCGTCCGCCGCCCCCAGGGTGCGTACAAGCGCGCCGCCTACATCGACCTGGACCCGCCGCCCGTGGCCGAGCGCCCGCGCACGCTGTTCGACAAGGTGTGGGACCAGCACCTCGTCGAGCCTGAAGCCGCCGACCGCCCCGCGCTGCTCTACGTCGATCTGCACCTGGTGCACGAGGTCACCAGCCCGCAGGCCTTCGCCGAGCTCGACGCGCGGGGCCTCAAGGTGCGTCGCCCCGACCTGACCGTGGCCACCATGGACCACTCGACGCCCACCCTGCCGCCCGGCCCGGACGGGGAGCGGCCCTACGCCACCGCCGAGGCGCGGGCCCAGGTGGCGCAGCTGGTGGAGAACTGCGGGCGCCACGGCGTCGAGCTGTTCGACTGGGAGAGCCCGGACCGCGGCGTGGTGCACATCATCGGGCCGGAGCTCGGCCTGACCCAGCCGGGCAAGACGGTGGTCTGCGGCGACAGCCACACCTCAACCCACGGGGCCTTCGGGGCGCTGGCGTTCGGCATCGGCACCAGCGAGGTCGGGCACGTGCTCGCCACCCAGTGCCTGCTCCAGCGCAAGCCCCGGACACTGCGCGTGCGGCTGGATGGGCGAACGCCTGGGGGCGTCTCGGCCAAGGACGTCGCGCTGGCCGTGGTCGCACGGCTCGGCATCGGCGGCGGCACGGGCTCGGTGATCGAGTACGCGGGGGCTGCGGTGCGCGCGATGGGGATGGAGGGGCGCATGACCCTCTGCAACATGTCCATCGAAGCGGGCGCCCGCGCCGGCATGGTCGCCCCCGACGGCGCCACGCTCGCCTGGCTGCGCGGCCGCCCGCGCGCGCCGCAGGTAGCGGACTTCGACGCGGCGGCCGAGCGCTGGCTGGCGCTGGCCTCGGACGCGGACGCGGCCTTCGACGCGGAGGTCTCCATCGACGCCGCCAGCCTCGCGCCCATGGTCACCTGGGGCTCGACCCCCGACCAGGCCACGGCGGTGGATGCGCCCGTGCCCGCGGCGACCGACGCCACCGAGCGCCGCGCGCTCGACTACATGCGCTTCGAGGCGGGCCGGCCCGTGGCGGGCGCGCCGGTCGATGTGGTGTTCGTCGGCAGCTGCACCAACGGCCGCCTCTCCGACCTGCGCGCCGCCGCCTCGGTGCTGCGCGCGCGCAAGGTGGCGCCCGGCGTGCGGATGCTGGTGGCCCCGGGCTCCGAGGCCGTGCGCCGCGAGGCGGAGGCCGAGGGCCTGCACGAGATCTTCCTGGCGGCCGGGGCCGAGTGGCGGCTGCCGGGCTGCAGCATGTGCATCGCCATGAACGGGGACCAGGTCGGGCCCGGCCAGCTGGCCGTATCCACCAGCAACCGCAATTTCGAGGGGCGACAGGGCCCCGGCGCGCGCACCGTGCTCGCCAGCCCCGCCACCGCGGCGGCCTCCGCCGTGGCGGGCGCGGTGGCCGATCCCCGGCCCTACCTGGACGGAGCCGGCCTTGTCGCCTGAGCCCTTCACCAACCTCCGATCGCGCACCGTGGTGATCGCGCAGGAGAACGTGGACACCGACCAGATCATGCCCGCGCGCTTCCTGACCACCACCTCGCGCCAGGGTCTGGGTCGGCTGGCCTTCCACGACTGGCGCTACGACGCCGACGGACGCGAGACGGGCTCGCCGCTGAACGCGGTGGACACGTCCACGCACCGGGTGCTCGTGGCGGGGCGCAACTTCGGCTGCGGCTCCTCGCGCGAGCACGCGCCTTGGGCGTTGCTCGATCTCGGCTTCCGCGCGGTCGTCTCGACCGGGATCGCGGACATCTTCACCTCCAACGCCCTGAAGAACGGCCTCCTGCCCGTGGTGGTCGACGCCGGGACGCACGCCCGCCTCCTGGAGCACCCCGGCGAGGAGGTGACGGTGGACCTGGAGGCCGGCGAGCTCCGCTTCGGCAACCACGCCGCCCCGTTCCACGTGGAGCCCTTCGCCCGCCGCTGCCTGCTGGACGGCGTCGACACGCTGGGCTTCATCCTGGACCGGCGGGATGCGATCAGCGCGTTCGAGGCGAGGCAGGCCGCGTAGCGCCCTAGGCTCCGTCACCCTCGGGCTTGACCCGAGGGCCGGGCGGGGTGAGCCGAGCCGCTGGAGCGGCTGCAAGCCGCCTGCACGACCTGCGCCCGGCCCCCGGATCGAGTCCGAGGGCGACGAGAGTGAGAGACGGCATGACCTACACCATCGTCCTCCTCCCCGGCGACGGCGTCGGCCCCGAGGTCACGGCGGCGGCCCGCACGGTGCTGGACGCCGCGGCCGCGCGCTTCGGCCTGGAGCTGGCCTACGCCGAGCACCTCGTCGGCGGCGCGGCCATCGACGCGACGGGGGAGCCGCTGCCCGCCGCCACACGCGAGGCCTGCCTGGCGGCGGACGCCGTGTTCCTCGGCGCGGTGGGCGGGCCCAAGTGGGGCACGGGGGCGATCCGGCCCGAGCAGGGGCTGCTCGCCCTCCGCCAGGCCATGGGCCTCTACGCCAACCTGCGCCCCGTGGCGGTGCATCCCGACCTGGCCGACCTCGGCCCGCTCAAGCGCGAGGTGGCGGAGGGCGTGGACCTGCTGATCGTGCGCGAGCTGACGGGCGGCCTCTACTTCGGCGAGAAGACGCGCACGGCCGACCGGGCCAGCGACCTCTGCGTCTACACCGCCGCCGAGATCGAGCGCGTGGCGCGCGTGGCGTTCCAGGCCGCCCGCGCGCGGCGTCGGCGCGTGACCTCGATCGACAAGGCCAACGTGATCGAGACCAGCCGCCTGTGGCGCGAGGTGGTCACCCGCGTCGGGCGCGACGAGTTCCCCGACGTGGAGCTGGCGCACGGCCTGGTCGACTCGGCCGCCATGCTGCTGATCACCGCGCCGCGCAGCTTCGACGTGCTGCTGACCGAGAACCTGTTCGGCGACATCCTGTCCGACGAGGCGGCGGTGCTGGCGGGCTCCATCGGCCTCCTGGGCTCGGCCTCCCTCGGCGAACCGGGCCGTCCGGGCCTGTTCGAGCCCATCCACGGCTCCGCCCCCGACATCGCCGGCCGGGGCGTCGCCAACCCTCTCGGCGCCATCGCCGCCGCGGCCATGCTTCTGCGCGATGGCCTGGGGCGGGCGGACGCCGCAGCGGCGATCGACCGCGCCATGTCGGACGCCCTGGACGACGGCCTGCGCACCCCCGACCTCGGCGGGTCCGCGGGCACGCTCGAGGCGACGCGCTCGGTGGTCGCACGTCTCGGGTGACGCGGCGTCGTCACCCGGCGCCGGCCGATTGAGCATCGTGCACCGAACGCGGGCGCGAGGAGTCCTTCCTCGGCGCCAAGGCGGAGCGCTGTTGCGGGCGGCGGCTCGCGGCATCCAGCCTTGGGACGAGATCTCCCATGTGGCCGCGACCGGCGCGACCGGCCGTGACGAGGCGTCCCGCCGAGATCGCGCCGGTCGCCCGGAGCTCACTGACGAACCGGCGACGCCTCCCGGCGACCAGACGATGACCGCAGGACCCTCCGCCATGCCGACACGCCGTCTCGCACGCCGCCTGGTCCCCGGCCTCGCCGCGCTCGGCCTCAGCGCCGGCGCGAGCGCGGCGTTCGCGCAGGCCGAGGCCGCGCCGCCCGCCTGGACGGCCGACACGGGCGACACCGCCTGGATGCTCACCTCCGCCGCCCTGGTGCTGCTGATGACCATCCCCGGCCTGGCGCTGTTCTACGGCGGCATGGTGCGGCGCAAGAACCTGATCTCCACCGTCGCCCAGTCGTTCGCCGTCTGCTGCGTCGTGACGGTGCTGTGGGTCGCCTGCCAGTACAGCCTGGCCTTCGACACGAACCCCAGCGAGGGCCTGAACAGGTGGATCGGCGGCCTGGGCAAGGTCGGGCTGAAGTCGGTCGCCATCGACCAAGCGTACCGGATCGCCGGCGCCTCGCCCACGATCCCCGAGTACGTCTACCTGATGTACCAGATGACCTTCGCGATCATCACCCCGGCCCTGATCGCCGGCGCATTCGCGGAGCGGATGAAGTTCTCCGCCCTGCTGCTGTTCACCGGGCTCTGGTCGCTGTTCGTCTACGCGCCCATCGCCCACTGGGTCTGGGGCGGCGGTTTCCTGGGCGCGTGGGGCGTGCTCGACTTCGCGGGCGGCACGGTGGTGCACATCAACGGGGGCGTGGCGGGCCTGGTCTGCGCGCTGATGCTGGGGCGGCGCACCGGTTTCGGCACGGACAACATGGCCCCCAACAACCTCGTGCTCACGATGATCGGCGCCAGCCTGCTGTGGGTCGGCTGGTTCGGCTTCAACGCGGGCTCGGCGATCGGCGCCAACGGCCTGGCGGGCGTGGCGATGGTCAACACCCAGGTGGCGAGCGCCGCGGCCGCCCTCGCATGGATGGTCGTGGAGTGGGTCGAGCGCAAGAAGCCCGGCATGCTGGGCCTGGCCTCGGGGGCGGTGGCGGGGCTCGTGGCGATCACGCCGGCCGCCGGCTTCGTGAACCCCCTGGGCGCCATCGTCATCGGCGTCGCCGCCGGCGCCGGCTGCTATGCCGCCTCGGTCTGGCTCAAGCGCGCGCTGAGGTACGACGACAGCCTGGACGCCTTCGGCGTGCACGGCGTGGGCGGCGTCATCGGCGCCCTGCTCACGGGCGTGCTGGCGGATCCGGCGATCAACAAGCTCGGCGAGGGGCACAGCCTCGTCACCCAGCTGAAGGGCGTGCTGGTCACCACCGTCTGGACCGCCGGGGGCACCGCGGCGATCCTCCTGATCTGCAAGGTGACGACCGGCCTGCGCGTCTCCGAAGAGGACGAGGCTGAGGGCCTGGACGCCGCCCTCCACGGCGAAGCGCTGCACGAGCACTGAGGCCGAACGGGCAGCACGTCCGTCGGAGCACGGCCGCCGCGCCCGGTGGCGCACGTCGGCGCGAGGATAGTCCCGCGGCGGCCGTGCAGGAGAGCGGCGTCTCGCTCTACTTGCCCTTCGCGGGCGACGCAGGCAGGCCCTTGGTGCTCGGCTGAGACGCGTTCGGCTTCGGCGCCGCCGCCTTCTTCGGCTTGCCCTTGGTCTCTTTCATGGTCGCGGCTCCCGTGTGCATCGACAACGCGCCGACCGGACGGAGGCTGCCCCGCCGGTCGCGGGTCTCAAGGCGGATCGCCGGCCAGCGCCTGCCGTCAAGGACGCCGCCTCGTTCGCGCCGGCCGCCGCGCGAGTCCCGGTCAGCCATGATCGGGGCCGACGGCCGGGGCGTGTTCCGGGTCGCCCGGCTGCGTGCCGGATCCGTCCGGGCCTGCGCCAACGCCCGCGCCGCCACCCCCGGCGCCCCCTCCGCCGCCGCGGCTATCCGGCCTTCCCCCCTCTCCCTTCCCGCCGCCGCCGCCGGAGGGTCTGGCCGGTCCCTGCCTGGGGAGCACGAGCCCGCGGGGAACCGGGGCGAGGTCCAGCGCCTGCCGGATGAAGTCGCGGAGGGAGACGACGAGGTCGTGCGTGTGGACGGGCCGCCCCGACGCCAGCTCCTCCGCCGCCCGGGCGGCCAGGCGGACCTGCTCCTCGGTGCCGAGCAGGATGATGTCCGACAGGGCGCCCTCGACGACGTCCCGGATGCGCCTCGCGCGGTCCGATCCGGGGGGTTCACCGGGACTCAGCGCGGCGGCCTCGGCGCCCCGGCCCGCCGCCGGGCGGGCGTTTCGCTTGTGGGCGGGATCGACCGTCAGGTCGCCGGTGAAGGATCCGCCCAAGGTCTTGTAGGCCGAGATCAGGGTCTTCAGACGCTCGTTGATCTGGCGGTTCACACGCTCCCGCCGCTGCTGGATCGTGACCATCGTCAGGATCCGCAACCCGACGCCGATCAGGGTGACGAGCGCCAGGCCGAGCAGCGTCGCCAGCAGGCTCCGCCAGGAACTGAAATCGAGACCCCGCACGTCCCCGCCTCCACGCCGCAGCCGACCCGGGCCGACCGGCCAAGACGTGTCCCGGGATCGGCTCGGCGAGGCAACCTGCAAAGCGCCGCCGCCAGACGGTGCTCTCGGGTGGAAGCGCCCAGCCGGGCCCGCGCCGCGCGCCACTTCGGACGCTTCCCCAGCCCAACCAGGACAGGAGGGCCGGTCCAGACAACCGGCCCACCGAACGACGGAGACGCCGGACAATGCTCTTCGAAGAAATTGGCGCGCCCGAAACGATTCGAACGTCCGACCCTCAGATCCGCAGTCCGATGCCGATCCCTTGCGCAGAAAAGAATAGAGCGGCGGAGGCTGTAAACCGCAGCGAGCGCTCCTACCCTAGTCGGGCGTCTGCACCTGACTCATCGCTGACCGTCGTAGGGTCCGCTTACAGGGAGCGCCGATCACTATGGGCAGACACAGTCGCCCGGCATTCATTTTGGGGTGAGTGCCTTTAAACCACTGCAAACGTGGCGGGACCGGACGTCGATCAAATCGCTTCCGACTTGGGGAGCCCCGCATTATAGGTCGATACCGTGGTGGCGAGCTTCTCTGGCGATGTCGGTAGCGAGCCCGCCCGGCTACTCCTCTCCGTTAATAACAGCCCGATCGCTTCGGTGATCAGCAATCCGCGCCTGCCGGACAATCCGATCATCGTTGCGAACGCGGCCTTCTACGCGCTGACTGGCTATGGTCCGGACGCCGTGCTGGGTCGCAACTGCCGCTTCCTCGCCGGTCCTGCGACGGAGCCGTGGTTGACAGAGCGCATCCAGAGGGGCGTGCGGGAGAAGCGCCCGGTTCTGGTCGAGATCCTGAACTACAAGCGCTCGGGGGCGATGTTTCGGAACGCCGTGCTTGTGGCCCCCCTCTTCGACGCCGCGGGCGAGCTCGAGTTCTTCATCGGATCTCAAGTGGAGCTGCCGTTCGAAGATGAGGGGCTGCCCTCGGCCAAGCGCCAGGCCGCCATCATGCTGGTGCGGAGCCTATCGCCGCGGCAGCGCCAGATCCTCGAGCAGATCGCGGCCGGTCAGCGGAGCAAGCAGATCGCCCAGAACCTGCGCATCAGCGAGAAGACGGTGAAGATGCACCGGGCGCTGCTGTTGTCCAAGCTCGGCAAGGGCAACATGGCCGACGCAGTGCGCGTCGCCGTCGAGGCCGGCCTCTAGGCCTCAGATACGGTCTAAAGCCCGTATAGCAGCTGGGGAGCCGGAAGCCTAGATCGGCATCTGGATGGGCGATCTAGACAGCTCAGACGCAGTCGCCGTGAAGTCGCGGTGCTCGCCCAAACATCTGGACGTGCTCAGGGTCATTCATCTGACCTGGAGGCCGTCCCCTTTGCGGCGAGGCGGCCCGATAGTCTGGTCGCGAGCCGGGTATGGGGAGTGTTCCTGTGGTCGATCTGTCTGTGGGACAATTCAGCCTTGTATATAACGCCTTCTCTCTGACCCTGGCCGCCATGGGGGCGGCCACGCTGTTCCTTTGGCTCGGCCGCTCGCAGGTCGGTGCGAACTACAAAACCGCGCTGACGATCTCAGGCCTCGTGACGGCCATCGCCGCCTACCACTACTTCCGGATCTTTGAGAACTGGAACGCGGCCTACGTCGTGAAGAACGGCGTGCTCAGCGCCACCGGCGTGGCCTTCAACGACGCCTATCGCTACGTCGACTGGCTCCTCACCGTGCCGCTCCTCCTGATCGAACTCGTGCTCGTCATGCGGTTGCCGGCCAAGGAGACCGTCAGCACCGCCACTCGGCTGGGCTTCGCCGCGGCCCTGATGATCGCCCTGGGCTACCCGGGCGAGATCGCGCACGACAACATGACCCGGGCGATCTGGGGAACGCTCTCCACCATTCCGTTCCTCTACATCATCTGGGTCCTGTTCAAGGGTCTGGGCGAATCGATCGATCGTCAGCCTGAAAGCGTCAAAGGTCTGGTGAAGGCCGCGCGACTGCTGACCTTCGCATCATGGGGATTCTACCCGATCGTCTACATGATCCCCTACACCAACCTCAGCGGCGGCGCCGTGACGACCAGCGTGCAGGTGGGATACACCTTGGCCGACATCCTGGCCAAGGCGGGCGTGGGCGTCATGATCTTCATGATCGCCACCCGTAAGAGCGCGGTCGAAGCGCAAGCCTCTCACGCTCCGGCCTGATCCGGCGAGGCGTGCCGGCGGCCCGCTCCGGGCCGCCGGCATTCGTCGCCGACCCCCGATGACGCCCCTCGCGACCACCTCCGGACCACGCCAGGGCGTTCGCGTGCCCGCGTGCGCCCTGGCTCTCGCTCTCGCCGCCTCGGTCGCGGGGGCGCCCCTCGAGGGACCTGCGGCGACGGGTTTCGCGTGCGTCACCATCCTGATCCTAGGCCTCCCCCACGGGGCTCTCGATCTGGCGTTGATCCGGCGCGAGGGCACGCGGGGCGCGAGGGGTCTCGTTCCGCTGATCGCTCTCTACTTGGCTTGCGCGGCGTCGACGTGGGGGCTCTGGCGGATCGCCCCCGTCGCAGCCTTGGGGCTGTTCCTGGTCATAGCAACCGTGCACTTCGCGGAGGATTGGGCGGCTGCAGGTTCGTCCCTGCTCTCGCTCGCCCTGGCGGGGTCTCTGCTGGCCGCCCCCGCCCTGCTGCACCGTCCGGCCCTGCGCGCGATCTTCACCGCCATAACCGAGCGCGGGGAGGCGGCCGCAGTGGCCGACCTCCTGCTTCTGGCGGCGCCGACCGCCTTCGTCGGCGCCGTGGCCGCGCTCTACGCCCTCCTGCGTGCCGGGCGAGGTGACTTGGCGGGGGCGGCGGCCGTCTCCGTGGCGGGGTTGATCACACTTCCGCCCGCCGTGGGCTTCGCGCTCTTCTTCGGCCTGTGTCATTCGCCTCGCCACTTCGGGGAGGCGGTGCGCTCGCTTTCACGCCGGCGCCTGCACCAGTGGGGCCCGGTCGCCCTTCCGACCGTTCTCGGCGCGCTGGCGATCGGCGTGCTCCTCTACCGCCAGGCGTCCGTAGGGGGTCCGGACGTCCGGCTGACGTCGGCGACCTTCATGCTGCTTTCGGTGCTGACGACGCCTCACATGCTGGCGCCGCTGCTCGTCAGGGCGCGATGGATGCACGAGCGCGTGCGGCGCCGGGCGGAGGCTACCGCCTAAAGGCTGTATGGCCTCCGCCCCCATCAAGAGCCTATCAAGCGCCGGTTAGCCGATCCAGTCTTCGTGAGCCAACCTTGGCTTTGTGCTCAGCTTAGCTCCAGTCCTGAGAAGCCCCCATACTATCCAGGGCGGAGATGCTGACGTGAAGGCTTACGGTAGTCGTCGCACGAACGACACCAAACCAACCAAGTCGTCCGGAAACTCCCGAGACGGCGGTAATACAGGGAAGCAACCATGCCCGATCAACAGCACGACATCGTCGACACCGCCGTCGCCGCCGGCTCGTTCAAGACCCTGGTGGCCGCGGTCACCGCAGCCGGCCTTGTCGAAACGCTCAAGGGCGCAGGGCCCTTCACCGTCTTCGCCCCCTCCGACGACGCTTTCGCCAAGCTTCCCGCAGGCACGGTGGACGATCTCGTGAAGCCCGAGAACAAGGAGAAGCTCACGCAGATCCTCCTTCTGCACGTCCTCTCCGGCAAGGTCATGGCCGCTGACGTGACCGGCAAGACGATGAGCCCCGCCTCGGTGCAGGGCGAAGCCGTGAACGTCGATGGGACCCACGGAGTCACTATCAACGGCGCCCGAGTAACCACTGCCGACATTGCTTGCAGCAACGGCGTGATCCACGTGGTCGATACCGTCATTTTGCCCCAGGCCTGATGACCAAGACCCGGCCGCGACTTATGCCGCGGTCGGGTCCTACCTCTCCCACGGATGCGAAAACAATTACCGAAGTCGTGACCTCCCACTTCTTCGGACCATCAAAGCGGGGGAGAGGTGGCTGTCAGGCGACAGCTCGCTCCTGAGCGTTCCACTCGCTCCATGAGATCCAAAAACATAAGGGCCCGCTAACGACGCAGGCGCTGAGCGGTCACTTGATAGGGGCGACCACATTATGAATAATCGAGCCGTGAGTGGAGAACCTGAAGGTGAATAAAAGCGTCAGTCGAGCTTCAATTAAATACTTCATTCTGAGACTATTTCGCGGAACCCTTCTGGTATTGGGCAGCTTCTTGATAGCGCCTACGCATCTACTATATTCATTCTATGAGGATCATTCTTGGTTTAGAGTGATCGCTGTCTTCGCGGGAATTCTGACTGCGATTTGGGCCTTATGTTCTATGATGAGTATCAGCCTGAAGGTGATACAGGAGCGCATCCAGCCGGCGCAATAGGCTTGGTGGCAGATCCTGCCGAGTGCCGTGGAGAGCGGCCCTAGACCGGTATCCAGCGGCGTGAACTGTGCGAACATGTCCATAAAATCAGGAAGTTCGTTCAGCGGTACGTATGGCGAGCGTTGGACGGTCTGTCGCAAGGCGTAGCTTCCGCAGCTTGGGAACATGCTCGCGCGTCAGGTCGAGCAGATCGTCCTCTCGGCCCGGCTTCGGCCGGTAGCCCACAATCACCATGTCACCCACGGTTGGCTCCCCTATTTGGCTGAATGGTCGGCAGCGGCTCAGTCATTGTCGAGCCGCACGGGTCGCGAGCGTCGCTGGCGTTCGGCCGGGAAGCGGACCTCTACATCCGCCTGGCGGACGTCGGCTTGCTGCAGGCGAGCCAACGTCCGGTGTTGCCGCTATCCGGCCTTTGATGCTCGATGCAGCGCTACGTCTTCGGCCGCGGCCAGAGGAAGGTGAGTGCGTCGGCGCGGGTCCAGTTGGCCAGCATCTGATCGTGCGCCCATGCGCGCTCATCGGGCAGGAGGAAGCCGGCCGTGATCTGGCGTTCGATCTCCTGATCGGCTTGGCGCATGTAGCCGTCGGCGCTGCCGTAGCGGGCGACGAGAGACCGCCTTGGATCCTTTAACTGCGTTCGTTCGGCCTCGTCCCACGTGAAGGGAATCAGGGCGCCCGCCAAGCCGGAAAGGGTGCCGAAGGCGCTGTAATGTGGGTCTGGGCCATTCCAAGCCGTGTAGGTGCCGATGGGGAGTGATCGCCGGAGGCCAAGCCATCCGCCGAGCTCGTTCCCGTCCTCATCGACCTGCGGCACGAGCAGCTTGTAGCGCGGTCCGATCAGGGGCGGTTCGACGAGCACGCCGCGGCTCCGGTGATCGGGGCCGAAGGTGAGCCGCCACACCGGCGGCGGAGCTTTCGGCACGGTTACGCCAGGGATGGCGGGGAAAGCCAGGCTTTCAGGATCGACCAGCGTGGCCCCGACCTCGGGCCGTTGCGTGGGCGGCGGCGCGGCGCCCTCAACGATCCATCGGCGCATAGCCTCCACGAGCGCCGGCATGGCGGTGAACTCGTCGGCGTTGTCATTGTACGGGTAGTCGGCGCGGCGTTTCGGCCTGACGAAGGCGAAGGGTGAGCGAGGCGCGTGGTTGGTCCCCGCGAAGACATAGGTGCGCGTATCCGGCGCTTCCGGCAGAGCGCTGCGACCGTCGGGGGTCGCCTGCATGAGCGAGCCGGCGCGTGCCCAGTACTCCGTGCCAGAGAGGATGTGGAACATCTTGGGTGCTGCACCGTCGCGCCGGGCGCGGTCGAGCAGCCCCTCCCGCGCAGCACCCGCGATGTCGGGGGTCGGCAGATCGGCGAAAGGGTAGAGGTCGACCGGGCGCAGGGCAGAGCCGACTGAGTTGCCGGCGTCGCCCGGATTGGCATAGCGGTGGGCGAAGGAGCCGCGTCCCGCGCCCGAGCCTGCATCGAGCACACCATCGAACACGGGCCGCCCAGATAGCTTGTTGAACCCGCGGTACAAGAAGTCGCGCAGGAACCGCGCGCTTTGCGAATAGCCGTAGGCGATCACTGTCGTGGGCGCCTGCCGGCCGGCGACCGCATTGCTGCGCAGGTGGGCGGCGAAGTCGCGCACGGCGGCGAGCCCCAGCCCTGCGACTTGGGGATTGTCGCCGCGGTAGATGATGGTCACCAGCGCCGGCGCGGTCAGCGGCGCATCCAAGAGGAAGGCGCACGGATCAGGCTTCTCGACACCGTCCTTCCCGCGCGTGGCGAAGCGCCAGCGATCGCGCGGCACGACTTCGCCCGGATCGTCGAAGCGGCGATGTATCCTGAGCACGGCCGTTCGATCGTTCACGTCCGCCGCGCACGAGCCGCCGACCCGGGCCGAACCACCATCGTTGCGACCGCCGTCCTCCCAGACGAACTCAGCGGCGCGCACGGGTCCGTTCACGCGAGCGCGGGGGACCACCAAGCCGAAGGCGTCGCCTGCGAGGTCTGACTGCCAGCCCGCCCATGCAAACATATAGCCGCGGTCGAAGAGCGGCGCGCGCCCGACCTCTGTGGCGCCAGCAGGCTTGGTGAGCTCGAAGTCGCTCGCGTCGAAGAGGATGCCGTTAGTCTGATCGGATCCCCGATTGGCGACTTCGAACACGACGGCGCCGTTGCTCTTGTCCGCCTGCTTGGGGCGCAGGATCAGGAACGGCCCGTGGTACTCGACCTTGCCGCGGACGTTCCGAGGAGCCAGCCGGACATCGGTGATGTCGCGCGCCTGCGGCGAGTCCGGATCGATCTCGTACCAGGCCGTTCCCGACAGGATCTCGTAAGCGCCAGCGGCGAAGACCCGGCCCGGCGCCCAGTCGCGCTGATCGCGCACCTCCAAGCGAACGACCTCGGCGTGTGCAGCCGTGACAAGCAACAGAGCTAAGCCAAGCCCAAGCCCCCACCGCATAGTGCCTCCATGTTGGTGGCTCACGCAGCGAGCCGGCTGCGTCCCGTGCGAGCGTGGCTCACCGCTCAGGCGGCATCAACCAGCCGCGAGCGCCGGAGTCGCCTTTCTGGCGCGACCCTAAGGTCCGCAGATGGCGCGAAGCGGCCTATGACGTGCTGCCGGTGAACTAAGGGCCGCCGCGATCTGGGCTCCTTCCGAACACCCCTTCGGCCTGAACAGACCTCCGGATCAACCCATGCGGAACGTCGGTGGAGGCAGCCTCAGCGTGGTCGCAGCAGCAGCGGGCTCCGCCGCGGAGAAGAACTCGACCAGTCGCGCCTGCAAGTCCGGATGAGCTTCCCAGACATTGTGACCGGCGTTCTCGACGAGGATCTGCGATTTATGCTTAAATTGGGCGGCGACCTCCGCCTGCTCCTCGAGCGGCGTGCGGCCATCGAGCGAGCCGGCCACTAGCAGGGCGGGGTGGTGAAGGCGCAGAGGGGCGCGAAAAGCGGGACCGAGATCCACGCCCGGAACGGCGCCCAGCAGCTGCGGCATGGGGAAGTTCAGCGCGTCCCCTAGGACGGCGGTTCGCGCCTCACGCCTGACTTGCGCCAACCGGCCGGCAGAGATCCCCGACGCGAGATCCATGACCTCTGGCATGCCCGTGACCGTCAGCAGGCCATCCATGTCAGCGAGAAAGGGAGCCAACCCGGAGGTCTGACCCGCTGCCAGCCCTCGGTAGAGGGCGGGCAGCAGGCTCAAGATGCGGGGATCGGCGATCAGGCCGCCCGCCACCATCTGAATTGCGAAGCCGCCGACCTCCACCTCGGCCGGAGCGCCGGCGAGCGTCACGGTCACACGCACGGGTTTGACCTCGTATCCTTCGTGAACGTGGCGCATCAGCGCCGGCAGGTCCGGGACCACGGCGCGGGCCTTCGGATCGGTGGCGAGCAGAGCATCAACGCGGTCGAAATACGCGTCCACGCGCCCGGGGCGCTTCACGGTCTGGTCCTGGCCCTCGAGGCTGGCGAGGGCCACGCGGCGCACCCGGTCGCCGTGCCGCTTCAGCACCGAGAGCGCCAGGTGCGTCCCATAGCTGATGCCCCAGAGGTCGAGCTGTTCGGCGCCGAGATGCCGGCGTAGATCGTCCACATCGTCGGCGCTCTGTTCGGTGTTGTAGCCGCGCATGGAGACGCCGGCTCGGGTCCAGTCGGTCCAAGCGCGGCCGAGCTCGTCGCGGAAGTAGGCCCTCAGCCCTTCGCGCGTCAGCGGAGGCGGGGGTCCTGGGGTACGCGGCCGGCGGGAAATGGCGTTCGCAGCGCCCGTGCCGCGCTGGTCGAAAGCGATCACGTCCGCGACCTGGCGCAACGCCTGGAAGATGGGGAAGCGAGGACCCGCGGCGGCCCCCGTCCCGGTGACGCCCGGCCCGCCTGCCAGATAGACGATCGGGGGTCCGGGCCTCGCGGCCGTTGACGGGAAGCGCACATAGGTCAGCCTGATGCGTCGCGAACGGAGATCGCGGCGATCCTCTGAAACCTCGAAGGCCCCGCGCTCGGCATCCACCTCCTGGCCGCGCCAGCCTTTGAAGCGGAAGGGCTCCCCTGCACGAGCCCGCGACAGAGTGGGAAAGGCGAGTGCGGCCGCGAGGATCGCGCGGCGAGGGACGTGGGCGTCCCGCGCGCCGCTATTGGCGGTCACCTTCGCGGCTGCGGGAGCCTTGCTCGCCGCGGCTTTCGGCTTCGGCGTCATCTATGCGCTTCGACGGAAGCCCTCGAGCCTGACCCTTGCAGGGATAGCGGCGGCGGCGGCCGTGCAGGCTTTCGTCGAGAACCTCCGCCACTTGTTGGCGTACCCCTATCCGGTCCACGCTTGGCGGCTGGTTGCGGTGTGGCTGCTCTCCGCGGCGTTCTCGGTGCTCCTCGCCTCCTACGCCGCTGGTCGCTTCCTGCCCAAGATGCGCGGCCGCTTGACGATCCTGGCGCTAGTCGGGGTGGGTGCAGCCAGCTTGGCGCCAGGGTTTGACTGGAAGACGAGCATCGCTCTGTTGGTGGGAGTGGTGCTGGCCGGGGCTGCGGCTTCGGCTGGCGTTTGGACGCGCCAATCGGCTGCTCGCTCCATGCTGGCTTACCTCGCGCTTTTCCTGGCCCTGGCCGTCAGTCTTCCTGAGTGGCTGGTCGACGTGTCGTTTTTCCTGCTGGCCGCAGCACTCGTCTTGCCGCTGCTGGCCGCCGAGGTCGTCCGCTTGGCTCAAGAAGATCGGGGCCGGGAAGCGGCCCTGGTCAGCGCCGCCAGTCAGCCCGACCGGCTCACCATCGCCACGGCGCGCGGCGTCGAGTTTGTTCCCCTACGGAACATCGTCTCCGCAGTCGGCGCCGACGACTACGTCGAGCTGCGTCTCGTTGGTGGGCGAACCGTGCTGCATGCTGAGCGTCTCGACCGGTTGGCCGCGCAGCTGCCCTCAAACTTCCTGCGCGTTCATCGCTCGGCCATCGCCAACCTCGCCTACGCCCACCGTCTGGAGCGCGAAGGTCGTCGCTGGCGCCTATACCTCGCCGACGAGAATGAGCTGTCAGTCAGCCAATCGCGCCTGCCTAAGCTGCGTGAGGTTCTGGATGGGGCTGCAGGCGAACGTCTAGACACATCAGACGGCGGCTTTCGGCATGTGAGCCAACGTCGGCTCCTGGCGCGGAACAGCCTTAGTCATTCCGCCGCCACACCTCTTCAGCGAGAAAGGTGGCGAAGCCAAGCCATCCGACGAGCGGCAGAGCGGTCAGCGCGGCGACCTTGTCGGTCTTGGTTGCGACGAGCGCGTAGCCCCCGGCGACAGCGATCATCCCACCCGATGCGATGGCGCTCGGCCCTAGAGCGCGACCACCAAAGAACAGCCCGCTCCAGCCCGCGATGAGGAGATTGTTCAACAGCCACAGCCCCACCGCAGCGTTGCGGCGTGGTGTGGAGGGTCGGCGTAAGAGGCGATAGCCGCCGTAGGCTAGAACCGACTCGATGGTCCCCCACGCCGCTCCGAACGCCGGCCCCGGCGGCGTGATGCCGGGCTTGTCGAGGCGACGATACCAACGGCGGATTTGCGGGTGATCCGGAGTGGGAGAAAACCTTTTCCCCGACCAGGCGGTCAAGGCGAAAGCGCAGGCGACGACAGCCAGGGCGGCTGCCGGGGCTAGGGCGCCGCCGGTCTGTGTTTCGTTCGAGGTCATGAGGAGCTTTCACGCGAGGGGGTGCAACTCTGGAACGGCGGGCGAGCCGCGGTGATCCAGGTGCGCCGACGAATGGCCTCGGTACTCTGTCCGCAAGCTGGCGCCGGCTGGGCCATGCGCAAGGTCCACTTGCTGGAGCAAAGCCAGGGGCCGCTGCTGGCGCGCAGTAGCTCGGCAATCCAGACCCGTCGCTAAGTATCCCACGCAGATCACGGAGGGTCGCTCCGCAAGCTGCGCCTTGACGCTTGCCTGAATGTCGCGAGGAGAGTTCCATGTCTACGGCAGGCCGGAGGCGGGAATGTCGAAGGGGCTGATCTCTCTCCTGGAGGCGTTCCCTCCAGTCCTGCGGCTCGTGAACCGATGGCTGATCGGCAGGCTGGCGTCGAGCACAACGCCACGCCCGCACCGTTTCCACTTTGTGGAGCCCGAGCGTGCCCGCCACGCGGGCGGTTCACAGGTTCCCGGTGACGGCACCACGCGGCGCGGCGAGGTCGGTTCCTAGCAGGGTGAGCGATTACACATCCTGGCCAAGCCTTTTCGATCGCGGCTTCACAGGGCGTCACCCCCCCCCCCGCGGAGCGGCACGGACACTCGGGTCGTCCCGGATGAAGCCAAGGTCGTCGACCTCTTGCAGAGACTGAGCGCGATGACCCCGAACCCACGCTCGAGCTTGCTCTTCTGCTTTTTCGCTCAGTGGTTCACGGACAGCTTTCTACGCACCCATCCGACAGACACGCGGCGAATCACCTCAAATCACCAGATCGATCTCTGCCGAATATACGGGCTCGACGAGCCTAGCACCTGGGCGCTCTGAAGTGGGCAGGACGGCCAACTGAAGTCCAGGAACGCCAATGGGCAGGAGTACCCTTGCCTGCTCTACGCCGACGGCGTTCTCGACACTCAGTTCTATGCCCCCGATTCGATCGAGCAGACTGGCCTGACCTATCTGCGAGGCGGCCGCGCGCAGGCATGGGCGCACCCACTCGACAGCACACTTCCGGGCGCGACGACCGCGCCTGACCGGCGAGACTTCTTCTACGCTGGCGGCTCGGCGGCAAAAAGATCGAAGCCGGCGCATGCGGCCTTCTCGATAGCAAAGACTTCATGCTGCTGCGCTCGGTTGGCCGTAATGAGGGCGGCCGCCCGATCGTGATGACGTTTGTCGGACGTCAACGTGAGCGGCTGCTGCACGCCGGGATCGTCGCGAGCGTCGAAGGTGACTTCCGCAACGGGGTTGCGGTCGTGCGGCAGGGAACGGACGATTTCGACGCGTTAGCCATGGCTTTCCCGCCGGTCCCCGCGGGGCTCGCCGTCGCACTGCCGGTCGGCGAATCCGACGAGGACGCTGGCGCCGCTCTTTGGCGGGATCGGGTGGCGGATAGGCTGACACCCGAGCAGCGGCGGCTGAACATGAGCCGCGTGCGCTCCAAAGATACTGCGCCCGAACTGCTGATAAGGCAGCTGCTTCACGCGCGGGGCTATCGCTATCGCCTGCACCACCGCGATCTGCGCGGTCGTCCGGACGTTGTCCTCCCAAAGCACCAAGCAGCCGTATTCGTGAACGGCTGCTTCTGGCACGGCCATGGCTGCTCGCTGTTTCGCATGCCTGCCACGCGTCCGGATTTCTGGGCGACGAAGATCGCCGCCAACTGCGCACGCGACGCGGCAGCGCGCGTCAGTCTGCGCGACTTGGGCTAGCGGGTCCTGGACGTCTTGGAGTGCGCATTGAGGGGACGGAGACGTCTCGCCCCCGACGTGCTTGCAAGGGAGCTGATCGACTTTGTCTCCTGGAGCTGCGTCAGCGGCGACATCGCCGAAGAGCCCGCGAGCCGCGGCCAACCGCTGGCCGAGTCACCGTCTGATCTAGCCGGCGGGTTGCGGTGCGCGCAGCGCGGAGCGTGGGTGATGCCGTAAGGCGCAGGAGTCGAAGGCAGCTTGTTGCCCCGAACGAGCCCTTACAGTCCAAAGCTAAACAGCGAGCCGCTTAAGTGGCTAAAATATTAGAAAGTTTGGCGCGCCCGGAACGATCCGAACGTCCGACCCTCAGATTCGTAGCCAATCAAATCGCCTCCGAACAGGGTTCGCCAGAGCACGCCAGAACACTATGAAGTCGTTGTTCTTGAACGCATTTCGATTTCGGCGTAGGGTTACCTCGTAACCCACCCTCATGTTTTCCGAGGGTGCAAACCCCGTCTTAAAACCCGTCTTAAAATCGGGGAGCTGGACCTGAGCGAGCTGCGCGCGAACCTGACGGACCGAACCGTCGATCGTCTCCCGCCGTCGGTGCAGGGGCAATATATCGTGCGCGACGAGGAGCTGCGCGGCTTTTTCGTCGTCGTCGGCGCCAAGCGCAAGACGTTCACCGTGCAAGGCGAGTGCTGGCAGGACGGCAAGCGTCACCACAAAAAGGTGAAGATCGGGAACGCTGGCGAGATCACGACGCGTGACGCGCGCGTGCAGGCCAAGGCGATGCTGGCGAAGATCGCCAAGGGCGAGCTGATCGTCGTGCCGCCGAAGCCGCCGCCGGTAGCCGACGTGACCCTCAGGGAGGCCTGGGGGCGCTACCGCATCGCTCACATGCAGCGGAAGGAGCGCAGCGAAGCGACGATCCGGGGCTATGCCGACCACGTCGAGCGCGTCCTGGCTGACTGGCTCGATACGCCGCTGAAGGTGCTGGGTGACAACCCCCGGATGGTCGCCGAACGGCACGACCGGATCACGGTCGCAAACGGTCCCTACGCCGCCAACGGCGCGATGCGGACGCTGCGGGCTATCTACAACCACGCCCGGCGGCTCGCGCGCGACCTGCCCGCCGACAACCCGACAAGCGGCGTCGACTGGAACATCCAGCGCCGCCGGGACACCGCTATGGGTATTGAGGACCTTCCCCGCTGGTTCCGGGAGGCGGGACGGCTGCGCCACCCGATCCGCCGCGAGTTTCACCTCTTCACGCTCCTGTCCGGCTCGCGCCCCGGCGCGCTGATGCAGGCGCGGGTCGAAGACCTCGACCTGCAACGGCGCGTCCTCCACATCCCGCGCCCCAAGGGCGGAGCCAAGCGCGCCTTCGACATTCCCCTTTCCCGGCCGATGATCCGCTGCCTGATCCGCGCCATGCGCGTAAGCCGCGTCCTCCATCCCGAGGCCGCCGACACCTGGATCTTCGCCGCCGACAGCACGCCCGGTCACATGATCGAGCACAAGGATCCCCGCGCCCGCCTGTTCAAATGGGGTAACGACCTGCGCCAGAGCTACCGGACCCTCGGCCAAGCCGCGGGCCTCTCCGAAATCGACATGCATCTCCTGATGAACCACAGCGTCCCCGGCGTGAACGCCGGCTACATCACCCGCGCCAAGCTCCTGGGCGATCACCTGCGGGCGGCGCAGGAGGGATTGTCCGTCTTCATCACTGACCATGGCACGCGGAAGAAGGGCGGTGTAGTGACAGAGCGGGCTTGGCCTAACCTTCCGTCGCGCCGGATCGGGGACGATGCGCTTGACCCGACGCCGCCCGATCCTCGGATCGGAAAGACGTTGGGCCCGCGGGCCAAAGACGTTGATCATGAGAGATCGACTCCCCGCTGACTCACTCGCGGGCTGCCGAAACTCAGCCCTGGCTCACACCCGCAAAAACCGGTGCCTTCGACTGCACGGGCCGAGGAGCAGTCTGACTCTCAGGTGACCCGTTGAAGGTCCGCTTGCGGGCACGAGGCCTGCCGTCGCCCGCCTAGCCGACCACACAGGTCGCGGACACGAAGAACCCTCCCATCTGAGCTTTGCGGCCCATCTGTGCGCGCACTAGGGAAGGCGTCGTTCCATCAATCGTCAGAGCGCCGGTTCCGGTCCGGAAGCGCAGTGAAGCCCGTCGGTTCGCGAGGCCAGTAAACAGCGGGCGAAAGCCATAACCGCGACCGTGGTCGAAGCCGAACCGGGAAGCGCCGTCCGTTAGCGCAAGCCGTAGGGCTTCACAGCTGTCGGAGAGGGTCCTGTACTCTGGGGCTTCGCGAAGCGTGGCGACGAGCCCGTCACCCCGATCGCTGGCGACGAACTCGAAGAGGCCCGGGCTGGCGCAGAAAGCCACCAATCCAGTTTCCGGTGCGCCAGAGTGCTCAATGATGTTGCTGCGAAATTCGCCGATGGCGGCGGCCATTTGGGCGGCCCAATCGCTCGAAAGCCCGCTGCCCACCGCTGCACGCTTCGCCGACATCGCGAAGGCAATCCACTCGGTCTCCGCGTTATCCGAGGTCGTTTTCAGGAGGCCAAGGTGTTCGTCCTGGGCGATCCATCGGGCGGGCCTGGACATCATCGCTCGCCCGAGTCCATCGAAGGCGGTGACGTCGAGCCAATCCCCGCGAAGAGAAGCCGGCCCCCCGCCGGTTCGCGTTAGTTGATGCAGTTCCAGCAAAGGCCCAAGGCGCCCGCACTCGATTGTGTAGGGAAGCGCCGTCACGTCGAGGCGTTGCTTCTCCGCCGCGAACGCCAGATCGTCCACAGCAGCGAAATCCAACGGGCGAGCCACGACTGAGCTCATGCCGCGGCGGCACCGGGCTTAGATAGGGGCGGCGACGACCTGAGTTCAATGGCGGCCGTGGTGAGCCGGACATTGTGCTCGAATAGATCGTCTACCGGTACCCCAGCCTCTGTAGGCCCGAACTCCCAAGCCAGGCCGGCGTTGCCGCTCACGATCGCCCGATGCCGCTTCATGGCCTTTATGAAGGCCGACGTCTCGACGACAGTGACGGCCTCAAAGGCGTCGGTGAGGATCGGGAGGATGTCGATGCCGCCCCGCACGATGAGCTTCAGGGGGCGGGCGGTTCCCGCCGCCAACTTCGCGAGCCAACGGGCGTGGACTTCCTGGCGCTCCGCGCGGGCCGATCCGGTGGTGAACTCGTAAGCGATCCAGTTGATCTCCTCGCGGGAGCGCACGAACGCCGCCCAGCGGTCGATGTCGCTGTCCGTCCGCGCGTTGACGTGCAGCGCCGATGCAAGGCCCCCGGCGAGGAATTCGGCATTGACCAGGGCAATCCGCTTCATTGAGTGCAGATCGTCCCAGCGTGGCGTGTTGACGAACAAGCTGTAATTCGGGGTGGTCACCAAGCTTACGCCGAGGCCCTTGATCGCAGCGATGATGGCGGCCCTCGTCTCAGCGCCATAAGCCCACCACCGCTCCAGGGGTGGATCCTGGTCGGTGCCGGTCAGGATGATCTTCGTCTCATCGGACAGCCCGAAGGCCGCCCGCAGCGCTGCTTCCGACGCGAACTTCGGCTCGCCGGTCGCCCGGTGCAAAAGACGGTAAAGGGAGAGAACAACGGCCGGCCCAGTATAGAGCTGTTCCCGTCGCTTGCCGTGATAGATCAGGGGCGCGACACGCGGCAGATCAGGAGTGGCTAGCACGAGCGACTTGGGCGTGGTGCCGAGGTCAAAGCCGCCGATCTCCCGCACCCGCTGCACAAAGTCCCCTGCCTTCAACCGGCACACTTTCGAGCACGCGTCCGGCCTGCCGCAGCAATGCCCCATACAATCGAACATGCCGAGCCGCGTTTGTAGGCCGCCGCAAACGCCTTGCTGCGGGCAGGTCATGCAGCCGAGGGAGGGCGTAAGGGTCGGGCGGTTCCACAGCTTGCGCTCCCGACGGCGATTGCGGGCCTCGACACGCCCCGTTTCGACAGTCCCAGCGATCAGCACAGGGTGATCTCCGCGGTGCCCGAGAGATCGTGAACCTCTTGGACGATGGCGGTGGCCATGCCGGCGGAGTTCTGGACGGCCTGGAAGACGTCCTGCGCCGGCACCCGGACGGTCGCGACGACAGAGAGGACGTCTCGGAAGACAAGGCTCTCACCTGACACCTCCACCGTCAGTTCCTGGCCGCGCTGCAGCTTGGAGTTTTCCGCCGCGTTGATAGGAAAGCTCGGGCGATCCTCCATCGGCGCTCGGGTGAAGAGGTCGTCCGTGCCTAGCCGGGCGCGCGCCACGTCGAGGTGCTTCTCAAAGGTGCGGCCGGTTCGGCCGATGAAGTCCACGCCCATAGCTTACGCTCCCTCGAACATCGGAATGTATCGCTTGCTGCGCCCCTCGCTAAGCTCCATCACGAGCCCGGCCATCGCGAGGGCGGACAATCGATTATTCCATGCGGTTTGCTTGACGCCCTCGGCGTCGCCGAACTCACGTTGGAGCTGCGCTGCGTCCATCTCTCGCCGCTCGCCGATCAGCTCGAACAGGCGCTGCTGCTTGGCGTCGAGCTTTCCGAGCGGGGTCATCTTGCCGGTGCGGCCCTGCTCATCCACTTCGCCCGAGAGAATCACGTCGCCGCGAGCTTGCAGCAGGTCCTCCAACTCCTCGCGGATCACGGCGTTGAGGTTCGCCAGGACTGGATAGAATGCGGATCGTCGCCCGCGCACGATGTCGCGGAACGCCAAGACGCCCTCGCGGAGGAAGCTCGCCGTTGCGACGTCGATCCCGGCGAAGTCGAGGATCACGGCCTCCGGCGCGCCCGGCTCGCGCGCCGTCAGCGCCAGCAACCGGCCAAGCAGTTCTCGTCCGCCGATGGCGCCGGCGCAAATTTCGGTTCGGGCCTCAGCCTTCAAGGACAGGATCATCACAACTCTCACTCAAATATGGTGAGGATTGTGAGGAGGGAATCGACCGAGGTCAAGGGCAAACCGGCAATCTGCGCGAACTGCGGAGGCTACGGCGGCTCAAGCTCAACGCCGGGTTAGGGTGTGGCTCACCAATGACGTTCAACAGCTGCCCGTGGCCAGCGACCCAAAGCGCTGGCGGGGTCCCTTCGAACCCGCCGGAGCCCCGCCTGACCAGCCGAACCTCGGTACTTGGCTACGGCCGCAGTTAGGGCGCGTCGGCATAGAACCTGCGACCCGGACTGGCGCAACCGCACCCTATGTTGCAAGCTGTACATCGGAGATAAGCCCATGGCCGCAAAAGCGGGGGACGGCCTGCCGTTTGTCCGGTTCATCCTAGTCTGGTCGAGCTTGAGCCCAGTGTTCATCCTCTGGGCCATCCGCGGGACGAAGGCGGTCGACGCTCGCATCTTCACAGGCGCGTGCCTGGTGCTGTTCTTGGCGCCGACGCTAGTGCTGTGGGCATTTTGGGCTCGGGCGGTCGCGAGAGCCACGGTTCGGGACATCAGGGTCGTGAAGGCCGAAGACCCGAAGGATCATGTCCTCACTTACCTGTTTGCTATGCTAATACCGCTCTTCCAGTCTAATCTGGATGACCTAAGGCAGCTTACAGTCGCCGTGGTCGCCTTCGGCATGATTATGTTCCTCTTCTGGCACATGAAGCTACACTACATGAATTTTGTCTTCGCAGTTCTGCAGTACAACATCTTCACGGTGAAGGTTGACGCGGGAGTTAGCGTAAGCGGGCCTAAGCCGCCTAGCACCTGGGTGGTGATTTCCAGACGCGCCGCAATTCCCGAAGGGGCGATACTGACCGGTTACCGGCTGGGCGGTCTCGTGCTGGCGGATAAGGCGACATGATCACAGCAGAATTCAATCCAGGCGACATCAGTTCGGCCGACTTCCACGCCGCGCTCACCAATGGTGAGCGCTTCTTTGTGCCCATCGATGTCGGCGTCCGGAACGCCCTCAAGGCGATCCTCCGCGAGACAGTAGACGCCTTCGAGAGTCTCGAAAGCGACTGGGAGGCGCACGACATCTCTGAAGACTATGGTGAGCGCCGCCGAATCTACGCCCTCCGCGCGAATCCGCTCTTTCAGAGCCTGTCGGACATCTTCGACAGCGGCGCCTTGGCTGAATTGCCGGATCTCCAGAACCACTTGGCCGACCTGGAATATTACTTTGCAAAGTTTGTCGACAATATCGGGCGGATCATCGTCGGTGTAAAGAAGGCGCGGAACGCCAAGGCGACCTTAGGTGCGCAAAACAAGCTTGTTCGCCTTGTCGACAATTCCCTTCAGTTGATTGAGGAGCGGGTCCTGCGCCTGGACCGGACCTTCGATATGCTGATTACCACCGACCATGTATTCATTCTCGAATCACGTCCGATGGAGCAAGTAGCGCAGCTCGTCCAGCAGGTCGCGGCCTCAGCGACGGCCAAGGTCCAGGCGATCCACGACGCGGTCACATTCCTGGATCTCTCCCGCGTGAGGGAGAAAATTGGACGACATCCGAAGCTGGCAAGGATCGCCCATTCGGTAGCCTCGAACCCGAATTTGGCGCTGATGCAACGCGCCGTGATCGAGGAGCTGGCCCGGGCGCAGGGCGTCCGCTTCAAGGAGGTCAACGGCCGCCTTCTCTGCAACGTGACCGATGAGGCCAAGCTGTTAGAGGTCCTTGATGCACGGCGCTACCACCTCGACCTCACCGCCACCGGAGCGGTGCCATATCGAGCGACTGCGAGGCAGGCGGTCAAACCCTAACCGCATCTCCGCCCCATAGTGCCGACGCGGTTCCGGCACCAAGCTTACTGTCACGCAACCTGGAAGGTCGCCTTCCTGGAACAAGGCCATTGTCCGATTGTGGCGCCAAGCTGCCGCCCCCCCCCCCTCCCCGGGTGGGCACTGTCGGGCAAAAGCGCTTCCCATACTGAACGTTAGGCGCAACGCAGATGCCGCCGTTTACGATGCTGGTATTCAGGACATAGTCTCGCCCTTCTGCTCCGCGTACTTGGAGCCACTAACTCAAACGCGAACCATCGCTTTCGAAGTCAGGCAGATATTCGGACGCGGGTCGCACGCCGGTTACGAGCAGATGCTCGCGCGCGCGTGTGCAGGCGACGTACAGAAGCCGCCGCTCAGTCTCATAAATCTCGTCGAGTTCCGCCTCGTCGGCGGCATCCTCGACGCGCTCGTCGAGCGGAAGGATACCTTGATCGCACGCCATTGCGGAGACGGCGCGAAACTCTAATCCTTTGGCGAGATGCATCGGCGCGGTAGTGATGGCGGCAGCGCCATCGATCCCTTCGAGCGCAGAGCGAGCCCTAGTGACCAGATCGGAGGTGCGCACGAAGATGCCGATCTCATGGGCGGCGACGCCGTCCGCCAACCACGCCGCGACCGCGGTACCGACAGCCTTGACTTCGTCGGCTGCGGTGGAAAATGTCTCGACGCGCGGCGCGGGTCCGTCGAACACCGAGACAATGCCGCGCCGCTCGTCTTCCGTCCCGTCGACGTCGCGCAGCACGAGCGGCAGCAGATGATCGGCCGCTTGCCGGATTTGCTGCGAGGTGCGGTAGCAGACCTTGAGCGTATGCGAGCGGCCGCGAACCTCGACGCCCAGACTGGCCCAGGAAAAGGGATGCTGGAAGATGCGCTGGCCCATATCGCCGGCCAGGAACAGCGCGTCGGGACCGGCCGGCGCCAGTGCAGCGAAGAAGCGCAGCTCGGCCGGCGCTAGGTCCTGCGCCTCGTCGAGGATGATGTGATCGAACGGCTTGGCGGCGCGGCCAGCGAGGGCATCGGCCAATCCCGTGAACACCTGCGCCCAGGTCGTGTGGCGCTCAGCGACAAGCGCCGCGCGCACTGCTTCAAACACCGGCCACAGCCGCTCGCGCTGATTGGGGCCGAGCCGGCTCTTCCGCCCCATGCGCTGCACGGTCGCGTAGGCCTCCGAGGAGGTGATGCCCCAAGCGTCGATGACGTTGGTCCATTCCGACAGCAGGAAGCGATCGGAGAACCCCTTGAGCTGCACGGCGCGGGCAGCCTCGCTCAGCCGCTCCCGCAGGACTGCGTCCGAGGCTATCCGCGGCCGCAAGCCATGTTCGAGCTGGTACATCTGCTCGACGATGCCCCGGAACGAAGCCGTCGTGACGCGTGGCACAATCCCGCCGGTCTCTGGCGCTAGCACCTTGAGCTTCTTTGCCATTGCGTCGGCCAGCGGCTGCGAAAAGCTGGCAAGCAGGACACGTGCGTTCGGATTATCGCGCGCGAGCCGCACCGCGCGGTGGATCGCCACGATCGTTTTGCCAGTACCCGCCGACCCGGCAACACGCGCCGGCCCGGCAAAGCTGCGGTCCGTCAGGTCGCGCTGAGAGGGGTGCAGGAAGACCCCCCATTTCTCCCAGGGGAACGCTAGCGCCTGCTCGAGCTCCTCCTGGTCGGCGATTGGCCGGATGCGACGCAGTGCGTCGGGGTGGGTGAAGGGGTCGGCGGCTGCCGGCGCCGGCTTCGGCAGCAGGCCGGTCGCCGCATACTCGAGCAACGCTTCGGAAGATTCTGCCGGCAGATGCTCCGCGAGCGTAAAGAACGTGTCCTCGGTCGCAGCGCGCACATCGCCCAGCCAGTCCGCCGGTACACCTATTGAGAGCAGAGCTTCGTCGTCCAGCAATGCGAAGAGCTGCGGCTGAGGCTCGGCCGCGGCGAGCACCTTGGGAACCACGAAGTCGAACGTCGCGGGCGGTGCGACCTCTTCCACCCGCTCGCGGACTTCGACTATCTGCACAGCGCCGGTGCGCGGATGCGCTTCGATCCGCCGCCGCTCGGCCCAGGCATAAGCGTCGTCGTGATGATCGACGTAGGCGACCAGCACAGACTCTCCGGTCTTGTGAACGATAAGCCGCACGTCCCGAGTGACTCGGGCTGACCAGAAGTTCGGGTCTTTGCTCTTGTCGATGCGGTGGAGCTGGAGCCCGTTACCGGTTGAGTCCATCTGAAGGTCGAAGACGCTCGCCTTCACTGCCTTCTGGTCTTGGCCCGACAGGCGGTTGAATGCGGCGGTGAAGGTGTCGGCGATGAGAAAGTTCATCTATTCCTCCTCGCCCTCGTCATCGTCGATCTCGGAGCAATGCTGCAGGTATTGCTGAACCCTTTCGCCGAAACGCCCGCGCTGCAGGTTCAGAGGTGGTTCAGCTGCCGCTAGCAGTATACCCTCTACGTGGTTCAAGATTTCGCTTACTGACGGTGGTTTCAGAACAAATGCGGCTTCCAGCGCGCCCTTTCGGACAGGGATTATACCGAACCAAGAGAAGCGGCTCCACCGCTGAGCGAGATGGTCGCGCTTGTGATTGCGCAACCGCGTGAAAAGCCGCTGCTCGCCGCGTCCGGCTTGACCTACATACACGATCTTGAAGTTGTTATCATATAAAACGTAGACGCCTTGCTGTTCTCGGAAGTCGACCTCCGGGCTGCGTATTCGTTTGGCGTATTTTCCTGGCAGACTTCCTTTATAGCCCTTGCCACGAAAGCCCCATTCGACCTGATCGCGCCGCCAGAATAAGCCATAGTTCTGGATCAGCATGGACCGTCCATCACGCCCCAAACACCTTCATCACCTCGTCTCCGAAGTGGTTGATGACCTTCACCGCGATCCGCCCACCCGCCGGCCGCTCGAAGCTTGACGATTCCGCTCTCGATCGCGTCCATGAGGCTGAAGTCGGAAACCACCCACGGGAACAGCGTGCCCTCCTGATAGCCGGAGCCGCTGAGGAAGAAGGGCGTGGCAGACAGATCGTAGACGGCCCGCACGCCGCCGCTGCGCTTGCCCTTCTTGAGCTGGCGATCGAGCGCCTCGATGCCGTTGATCCAGAGGCGGGCGGCTTCCTCGTTCTGTTCGGCTTCCTTCTTCTCCTCTCCCGTTAGGGTGCCTTCGGCGTCTCCGCCGACCTTGTGCCGGTAGCAGTGATGCGCCTCGTCGTTGATGACGTTCACCCGCTCGAAGCGCAGCAACGGCTCGCACGCCCGCGAGAGCATCTGCGCATCGGTCTCCGTCGTTCTGACCGGCTCGGGATCGTTGCCCTGCAGAAAGCTTCGGGCGGCCTTCGGCAACGCCAGCGTCTCACGGTGCTGGAAGGCATGATAGTTGGTGATAACGATCTCGGCGCGGCGGACCTCGGGAAGCATCTCCGGCGGCACTATCTCGCGCGTGTCGTAATAGTTGCCAGGCTCGCTCGGCTGCAGAACTCGTAGCCTGTCCTTGATCGTTATTCCGGGCGCCACGATCAAAAAGGCGCGCGAGAATTCCTTCCCTTCCTTGCGCGCGGCGTTGACCGCCTGCCAGGCGATCAGCATTGCCATGACGGTCGTCTTGCCGCTGCCCGTGGCCATCTTCATCGCCAGTCGGAAAAGCGCGGGGTTGGCCTCCTCGTTGTATTTCGCGATTTGGCCTAGCAAGCCCTTCGTTGCCGCACGGCGAGGCGCGACCTCGGTCAGCCAAATGATGGTCTCGGCCGCTTCGATCTGGCAGAAAAATGGACGCGGACCGGCCCATTCGTCTCTTGGCCGTCGCCAGTGCTCTAGCAAGCGCTGTGTCGCCGGGGCGACGCCCCAATCGCAGGGGTTCGGGATCGCACGCCAAGCTGCTAGATAACCGCGAATCTCGTTGATTTTTGCATTGTCGGTATAGGTCTCGAGGTCAAGCGAAGCCTGGATGGCGGTCGCCTTCTTCCGCGATGCTGGCACGGGGACGATAAATTTGGACGGTCGGCGGCCCCTGATGGGCTCGCCCTCAATCGGCTGCCCTGTGTCGTCGAGCGGATGGTACAGCGACGGCGATCCATAGGGCGAGTTAAGGATCGGCCGGTCGTAAAAACTATTACCCACCGGCGCCCCCCTTCGGCCCGCTTTCATGGTCCACCAACAGAGCCTTTGTCAAAGCGTGTGTTCAGTCCGCGGCCACTACCTATGGCTGCACGCTATTTTGAGCAGGGTCGAGCGGTGAGGCACGCTGCCGAGAGGGTATACCCTTGTGGGTCAACCTTGTCCCGAAAGGGTGAGGCGAGCATAGTGAGACGCCTCAGAAGCGAGCCGGTAGAGACACCAACTCCGGCTTCCGAGGGCGTTGTTACCGCCTACCTAGGAAGGTGAACGGAGAGGTCAGCCGGCCACCGGCGTCAGCGTCTGCTGGCCATCGCCCGACAAAGGAGTTCGCCGTCCAAGCGCTTGGACGACGCCTCGACCGTGATGAGGCCGGCTCTGCGCGACGA
Organism: uncultured Caulobacteraceae bacterium; assembly: GCA_964244065.1. Taxonomy (GTDB): domain Bacteria; phylum Pseudomonadota; class Alphaproteobacteria; order Caulobacterales; family Caulobacteraceae; genus JASLDZ01. Next base: position 114,922 of record CAXTHH010000004.1, on the reverse strand, counting down.
CCCTCGTCGATGGGCTCGCCTCGGCGGAGCTTCAGGAACCGGACGGAGAGCTTGATGGTGCGAAAGGCTTGGCGTCTGGGCTGATCTTGACCTGACTGGTGGACAGGTTGAGAATCTCACTGCCTCTTTCCCCCCGCCTCCGGGGCATTGTGATGTCGCGGGCGCGCCCGCTGCCCGCTGCAGCGGTAAGGACGACGGTTCCGACACCTCAGCACTGCCTATTGCCGTCAGAGCGAGACATCGTCCTGGCCGCATCGGAGGACAAACCCGCGATGCATGTCTTATACTTTCCCGTTTCAGCTACGTCGGTCATCGCCTGACGTGCGCCGCCTGGAGGCCGCTCACTGCCGCTCGTAAAACTTCAGTGTCTCTCCAAGAATGCATCCGAGAGCTTAGTGGGGTTCAAGAAGTCTGAGTCAGGCGCGCGAGCGATCAGCATACGCGCAAGACGATTTGCTTGCGATGTTGCTCCGAAGGAGATGAAGGAGGAAGCGGCGGCTTCGACACACCGCTCGATACTCGTCTGTTGATCCGCACCTGACATGAAGGCCTGAATAGCGCTCAAGGCTAGGCAAGAGGCTCGTCCTTCCACGTAAGATGACTCACCATAAAGCCGCAACGCTCTGAGAAGGTGAGCCTTGCTAATATCCGGGTTGTTTTCTCGGAGAGCGACATAGGCGAGGGCCCTTCGGGCATTTGCCTCAATATCCCCTCTCTGCTCCTTTTCCGCTAAAACAATCGAGGTGTCTGCAAAGGCTTTCGATAAAGCAAACTGGCCCATCACTGACCAAATAAAGGCGCAATTTGCGAAGCAAATCGCCAACCCTCGTCGTCGGTCTGCTGCGGCGTTTGTCAAAACAGATCGTATCGCGTGGTGCTCGGCCTGTGGCAATGATCCCTGTCGAGCGTAGGTGATCGATAAATTGCCGTGCGCCTGCGCCTGCGCCTCCAGATCGTGCGTCTTGAGCGCCAGGTCTAAGGCGCTTGAAAACAGCTTTACTGCCGACTCGTCTCGTCCGCCTTGCAATCTAATTTGTCCCAAATCCAGCCAGCCGCGCGCTTGCCACCTTGGTCCGCTCGTAGCTATCATCTTCTCGGCAGAGGCTTCGGCGGCAGCACTGGTTCCAAGCCTACGCTGATACTGAGTGAGATCGTGCAAAATCTCGCCGTCTAACACGCAATCTTGTTCCAGCTTCTGTAGTAAGGCTGGCGCGGCGGGATCATCAAGGATCAGGGCGACAATCGTTATGCTTCGACGAGCGTTGGCATCGGAACTTGCGGAGAAGGCCTTGCTGAGCCCCTCGCTTGAGGGTTGCCTTGCCAGCCTCATCACTGAACCGTATCGTGCCGTATTGAGCAACGTTGCGAGAGGATGTCTCAGTCGCACTGATAGCTCATCTCGATGCGCTATCCCGGATGCCGACCGATCTCCGTGAGCGGCGATGAGCTCCTTGACCACCATCCCTTCAAGGTCGCTGCGCTCGCGCTTGTTAAGGAGTCGCAAGGCGGCGCGCACCCTAAACGAGGTCGGACTACTGTACAGCTTCCCAAGAACAGGGAAGCCGTTTTTCCCTCCTGCGATCAGCGTGTTAGCGACGCCGATGACTATGAATACGGTCTTGATGAGCTCCCACGCCGCATTTGTAACGTCATGAAGGACCACCGACAACACCTCCAATCTGATCTCTGTTTAGCCAGCGACCGTCAACATAATTCACTACAATGCTTCTTCGCTCTCGTTTGACTCTCCCAACTGGAAGCGAGTGAACACTTGTCGCAGATGGAGCAAAGAGGACTGCAGAGTTGACACTGGCCTTCAGGGTTTTGACCCTGGAGGAGTCGTCACCAATCAGGTCTAAACCGTCGTCGCCATGGCGAATGCCAGATATATAGGCGAGTAAGGTCAGCTTTTTCTCTGGAAGATCGGCGTGAGGCTTAAGCCAAAAGCGATCATCGTCAACGTAGTAGGCCGCCCTAAGACCTAGACCGTCTAAACTCTGGCCAGTAAGTTGGCCGAGCAGAGAACATACGCCTTTATCCAGTAGAACGATCCTCAGCTTTTCCAGCGCGGAGTAGCGTTGACCTGTCTCTACTGTTGCAAAGACGTGACTCTCGTTCCCTTCCCGGGTTCCCTCGGAAGTGTACTTCCCTGGAGGCCGGAATGGCAACTGTGCCAAAGAGGTTAGAAGATCGACGTCAAGGACATCCCGAAGTACAAAATGTAGGAAAGGAAGATCATATCGAGAGGCGGCCTGCAGGCTCTTGACCGTTGTCTCAGTCATGATTAGCTTCTCCTGAAGGTGGGCGCGTGAAGAACGAGGGTATTACTCTCTTATTTTGTATTGGAGAGCCAGGGTGTAGGGCCATTGTGACCGAGCGCTGGACCGTCTTCAACCTCTCTGCCCTACCAGGCGCGCGCGATGTGCGGTAGAGCCGCCAAGCATACTCTTGCTTGTGCCCGACGCGCTCCGAAAGGCATACCGCTGCGAGACATCCTGGCGAGACACCCGACTGGGTCTCAGAACGGCCGCGAGTTCGATTCCGGGGCGGCGTGCAGCTCGGGTCTAGGCCACAGCGAGACAAAAGCCCCTCCGTCATGCCGCCAAGATGGCCGCCCGCCTCCAGGCCGCGGATCCCCTACGCCTCGCGCTCCTGCGCGTGGACTTTGACAGCAGCCACGTCATCGCCAGCCGCTACTAAGGACAGCGTCGACCAGGGATTCGCCGACAACTCGCATCCATTGCGACCCACACTGAACTCGCTCGAAAGTCGGCTTCTCGGAGCTGAGGCAAGGACCGCAAGTGGCGCAGGCCAGACGCGGGCTCACCGATTTCCGCGCTACCGATTGGCTCGCGCATCAAACCGCGGCTGCGCGCGGCGGCTCCGCGGCGGCGTTGAAGGGCGCGACGTTGATCTGCCCCGCCCGCTCACGGGCCTGGGCGATGTCGTAGCTGTTCTGCATCCGCATCAGCGTGTCCATCGACACGCCGAACGCTTTCTCGATGCGCACCGCCATGTCGGGCGAAAGGTGGGCGCGCTCGTTGAGCAGGGTGGAGAGGGTGGCCCGCGTCACGCCGAGCACCTCGGCCGCGCGCGTCACCGAAAGGCCGAGCGGGTCGATGATCTCGTGCTTCACGAACTGGCCGGGATGGGCGGGTCGCTTCATGCGGATGCCTGCGCTAGCGTTCATGGCCACCTCCTAGTGGTAATCCTCATAGTCCAGGTCGACGATCTCGATCTCGTCCTGGTCGATCCGAAACGTCATCCGCCAGTTCTTCGTGACAAATAGACTCCAGACGCCCTTGCGGTCGCCGGTGAGCTGGTGTGCCTTCCAGCCTGGGACGGTCCGCAGCTCGTCCTCGCGCTCCATATCTTGGAGGAAGGAGACTATGCGGCGTACCTTCTCCACCACGGCGGGCTGCAAGCCGCTGGCGTCCTCGTCCGCAATGAACCGACGCAACCCCTTATGGCTGACGTTCCGAATCCTCACTGGATCAGCTAAGCACGACAGCGTTCGGTGTCAAGCGACGCTATACGGACACAGGCTCGCGGGGCTCATCGCCGCGGATCCGCGGGTTGGCAAACAGCGCCTCACGAATGGCCGCGGAAAGCGGGGAGCGCTTGCCCGCGATCGGCGGGATCTTGATGCCATGATAGACGATCGTGCGATCTGCCGCAGGGCGGGAGTGCTGGGCCGTGGCCGTCTTCTTCTTTGCGGTCGCCATGGTGTCCACGATGAGCGGCAGGGAGTTCAAAGACAAGTAGCCGCTCAGCGCGGAGGCAGCCGGGCGAGACTGCGCACAGCAGTTCCCCGCTTACCAGTCTCGCTCGACGAAGCAGCCCGGTGATCCAGCTTGGCTTTGAAGCCGGGCAAGCCGGCTTTGGATGATTCACGAAGCTGTGCGTTCAACCTCCGATGGTCCCCTGGAGCTGAACAACCATGGAGCTACGGGATCTGCAGATCTTCGTGGCGGTCGCGGAAGCCGGCGGCTTCAGGCGGGCGGCACAACACCTGGCGCTGGACGGGTCGGCGGTAAGCCGGCGCGTCAGCGTGTTGGAAGACGAGCTCGGGGTGTCGCTATTCGAGCGCACGCGGGCGGGTGTGCGGCTGACGGGCGCGGGACGTCGATTCTTGGCCGACATTCGGCTCGTCATATCCCACTTGGAGGCTGCGGTGCGAACGGCGTCGGCAGCCGGCTATGTCGGCGAGGGGACGGTCAAGATCGGGATCGTCGCGTCGGTGTCGTCGAGCTTTCCGAACCGCCTGATCCGGACATTCAAGGCCGACTTTCCGGCTGTCGTGCTAGACATCGTTGAGGGGTCGGTCGGAGAGCACGTCGCCGACATCTCGGAGCGCACCCTGGACGTCGCCTTCGTCATGGGCACGCCGCGTCCACCGGGCTGCGAAGTGGAGAACCTCTGGACCGAGCCGGTTCTTGTCGCCCTTCCGAGCGACGATGCCCGCTGCGCCATGGCCGTGCTGCACATCGAGGACATGGCCGAGGACCACTTCATCGTCTCGCGGTCGGCGCCTGGACCCCACGTGCACGATTACATCGTAGAGCGGCTGGCAAGTCTCGGCTTCACGCCGCGCATCAACCATCACCGCGTCGCGCGCGAAGGCTTGATGGCCTTGGTTGGACTAGGCTTTGGGGTCAGCATCGTCTGCGGTTCGGAAGCAAGCGTGATCTACCCGGGCGTCACATTCGTACCGCTCGCCGGCGAAGGGCAGATGTTCAGCGCGATCTGGTCTCCCCAGAACGACAATCCGGCGCTCAGGCGCTTTCTGAGCGCGGCGAGGGTCCAGGCGCGGAAGGCGTCTGGCGGCGACGGCGAGCCGCCGCGAAAGCCCGATCCGTCGACATGAACCGCTCCAGCATCGGGGCGATGAGCTTGACCGGCTCCACCGCCGCGCCGGTCTCACGCGCCAGGACCTCTGCGTAAGCGACGAGGTCGCGATGCACGGTGGGCGGCAGGTCGTGGGTGACCCGCACCGGCTTGTCGTCCGCGATCGCGCCGAGCTTCAGTCTCGTCATCATCCTCTCCGTCAGCCCGAATAGGGCTCCATCACGAGGTCACGGGTGACGATCACGCGCACCGGAAATCCCGGACGCACGGTGATCGTCGGCTGGACCTGCAGCGAGCGCCCGACCACCTGCCGGCCGGTCTGGCTGATGGAGTCCGACGCGCCGCGCCGGATCGCATCGACCAGACTGTTCTCGTCGTTCGAGGACCCGGCCTCGGAACCGACGCTGAGGATGGTCGAGAGCAGCGCCGCCTTGAAGAGCGCGCCCCAGTGATTGTCGACCTGATCCTGCAGCCCGGCGTAGCCCTGCGGATCGGCGCCGGGCTGGCGTTCCAGCACGATGGAGCGCCCGTTCGGCATGACGATCCTGTTCCAGACGAGGAGCGCCCGGCTCTGGCCGAAGGCCACCTGCGCGTCGTACTGGCCGATCAGCCGCGCGCCCTGCGGGATCAGCAGGATCCTGCCGGTCGGGCTGTCGTAGACGGCCTCGGTCACCTGGGCTGTGATCTGGCCGGGAAGGTCCGAGCGCAGGCCCGTGAGGAGGGCTGCGGGAACGACGGCTCCGGCCTGAAGCACGCTCTGGCTTTCGGGCGCCTTCACCTGATCGACGCTGCTGGTGCGGCGATCGGCGGGGGCGTTCAGAAAGGCGAGCTTGTGGTCAGTCTCGGCCGGCTGCGAAGCACTGGCTACGCCGGCGCCGGAAGCTGTCGGGCCGAGCAGCGACGCCGCGGGCAAGATAGACATGGCCGACGATGCGGGCGGCGCTGCGGCCTGCCCCTCGCTCGCGAACAGCCGGCTGGTGCGAACCGCCTGCAGCTCCTGTGCGCGCCGCTGCCGCTCCTGAGCCTGCCGTTGCATCTCCGGGTCGGGTGACCCTGGCGCGGTTGCAGGACCGGCCATCCCTGGCGCCGGCGCGCCGGCGTTCAGGATCGGTTTGCCGAGATCGCCAGGCAGCGGCGGGCCCAACTGCGGGATCTGTTTGGGCAGCCCGCTGTAGTCGTGCGGCAGCTTGTTCAGCCCGTCAGGCGTCTGGCGGTTGTCGGTGGGGTAGAGTTCCTTGGCTGCTTCCTTCCCGCCGTGCTGCCATAGCGCGAAGGTGACCGCGCCCGCGATGGCCAGCGCCGAGACGCCTCCGAGCGTCGCCAGAACTCGCCGAGACAAGCGCATGACCCGGGACCGCTCTGGGCGAAGCCGGAGCTCCGCCGCGATCTCCCGGTCGTTCCGCACCCCTTCGAGCCGGCCGGTCGCCGCGGGAGCGGCCGCACCCTGGCCTTCCCCTTCCCGGTCAGGCTCGGGATTATCGTCCGGCCCGCTCACGAGGTAGGCCTTCCGTCGGTCCGCACGATCCGCACGGTCTTCTGCGGCTTGGCCCCGAGTCGCAGCTCGGCCGCGGCGAACAGGCGGTCCACGATCATGTAGCGGCCGCGGACGCGGTAGTTGACCAGCTCGCCCCCGCCTGTAGCGCCGATCACCCAGAGCGGCGGCATCTCGCCCTGGGCGATCCCGCGCGGAAACTCGACGAACACCTGCCGGCCATCGTCATAGGCGCGCAGCGGACGCCACGCCGGGGTATCGCCCTCGACCCGGTAGCGAAAGTTGAGCGCGTCGACGTCGACCCCGCTCGCCACAGGTTGGGCCGCCTCCGCCCGGACGTTCTGCTGCCGGAGCGCGATGAGCTGGTCGGCGGCGTAGGACCAGGACACGGAGGCCATGTAGGTCCGCTCGGCCGAGCGCATCTCCAGATGGTAGGTGCGCCGGTCGGTGTTGATGACGAGATTGGTGAGGAGGTCGGCGCGCGACGGCTTGACCAGGATGTGGACGCGCTTGGTCGCGCCCGATCCGCTTTCGGTGTCGCCGATGATCCAACGCACCGTGTCGCCGGCGGCGACCGGCCCCGAGCCCGCGAGTTGCTCCCCGGGCTCCAGCGCGATGTCGGTGATCTGCCCAGGCGCGGCGTAGAGCTGATAGAGCGCACCGTCGGAGAAGGGATAGACCTGCACGGCGTTGATGTAGCCGGCTCGAGTCGGCTGGACGCGCGCGGCGCCGTTCGCCGCTTCGATCCGCGCGCGCGGATCGGCCGCCTCAGGCGGCGTGAGGCGGCCGGGAGCAGGCAGCGGCTTCAACTGGCCGGGCAAGGGCAGAGGCTGCGGCACGGCTACGATCTGCACCGCCTTCGGCGGGTCCGGCTCCAGCACGGCCGCCTTCGGAGCCTCGTCGTAGGTGATCTCCGGCGGGGTAAACTTGTGCGCGCAGGCGGACAGGGAGGCGGAGGCGAGCAGCACGCCCCCGAGCAGAGGAAGGCGCATCAGCCGAGCTCCTTGGACCAGTTGAGGGCGGTGACGAAGACGCCGAGGGGGTTCTTCTTCAGCGTCTCGGGGTCGCGGGGCGTCTGGATCGCGATCGTCAGGATGGCGGTCCAGCGTTCGGTGGCGGCGAGCGCGCCGTCCTGGAACCGGCGCTCGGTCCAGGCGACGCGGAAGCTCGCGGGCGAGGCGCGGATGACGCTGCCGATGTCGACCGAGATCTGCTGCCTGCCGAGCTTGGCGAACGGGTCGTTGGTGCGGGCGTAATCGCTCAGCGCCAAGGCGCCCGTGCTCGTCGTGTAGTCGTAAGCCCGCAGCCAGTTCTGGCGCAGGATGATGGGGTCGGCCGGAACGGAGCGGACCTCCTCCACGAACCGCGCCAGATGCCACGCCACCTGCGGATCGGTCGGCTGATAGGCGGCGTCGGCGGGCGCGACGGCCTGCGCCTGGCCGAGCCGGTCGACCTGCACGACCCAGGGGACGATCGAGCCCGTTGCGGACTGCCAGACGAGCCCGGCGGCGAGGCCGCCGGAGAGGAACAGCGAGCCGAACGCCATCAGCCGCCAGTTCTTCGCCTGGACCCGGGCCGAGCCGATGCGGTCGTCCCAGGCTTGGGCGGCGCGTTGGTAGGGCGTTTCGGGTTCGGGGGTGCGCCCGTAGCGCACGTCGGTTCGCTTGAAGAACATCACTCGCCTTCGCTGACAGAGACGGAGGAGCCGGAGCCGCCGCCGTCGCCCGAGCGCACGGCGTGGGCGGCGGTGGACGCGCCCTGGTGGACGGACTGGCGGCGACGCATGGCGCGCGCCCAGCCGGGTTCGCCGGTCGGTGCGGCGGCGTCAGCCGAGGCTGCGGCCGGCGCGTCGCCGCCGCCGATCGTGCCGCCCGTCGCCTTGAAGGCGCTACGCGCGCCGGAACGGTAGCTGTCGCCCATCGCTGAAGCGGCGCGGCGGAGCGGGCTTGCCGCAGCCTGGCCTGCGGCCGAGCTGCCGGCCCGTGCGACACCGCCAACGCCGCTCGCCATCGCGCCTGCGCCGGTCTGACCGGCGGAGGCGGTGCGGTAGGCGGTCGTCGCGGCTCCCGCGATCGACGCGCCGCCGCGTGCGGCTCCGGCCGCAGCGCCGCCGGCCGCGCCGAGCGCGCCGACGCCGCCCGCCGCGAGGCCGGCGCCGGCGGCGACGAGGCCGCCCGCCGCGAGGCCCGTGCCGACCGCGGCGCCCGCGCCGAGCTGCGGGCCGCCGGAGATGATGCCGTTGGCGACGCCCGGTCCGAAGATGCCGAGGCCCAGCAGCGAGAGGGCGGCGAGCACGAGGCCCATGGCGTCCTCGATGGTCGGCTGGCCGGTGAACCCTTGCGTGAACTGGCTGAACAGGGTCGTGCCGATGCCGACGATGACGGCCAGCACCAGGACCTTGATGCCGGAACTCATGACGTTGCCGAGCACGCGCTCGGCGGCGAAGGCGGTCTTGTTGAAGAGGCCGAACGGGATCAGCACGAACCCGGCGAGCGTCGTCAGCTTGAACTCGATCAGGCTGACGAAGAGCTGGATGGCGAGGATGAAGAAGGCGAGGATGACGATCGCCCAGGCGAACAGCAGCACGGCGATCTGGATGAAGTTCTCGAAGAACGAGACGAAGCCCATCAGGCCCGAGATCGAGTCGAGGATCGGCTTGCCAGCGTCAAGCCCTACCTGGGCGACGCGGCCGGGCCGGAGGAAGTCGGCTTCGGAGAGGCCGGTGCCGGACGCCTTCAATCCGAGCCCCGCGAAGCTCTCGAACACGATGCGCGCGAGGTTGGTCCAGTTGTTGATGATGTAGGCGAACACGCCGATGAACAGCGTCTTCTTGACCAGCCGGGCGATCACGTCCTCATCGGGCGCCATCGCCCAGAACAGGGCGGCGAGCACGAGGTCGATGGCGATCAGCACGCCCGCGAGCCACTTCACCTCGCCCTGCAGGAGGCCGAACCCGCTGTCGATGTAGCGGGTGAAGACCTCGAGGAAGCGGTCGATGACGCCGGTCCCGCCCATATCAGTGCTCCCCGGTCGTCGTCGGAACGGCCGCTGGATTCGGCGCGAGGGGCCGTCGATCCACGCCGAGGAAGCGGCGGCGGTTCTCCGCCCACGCCGCGAGGCAGCCGGCGTCGTGCGCGCCCGGCTCGCCGAGCAGCTGGCAACGCCGCATCTCGGCCACCAAAGGATCGGCCGGGACCGACTGCATCGCCGGCGGCGCGGACTCGTGAAGCTCCCGACCCTCCTTCACGGCCAGCATGGCGGCTGCCGCGCAGAGCGCGGCGCCGACGCCCAGCACCAGCGCGGTGCGCCGCACGACACGGCGGTCGAGCGCCGCAAACCGATCCGACCGGGGGAGAAGCCGTCGCATCGCCGACCTCAGTTGTGGAACATGGTGATGGTCGACGGCTGGTAGCCCGTCGGCGTCTGCAGGAAGCGGCGCAGTTGCTCCTGCGCCTGGGAGGACGCGGCTTGGCGTTGAGCGGCGTCGAGCGCCTGCGCCCGTCCCTGCGCCGCCACGGCGGCCGTCAAGTCCGAGAGCTGCTGGGCCTGGAGCGCGAGGAGCTGGTTGCCGGCCTGCGTCGCCTGGAGCGCGCCGGTCGCGCCCTGACTGGCGGTGACGAGTGCCGACATCTGGGTGCGGTTCGTGTCGAGGTTGCCGACGACGGTCGCCTGCGTGCGCATGGCGTCCTGAAGCGCCTGCACCGACTGCCGCCAGCGCGTCTGTGCGCCGGCGACGAGCTGCTGATCGGTCTGCGAGGCGGACGCGGGCGCATAGCGGGTCGCGAACGCCTGGTCGATGTTCTGGACGTTGTAGGCGATGCCCTGCGCCTGGGCGACCAACTGCTGGGTGCGGGCGATGTTCTGTTCCAGCGCCTGCAGCGAGGAGTAAGGCAGGTTGGCGAGGTTGCGCGCCTGATTGATCAGCCCCTGCGCTTCGTTCTGGAGCGAGGTGATCTGGTTGTTGATCTGCTGGAGCGTGCGCGCCGCGGTCAGCACGTTCTGCGAGAAGTTGGACGGGTCGAACACCGTCCATTGCGCGTGGGCGGGCACGGCGGCGATCGTGAGCGACAGCATCGCCGCACCGGCGGCCAGCTGTTTGTGGAAACGACGGACGGTCATGGGACAAGCTCCTCGGGCAAAGTGCGGGCGAGATCGGCGGCCCAGCCGGCGCCGCGCGCCTGCAGCCAGGCGTGGGCGAAGCCGTCGCGGCCGTGGGCGGCGAACAGCTGGGCGATGAGCGCTTGGTCGGTCTTGGACGAGGCGGCGGCGAAGGCGAGCGCGACCTCGCCCAGCCCCAGTTCGAACAGCCGGTTGCCGCAGCGGGACTGGCAATAATAGTCGCGCTTGGGCGTGGCCTGACTGAGGATCTCGATCTGGCGATCCGAGAGGCCGAACCGGCGGTAGATCGCGGCGATCTGCGGCTCGAGAGCGCGCTCGTTGGCGAGGAACACGCGCGTCGGGCAGCTCTCGATGATTGCGGGCGCGATCGGCGAGTTCTCGATGTCGGCGAGGCTCTGGGTGGAGAAGACCACGCTGGCGTTCTTCTTGCGCAGCGTCTTCAGCCACTCGCGCAGCTGGCCGGAGAAGCCCTTGTCATCGAGCGCCAGCCATCCCTCGTCGACGATCAGGAGCGTTGGCCGGCCGTCGAGCCGGTCCTCGATGCGGTGGAACAGATAGGCGAGCACCGCCGCCGCCGCGCCCGTGCCGATCAGCCCCTCGGTCTCGACCGCCTGGACGTCGGCCACGCCAAGCCGTTCGGCGTCGGCGTCGAGCAGCCGCCCCCAGGGGCCATTCAGACAGTAGGGCTGGAGCGCGCGCTTAAGCGCCTGGCTCTGGAGCAGGACCGACAGGCCGGTCAGCGTGCGCTCGTGGACCGGCGCGGACGCGAGCGAGCCGAGCGCGGCCCAGAGAAGCTCTTTCACCTCGGGCGTGACCGGTACCTTCTCGCGGCCGAGGATCGCCGCCACCCACTCCGCCGCCCAAGCGCGCTCTTCGGACAGGTGGATGCGCGCGAGCGGCTGCAGCGCGACCGGCTCGGCCGCGTCCTCCGACAGCGAGCCGCCGAGGTCGTGCCAGTCGCCACCCATGGCGAGCGTCGCGGCGCGGATCGAGCCGCCGAAGTCGAAGGCGAAGATCTGTGCGCGCTCGTAGCGGCGGAACTGCATCGCCATGACGGCCGGGAGCACGCTCTTGCCCGCGCCGGTCGGTCCGACGATCAGGGTGTGGCCGACGTCGCCGACGTGGAGCGAGAAGCGGAACGGCGTCGAGCCCTCGGTCTTGGCGACGAACAGCGCCGGCGCGTCCAGATGCTCGTCCCGGGGCGGGCCCGCCCATACCGCCGAGAACGGCATCATGTGGGCGAGGTTGAGCGTCGAGATCGGCGGCTGGCGGACGTTGGCGTAGAGCTGGCCGGGCAGCGATCCGAGCCACGCCTCGACCGCGTTGACGCCCTCGCGGATGCAGGTGAAGTCGCGGCCCTGGATGGTCTTCTCGACCAGCCGAAGCCGCTCGTCGGCGGCGCGCGCGTCCTCGTCCCAGACGGTCACGGTCGCGGTGACATACGCCTCGCCGATCAGGTCGGAGCCGAGTTCCTGCAGCGCCATGTCGGCGTCGGCCGCCTTGTTGGCGGCGTCCGAGTCCATCAGCACCGACGCCTCGTTGGTCATCACCTCCTTGACGATGGCCGCGATCGACTTGCGCTTGGCGAACCATTGCCGGCGGATGCGCGACAGCACTTTGGTGGCGTCGGTCTTGTCGAGCGCGACCGCGCGCACGCACCAGCGGTACGGGAAGGCGAGCCGGTTGAGGTCGTCGAGCAGGCCCGGCCAGGTTCGCGACGGAAAGCCCAAGACAGTCAGCGTGCGCAGGTGCGCGTCGCCGAGGCGCGGCTCGAGGCCACCGGAGAGCGGCTCGTCGACCAGGATGGCGTCGAGGTGCATCGGCGTCGCCGGCACGCGCACGGCGTGGCGGCGGGTCGAGACGGTCGAGTGGAGGTAGGTGAGCGTCTCCTCGTCCGAGAGCCAGGCCGCCTCGGGCATGAACCCATCGAGCAGGGCCAGGATGCGGTCGGTGCGGTCGACGAAACCGGTCAGCGACGCGCGGCCATCGGCGCCGGCCGTGGCGCGGTTCTCATAGAGCCAGCCCTCGGCGCGATCGGCGGCGTCGACCGGCGGCAGCCAGACGAAGGTCAAGAAGTAGGCGCTCTCGAAGTGCGCGCCCTCCTCCTCGAACTGGAAGCGCCGCTCCATCTCGACCAGGCCGGACGCCGCGTCGGGAAAGCGGCTGCGCGGATAGCGGTTGGCGGGCACGCGCTGCGCTTCGACGAAGACGGCCCAGCCGGAGCCGAGCCGGCGCAGCGCGCCGTTCAGTCGCGCCGTGGTCGAGACCAGCTCGGCGGGCGTGGCGGAGTCCAGGTCCGGCCCGCGGAACCGGGCGGTGCGCTGGAACGAGCCGTCCTTGTTGGCGACCACGCCCGGAGCGACCAGCGCCGCCCAGGGCAGGAAGTCGGCCAGCGCTTGGGGCCTCCTGCGGTACTCGGCGAGGTTCAGCATGGCGCCTCAGCTCCCGAGGTGCGCGGGGTAGCGCAGGTGACGGCGCACCACGTCGACGAAGGCCGGGTCGCGGCGCGCAGCCCAGACCGCGGCCAGGTGGCCGATCAGCCAGAGCGCCGCGCCGACCACCCACAGCCGCAGGCCGAGGCCGACGGCGGCGGCCAGCGTGCCGTTGATGATCGCGACGGTCCGCGGTGCGCCGGCCATCAGGATCGGCTCGGTCAGCGACCGGCGAACCGGCGCGTAGAAGCCCGCCACGGGATCGTCGCTCTCCAGCATCAGACGAGCGCCCCGCCCGAGAAGGAGAAGAACGACAGGAAGAAGGAGCTGGCGGCGAAGGCGATCGACAGGCCGAACACGATCTGGATCAGCCGGCGGAAGCCGCCCGAGGTGTCGCCGAAGGCGAGGGTCAGGCCCGTCACCACGATGACGATCACCGACAGGATCTTTGCGACCGGACCCTGGATCGAATCGAGGATCGACTGGAGCGGCGCTTCCCACGGCATGTTGGAGCCAGCGGCGTAGGCGGGCGCGCTGATCGCGGCGAGCGCGAGCGTGGCGGCGGCGCCGGCGAGATGACGGCGAAGACGGACGATCATGGATGGTCTCCTGCTGGGGTAAGGCGGTAGTCGCCCTGCGCGTCGAGCCCTTCGACGCGGGCGAGTTCGGCGAGCCGGCGGGCGGAGCCGCGGCCTGCGAGGACGGCGATGACGTCGATGGTTTCGGCGATGAGGGCGTGGGGCACGGTGACCACCGCCTCTTGGACGAGTTGCTCCAGCCGCCGGAGCGCACCGACCGCGGAGCCGGCGTGCAGCGTACCGACGCCGCCGGGATGGCCGGTGCCCCAGGCCTTGATCAGGTCGAGCGCCTCGCCGCCGCGGACCTCGCCGATGGGAATGCGGTCGGGCCGCAGCCGCAGCGCCGAGCGCACAAGGTCGGTCAGCGAGGCCGCGCCGTCCTTGGTGCGCAGCGCCACGAGGTTCGGCGAGGCGCACTGCAGCTCGCGCGTGTCCTCGATCAGCACCACGCGGTCGGAGGTCTTGGCCACCTCGGCCAGCAGCGCATTGACCAGCGTGGTCTTGCCGGTCGAGGTGCCGCCGGCGACCAGGATGTTGGCGCGGCCCGCGACCGCTTCGCGAAGGACCTGGGCTTGGCGCTCCGCCATGATCCCGGCCGCGACGTAGTCGCCGAGCGTGAACACCGCGACGGCAGGACGTCGGATCGCAAACGCCGGGCCGGCGACCACCGGCGGCAGCAGCCCCTCGAACCGCTCCCCCGTCCCGGGCAGCTCGGCCGAGACGCGCGGACTGCCGGGGTGGACCTCGGCGCCGACATGGTGGGCGACCAGGCGGATGATGCGTTCGCCGTCGGCGGCGGACAGGCGTTCGCCGGTGTCCTCCAGCCCGCCGGCCAGCCGGTCGATCCAGAGCCTGCCGTCGGGGTTGAGCATCACCTCACCGACGCTGGCGTCGTCGAGCCAGCCGCCGATCGCGGGCCCGAGCGCCGTGCGCAGCATTCGAGCGCCGCGGGCGTGGGCTTCGGGCCGGAAGGCGGTGACGGTCACTGGCTACCCCGTGCTCGGCGCCGGTGACGGCGCGGATGGTCGACGGGGTGGATACAAAGCGCCCGAGTGCGGGCGGCTCAACAAGCGCGACGGCGTAGAAGGGCTGTGGCGTAGAAACGGATGCAGACGGGCGGGTCCGATCAGCCGCCCTTGGTGGAACCCTCCGGAGCGATGTCGCGCGAGACCTCGTCAGCCAAGGACTGTCCCTTCGCGAGTCGGCGTCCGAGCGCCTCGACGAAACCCTCGTAGCGTTCGCGGCCCTTGGCCTGGGCGGCGGGCTGCGCGGCGTCGGGCAGCGAGGGCGTCGAGGTCAGCCAAAAGCGCACGAACAGCGCTATCGCCTCGTTGGAGATAACGGTGTGACGCTCCATCCGCTCGATCGCCCGGCTCATGCGGTCGAGCCGGCGGGCCAGCGCCGCTTCGAGCTGGTCGGCCGCGTCGGGCGACAGATGCGAGGCGATCGCGGCCTCGACCACCTGCGCCTGCGGAACACGCGCCCGGGTGGAGTAGTCGGCCAGCCGGGCGGCAAGCTCGGTGGACAGGCGGAAGGTGTATTTGCCCCGAGCGGTCATGGTCAGAGCGCCATGCCGTCGTCAGGATCGAGCGCGACCTGCCGAGCGAGGCTGCCGAAGCGGCGCTGCAGCACCCGCGCCTTCACGGCCTCGGCATCCGGCTCGTCGTCGGGATCGTCGAACTCGCGCACCGGGCTCGGCGTCGGCGTTTCCGGGGCGATCGCCTCGTGCTCGGGAAGGTCGGGCTCGCGGCGGATGCCGGCATTGTCCGGGTCTTCGGCGGGAGGACGGGCCGCGTTCGCTGCCTCGTCTTTTCTCGCGACCGGCACGGCCGCCACCGGCGGCGGCGCCAGCGGCTGCAAGCCGGTCCAGTCGTCGCCGGGGCGCCCGACGGGTTCGGTCCTCCGCCGCTCGGGAAGCGGCAGCACGCGGGCGGCGAGCCTTCGGTCCGCGTAGTAGCGCGCCTTCTTGGCCCGGATCGGAGCCAGGCCCGACACGAGCACCAGCTCGTCGGTCGGCGGCAGCTGCATGATCTCGCCCGGCGTGAGCAGCGGGCGGGCGGTCTCCTGACGCGATACCATCAGGTGCCCAAGCCAGGGCGACAGCCTATGGCCGGCATAGTTCTTCGCGTCGCGGATCTCGGTCGCGGTGCCTAGCGCATCCGACACGCGCTTCGCTGTCCGCTCGTCGTTCGCGGCGAAGGAGACGCGGACATGGCAGTTGTCGAGGATGGCGTTGTTCGGGCCGTAGGCCTTCTCGATCTGGTTGAGCGACTGCGCGATCAGGAAGGATCGGATGCCATAGCCGGCCATGAACGCGAGCGCGGACTCGAAGAAGTCGAGCCGCCCGAGCGCGGGAAACTCGTCGAGGAGCAGCAGCAGCTTATGACGCTTGCGCTTGTCCTCGAGCTCCTCGGTCAACCGTCGCCCGACCTGATTCAGGATCAATCGCACGAGCGGCTTGGTGCGGCTGATGTCGGACGGCGGCACCACGAGGTAGAGCGTCACCGGCATCGCACCGTCGACGAGGTCGCGGATGCGCCAGTCGCATCGCCGCGTCACCTGCGCCACCACGGGATCGCGGTAGAGCCCGAGGAACGACATGGCGGTGGAAAGGACGCCCGAGCGCTCGTTCTCGCTCTTGTTCAGGAGCTCGCGCGCCGCGCTGGCGATCACCGGATGCGGGCCGGCCTCGCCGAGATGCGCCGTCGTCAGCATCGCCCGCAGCGTCGTCTCGATGGGATGCTTGGGATCGGAGAGGAAGCTGGCGACGCCGGCCAGTGTCTTGTCCGCCTCGGCATAGAGGACGTGCAGGATCGCGCCGACCAGGAGCGCGTGGCTGGTCTTCTCCCAGTGGTTGCGCTTCTCCAGCGCGCCTTCCGGATCGACCAGAATGTCGGCGACGTTCTGGACGTCTCGCACCTCGTTCGGTCCGCGGCGCACCTCCAGAAGCGGATTGTAGGCGTCGCTGTCAGGATTGGTCGGATCGAACAGGACGATGCGGCTGAAGCGCTCGCGCCAACCCGCCGTCAGGCCGTGGTTCTCGCCCTTGATGTCGTGGACGATGACCGAGCCGGCCCAGGTGAGCAGCGTCGGCACGACGAGGCCCACGCCCTTGCCGGACCGTGTGGGCGCGAAACACAGGACGTGCTCGGGCCCTTCGTGCCGGACATAGGCGTTGCCGAGCTGGCCGAGCAACAGGCCGTCCTCCCCCAGCAGGCCGGCGGCGCGTACCTCCCGCTCGGTCGCCCACCGGGCGGAGCCGTAGGTCTCGGAATGCTTGGCTTCCCGTGCCCGCCACACGGACATGGCGATCGCCGCGATGACTGACGCGAACCCGCCCGCCGCGGCGATATAGGCGCCCGTTTGAAAGACGTGCGGCGCATAGGCGTCATACGCGAACCACCACCAGAAGAAGGCGGGCGGATGATAGACAGGGTAATGCCCGACCATGAACCACGGGTGGCCGAGCTGGGCTTGGTAGCCGAGCTGCGCGGCCGTCCACTGCGTCGCGGCCCAGATGAAGGCCAGCACGATCGAACAGACGGTGAGGATTTGGCCCCAGAGGATGCGGGTGGCGTTCACGATGACTCCGCCGCTGCGACGGAGCACGACTGAGATCAGCCGCGCTGAGGTTAGCAAGCTCCATTTGGCAGCAATCGCGTTCTAGCGAGCCATGGCGCGCAGTGACCGGATGGCGCCAGGAGCGGTACTTGGCTTCGCTCCGAAAAGCCGACATCCAGATCGCGACTGGAGCGGCCTCAGGAGTGGAAGTCGTGGCGATCTTTGTGGCTCTGCTGAGGGCAGTGAACGTCGGAGGCACGGGCAAGCTGCCCATGTCCGAACTGCGTGGCTTGTGCGAACGGCTCGGATTCAGTCGCGTGCGGACCTACATCGCCAGCGGCAACCTCGTGTTCGAAGCTGATGGGGACGAAGCGCGCGTGCAGGCACGGTTGGCGGCCGCACTTCACGAGTATGCGGGCAAGCCGATCGGCGTCTTCATGCGCACTGTAGCGCAGCTCGAGCGGGTCATCTCCGCCAACCCCTATCAGGAGCGCGCGCCCAACCTCGTCCACGTGGCGTTTTTGGACGGGGCTCCCGCCAGCGATCTCTTAGCCGGCGTCTCCGGGCGGATCGCTGAGGAGATCACGTCCGGGATGCGGGAGGTCTACATCTACTATCCTCAGGGCCAAGGCGCGTCCAAGATGAGGCTGCCGGCTATCGCCGCCGGGTCCGCGCGCAACATCAACACCGTTACCAAGCTGCCGAGCTCGCGAAGAGCTAGGGCGAGCTAAGCGCCTGCGGCGTGGCCGCTTGGCGCCAGAAGCGGCCTCTGGGTGTCCGCCGGAACGCGGACCTTCGCTGAGGCCGCGTGAAAGTCGATTTGGGATATTAGGTCGCGGTCTGGTGGCGCTTCCGCAACGGGAGGCGGGCCGACTAAGCTACGCTTTGATCCGCGCTCTAGGCCCGTGTCGCGCTGGCACTAGCTAGCTGGGCTAGATGCAGCGGTCACTTCGATCCGCCAGCGGTGGTCGCCCTCCACCCGGAAACTGAGCGCCCAGCGCGGGAAGTAGCCGAGCGGAACGTCGCGCGTGCGAACAGGCAGGCCGGTCCGCACGTCGAAACTGCAACTCCAGCTCCGGGAGAGGTCACGTTCGCCTCCGCGGATCAGGGCAAAGCCGTCGCGGCTCAGAGCAAAGGCGCCCGGCTCGTCTCCTCCGGTCACGCGCCCGGGATCGACCAGAGCAAGCGGATCAACCTCCACCTCCAGCTCGCTCGCGGACACGCCTGGCGCGACCACGGCGAACACGTCCTGATCGCTAATTACCGTGCCTGGGCGGGCCTCGCGGCCGCGCGGAGCTCGTGCGTTCCAGGGAGCATCCTGCAGGAGGAGCAGGGCCGGCGTCGTGCTGTCTCGGGTAGGGGCCTCCACGCGGAGGCAGGCGCACGCGCGGTCGTGATGCGAGGCGAAAACGAGCGCGCCGGGCTCGTGTTCGGCCCAGGACTTCAATGTCAGGCGATGCAGAGGCAGCACGACGGGCACCTTAAGGACTCGCCCGCGGAGTCGCGGGACAGGCGGAGCTTCGCACCCCGCGACGTCAGGTGCGGACGCAGGCGTACACGCGTTACGAGCCGACGTTGGCTCCAGGAAACTGGCCTCGTTGAGGCTACTTCGTTGACCGGCTCGCGGGCCGCTTGGCAGGTACTCGCTTTGTCGATGGTGATCTAGGTTTCAGACCCTGCTTGGGAGATGATGCTACCATCTTCGGCTTCGCCTGCTTGCTTGCTCGCACTGATCGGGGAGCGCCGACAGGTGCCAGTTCGGAACGGACCGCCTTCACAACCTCTCGGATCCCATTCGCGGCGTCCAAATAGGCCTTGTCCGCTGGTCTCCACTCCGATGCTGGACGACCGTCCTTTGGCAGAAGCTTAAAGTTCGCGGCTCTCGTGTTCCGCCAGTCACACGGTCGCACGAGCACTGCGACTACACGCATGGTCCCGCGGGCGCGCCGGGCCATCGCCCGCTTGTACTCAATCTCCCAGCAGTACTTGCTAGCGAGATAGTCGGGGCTAAAAAGTGCAACGAAGACGTGAGCCCGGCGCAAGTGGCGAGCGATGTTGGGGTCAAGGGCTTCGCCCGCAGTCAGGTCGCCGTCGAACCAGGTTGATACGTCATCTCGCTTGAGCTGCGCGAGGTGGGTATCGAGCTTGTCTCTCGCAGCCTCGTCCTTGTGCGAGTACGAAATGAAGAGTCGCACCTCGGGCCTTCCGGTCTTGGTGGCTAAGGCCTTCACAGAGGGTTTGGTGGGAGGCTTCCGAATCATCTCTGACACCCGTTCAGTAGTCCGAGCATCGCATAAGCAGGGGTTGGGACCGCCTAAGCGGCTCTCACATCGCCACGCGAGCGAGCGGGGGCGGGCCTGTTCGCGCCACGTGCGGACGCCGGCGTCGCTCCCGCGAGCTGACCTTCGTGGGTCGGCCTCCTAAGTCCGACTACTGCCGCCAATCTAGCGTCCGTTCCAACCTAGCGCGCGACCCGCGCCAGTGATTTGAGCGCTACAGATCGTCCTCTCGACGCACGGCGGGGGGATTGGGGCCGCGGGCGTTGAAGGCAGCTTCCTACAAGCATGGGGCGCGTTCGTTACGCGCGCACGCGCACCCGAATGCGATCATAAAGTCTAACGGGCGCCTCGTGCGACAGCTCCACCACTACGGCGAACCGCTGGCGAGGTGCCAGGTCGGCCGCCCAGCCACCCTCGCAGCGCACCACCAAGTGATAGGGGTCGCCGTGCGCTGCGGTGTCGTTCACGAAGGTCTTGCGCGCGACCTGCACGCTGCTCCGCTCCCGGTCGGTGGGGCCGGGCTCGAGCGCGCAACTGAGGCGGCCCTCCAGGTCGGGATGGCGGCCTTCAACCTTGGCGTCCCGCTTCCGGTAGTGCTCGAAGAGCAGGTCCGGCGTGCAGCCGCGGTGCAGGCGGAAGGACATGCTGTTGCCTGCGTAGTCGAGGCGGGAGTGCCGCACCGGCGGATCGTAGGCGAGGGTGACCTGGATCGTGCGGCGGCCGCCGCCCTGGAAGAGGTCGGGAATAGGCACTTGGTAGATGGCAAAGTGATCCACGGCGAGCTCGTCCTCGGCGTAGAGCACCACCCTAGCGTCGTCGGAGAAGATAGCGCGTTCGAGATCGGGCTGGCCGTGGCCGCAGATGGTCCGGGTCGCCTCAGGCCCGAGGCTCGCTAGCTTGGAGGCCGCCGCCTCCGGCACCCGCCCCGAACCGACCAGGAGCGCGCGCACGAGGTTGGCCGACGCGACCGGGAAGCGTGCGAGTATCTGCGCGGCTTTTGCCGCGACCAGGGGCGCGGCGTAGGAAGTTCCAGATCCGCTTGTGAACAGTCGGTCTACGAAGCGGTGGTTCAGCGTTAGGATGCCGGCGCTCGGCATCGACTCGCCCTTCCGGAGAGAGGCGGTCCAGGCGTCCAGCACCAAAGTCCCGCCGGTGTCGACGAGGTCGGGCTTCACCGCGCCTTCCACGCCGGGACCGACGCGGGTGAAGGGCGAGGGTTCGCCGACCTGGGTGATCGGCCGCACTTTAACGTCCGCCGCGGCCGTAGCATCCAGCCCCTCGCCATGCGCCAGCGCGCCGACGGTCACGACGTTCAATGCGCCCGCGGGCTCATAAAGGCGATTGGACGGTTCCACGAGGTAGGCCGGGTAGTCGGTCACGGCTTGGTCGAGGCGGGTGCCCCCGCGCGGTGAGCGGTTCCCCGCTGCCACGATGATCACGAGATCAAGCTCACGCGCGAGCTCGTCCAGGGTGGCCGCCCAGGTGCCGACCTTGCCGCCGTCGTACACCCGCCGAATGTCGGCCAGGGCGGAGACGAACAGCCGGCATCCGAAGCGCTGGTTCAGAGTGGTGATCGCCTCGCGCATCTGGGAAGGGACGAGGCGACGATCGTCGAAGGCGCCCTCGTCGTTGACCACGCGCGCAGAGCAGAGCCGCACGCCTCGGATCAGCGCGCCTGACGCAAGTTGCGCGCGCAGGTCGCCGAACGCCGCCACCCCCGCTACCCGCGTGCCGTGACCCCACGCATCAGCGGTCCCCAAAGTGTCGGGAACGCCGATGGCACCGACGATCACGTCGGCGATCAGCGGATGGGCATTCAGCCCGCTGTCAATCACGCCGATGAGGGGTGCGTCGTCGGGCAGCGCTTCCAACGCCGGTGTCTCGCCAAGAGTCAGCTGCAGCGCCTCGCCGGTCTCAAGATCGGGCACAGGCGGCAGGTCAAGGCTCGACACCTGCTCCACCGAAAGTAGAGCAGTCGCTAGCGCGCCCGATACGCGCAGACGGAGCATCGATATCGAAGGTCCGAGGTAGCGGTCGAGGACTTCGCCATAGCGGGCCGCGACGTAGGCGGAGATCTCGTCTAGCGCGCGGGCTCGAAGCTCGCGCCGGCCCAGATCCCAGATCTCGAGGTCCAGGATGTATTCCTGTGTCGCTAAGAAGTCGTCATCCGCTACAAAGCCTTCGGACTTCAGGCGAGGGCCGATGCGGTCGCGCGGTCCAATCGCGCCCACGTGCTCGATGCCGCCGATGAAGGCGCCGTGCGAGGGCCCTTTCTGCCCGGGCGGGGGCCCCTCGGCGTAAGCGGCGAGCCGCTCGCGGAACTGCCGCAAGTCATCCCGAGACGAGAAAAGTACAAGCGTCCGATCGGGGTCGGTGGAGAGCACCGTCAGACCTATCTTCTCCCACTCCGCCTCCTGCGGCGCCGCGGCCATCTGCACGCGCAGGATCAGCGCCGGATCGATGGCGGCGGGGCGTCGGCGCTGCTGCGCCTCAACGGCGGCGTCTAGCTCGGCGGTGACGCGCCGCGCATGAGCAGGCACGTCGCGGTCGGGCGCGCGTCCGCCCCCGTGCTTGCGGCGCTCGAGCTGTTGCGGCAGCCGGAGGAGCCGCAGGTGGTCATATCGGGCCATGGGGGTAGAGCGTCAGCGCGGGGCTTTCAGCCGCGCGTTGCCCGAGCGCCGCCGGAGCTCTTCGGCCACGGCCGCCCGGAAGTCCTGCGCGGTCACCGTTTTGCGGCGCTCGATGATCGCGGCCTTCACGGCCTGAACGCAGATGCGCTCGATGTCGGCGTAGGAGAAGCCCTCGACCGAGCCCGCCATGTCGGCTGGCCGGAATCCCGTCTTCACGTTCTTGAACTTGCGCTCGAGGAAGCGCTCGATCAGCGGCGGATCGGGGAGATCGAACCAGATCACCTCGTCGAACCGGCGCCACACCGCGGCGTCCAGCGATTGATCGAGGTTGGTGGCTGCGACCAGGAAGCCGCGCGGCTTCATGCGGTCGATGAACAGCAGCAGGCTATTCACAACCCGTCGTAGCTCATTGTGCTCGTTCGAGTCGTCGCGTGCGCGCGCCAGGGCGTCGAACTCATCAAAAAACAGGACACAAGGCTGCTTACGCGCAAACTCGAAGGTCTTGCGGATGTTTCCGGCGGTTTCGCCGAGATAGGAGGAGATGAGACGGTCCAGCTTGACGACATAGAGCGGAAGGCCGAGCTCGCGGGAGAACACCTCCGCGCAGAAGGTCTTGCCGCATCCCGGCGGGCCGCAGAACAAGAGCTTGGAGCGAACGGGCAGTCCGTGTCTGCGGATCTCGTCGGCGCGTCGGTGCTCCTCGAGCAAGCCTGCGAAGACCCGCAGGTTGGCGGCCGGCAGGACAATGTCGTCCTTCGTGAACTCGGGCTCGATGCGCTCGATGAAGTCACTTGCCGCTTCCGGGAAGGGGATTAGCGGAGCCAGCGCCTTGGGCTTGTCGGCGCGGGCGGCCGCGCCATCGAGGGTTCGGCGCAACGTGCGAGCGAGCACCTGATTGTTCTTCTGCTCCTCCTCGAGAATGATCTGTTCGGCGACGGCGCGAAACTCGTCGTCGCGGCCATAGCTGGCGAGCAGCTTCTTCATTAGTTCGCCACGCATGGTGCGCCGTCGATCCTCTTCGTTCCCGTGTTAGCTGAGTCGGGCGGTCCCACGATGATCGCCCACAGCTTACGCTCGACTTACCCACAACTTCCACACACTCGGCGACAAGCGTGGTCGTAGGGCGAACCTCCGCCCGAGCGGCCGCCCGTATACGACACCTTGTTGCGCCGCAGGAGGCAGAGCGTCCAGGGGGATCGTACTGCGCTAACGGCGCACGTCCCTGTCACGCGGCGTCACGTCGCCTGGCGCAGGTCCTGAGCTCGACTGTCCTCTAATCGAGTGCGGCGGGGCGCGCTGTCAGGACAGCCGACCCTCGCGGGGACTCCGGCTGCGTCAGTGATGGTGGCCAACAAGCCGCCTTTCCGAACGGCGGTTATGAGTCAGCTCTCCCGGTTGCGGCCGGCCGAGCGAGACGCACGAAGGCTTGCCCATTGCGAGACATCCTCACCGCTTCGGTCTCGGCAGCAACCTAGCCGATCCCCAGTCCGCGCGTCCGGCCGAAGCTCCAAGCGATCGAGCCACCCGGTTGCACGACGCCCGAGACATGCCGGCCGACGTGCTCCTCCAGCGCCGGCTTCCAAGGCACCAGCTCGAACCCGAGCCCGCTATCTATCATTGCGAACCGGCCGGAGGCGAGTTGCGCGCGCTGCCGGTAAATGCCCGCCACATGCTCGCCTTCGGCCGATCCGACGCGCGGCAGCCCGGTCTCGGCCGAGAGCTTGGCGGACGCCGACTCAATCTCCCGCCGCCGCAACGTATCGAGCAGGTCGCGCGCGAACACCGTGCGGACACCTTGACGGCTCGCGAGCCCTTCCGTCGCGAGATGATCCGTCCGCTTCGTCAGGGCATCCCGCACGTCCGCGCCGAACCCCGAGCCGGCAAGCGCGACTGGCTCCCGGGCGATCAGGGTCCGGTCGAGCCAAGTCGCACCCTGTGATCTGACCTGCGCTTCCAGCGGCAGGTCCGACCGCACGGCGAGACTGACCCGCCGCTGTCCATCCTGCCCATCAAACGGACGGACCTCGACGACGGCGCCCACGGCGGCATCGCCGGTCGCTTCGAGGCTGCCGAAGCGGACATGGTGAGCGCGGCCGTCGACACCCTCGATCACGACATAGGCCGAGCCCTTCAACTCGTCCTGCAGTCCGCGATCGGCGAGCCGGCCGAGCACGCTCGGCTGGTCGTCGCCGTGGATCGCGAACGCTCCTGGGTCGGGCTCGCGAGCGCCGCGGGCCAGAGCCCGGTGCATCGTGCGGATGACGTCGCCGCGATCGGCCATCGCGCGCAAGGTCGCTTCGGCATCCGGGCGGAGCGTCCACTGCGCCGGACCCGCTTGGTCAGCCAGACCGAGGCGCTCCAGCACCTGCGCCCGCCCGATCATCAATCTGCGGAGGTCGCCATCGGGCGACGCTTCGGAGCCTGGGCGCAGGTCTGCCACCCCCGCGCCCTCGTCGACCGCCGCTCTCAGGGCGCGATCCAATCCCGTCCAGCGCTCCGCGCCGACTTCCCGCTCAAGGCCCGATCGGACCGCCTGCTCCGAACGCGGGCCGAGCTCCAGGCCGACCAAGTCCTCCGCCCGGGCGCGAAAGCCGCGGCTGATATACTCGCGGCTGATGACGAGATCGGCCCCGTCCTGATCGACGCCGCGGGCGAGGACATGGACATGAGGCTGGTCGGTGTTCCAGTGATCCACCGCAACCCAGTCGATACGCGTTCCGAGATCTTGGCTTGCGCGGGCCATCAGGTCGCGGGTGAACGCACGCAGGTCGGCCATCTCGGGGGCGTCCTCGGGCGACACGATGAAGCGAAAATGGTGCCGGTCGTCCGCGCAGTGCTCGGTGAAGGCAGCTACGTCGGCGGTGTCGCCGCTCGCATCGAAAAGGCGAGCGTCCGTGCCGTCCCGGGTTACGCCGTCGCGCTGCAGATAGCTGAGATGCTTGGCGAGCGGGGCCGAGCGGAAACGCCCGCCCCGCTGGCGCACGACGCGGGCCTTGATGACGACGCGCCGCTGGGGCGAGCGGAGTGCGAGCGCCGCGGCCGCCGCCCGTCCGCGCCCGAAGCCGCCGCCTCGACCTGACGCGCCATGACCGAGCCCCGGACCTGTATGCCCGGCCTTGCGGGCAGCACGCATGACTTGGCCGACGAAGCTCTGAGGCTTGCCCGCTCCCCGCCCGCCGTCCCGAACCCGGCCGGGTCGGACGCGCACCTCGTCGTCGCGGCCGCTCATAGGGCGCCGCCGGGCGTACGTCGTCCGGAGCTGGCGCCTAAGTTGCTGCTGTAGTTCGGAAATACATGCTTCGTGCCAGCCGGGCGGGCGGCGAAGCTGGCAGGCCGTGGCTTCCTAAGTCTCTGACTTGTCGAGCGAAGCGCACCCCCCGAACACCCAGGGCTGGCAGCCCTTTTATCTCGCCCTCCTTCCCACCCTCCACAAACGGCGCAACTCCCTCTGCCGCCCATCTCTGCGGGACGTGCGAACCCTGCGATCCATCTGCCCATCTCCGTCGTCGCTCAGTGCTGGTCGTGCGGCGCGAAAAGCGAGTTTGCGACCGCCGCGCTCGTTGGGGATGGAGGCTTCGGCTGCGAGCTCAATGCGGAGCGGACGTCGTTGCGTGCATCACACTCGCTCCTGTGCTCGGCGGCCTGTTTGCTGCTGGGACGCGCCACCAACAGGCGGTCGCCTGCATCGAGGACCGTCTCGTTCTCAGCGATGATCCGGACGATGCGGTCCCGTTCGGCTGCGCGGTGAACCGCAGGCGCGAAGACGTTTAGCGCGACGAAGATCGGTGCGGCGCGTGGAGAGAGTGCCGCGGCTTGGCTGCTGACGCTCGATCCTGGAGCGATGTCCGCGCCGATCGACGGCCCGAGCCGCGACAAATATCGAACAGTCTCGCCGGGCAGCGGACGAACGCCGTTCAGATGATCTTCCCAGCGACCCGGGCCGGCATTGTAGGCGGCAAGAAAACCGCTCGCCCCGTAGCGATCGTAGAGTTCCCGGAGGTAGGCCGCGCCCGCCATGATGTTGTCGCGGACGTTCCAGGGATCGGCGCCGAGGCCGTAGCGCGCGGCGAGGCTTCCGTAGGTCGCCGGCATGATCTGCATGAGGCCGATCGCCCCTTTCGGCGACAGCGCCCGAGGATCGCCGCGGCTTTCGATCTGCATGACTTCGGCGATCCAGCGGGCCGGCACGCCGAACCGCACCGACGCTTCCGCGATCGTCTCAGATGCACTGGACGATCGGATCAACCGCTCACGCGGCGCATCGCCGGTCGACTGCGCGTGCGTCGCGGAAGCCCAGGCCGCGACCAGGACGACGACGCATCCTGTGCGGAGACCGCGTCGCCGACGTGGCCGAGAAGAGGGAGAGGAGCGCATCTCAGTCGCCGCTCCGGGTCCAAATCGGCTGCGCTCTGCCGACGATGGTGGTGCGAGACAAAGGGCCGAAGTATCGGCCATCGAGCGAGTCCGGCCGGTCCGCGTTGAACAGGAACACCTGATCGGCGGCGAGCACGGTGCAGCCCTGCCAAGCCGGCAGCGGACGGCCGCGGCGGTCATGGCCAAGCGCTTCACCGACCATAACGCCGTCGATGCTGACGGCAGCTCCCATCCGACAGATCCTCTGCCCGCCGACTGCAGCCACATGCTTCAGCAGCGGCACGCCGCGCGGCAGGTAACCGCCGTCGGATAGGAACCAGACCAGCGCCTCGGGGGGCCGCACGACAACGATGTCCGGGACCTTCGGCTCCGGCTCCGGCTTCACACGATAGAGCCCGATCGGCACGCTCGCGCTCGCGTTCCAAATGAGCTGGGGCGGTGGGGACGCCACGCTCGGCAACACCACGGCGCCGGTCGCGAAGAGGGTCAGGGCGAGCGTCGTCCAGGCAGGCGTCATGCGGAAATCCTTCTTCTGAGTAGCCAGGCGCCGTGTCGGTCGGCGGTGTACGGGCGGGCGACCTGGCCGCTGCCGATGCGGTTGCCGACATGGCGCCAGTGATCCGGGCATGCGTCCTCGGCGCGCACATCCAGCGCTTCGACCTGGTCGATGGCCGCGAGCACCTGCTCGACCTTGGGCCAGCCGGAGATGCGAAGCAGGATCTCCGCGCCAGGCCGCACGGACGGAACGGTCGATAGCGGCTGGCTGGCGGCGACGGCGCGGAGCACGTCGATGCGGCTGACGATGGTGCCATAGTCGTTGGACGCCCAGCGAACGAACGCGAACACCGCGCCGGGCGCGAACGCGAGGACGCGGCGGCGACGGTCGAGGATGCGCTCCTGCGCCTCAGGGCCAAACCGTATCCAGCGCTCGATCTTGCCTTCGAGGTGGATCAACTCGACTTCGGTGAGCGCGGTCACGGCACGGCTCCGCGGTCATCTGCGCCGTCGCCAAACTCGCGCTCAAGCAGCGTCCGCAGCATCTCCGCGACGGTGATGCCGCGCTCGAAGGCGGTGATCTTGACCCGCCCGCGTAGCACCGGGGTGACGTCGATCGTCAGCCGGGCGGTGTACTCGGCGGCAGAACCCGTGCGGGGATCCGGCTCCCGCACCCAGGCGTCCGCCGCACCGGGTCGCGCCGCGAACCGGGAGGTTGGGCGCAGCCGGCTCATGCGGCGAGGCCCTCGATCTCGGCGGCGAGCGCGGCGATCTCGGCGGCCGCAAGGCAGCTCGGATCGAGCTCCTCGGCAAGGCGGCCGGTACGCGCCGCGTCGGCGAAGATGACGCGCTGACCGATACGGGAGGCCAGCACGGGCGGGTCATGCTCGGCCAAGGCCTCGGCCGTCTCGCGCGCGATGACGGTGCGGGCCGCGCAGCGGTTCAGCACCATCCGCGCGGGCAGGCCAGGCCGGAACACGCGCGCCTCACCCAGCAAGCGCAGCATCTCCGCCGAAGCCCAGCCGTCCAGCGGCGAGGGCGTGGCGGGGATCAGCACCAGGTCGGCGGCGAGCAAGGCGGAGCGCGCGACGCCGGCGATCCGCGGTGCGCCATCAACGATCACATGATCCGCGTCCTCGGCGATCGCCGGGAGCTCGCGGTGCAGCGTCTCGCGCGGCAGGCCGAGGACGCCAAACAGGCGCGGCACGCCTTCGCGGGCGCGCTGCTCGGACCAGTCGAGCGCCGACCCTTGCGGGTCCGCATCGACCACCACCACGCGCTTCCCCCTCGCGGCCCATCGCCCGGCGAGGTGCAGCGCCAGCGTCGTCTTGCCGACGCCGCCCTTCTGGTTGACGAGCGCGACGATCATGGCCGTCGCCTTGGTGGCGAGGCCGGCTTATCCACCGCCTCGCGCGCGCGCGCTTCTTTAGAGTTAGATTCTGTTAGAGAGTTAGGAGCTTCGAGGCCAAACGTAAGCTGCTGATTAGCTGCACCTTTCGTACCATCCGTATTTACGGCTTGCGCCCGAAGTCCCGATGATCGTGCGCCGGAAGTCCCGACACCCCTGCGCCCGAAGTCCCGAGAGTCCGGCGAGCCCGGACATGACTTATCCACAAGCTCTGACGGTCCATCGGGGCGCATGACGATGAACTCGCCGAGGAAGCCGGTCGCGTCGAACATGCGTTCGATTTCGAGCCGATACCCGGGAAGAGGCTGGCGTGCGGCGATGCGACGGATGTCCAGCGCGAAGTCGGTGAACCGGGCGGTGGACGCGCTCTTGGTGTGCAGAAGGCGGAGATCGAAGCGCCAGCCTTCCGCCTGGCGGCCCGCGTGCTTGCGGGCGACGCGATAGAGCCAGCGCTCGATGCCGCCGGTCAGGGCGAAGTAGCCGGGGTCGATCGTTAGGACGAGCCGGCGATCAAGGACGCCCTGATAGAACCAGTCGGGGAGCACGAACTCCATGCCCTCGACGCGGCCCCCGCGAGTGACGAGCTCCTCCCACTCGTTGATCCAGGAGAACTGCTGCCGTCGCCAGTGTTCGCCTTGGCGGATGGTGGTGCGGATTACGGTCGATTGCAGCCGCGTGAGCGCGCCGCGCAGGAGCTGATACTCGCGGTTGCCTGTCGCGCGCCCGATCGCCGTCAGGAGCTGATAGGGCGTGAAGCGGAAGAAGCGCGAAGTCGGCAGGCCTCGATCGAGCGCTTCGACGATCTGCGAGCCCGCCCAGATCAGGACGTCCGCGTCCCAGATCGTCGCCATGCCATGTTCCGGCACGGCGTAGACCTGCACTTCCGTATCTCCGGTTTGGTAGGCGATCTGGGTCACGCGCTTGGCCTTGGCGAGGGAGAAGAACGGCCGCTCCATAAGATCGCGCTGGTCGCGAGCGGCGAGCGGGCCGGAGAGCGCCTCGAACACATCGAGCGACGTGCGCTCGCTGGAGGCGGCGAGCCGGCGCACCTTCAGCGCCGCGCTTGGCCCGCATAGCGGGCGAGCGGATTGGAATGAGGCTTGGCCGGGAGAACGGCGTCGGCGAGCTCGTCTTCGGTGGAGGTCTTGGCGCCGCGGTTCAGCCAGGCCTGAAGGTCGTCGAGGCGATAGACGACGCGGCCGCCAAGCTTGGAGTAGCGCGGCCCCGTTCCGTAGGTTCGGTGCTTCTCCAGGGTGCGGCCGGAAAGCCCGAGAAAGCGGGCCGCTTCCGGCGTGCGCAGGCAGCGAGGCGGTAGACCGGCAAGGGAGTCGGGCATGTGTAGCGCCTTCCAGAGAGTTGCGAGCGCCGTCGCGTCGAAGCGGCGGCTCGCACGCACCCTGGGGGAGGGCGGCTGACGGGGTGGATGACGATCTTATCGGCGGTTGGTCGTCATCCCCGCCAAACCTCTACCGGCCGCCGCGACCAGGCCGCAGCAGGTCGAGATAGCCACCGCGCATGAGGTGACGGCCGTAGCGAACAAGGCGGATCGCCTGTCCGCGCAGGCTGTCGTCGCGAAAGGCGGGTCCCCGAGGGACGCGGTCGCCGAACAACACCTCGGCGATGGCGCGGTATTCCGCGCCCGCAAGCGAGGCGTCGAGCGCTCTGAGCGCCAGCTTCAATCGCCGACGCCGATAGGGGGACAGGCTGGTGGGCTGAGTGCGACGCCGCACCAGCAAGCGGTACAGCTGCCGGGCGATTTCGATACGTTCTTCGAACAGCTCGTCGAATGGAAGGACAAATGCCGTTGCGCCTGCGGGCATGCACGAGAGCAGTAGGGCGCGGCGGGACGCCTTCGAGGCGCTTAGCTCAAGATATTGGCCTTCAGCGGCCGACGTGATGGGGATGGCGTCGATCGCGGCCAGATCGGATCCCGCAAACAAGGTCGACGGCACTCGGGTTAGAAGGGCGAGGTGTGGATCGACCTGCGGAAGCCAAACCGTGAGAGCCTGATCGGCGCGGATGTTCGGGTTGACCGCGAAATCGCAACCCCCAACGCGCGAGCGCCGGTGGAGGTTGATCGTCCGCCAGCTCGTCGTTCAGCGTCTCGTAGTCGGAGGCATACTTGTCGTTGCGCCGCAGGAACTCGTGCGCGATCTTCTCGATGCCGAGCTGGTCCACGTAATCGTAGGCGGAGCCGTCCCGCCAGTCGCCGCCCGGTGCGGACATGCGACGTCCCTCCATACAAGAACGCCTACGCCGCGGCTCGGGAGGAACGTTCCCTGAACACGCTAGGCGCGAGCCAGCGAGGACATAAAGACCGCGTAGGCGCAACGCGTGTTGCGCGGCGTGCTACGTCAAAGGCTTAGTGGTCCCGCCTCTCCGCAAGGAGGTCGCGAAATCCGACGCGCGTCATCCACCGTGCGCGTTCAAGATGGGCGGCATGGACTCTGTGAGCGCGCTCGGGATCGAGGTGAGGGTCCAGCCCGAGCACAATCGAAGAGACCTCGCGCCAGTCCGCGCCCTCTGCGGCAGCGTCCAGCAACCGCAGGTAAATCTTCGTATGGTCGAGGTCGTAGGTCGTGACGTGATCGGACGTCGGTGGCGCGTCCGCGAGCTCTGCGTCAGGCATCGATGTTGTTCCCCCTGCCAGAGCGCGGCGCGCGGATTAGAGCTGTGCGCGAACGATGACGCAGTCGCTTGGATGTCTGATGTCGTTCAGGGCTTGGGAACGCGCTTCTCAGGGGCTCGCCGCAAGAACTCAATGGGGTCGACGCGGAGCACCTCTGCGAGCTTCTCCAGCATATCCACCGTGGCGGCGTGCTCTTCCCGTTCCAGCATGCCGACATAGTTGCGATTGACATCCGCACGATCCGCTAGCTCCTCCTGCGACAGCCCTTGGGCGTTTCGCAACCGGCGCAGGTTTCCCGCGACTACCTCCCGCAAAGTCATGCGGAGCAGGCAGCCGCTCCACCCAATATACTGCCACCTAGGATACTAGGTAATCGTCCGAGCTGCTACGGTCGCGCCTGGTGGGGCTGGTTTCGCGACGGTCTGACGCCCTGAAGCGGGGCGCAGCGTCCCGTGGCGACCTTCTCCAAGGAGGGTTCGCGCGCGGATACCCCGCCCGGGTGGCCCGGGCGGGGATCGTCGATCGGCTCAGTCGCCGTTGCGCTTCGGCTGGCGGGACCAGATCAGGCTGAAGCTGTCCTCGCTCTCGTCGTCGAAGAGGTTGGCGTAGATGGGAGCGGTGAAGCTCGGGTCGTCCAGCTTGACGCCCAGATAGTCGCGGCCCTCGTTGGAGCGCTTGGTCCAGGCGGCGCCGATCTCGGCCTTGCCGACGAAGACCCGGTGGCTGGGAGCGTTGTCGTTGGAGCGGTTCTCCTCGGGGACGATGCGGACGCCCTTGGCCTGGACGCTGAGCGTGGTGATCGCGCCGGTGTATTCGTTACCGGTCTTCTTGAAGGTGCCGATGGTCGCCATGTCTGATCTCCTCTTGGTGTCTCGAGCCCGCGCCCATCGCGGCCTCGATGGCGATCGAAGGGCCGGAGGCGATCGACGCCGCACCCAGCTCGCTGGGCCGCAGCGCAGCGGAGGACGGCGGCGGACGGCTTTCTTGTCCCGCGAGGAATGCGGCCTAGCCGGGGTCCCCGCGCGACCTGGTCGCGTGGGGTGGCCGACGCAGGGGAAGAAAGTCGGCCGCCGCCGTTGCGGCTGAGGCGATCGAGGCTTCAGCCGGTCTTCGGCCAGATCAGGCCATCACAGAGGCGGCAGTGGGCCGCGTGCTCCCGACACCGATCCGCAGGAGGGCTGGCGCACACATCGGTCGTTCGCAAGATGGCGGCTTCACCGAGCGTGAATTCGGCTACCCTGGCGTACAGGTGGGCGGCCTGCGTTCCCATTGATCCGCCCCGAACTACGCCAAACGCTGTCGAGATTGGAACCGAGAAGACCCCGATCATCGCAGCGACTTCGTGGCAGAGGCGCAGTCCAGTCGATCGGCCATCGCTCCGTTCCCGGACGCACCTTCAGAGACGAGCGGCCAGTTCACGTCAGGTCCGTCAGCGCGCCACACCTCGGTTCCGAGCATCGCCAATCCACCCGGCCGCACAGCGGGGGTTCGCCACTTGGGCCACCGGGCCGTTTGGGGGATGAGCGCAGACGGCTTCACTTCGCCGGCAGGTATCGTTCGTTCTGCGCCACGTTCGACGCGGACGGGAGAAGTGGCTGCGAGAGCCGCACGAATGCCGTGATGCCGACAATCAGGCTTCCCAGAACCGCCAACGCCTGCCGCCACGCTTCGGAGGGCGTGGTCATCGCAGCGATCCCGTGGGACGCGTGGTAGCCTGCGAACGCCGCCGGAGCCGCAAACAGCAGCGCGACGCCGCCTCGAAGCAGCGGCGATGGCAGGAGCGTGACGGCGAACTGGCCTGCGACCAGAGTCGCTGCGCCGGCCAGGATGCCGACAGCGAAAGCGCCGACCGGACCTGCGCCGGAGTGGAACGCGGCCATTCCGGGCCGACACACCGGCGAAGAACGGCAACGCGAAAACGGCGAGGTTGAACAGCATCCAGCAGAGCGCGCCCAGTGCTGCGAAAGAGGCGATAATCCCGACAATGATCATGGCGATGGACTCCGTTGCAATGAGAAACGGTCGCGCCTCCACCACCACCACGGCGCTATACGGAGTATAGCCGCAGAAGCGGCTCGGCGGGAGTGCGGATTTGCAGTCGCACCCGATGCCCAAGGGCTTTTGCCTCCTACGACCACGGGTCGTACTCGTGCAGCACGGTGGCGGGATCGCCGTCGAACTCGGCGCTCGGCACGACCCCGTAACCGGAACCAGCCTTGAAGAGGGTGATGCAGACCATGAGAGTGCGGGCGAGGCTCCAGGCGTTCTTCTGGGCGAGGGAAAGCGACATCGGACCGGCTCCTGTTCGGAAGCGGGGGACCGCCCCCGCTCGACAGGCGCCCGATGTGTCCGGTGCGGGACTGCGATCACCCGAAGGCGCAGCCGAGCGGTCGCAAGCTCTGCTTAGCGAACCCCTTGCGGGTTGATCGTGGAAGGTCCCGGGTCGGACCAAGGATCAGCGCGTGTGAGTGGGTCGGTCACCGCGGACGGGAGTTGTCCGCTTCGCTCATGCTCAAGATGTCGCTTACGCGCTGTTGCTAGGGTTGGTGGTCGACGGATGGGCAGCTTGCCAGAGGCAGGTGGCAATTGCTGCCGTGATGCCGCGTCACCACCAAAAACGATGGTTGAATGAGAAAGCCGGATTGGCCGCATTCACTATCGTTGGCGGCTTGCTTACGCGCTCCAGCCGCCATCGATATTGTAGGTCGCCCCAGTCACGAACCCCGCTTCGGGGGAGATGAGATAGGCCACGAGGCTCGCAACTTCGTCAGGTGTGCCGTGCCGGGGAATAGCAAGCGGGCTTCGATTTGCGGCAGCGTTCGGCCCGTCCGCTGGATTACGCTCGGTATCAATTGGCCCTGGCTGTACCAAGTTTGCGGTGATTCCCAGCTCACCTAAATCGCGGGCAAGGCCGCGTGTCATGCCACCCAACGCGGCTTTGCTCGCTGCATAGAGCGTGCCGCCAGCGCCGGGCATTCTGTCTGCGACGATGCTTCCGATCGTGACGATCCGTCCGCCTTCGTTCATCAGGCTTGCTGCCTTCTTCGCCGCCAGAAATGGCGCTCTAACATTGAGCGCAAAAGAGCGATCGAACGCATCATCCGCATATGCCTCAAGCGGTCCTACTATCGCGATTCCGGCAACGCTTACGAGGATATCAAGGCGGCCGAAATGTCTCACGATCTGATCTATTGTGTCGTTGAGCGCCCCGGCATCGCTAACATCGGCTTGCGTCAGCAAGGCGTGACAGCCTGCCGAACGTAACTCGCCTACAAGACGTTCGGCGTCATCCGCTCGATTCAGATATGTTATCCCGACCGACGCGCCATCCGCAGCCAATCTGCGACTGATCGCTGCGCCGATGCCGCGCGTTCCACCGATGACGATGGCAACCTTCCCATCCAAAACCCGCATTGCTTCCCTCGGTGAACGTCTCGGCCGTCGTGTACGGTAGACGCGTTGCGTGCGACGCCACAACCATTGCTGTTTGATCTTCCCCAATGGGAAGGTTGAGCAGGAAAACTCAGTTGCGAAGCAAGCCGTGCTTACCTGTCATGTCATGCTTTCCCGAAACTTGTTCCCGATCCAGTTTTCCCGAAACTGCCCATCGGACATGGCGAAATGGGAACGCTCCGGACGGCTCGAAGGCTGGTTTCGAGGCTGCGCTCCGACCGACTGAACGACCGTGAGGGCGAGGCCGGAAACGGCGCTCATGCGCCGCCTCCCTTGCGGAAGTCGAACAGCGGGATGCCCATCTTCTTCGCCTTGTCGGCGAGGTTGTCCTGGATGCCGGCGCCGGGGAACACCACGACGCCGATCGGCAGTACGTCGAGCATCTGGTCGTTGCGCTTGAACGGGGCGGCTTTGGCGTGGCGGGTCCAGTCGGGCTTGAACCCCACCTGCGCGACCTTGCGGGCGTCGGCCCATTTGGCGGCGATCAGCTCGGCGCCCTTCGGCGATCCGCCGTGCAGCAGGACCATGTCTGGGTGCTTGCCATGCACCCGGTCGAGCGCAGCCCAGATCGCCTTATAGTCGTTTACGTCCGCCCCGCCGGTAAAGGCGACCTTCGGCCCGGCGGGCAGCATCACATGGGTCTCGGCGCGTTTGCGGGCGGCGATGAAGTCCCGGCTGTCGATCAGCGTCGCGGTAAGGTTCTTGCGGCTGACCAGCGAGCCTGAGTGCGGCCGCCAGGATTTGCCGAAGTGGTGGTCGTAGGCGTCGGAGGCGAGGTCGCGCAGGACCTCGTGCGCGTTGCGGCGTTCGATAAGCGTTAGGCCTTCCGCCAGGAGCCGCTCCAGTTCGACCGACTTGACCTCGGACCCGTCCTGCTCACGCTGGCTGCGCTGCTGTCCCTGTTCGTTGTCGTCGAGCTCGCGCTCGACCCGGCCGGTGGCGCGGTGGAGGACGTTGACGATGCCCCAGAGCAGGTCTTCGAGGTCGGGTTCGAGGCGGGTGTCCTGGAAGGCGCAGATGAAGGCGTCGAAGGTGTCGGCGACGGCGGCGCGGACCAAGTGATCCTCGGGCAGTGGCCTCGGGTCGGGTTCGCCCTCGAACGGACGGTGGCCGTAGAGCTGGAGTTCTTCGAGGAGGTGGGCGGTCGGGCTCTTCGCGTGCTCGGGTTCGTGGTCGTCGATGTGCGGCAGGTGGGTCATGGTGTTCGCCTCCGGCAGGTCGACCGCGCCCTTCGCGGCCTCGTGGGCGGCGAAGAGCGGGGACGGGCCGGGCCTGCACCGCGGGGCTCTTGCCCGCGGCCGGAGCACAGCGGAGGACGGCGAGCACGGCTTTCTTGTCTCGCGAGGAATGGGCGTATCCGGGGTCCCCGCGCGGCTTGCCGCGTGGGGTGGAAGGCCAGGGGAAGAAAGTCGCGCGCAGCCGTTGCCAGCCCGGACCGCCTCCGGTCCGATCGCCCCTCTCAGAGGCCCGGGGGCGCGGCTCTCTTGCTGGAACGGGAACACCCCACCGCCGTCTTGCTCGTCGGCGACCACGCGCTCGTCAGGCTGCGCGAACGCTCTCCCGTCCTGGTGTCCAGAAGCGCTCGACGTCCTCGGGCACGAGCTGCACCCGTAAGGGCGCGCGGAGCGCGTCGCGTCCGAGCTGCCGCAGATCGTCGTTGAAGTCGCCCAACGCCGGCGCCAGCCGCATCGCCTCGATCCCGGCCGCTTCTGCTTTGGCGATCACCGACGCCGTCGCGCGTCGTCCCGGTGGATCGTCGTCCTCGGCGACGTAGAGGCGGTGCAGCCCTTCCGGCAGGAGGAGGGCGTCGAGGTGGTTGGCCGAGCCTGCGGCGACGATCGGCAGGCCGGGCAGTGCGACACGCAGCGACAGCATGGTCTCCAAGCCCTCCCCGACGGCGACGATGCCACGCACCTTGCCGATGCGGACGCCGTGGCTGTTGATCAGCCCCATCGAACGTCGCTGTGTCGAGACCGGCGCCTTCGTCTGCCCGGAAGTGTCGAGCCACGTCCGGTGCACGCCGGTGATGGCGCCCGTCAGATCGGTGGCGGCCGCGATCAACGCCGGCCAGGCGTCACGGGTGCTGTCGGCCGGGTCGGCCGGGTCACCACGGTAGTAGCAGCGCGGATGGAAGCGCAGCGACGTGCAGTCCCGCAAATCCGTAATGCCGCGAGTGCGCAGATACGCTTCTGCGACCGTGCCCCGGATCGATCTGGACATGGCGAACAGGCGACGTGCGGCCTCGGACGAACCCTGCGGCGCGGGCGCGACGGGCTCACGCGGCTCGGGTCGAGGCAGGCTCAGGAACCGCCGGGCTTCGGCGAGCGTGTCGGCCAGCATCGCGCAGCCCTGCGCCTGGGCGATAAGGTCGAGCAGGTCGCCGTGCTCACCCGTCGCCGCGTCAGTCCATTTGCCCGCCGGTCCGCAGTCGGTGCTCTTCAGCCGGACCATGGTCGAGCGGCCGGGCGTGTTGTGGATGTCGCCCACGGTCCACCAGCGACCCTCACGGCGACCATTGGACAGGTAGTGACGGCAGACCGCCTCGGCATTGTCGGCGAGGCGGCGGGCCAGGTCTGATGCGGTGTCGGGCATCGATCCGCTCCTGAACGAAGAAGGGGCCCGCCGTCACCGGCGAGCCCCAGGGTGGTCACGGGTGCGATGCTACTCGGCGGCGATCGCGTGGGGCTCGAACGCGACCTCCTCATCCTCGACCCTGGCGACGGCGGCGACCACGGCCGGTTCGCCGCCGTCGGCCGCCTTTTCCTCGACGGGCTCCGTTGTCGCGGCCATCATCCGGCCAGGCGTGCGCAGAGGTTCGGGCAGCCAGTCGGAACCGGAGAGCAGCGCCTCCGCCTCCGTCGCCATCTCCACCTTCTTCAGGTGCTCGATGCGGTCTGCCGCCCGCCGGTCCCGGCCCTCGGCGACCGCCTGCAGGATCCGCGCCTTGGTGACCCGGCCGAGGAAGTTGGCCGCGGTCGGCGTCCAACTCGCGGCCATGTCGAGGTCGACCGCCTGGGCGAGCCGGTCGGCGTGTGCGAACGCCTTCGGGCGACGGTTCCAGGCCTCGTGCACCGCGTTGACGCTGAGCGACACGCAGTGGGCGAACAGCGCGTGGCGGCTGTCGGCGTCGAACGCCTCCAGCGACACCCAGAGCTCACCCGTGTCCTTGGGCAGCATTGAGCGCCACGCCTGGTGACGCTCGTCGAACGCGTGGGCGAGTGGCGTGTCGTTGAGCCCAGGCGCCTGGCTTCCGAATCGGACGCTCTTGAGATCAAGTTCCAGGCAGGTGTCCGAGCGGTAGGTGTAAAACACGCCCAGCGCGAGCGCGTGCAGCGCGGCGAGGAAGGCGATGTCGGGCCGTCCGCCGAGCGCGTGGCGGAGCGCCAGCGTGCGGTGGGCCGTCAGCTCGGTCAGCAGCCGGTCCGTGATCGGCCGCAGCCCCTCGTCCTCCTCCGGCTCCGTCGTGGCGGCGGTGGCGTAGGCGGGCTCGTCGCCCTCGCCATCGGCCGTGGCGGAGTCGGCCGGAAGCTCCTCGGTCCCGGTCTCCGCCTCCGGCTCGACCGGCAGCTCGTCCTCCGGCCGCACGTAGCCGCGCTCGATGCGCAGCGAGCCATCGGCGGAGATGCTGACGAACGCGCCGGCGCGGGCGACCTCGTCGGCGTCGAACACGACCGGCCGCGCGTTCAGCGCCTCGATCGCCGTCTCGAGCTCGGCCATTCGTTGGTCCTGCTCGTCGGTCAGCTCCTCGGCCTCGGCCGACGCCGCCTCGATGTCGTCGACCTCCTGCTGGAGCGCCGCGAGCGTCTCCTCCTCCTCGGCGGTGAGTGGCACGGTCTCGCCGCGGAGCTGGCGCAGGCCGTAGCTGTGGCCGTAGGCGAAGTCGGGCGCGGCCTCGACCCACCTCCAACCTTCCGCACTGATCGTCACCGCCGCTTCGTTGAGCCGCTCCGCCACCATCATGTCGACGAGCCCGACGTCCTGCAGCCAGCCGCCGTCGTCACCCTGGAACAGGTCGTTCAGGACAGTGCCGCCGGCCTCCTCATAGGCGGCGACGCCGACGAACTGCGCCCGCTTGTCCGACGCGCGGACCGCGCCTTCGGTCAGCATCCGCCTGATGACATAGGGCTGCTTGTCATAGGAGGCGCACAGGCGCTCGAACACCTGCTCCTGCCGCTCCTGGTCGCCGCTGACGGTGAACGCCATCAGCTGGTCGAGCGTCATGCCGTCCTCGGCGTAGACGTCGAGCAGCTT
This sequence comes from uncultured Caulobacteraceae bacterium, assembly GCA_964244065.1. Taxonomy (GTDB): domain Bacteria; phylum Pseudomonadota; class Alphaproteobacteria; order Caulobacterales; family Caulobacteraceae; genus JASLDZ01. The sequence continues at coordinate 76,373 of CAXTHH010000004.1, read as the reverse complement.
GGGCGAGACCGAGGCCAGCCGGAGCCGCTGCTTCACCACCGCGACCGAGACGAACTGGTTGGCGGCGATCTCCTCCTCGGACTGCCCCTTCTCGCGCAGGGCCAGGAACGCCCGGAACTGGTCGAGCGGGTGCAGCGGCGCGCGTTGGATGTTCTCGGCGAGGCTGTCCTCCTCGGCGAGGCCGTCGGTCCGTACGACGCAGGGGACGGGTGCGTTCTTGGCGAGACGTCGCTGCTTCACCAGCAGTGCGAGCGCCCGGTAGCGGCGGCCGCCGGCCGGAATCTCGTACATGCCGGTCTCATCGCCGGCTTCGTCGGTGACGGCGCGGACACTCAGTCCCATGAGGAGGCCGCGCCGGGCGATGTCCTCGGCGAGCTCCTCAAGGGAGACGCCCGCCTTGACGTGGCGGACGTTGGACTGGGAGAGCAGGAGCTTGTCGAACGGGATGTCTCGCGAGGACGACAGGGTGATCTTCTGGACTGACTTGGCCACGGTGGTTCTCCGTGACGGGCTGGCCGGGAGCCTCTCTCTCGACCCTCAACCCGTCACGAAGCTCCGGCCCACCTCTTCCTCTGGAAGCGGCGAGCCGGAGAACCGACGATGCGGCGATACGCAGAACCGAGGAGTCGAAAAGCCGCAGAAGCGGCTTTCCGGCCCGGTCGCTATCCGACGCTGGCGAGCAGCTTGGCGGCCTTGCCCTCCAGCTCAAGCCGGGCGTCCTGGTGCGGCTTGTCGCGGGCGAGCGCGGTGATCCCCTGCACGAAGTCGAAGATCGACTCGGGCGGGCGGCCTTCCTCCTCCAGCACGGTGGCGATGATCTTCTCGGTCTCGGGACGCGAGAAGCCGCGCTTGCGCAGGAAGGTCTCGCGATCCTCGTCCTTGCGCGCGACGATCGCCTCGCGCGCGGCTCGGATGCCGGCCATGAACGGGGCTGGTGACGACGTGGCGAACCGCTGCAGGGCCGGCGCCGCCTGATGCGCGAAGCGGTGGCCGGCGAACTTCGAGTGCCGGATGCTGATCTCTTCGAAGCCCTCCGCCCCCCAGATGTTGCGGTTCATGCACACGGCGCGGAGGTAGAAGCTCGCCATGCCGAGCGTCTTCGACCCCACCTCGCTGTTCCAGCAGTAGAAGCCGCGGAAGTAGAGGTCGGGATCGCCGTTCGGCAGTCGTCCCGCCTCGATCGGATGCGCGTCGTCGACCAGGAACAGGAAGACATCGCGGTCCGAGGCGTAGAGGGTGGTGGTGTCCTTGGTCACCTCGACGAACGGGTTGTGCGTCATGGTCGACCAGTCGAGCAGGCCCGGGACCTTCCAGCGCGTGTCGCCCGTGCCGTCGCCGGCGATGCGCATCACCGCCTCGACCAGCTCGTGATCCCAGATGCGGCCATAGTCGGGGCCGGTGACGGCGCGCAGCTCGACCCTGCCGTCGTCGGCTTCCAGCGTCTTCACCAGCTCGGCGCGGTGCGAGAGCAGCCCGTGCTGGAGGTTGATGCCGGCGAGCGGGGCAGGCAGCTGTCGCATGTAGCTGGCCGGGGCGCCGACCAGGCTGCAGAGCTGTCCGTAGGACCAGTGCGTCGGCGCCACCGGCGCGTCCTGGCCGGGCACGATCAGCGCGAGGCGCTCGGCATCGTCGCGGCTGGCCTCGACGCGCAGCGCCCTGGTCTCGACGGTGCGGGCGGTGGCGCGTTCGGCGCGGCCCCGCACGGCGGCATGGAGCTCGGTCAGGGACAGGTAGCGCTCGTCGTCCGGGCGCGAGAACCACTCGGACGAGACGCGGCCGATCCGCTCGCCGCGGCTGATGTCGACCTTGTAGGCGCCGGTGGCCGGCGAAGCGGACCCCGCCGGATCAGCGCGGCGGGAAGGCAGGGTCTGAAGCATGGGGGGGTCTCCGGACGGGCGGCCGGGAGCCTCTCTCTCGACCCTCACTCCGTCACGGCGACAGCCGCAGCCCTCTGCCTCTCACCGGCCGTCACGCCCCCGAAAAGCGAATGCGGCGCCCGCCCGCTGCAAGGGGGTTGGTCACTCCTCCGGTCGAACGGCTGCGAGGCGCGCGCTGGCCGATGACGCCTTCGCCGACGCGAGGAGTGCATCCCAATCGTCCGGTGGATCGCCGCTCTTCAGCATCTTGGTGAATGTGGCGTAGGCGTCGGTGCGGCTGCCGTAGGCGCGCTTGGTCTGCTCGTTGTTGACCCAGGCGAGGACGATCACCTTGGCGGCGGTGCTGAAGCGGAAAAACAGGCGATACTGCTGGTAGAACTTCGCCCGACGCCAATGTTTGCGCTCGGCCCCCAGCGTCTCTCCCTGTTCGAATCGCTTGTGCGCCGGATCGGCCGGGATGTCGGCAAATGCCAGTTTGAGCACCGCAGCGAGCATCTTCGCGTCACGGCCCGCGACATATGTAGCGGCGTCTTTGCGGCGGGCGCGATCGGCCGCCGTCGTCAGGGCTTCGAGCTGATCGAGGAACAGCGGATGGGCGTAGATCTCCCAGTCTCCGACCTTCACCGCGGGCTCAGAGCGCCGCGTCGAGGTCGATCTCGACATCCCGGACCAGTTCACGAGCGCGGCTGACCAGGGCGTCGGGAACAGGCTGCAGGCGCGCAGGATGCGCGGCGATATCGCGCTCCAAGAGGTCGAGGAACGCCAGCAGGGCGGGATCGTCCACGTCGTCCTTTGCGCCGCGCCGCAGCACCACTTGGTCGCCCGACAATTCGTAGGCGATGGTGTCGCCGCGGCGGATGCCCAGCGCATCGCGCACACCCTTCGGGATCGTCGTCTGGTAGCGATCAGTCACGGAACTGAGGATCATGGGCGTCATCTCCGAAGCGAGAAGTAATGCGTTCGCATTCCTTTTACAACGCGATTCGGCGTTTCGCGGGCGTAGCGCCCTGGCGAAACCTGGCGCACAGCCTCGTGCTGCGGGGCTCCCGAAAGGCCCAACCCCGTCTTAAACCCCGTCTTAAAACGGTTTACGGGCATTTTCGCCCTCTCACCGCAAAAGCGGGAATCTCAGGCTATTGTTTTTGCTCGGGATATTGGCGCGCCCGGAACGATTCGAACGTCCGACCCTCAGATTCGTAGTCTGATGCTCTATCCAGCTGAGCTACGGGCGCGCACCGCCTTGCGGGCGGGTGGGGCAGATAGCGCGGGGGCGGGGCGGGCGCAAGCGGGGTTGGGGGAGGGGGGGCGGGCGGCTAAGAGGCGGGGCGTCTCCTCGCGCCGGGATCGTTCATGAGCTTCACGTCTCCTCGCCGCGCCGCGTTCGCGGGCGGTCTGCTGCTGGCGCTGGCCGCGGGCGTCGCGCCTTCCGGGGCGACCCCGGCCGGCGGCGCCCGCACCGCCCACGCCATGGTGGCGGCCGCCGATCCGCGGGCGGTGGACGCGGGCGTGGCGGTGCTGCGCGCGGGCGGCACCGCGGCGGACGCGGCGGTGGCCGTGCAGGCGGTGCTGGGGCTGGTGGAGCCGCAGAGCTCGGGCCTGGGCGGCGGCGCCTTCATGACGTGGCTGGACGGGCGCACGGGCAAGCTGACCGTGTACGACGGGCGGGAGACCGCGCCCGCCGCCGCCGGGCCGGACCTGTTCCTGGGGCCGGACGGCAAGGAGCTGGGCTTCGCGCAGGCGGTGCTCTCCGGTCGCTCCACGGGGACGCCCGGGGCGGTCGCCATGCTGGAGCTGGTGCAGCGGGAGCACGGGCGGCGGCCGTGGGCGTCGCTGTTCGGCGATGCGGAGCGGCTCGCCGCCGACGGCTTCGTGGTGGGCGGCCGGCTGGCGGCGGCGGCCGGCGGCCGCTTTCCGCAGGCGCAGACGCCCGACGCCCAGCGCTACTTCACCAAGGCGGACGGGACCACGATCCGGCAGGGCGACCTGCTCAAGAACCCGGCGTACGCCGACGCGGTGCGGCGCATCGCGCGGGAGGGCTCGGCCGGGCTTCTGCGGGGCGAGATCGCCCGCGACCTCGTGGCCCGGACACGCGAGGGGATCGCCGGCGCGCTGACCGAGGCCGACCTCGCCGCCTACAAGCCGGTGAAGCGCGAGGCGCTGTGCCGGCCCTATCGCCAGTATCAGGTGTGCGCGCCGCCGCCGCCGGCCGGGGGCGTGGGCGTGCTGGAGATCCTGGGCCTGCTGGAGCGGACCGACATCGCCACGCGGAGCCCGGCCGACCCGCAGGCCTGGGTGTTGTTCGCGCAGGCGAGCCGGCTCGGCTACGCCGACCGCGACCGCTACGTGGGCGACCCGGCGTTCGTCTCCGTGCCCGTGGCCGGGATGACCGCTCCCGACTACCTGGAGGGGCGGGCGAAGCTAGTGGCCACGCTCGGCGGGGCCAAGGTGGAACCGGGGACGCCCCCGGGCGCGCCCGCCGCCGCCGCGGACCGCACGGCGGAGCCCGGCGGGACGACGCACTTCGTGATCGCCGACGCCTTCGGCGACGTGGTCAGCATGACCACCACGGTGGAGAGCCCGTTCGGCTCCGGGCGCATGACGCACGGCTTCTTCCTGAACAACCAGCTCACGGACTTCAGCTGGGGCGGGCGGCAGGGCGTCGGGCCGCATCCGGCCAACGCGCCGGCGGCGGGCAAGCGGCCGCGCTCGTCGATGAGCCCGGCCATCCTCCTCGACCGGCGCGGGCGCTTCGTGGCCGCGGTGGGCTCGCCGGGAGGCAATTCGATCATCGCCTACGTGGCCAAGGCGATCGTCGGCTTCGTGGACTGGGGCCTGCCCATGCAGGCGGCGGTGGCGCTGCCCAACCTGGTGGCGCGCGGCGACGTGGTCTCGCTGGAGGCGGGCGCGGCGCCCGAGGTGGCTGCGGCGCTGCGCGCGGCGGGGCTGACGGTGCGGGCGGACGCGGGCGAGGCGTCGGGGCTGCACGCGATCGTGAAGCGGCCGGACGGGTTCGAGGGGGCGGCCGACCCGCGGCGGGAGGGTGTGGCGCGGGGATACTGAAGGGCGCTGGTTCGGTGAGCGCGGAGGGGGCCGCCGACGCCAGACGCTCAAGCGCCCCACCCCGCCGGCAGCATCAGCACGAAGGCCGTCCCCTCGGGCCCCGTCCGCAGCAGCTCCAGCTCCCCCCCGTGCCCCCGGGCCAGGTCGCGGGCCACCGCCAGGCCGAGCCCTGTCCCTCCGGGCCCCGCGCCGCCGAACGGCTGGAACAGGCGGGGCAGGACGCGCTCGGGCACGCCGGGGCCGTCGTCGGCGACCTCAACCCGCAGGTGGCCGTCCTCGGGGCGGGTGGAGAGGCGCACGTGCCCCGTCGTCCGGCCTGCGGCGGCGATCGCCTGGCGGGCGTTGCGGAACAGGTTCACCAGGATGCGGTCGAGCTGGTCGGGGTCGGCGCTGACGGGCACGTCGGCGGTGGCGTCCAGCTCCAGGCGCACGCCCTCCTCGGCGAGGCCCGCGTCCTCAGCCGCGTCGCGGGCGGCCTGCCAGAGCGAGAGCAGGCGCGGCTCGGGCGCGGGCTCCTCAGAGCGGCCGTAGGCCAGCACGCCCTCCGTCAGGCGTGCGGCCCGGTCGAGCGCGCGCTCCAGGCGGGGGAGGGACTGGGCGACGCCGGGGTCGCCGGAGGCCGCGAGGCGGTCGGAGGCCATGCGCGCGCTGGTGAGCATGTTGCGCAGGTCGTGGTTGATCTTGGCCACCGCCTCGCCGAGCGCGGCCAGGCGGGCGCGGGACTGCAGCGCCTGCGCCAGGTCCTCCTGCATGCGGGCGAGCTCGGCCTCGGCCCGCCCCACCTCGTCGCGACGGCCGCTGGGGGCGATGCGCGAGGCGGGGTCGTCCGGCCGGGCGCGGAAGCGCTCCATGGCGGCGGTGATCCGCTGCATGGGCGCCACCAGGAAGGCGTTGAGCGACAGGTAGACCAGGAGGCCCGCCAGCGCGGAGACGAACACGGCCGTGGCCAGGAGGCGGCCGAGGTAGCCGCCCAGCTCGCGCCGCAGCGGCGCCTCGGGCACCACGATCTCGACGAACTCGCCGCCGCGGAAGCGGGGGGTGGCGATCACGCGCAGATAGGTGGGCGCGGTCGCGCGGCCGAGCAGGGTGCGCAGCGGGGCGAACGCCCGGCCGGCGTCGGGGCGGCGCAGGTCCACCAGCTCCGGCGTGCGGATGGTGCGCGGCGCGGCCAGCAGCAGCCGGCGGATGCCGCCCGATTGCACCGACACGCTCACCACGCCCGCCCCGGTGAGGAGCTCGCCGGTCAGAGCGTCGGACACGGTGCCGGCGGGGGAGGCGTCCACCGCCAGCGAGGCCAGCTCGGCCGCCTGCACCCGGTCGGAGAGCCAGCCCTCCTCGTAGGCGGCGAGGGAGGGGCCGATGATCAGCAGCGCGCCCGTCATGACGAAGGCCGCGGTGAGCAGCAGCAGCCGCGCGGACAGGCCGCCCGGCGGGGTCAGCCGCTCCAGCCAGGACCGGGCGGCGGCCACCCGCGTCAGGCTTCCCCGACCGGGGCGGGCCGGGGCGGCCCGCCTTGCCGCCGCGCACTCCACAGACGCCACAGCAGCGGAGCCGAGCCGAGCACCGCCAGCGCCACGAGCGGCGCATAGACCTCAGGACGCACCAGGGCGCGCAGGTCGGGCGCGCCGTTGCGGCGGAATACGCTGTGCAGGCCGTAGCCGGTCCAGGCGTAGACCAGCGTGGAGGGCGCGATGCCGATGACGGTGGCGACCACGTAGGGGCCGAGCTTCATCCGCACGAGGCCGGCCAGCAGGTTGACGAGCGTGAACGGCACCGCCGGCATCAGCCTGAGCGCCAGCAGCGTCGAGACCGTGTGCTTGCGCGCGCCCGCCTGAAGCCGCGACAGCAGGCCGGAGCCGCGGGCGACCCGCCGCGCCAGGGCCTCGCCCAGCGTGGTCCGCGCCACCAGGAACATGGCGGTGGCCCCCGTGGAGGCGCCGGCCACCGCCGCGGCCGTGCCCGTGAGCACGCCGAACAGGTAGCCGCCGGACAGGCTCATCAGGAGCGCGCCCGGGATCGAAAAGGCGACCAGCACCGCATAGGCGGCCATGTAGATCTCGAGCGCCAGCACGGGATGGGCGCGCACGAAGCCCAGCAGCGCCTCGCGCCGGTCGCGCAGCTCGGCCAGGCTCAGGTGGCGCCAGATCCCGCTCGCGTATATGAGGGCGGAGGCCAGCAGAACGAGCGCGAGCGGGGCCAGCGTGAGCAGGAGCCGGCGGGGCGGGCGGGGGACGGGCGGGGCCGTACCTGGGGCCGCCTCCGGTTGACACCCGACCCCTGTACGCCTATCCACGCGCGCTCTTTTCCAAGACCATCTCGAGTAGATCCGGAGCCACCCGTGAAGCGCACCTATCAGCCGAGCCGACTCGTGCGCAAGCGCCGCCACGGTTTCCGCTCCCGCATGGCCACCAAGAACGGCCAGAAGATCATCGCCCGTCGCCGCGCCCAGGGCCGCAAGAAGCTCTCGGCCTGATTTCGTGACGGATGCGCCCGCCCCCGCGGGGGCCGGCGCTCCCTCGACCGCTGAGGTCCCGAAGCTCCGCCGGCTGCTGAAGCGGGCGGAGTTTCTCTATGTGGCCCAGGGCTTGTCGGCGGCGCGGGGCGCGGTGGTGGTGCAGTCGCGCCCGCCGCCCGCGCCCGCCGCGCACATCGGCGTGGGCTTCACCGCCACCAGGAAGGTCGGCGGCGCCGTGGTGCGCAACCGCGCCAAGCGGCGGATGCGCGAGGCGGCCCGGGCGCTCCTGCCCCTGCACGGCCGGCCCGGGCTGCACTACGTGTTCGTGGCGCGCGCGGGCACGCCTTCCCGCTCCTGGGAGCGGCTGCTAGACGACGTGCGACAAGCCCTCCAGGCGCTGGAGGCGGGCGGGGACAAGGCCCGTCCCCCGCCCCGGCGCCCGAAGACAACCAAGCCTCCCACGAACGCCCAGCTCGGTCCGAACCGCTCCCATGGATAAAGAGAACTCGCGCAACACGATCGCCTTCGTGGTCGTCGCGCTGGGCGTGCTGCTGCTCTACCAGCTGTTCTACCTGGGGCCGATCGAGCGCCGGCGCGCGGCGGAGGCCAAGGCCAAGGCGGTCGCCGCCCAGACGCAGCAGCGGCCGGAGGTGGCGGCGCCCGGCGCCCCCGTCCTGATCAGCCGCGAGCAGGCGGTGGCGCAGAGCCCGCGGGTGCCCGTGTCCACGCCCGCGCTGCAGGGCACGGTGTCGCTGCGCGGCGCGCGCATCGACGACCTCTTCATCAAGACGCACACGGCGACGGCGGACCCCAGGTCGGGACCGGTGGAGCTGTTCCGGCCCGAGGGCGCCAAGCAGGCCTACTTCGCCGACTTCGGCTGGACGGGCGCGCCGGGCGCGCCCGGGGCGGCGACCACCTGGACCAAGACGGCGGGCGACGTGCTCGCCCCCGGCCGCCCGGTGACGCTCAGCGTCGACACCGGCGCCGGCCTCGTCTTCACCCGCACCCTCGGCGTCGACGACCGCTACCTGTTCACCATCACCGACACGGTGGAGAACCGCGGCGGCGCCCCGGTGAAGCTGGCGCCCTACGCCTCCGTGCAGCGCCAGGGCCGGCCGCAGCCGACGGTGGGCATCTTCGAGGGCGCGGTGGGCACCGAGGGCGGCGTGCTGGTGCCGGTCGATTTCAAGCAGATGAAGGAGAAGGGCCCCCGCGCGCTGCAGACCACCGGCGGCTGGTTCGGCCTGACCGACAAGTACTGGATGGCTGCCGTGATCCCGCAGCAGGGCCAGGCGGTTCGGGCCGCCTATCGCGCCACCACGGTGCGCGACGTGGACGTGTACGAGGCCAACTACGTGGGCGCGGTGCGCGAGATCGCGCCGGGCGCGCGCACCACCGAGACGCGCCGCCTGTTCGCCGGCGCCAAGGAGGCGCCGGTGCTCGACGCCTACGAGAAGCAGCTGGCCCTGCCCAAGTTCTCGGACGCGATCGACTGGGGCCGGCTGTGGTTCCTGACCCGGCCCATCTTCTGGCTGCTCACCACCTTCCAGGGCTGGACCGGCTCGATCGGCGTCGCGATCCTCATGCTGACGGTGGTGCGGGTGGTGCTGACCTTCCCGCTCTACAACCGCTCGTTCGCCAGCCAGGCGGAGATGCGCAAGCTGATCCCCGAGGTGAACGCCATTAAGGAACGCCACAAGGACGATCCGCAGAAGCAGCAGGTCGCCACCATGGAGCTCTACAAGGCCAAGAAGGTGAACCCGCTGGCGGGCTGCCTGCCCGCGCTGGTGCCGATCCCCATCTTCTTCGCCCTGTCCAAGGTGTTCACCGTGGCCATCGAGATGCGCCACGCGCGCTTCCTGGGCGTGCCGGACCTGAGCTCGCAGGAGCCGACCAGCTTCGTGAACCTGTTCGGGTTGATCCCCTGGCAGGTGGCCTCCACGCCCGGCATCGGCGGCTTCCTCGACGGGCCGCTGCACATCGGCGTCATCGCCATCCTCTACGGCGCCGTGCAGTGGCTGCTGCAGGCCATGAGCCCTCAGACGGCGGGCATCGACCCCATGCAGAAGCAGATCTTCGCGCTGATGCCGATCGTGATCACGTTCTTCATGGCGCACGTGGCGGCGGGCCTGCTGATCTACTGGGTGTGGTCGTCCATGCTGACCATCATCCAGCAGTACGTGATCATGCACCGCCACAAGACCGAGAACCCGATCGACACCTTCATCGCGCGGGTGCGCGGCACGCCGGTTCCCGGGACGTGAGGTCTCGCTCCAACTCCCCGCCGACTCCCCCTCCGTCGCCCTCGGGCCTGGCCCTCGGGTCAGGCCCGAGGGCCAGGGGGAAGGGCTGCCCGTGACCCTGCTCGCCCATGCGGACTGGGGCGAAGAGCAGCTGGAGGCCGCGCGCATCCTGTTCGCGCACGAGTGCCGCTTCCTGCTGGGCGCGGCCAAGATCGAGCAGCTGCCCGCGCCCGACCTGCCGGAGGTGGCCTTCGCCGGGCGCTCCAACGTGGGCAAGTCCTCGCTGATCAACGCGCTCACCGGCCGGCACGACCTGGCGCGCGCCTCCAACGAGCCCGGCCGCACGCGCGAGGTGAACCTGTTCCTGCTCAGCGAGCGCGTGCGGCTGGCCGACCTGCCGGGCTACGGCTTCGCCCGCGCGGACAAGAAGAGCATCGCGCGCTTCCAGAACCTCGGCCGCGACTACCTGCGCGGGCGGCCCAACCTGAAGCGCGTGTACCTGCTGATCGACAGCCGCCACGGCCTGAAGCCGCCGGACAGGGAGGCGCTGGACGCCCTCGACCTCGCCGCCGTCAGCTACCAGGTGGTGCTCACCAAGGCCGACAAGGTGCGCCCCGCCTCCGACCTCGCCCAGGTGGTGGCCGAGACCGCCAAGGCCATCGCCAAGCGCCCGGCCGCCTTCCCGCGCGTCGCCCTGACCTCCAGCTCCACCGGCCTGGGCCTGGCCGAGCTGCGGGCCGAGGTCGCGGAGGCGACCGTCGCTTGAGCGGGATGGCGAGCGTGGGCCGAACCCGCTACAGCCCCGCGCCATGACCGACGCCGCCTCGACAGAGGAAGCGGGCTGGGCCACCGCGCGGACGCTCGCCGAGGCCCTGCCCTACATCTCGACCTATGACCGCGAGACGGTGGTCATCAAGTACGGCGGCCACGCCATGGGCGAGGAGGAGGTCGCGCGGAAGTTCGCCGCCGACGCCGTGCTGCTGAAGCTGTTGGGCGTGCATCCGGTGGTGGTGCACGGCGGCGGCCCGCAGATCTCCGCCTGGCTGAAGAAGGCGGGCGTGCAGTCGACGTTCATCGACGGCCTGCGCGTCACCGACGAGGCCACGATGGAGGTGGCCGAGATGGTCCTGTCCGGCGCGATCAACAAGGAGATCGTCAACTACATCAACCGCGCGGGCACAGAGGCCGACGTCCGCGGCGTGGGCCTCTCCGGCAAGGACGCCCGGCTGATCACCGTGGAGAAGGCGGCCCGCACGCGTATCGACCCGGACAGCCGGGTCGAGCAGGCGGTCGACCTCGGCTTCGTCGGCGATCCCCGTGAGGTGGACCCCAAGATCGTCGAGGCGCTGATCTACGCCGACCAGGACTATGTGCCGGTGATCGCGCCCATCGGCGTCTCCGAGGACGGGGCCACCTACAACATCAACGCGGACACCGCCGCGGGCGCCGTGGCCGCCGCGCTGAACGCCAAGCGCATGCTGCTGCTCACCGACGTGGCCGGCGTGCTGGACGACAAGGGCGAGCTGATCCGGCAGATGGGCCTGGAGCAAGCGCGCGAGCTGATCGCCACCGGCGTCGCCAGCGGCGGCATGATCCCCAAGCTCGAGACCGCCATCGCCGCGGTGGAGGCCGGGGTGGAGGCCGTAGTCATCCTCGACGGCCGCCGCCCGCACGCCATGCTGGTGGAGCTGTTCAGCGAGCACGGTGCGGGAACTCTGGTATGTCGCTGATCGCCGCCCCCCCGTCCGTCGCCGACGCCGAGCTGCCGCCCCGCGCCGACCTGCGCCACGTGGACACCTGGCTGTTCGACCTCGACAACACGCTCTACCCGCCCGGAACCGAGTTCGTGACGCTGATCGAGGGCCGCATGACGGACTACGTCATGCGCGAGGTCGGTTTGGACCGGCCGGCCGCCTACGCCCTGCAGAAGCGCTACCTGCACGAGCACGGCACCACCCTGGCCGGCATGATGGCCAACCACGGGATCGAGCCGCACGGCTTCCTGGAGGAGGTGCACGACGTCGCCATCGACAGCCTGACGCCCGACTTCGCCCTGAACCGCGCGCTGGAGGCGCTGCCCGGCCGCCGGTTGATCTTCACCAACGCCAGCGAGGCGCACGCGGTGCGAGTGCTGGCGCATCTCGGCATGACCGACCTGTTCGGCGACGTCTTCCACCTGGAGGCGGCCGACCTGCTGCCCAAGCCGCAGCCGGAGGCGTTCGCCCGCATGATGGCCCGCCACGCCGTGACGCCGGGCTCGACCGCCTTCTTCGAGGACTCGGTGAAGAACCTCGCGCCAGCCGCCGACCTCGGCATGACCACGGTGCTGGTCGGCCCGCACGCCAGCGCGGACACGAGCGCATTCGTCGATCACCGCACCGACCGCCTCGCGCCGTTCCTGGCCCGCGCCCGCACCTCCGCCCACGCCGCCTGAGATCCTCAGCATGAGCCAAGACCTGCACGACCTGGAGAAGGAGATCGACACGGCCTGGGAGGACCGGGCGGTGATCGGGCCGGACACCAAGGGCGGGGTGAAGAAGGCGGTGAAGGCGGCGCTGCACCTGCTCGACACCGGCGAGGCGCGGGTGGCCGAGAAGGTCGCCGGCGTCTGGGTGACGCACCAGTGGCTGAAGAAGGCGGTGCTGCTCTCCTTCCGCCTGTCGGAGAACCAGCTGATGGGCGGCGGAAACGGCCAGGCCGCGGCGTGGGACAAGGTCCCGACCAAGTTCGACGACTGGAAGGCCGACGACTTCACGAGCGCCGGCTTCCGCGTCGTGCCGGGCGCGGTGGTCCGCCGGGGAGCCTACATCGGCCGTAACGCCATCCTGATGCCTTCCTTCGTCAACATCGGCGCGCGGGTGGGGGAGGGGACCATGGTCGACACCTGGGCCACCGTGGGCTCCTGCGCGCAGATCGGCGCCAACGTGCACCTGTCGGGCGGCGCGGGCATCGGCGGCGTGCTGGAGCCGCTGCAGGCCAACCCGACCATCATCGAGGACGGCTGCTTCATCGGCGCCCGCTCCGAGGTGGCCGAGGGCGTGATCGTGGAGGAGGGCGCGGTGCTCTCCATGGGCGTGTTCCTGGGCCAGTCCACCAAGATCGTGGACCGCACCACCGGCGAGGTTCACCGCGGCCGCGTGCCCCCCTACAGCGTGGTGGTCCCGGGCGTGCTGCCCGACCCGAACGGCGGGGTGGGCCTGGCCTGCGCGGTGATCGTCAAGACGGTGGACGCCCAGACGCGCTCCAAGACCAGCGTGAACGAGCTCCTGCGCGACTAGCTCACGACCAGGGCTGCGCCTTGTCCGCCGTCGTGGCGCGGCGGGCGGACCAGACGAACACGAAGGCGCGCTGCTCGGCCCAGGTCTGGCCCTGCGCGCCGCCGGGCGTCAGGCACACGGCCGTGTGGTACGGCCCCTCGCCGTCGCTGGTGCGGAAGCTGGCGCAGGTGCGGCCGCCCTGCGCCTTCCAACGGCCCGCCTGGATCTCGCTGTCGTAGAACTGGCCGGTCACCGTGCCGTCAGCCGCGGGCGCCAGCGTCATGCCCTTGAGGTACGGCTTCGCCGTGGGCGAGGGCGTCAGGTCCACGACCCAGTCGCCGGCCAGCGGCGAGGGCGCAGACGGCGCAACTGCAGCGGCCTGCAGGGCGAGAGCGAGGGCGAGGGCGGGGCCGAGCATGCCCGAGCTTGGCCGTTCTAAGCGGCTAGGTCGAGCGTCGGCCCGTGGTTGGATACGGCGCGCCGTCCACATGGGTGTATCCGGCGCCCCCCGCGTTCAGGTGCAGATCGATGTCGGGATAGGTCGCGCCGTCACCGCCGGGCCGGCGCGCACCCACCTCCAACAACACCGCCTCGGCGTCCGTCCGGTTCTGGAAGTGGTGGCCGTTCGGCTCGCCGGCCTTGAAGCCCGCGCAATCGCCCGGCCGCATCACCTCCTCGCCGGCGTCGGTGATCATGACCACCTCGCCCTCGAGCACGTAGACGAACTCGTCCTCACCGTGCTGCCAGTGCCGCTGGCTGGACCACTGGCCGGCGGGCAGGCGCAGCAGGTTCACGCCGAACTGGTCCAGCCCCGCCGCGTCGCCCAGTCGCCAGCGGCGACGGCCGAGGCAGGGCGTGGCGTAGGGGTCGGGGTAGCCCGTGCCGAAGCTCGTCGGTGCGGCGGCGATGTCGATCCTCACGGGCGGCCTCGGGTTTGCGCGGCGGCGCGGCCCAGCCTAAGCGCTCGGCATGGACCGCGACAGCCTGCCGACTCCCCTGGCCACGTCCCTGGGCGACCCCGTCGGCCTCGCGCGGGCGCTGATCCGCCGCCCCTCGATCACGCCGGCCGACGCGGGGGCGATGGACCTGGTGCAGGGCTGGCTGGAAGCGCTGGGCTTCGCCTGCCGCCGCATGCCGTTCGGGACCATCGAGAACCTCTACGCCAAGCGCGGCGGCGAGGGCTCGAACCTATGCTTCGCCGGGCATGTGGACGTGGTGCCTCCCGGGGCCGAGGCGGACTGGAGTTCGGGCCCGTTCGACGCCGAACTGCGCGACGGCGCGCTGATCGGCCGGGGCGCCGCGGACATGAAGGGCGGGGTGGCGGCCTGGATCGCGGCGGCGGCGCGGGCTGGCGCGGACGCGGGTCCGCTCTCCCTGCTGATCACCGGCGACGAGGAGGGCGAGGCGCTGAACGGCACGCGCAAGGTGGTGGAGGCGCTGCTGGCCGAGGGCGAGCGCATCGACCACTGTCTGGTGGGCGAGCCCACCAGCGTCGCGGCGCTGGGCGACATGGTCAAGGTCGGCCGCCGCGGCAGCTTCTACGCCACGATCACGGTGGAGGGCGTGCAGGGCCACGTCGCCTACCCCCACCGGGCCGCCAACCCGGCGCCCGTGCTGGTGGCCCTGTGCCACCGTCTGGCGACCGAGCGGCTGGACGAGGGTTACCCCGAGTTCCAGGCCTCCAACCTGGAGCTTACCGACCTGGAGGTGGGCAACCCCACGCGCAACCTCATCCCGGCCAAGGCGTCCGCGAAGCTCTCCATCCGCTTCAACCCGCACTGGACCGGGGCGAAGCTTCATGAGCGCCTGCAGTCCATCTGCGATCAGGCGGGCGCGGATTTCGCGGGGACGATCCGGCTGGAGAGCCGCACCTCGGGCGAGGCCTTCTTCACCGGATCCGGCCCCTTCACCTCGCTGGTGGCCGAGGCGGTGCGCGACGTCGCGGGGGTCGAGCCGGAGCTGTCCACTTCGGGCGGCACGTCGGATGCGCGCTTCATCCGCGCCCTGTGCCCGGTGGTGGAGTTCGGGCTGGTGGGCGCCACCATGCACAAGGTCGACGAGCGGGTTCCGCTCGCCGACCTAGAGACGCTGACACAGGTCTACGCCGCCCTGATCGGGCGGTATCACCATAGGTTCGTCAAGGCCGGCGCGGCGGCGTGAACCGCCGCGCCTGAAGCCCTAGGCGAGCTCGACGTTCTCGGCCGCGGCCTTGCCCGTCTTGCGGTCGGTGCCGACCTGGAAGGACACGCGCTGGCCTTCGTTCAGGCTGCGCAGGCCAGACCGTTCCACGGCCGAGATGTGCACGAACACGTCCGCGCCGCCGTTCTCAGGCTGGATGAAGCCGAAGCCCTTGGTGGTGTTGAAGAACTTCACCACGCCGGTCACCGCCGGGCCGCTCGCGCCGCCTCCACCGCCGCCGCCGTAGCCGCCGCCGCCACCATAGCCGCCACCACCACCGCCGCCGCCGAAGCCGCCGGCGCGCGGGGGCCGCGCGGGACGGTCGCCGTACCCGCCGCCGCCACCACCCCCGCCCGAGGTCGGGGCGCCGTGGCCCGTGACCACCAGATTGTCGGCCGACGACTTGCCCGTGCGCCGGTCGGCGACGAGTTCGTACTCCACCGTGTCGCCCTCGTTCAGGGAGGACAGACCGGCGCGTTCCACCGCGCTGATGTGCACGAAGACGTCGCCGGAGCCGTCAGTGGGCTCCACGAAGCCGAAGCCCTTGGTTCCGTTGAACCACTTAACCGTACCGCTCGCCATAGATGAACCTGCCGTGTCGCTCTCTGTCGCCCCGTGTGGGCCCCGGAGTCATTGCACAGAAAAGGCGTTCCGTCAGGGCGAATCATTCGCCCATGTGTCGAGACGTCGTCAGGCCCTCCCGCCGGAGGCGGCGAGGTAGGCGAGCGCCGCGGCGGTGAGCTCGAACCGGGGCTCCTCCCGCGGGTCCGGGCCGGCGGGCGTCTCGTCCAGCCGGTCGCCCAGGGCGGCGTCCAGCACGCGGAAGATCTCGTCCTCCACCTCGTCCCACACCACGCCCACGTCGGCCAGCCGCGGAGCCTCGCGGCCGAGGGGGCCGGTGATCACGGGGTCGGCCATGCGGCGGGCGGACAGGCGGTAGAGGGTGCGCCCGCCCCCCATGTCGGTGCTCACGTCGGCGTACTGCAGCACCGCGTTGATCAGCTCGCCCGAGGGCGGAGCGTGGCGCATGGCGCGCGGCGAGGTCATCAGCGTGCGGCGGCCCTGGACGGTGAGGCGCTTGGGTTGGCGGGCGGCGGTGGCCATGGCGGGCTCCATCTGTTCGACGGATGCGGTATGAACGGCCGCTACGTCACCTTTGGACGTAGCGGCGGAGGCCTCATGCGGCACGAGAAGGCGGCCAACCTGCTGCGGCTCGCCCGGGCGCTGGCGGGCTCGGCGGAGGGGCTGACGCTCGACGAGATGGGCCAGGCGATCGGCGCCGACCGCCGCACCACCGAGCGCATGCGCGACGCCCTGTGGGAGCTTTTCCCCGAGATGGAGGCGATCCCTGATCCGCCGACGAAGCGCTTCCGCATCCCCGCCGGGCTGGACGGATTCCTGAACGCGCCCACAGCCGACGAGCTGGCCGCCCTGGGCGCCGCCGCTTCCGACCTCGAGGCGCAGGGCGCGGCGGTGCGGGGCGGCGCGCTGAGAACGCTGGAGAAGAAGGTGCTGGCCGCCCTCCGCGCGCCGGCCCGCCGCCGCATCGCGCCCGATCTGGAGGCGCTGCTGCAGGCGGAGGCCATCGCCGTGCAGGCGGGCCCGCGCCCCTCGGAGAGCGACGCGGTGCTGGGCGTGGTGCGCGAGGCGATCAAGGGCGGCTCTGCCCTGCGCTTCGCCTATGCCGGAGGCCGCACGCCGGGGCAGGTGCGCGAGGTGACGCCCTATGGCCTGCTGTTCGGGCGCGCCAACTACCTGGTGGCCGCCGAGGGGGAGGGGGAGCCGCGCAACTGGCGGCTGGACCGCCTGTCGCAGGTCGAGGTGCTGGACCGCCCGGCCATGCGGCCGGAGGGGTTCTCGCTGCAGGCCTACGCCGACCGCAGCTTCGGCATCTACCAGGACGCCGTGGAGGAGGTGGCCCTGCGCTTCCGGCCGGAGGCGGCGGAGAGCGCCCTGCGCTGGCGCTTCCACGTCGGGCAGACCGTGGAGCGCGAGCCGGGCGGGGCGGTGGTCGTCCGCTTCCGCGCCAGCGGCATGCGCGAGCTGGCTTGGCACCTGTTCAGCTGGGGTCCGGCCGTCGACGTGCTCTCGCCGCCCCGACTGCGCGAGATCCTGGTGGACGAACTGCGGGCGGCGCTGGCGGCGCACGAGGGACTCCCCGGGCGGGCAGGCTGACCCGCCCCGCGGGGCGCGGCGGATGACGACGGGAAAGGCTGCGAAGCGCCGGCCGTGCGCTCGGACCGGCGAAGAGCGTGTGAGCTCCGGCGTCCCCGCGCCGCTCTCGGGATCGCGTCATCTGGCCACCAGGGTGCGGTAGAGCGCAAGGTAGCGGTCGGCCATCCGCCCCACGCTGAAGCGCTCGGCCACGCGCGCCCGGCAGGCGGCGCGGTCGATCTCGGGCAGGCGCGCCACGGCGGCGACGGCCTCCTCCACGCTGTCCACCAGGAAGCCGGTGACGCCGTGCGCGATCAGCTCGGGCATGGAGCCGCGGCGCGTGGCGATCACCGGCGTGCCGCAGGCCATGGCTTCCACCACCGACAGGCCGAAGGGCTCCTCGAAGTCGATCAGGTGCAGCAGCGCCGCCGCGCCGCCGAGCGCGCGGGTGCGCTCGGCTCCGCCCACCGGGCCGACGTAGCGCACGCGGTCGCCGTCGATCCCGGGCTCCACCTCGCGGGCGAAGTAGCCTTCGTCCTGCACGATGCCGCACATGAGCAGGCGACGGCCGGCCGCGCGGGCGCAGGCGATCGCCTGGGCGGCCCCCTTGTCGGGGTGCATGCGGCCGAAGAACAGCAGGTCGTCAGAGCCTGCGGGGTCGAACGGGAAGTCGTCCAGCGGGACGCCGTGATGGATGGTGGCGGCGTAGGGCAGGTGGGGCGAGCGGTCGGCCTCGCTGATGGCCACGTAGCTCACCCGGTCGGCATAGGCGCGGTAGGCGGGCAGGATGCGCGGGCCGCTGAAGCCGTGGATGGTCGTGACCACGGGCGTGTCCACCAGGCGCGAGAAGGCCAGGGGCACGAAGTCGGCCTGGTTGTGGATCAGGTCGAACTCGCCCGCGCGCTCGAACACGTGGGCCACGTGCAGCGCCTCCCACACCTTGGCGTCGATGGACGGGTCCTCGGAGTAGGCGCGGGGGACCACGCCCGCGAGCGTGCCCGCCGTGTGCGAGTCCTGGGTGGCGAACAGCGTCACGTCCACGCCGCGGGCGACCAGCGCCTCGGTGAGCAGCGAGGTGACAAGCTCCCACGGCCCGTACGCCCGCGGCGGCGTGCGCCAGCTGATCGGCGCGAGCATGGCGATCTTCATAGGGCCCTTCTCCCTCCCCCTTGTGGGGAGGGGGGACCAGGCGAAGCCTGGTGGGTGGGGGTCCACAGCTGGGAGGCGTGCAAGCGAACTCCATCCCAGGCGGCGCCTGGTCGTGCGCCATGCGCCTGGGCGGCCCCCCACCCACCAGCCTGCGGCTGGTCCCCCCTCCCCACGAGGGGGAGGGAGAGGAAGGCGTCCGCCCAGATCACATCCGTACTCCCGTCAGCACCACGGCCTCGTTCGAGCGCAGGTGGAGCGTCGCGCTGTCGCGTGCGGCGTCGCCCGCGACCGTGGACAGGCGCACGGGCAGCGACGCCGCCCAGCTCGGCAGCGACAGCTCGGCGGGCTCGGCGGTGAGGTTCAGGGCCACCAGCGCGTGGTCGCCGCCGTCGCGGCGGGCGTAGGCGAGCACGCGGGCGTCGGCGGGCAGCAGTTCCAGGCCGCCGCCGCGCAGCGCCGGGTGCGCGCGGCGCAGGCGCAGGAGCGCGCGGTGCAGTTCCAGCATCGACCCCGCCGCGCCGTCCTGCGCGGCCACGTTGCGCGACGGCCAGTCGGCGTTCAGCGGCAGCCAGGGCTCGCCCGTGGTGAAGCCGGCGTTGGGCGAGGCGTCCCACGGCATGGGCGTGCGCACCGGGTCGCGCCCGACGCCCAGGCCGGGGTTGCGGAGCTCGGCGGGATCCTGCACCCGATCCGGCGGGATCGCCACGTCCGCCAGGCCGAGCTCGTCGCCGTAGTAGATCGTCGGCGAGCCGCCGAGGGTCAGCAGCAGCACCGCGGCGACCCTGGCCTGCGCCTCGGCCACGCGCGCGGCGATGCGGGGCCGGTCGTGGTTGCCGAGCACCCAGGTGGGCGCGGCGCCCGGCGGCAGGGCGGCCAGGTAGTCGGCGATCAGCCTGTGCAGCACCTGTGCGCGCCACTCTGCGCCGATCAGGCCGAAGTTGAACGGGACGACCTCTGGCCGCTCCGGCGTGCCGTACCAGGCCATGAGCTCGGGCGTCGGCAGATAGATCTCACCGATCAGCACGCGGTCGCCGGGGTAGCCGTCGGCCACCGCGCGCATGGCGGCCGCGACGTCGTGCGCCTCCGGCTGGCTCGTGTTGTGGACCTGCAGCTGATCGAACAGCTCGCCCATGCGGGCGACGTGGTCGGGCTTGGGCGGGTTGTCGCGGAACTGCGCGTCCTTGATCACGTGCCACAGCACGTCGATGCGGAAGCCGTCCACGCCCTTGTCGAACCAGAACCGCAGCACGTCCAGCATGGCGGCGCGCAGGTCTGGATTGCGCCAGTTCAGGTCCGGCTGCTCGGGCAGGAAGGCGTGGAGGTAGTACTGGCCAGTGGTCCAGTCCCACTCCCAGGAGCTGCCGCCGAAGTCGCTGATCCAGTTGTTCGGAGGCCCGCCGCCCGGGGCCGCGTCGCGCCAGATGTACCAGTCGCGCTTCGAGTTCTCGCGCGAGCTGCGGCTCTCCTCGAACCAGGGATGCTCGGCCGAGCTGTGGTTCGGCACGAAGTCGAGGATCAGCTTCAGCCCTCGCGCGTGCGCCGCGGCCAGCAGCCGGTCGAAGTCGGCCATGGTCCCGAAGCGGGGGTCGATCCCGCAGTAGTCCGCCACGTCGTAGCCGAAGTCCGCCATGGGGGAGGGGAACACCGGGCTGATCCAGACCGCGTCCACGCCGAGGTCGACCAGGTGGTCCAGCCGCCGCTCGACGCCCCGCAGGTCGCCGATCCCATCTCCGTCCGTGTCCTGGAAGGAGCGCGGGTAGACCTGGTAGACCACCGCGGTCTCCCACCACGGCCGCGCGCTCATGCGAACCGCGCCTTGGGGATGAACGACATGCGGCAGGCGAGGTCGGCCTCGCCCGAGGCGACGATCCAGTGGTCGCCCCCGTCCACCATCCCCGTGCTGAACACCACGGGGGTCGGCAGGTAGAGCCGGTCGGCGATGGGCGCGGTCAGGTCGGGGCGCGCCTCCAGCACGGGCGTCTCGTCCTGGCGCAGGATGCGGGTCGGGTCGTCCCGGTCCAGCAGCGCCCAATAGGTGCGGTAGACGCCCACCTGCTCGCGCAGCTCCACCCCGTGGTACAGCGTCAGCCAGCCTGCGTCGGTGAGCACCGGCGGCGTGCCCCCGCCGAGCTTCGACGCCATCACCGACCCGCGCCGCGCGCGCAGGCCGGGCGCCTCGGTCGGCCGCCAGTGCAGGGCGTCGGGCGAGACGGCGAAGTTGATCGACGGGCCGCCCGCCCAGTCCGCCCCGTCCGGGTAGGCGAACCACACCTCGCCAAGCGGCCGCGTCAGCGCCCAGCAGGCGCCCCCGATCCGCCCCTCGAACAGCAGCATGTCCTTGTTCAGGTGATCAAGCACCAGGCCCTCGCGCCGCCAGCCCAGCCCGTCGTCGGAGCTGTACAGCGCCGTGCCCAGCCGCTCGGCGGAGACGGCGCACACCGTCATCCACCACCGGCCGTCGACGCGGGAGATACGCGCGTCCTCGACCCCCAGGCTCTCGTAGGAGGCGCCCGGCGCGACCGCCCGGTCGTACATCACCGCCTTCACCGCGCGGCCGTCGGGCGACAGCCGCACGGGCAGCAGCCAGGAGAGCGAGGTCAGGCCCAGCGTGCGCGGGCCGGGGCGGCGCAGCTGGAACTGGCGCGGGTCGGCCATGTCCACCGCGTCGAGCGGGTAGGGGTCGAGCGCCCAGCCTTCCTGCGTGCGGCGGATCGCGCGCACCCGCCCGTCCCGCACGGGCTCGGACAGCGCCTCGGCCACCCGCACCATCAAGAGGAGATCGCCGTCGGGCAGGCGCGTCAGGCCGGGGTTGAAGGCGCCCAGCACACGGGTGGGCTCGTCGGCGGGCCAGCCGCGGCGCAGCGGCGAACGCGACAGGTCCACATCGTCGGGCGCGAAGATGAGCAGGTCGTCGAAGTCCAAGCGTGCTCCGGCGGCCAAGTCCGGCGGGGCAACGCGGACCGCTCGGCCCTGTTCCGCCTGCCCGACAGAGTCAGCGCTCCTTAAGCCTTCCGGCCTAGGCTCGACCCATGTCCGCCGCCGCCCCGCAGAGCCTGGAACGCCGCCTCCTGCCCCGGGCCGCCGCCCTGCGCGAGGGGCGGGTGTTCAGGCCCGACGGACTGAACGCCTCCGTGCTGATCGTGGACCTGTCCGACGCGGGGGCGCGGCTGCGCCAGCGCGGCGCGGAGGGCCTGCCCGACCTGTTCGTGCTGGCCGACCCGCACACCTTCCTGGCGCACCAGGCGCAGGTGGTATGGCGCCGGGACGGCGAGCTGGGCGTGCGCCTGCTGCGCTCGCAGAGCCTGCGCGGCGTGGTCCCGAGCGCCTTCGCCGCCGCCAAGGCCTTCTGCGAGCGCGCCCGCTAGTTCAGCCTGCGCGCCTTCAGCAGGCGCGTGCGGTCCGTAGTGGTCACCACCACGCCGAACACGTCGCCCTCACGCTGCAGCACCAACGGCGCGTCCACGCCGGGAGGGCCGAGCGCCCAAAGCCGGCGGTAGAAGTCGCCGAGCCCCGTCACCGGCTCGCCGCCGATGGCGTGGACGATGTCGCCGCGCTTGAGCTCCGCCTTGCCGGCGGGCGAGTTCGGCGAGGCGCCCACGATCACCACGTGACCCTCCACCTCCTGCGCGAACACGCCCAGCCAAGGCCGGGGCGCATGCGGGCGGACGCCCCTGGAGAGCTCGTTCAGGATGGGCGGCAGGAGCTCGATCGGCACGAACATGTTCTGCGGGCGCGCCGACTTCGTCTCGCCGTCCCGCGCCTCCACGTGCAGCGAGCCCACGCCCAGGAGCTCGCCGGACTCGCCCAGCAGCGCCGCGCCGCTCCAGTGCGGGTGCGCCGGCGTGGTGAACAGGGCGTGGTCCAGGGCGTACTCCCAGTAGCCGGCGAACGGCTCGCGGGCGGTCACCGCGGCGGCCAGCGCGTGCGCCACGCCGCCGGCGCCCGCCACGATCACCGGCGCGCCGGGCCGCAGCCGTCGGCTGTCGCCCAGCGTCAGGGCGGGCAGCTCCAGCGGCTCCAGCGCGTGCAGCAGGCCGAAGCCCGTCTCCGGATCCACGCCCAGCACGTGCGCGGGCACGGCGCGGCCGTCGCGGGTGGTCAGGGTCACGGACTCGGCCTCGGTGACGAGGTAGCCGATGGTCAGCACCCGGTCGGGGCCGATCACCACGGCGTTGCCGATCCGCTCGGTCCCCAGCGTCTCCGCCGTGAAGGCGTCGGACGGTATGCGCGCCTCCAGCGCCACCACCGAGCGCAGCCCCTGGTCCACGTCGAAGGCGTAGGCCCCGCTGCGCGGGCGGAACGCCCCGGGCACCTCGAGGCCGTCGAAGATCTCAGACAATCCACACTCTCCTTGGAGGTGGAATGTCGTGCGCGCGCGGTCGCCCCGCAAGGGAAGCCCGCCCGGCGCCCGGCGGCGCCCGGTCCGCCACGCCCCACCCCTCCGAGACTGTCGGCGGGAAGGCCGGACTGCACCCGGTGGACATCGCCTTCGCCATGGGCGACCTGATCGCGCGGGTGCAGAAGCCGTCCGCCGTCGGCGCGCGGCGTCGCTGAGGAGACCACCGGCATGGGCAAGCAGGCGCGCAAGGCGGGCATGGACGCCAGGCGGCTCGACCGCATCGGCGACTTCCTGCAGTCGGCCTATGTCGGTCCCGGGCGGATCGCCGGCTGCCAGGTTCTGGTGGCCCGCCACGGGCACGTGGCCTTCCAGCACATGCTCGGCTCCCGCGACCTGTCGCTGGACGCGCCGATGACGGCCGACACGGTGCTGCGCATCTACTCGATGACCAAGCCCATCGCGTCGGTGGCGCTGATGAGCCTGTGGGAGCGCGGGGCCTTCCAGCTGGACGACCCGATCCACAAGGCCTTCCCCGAGTTCCGCGACCCGAAGGTCTACGTCTCGGGCGAGGGCGATGACCTGGTCACCGAGGCGGCGCGCCGCCCGGTCACCTACCGCGACGTGCTGACCCACACCGCCGGCTTCACCTACGGCGGCCTGCTGGAGGATCTGGGCGCGCCGGGCGGGGGCGACCCGGTGGACGCCGTCTACAAGCGGCTGAAGATCCGGCGCGACCCGGCCGAGACGCTGGAGGCGTTCATGGGCAAGCTCGCCCAGACGCCCCTGCGCTACCAGCCCGGCGAGCGGTGGATGTACTCGCTGGCCACCGACGTCGTCGGCGCCCTGGTGGAGCGCCTGTCCGGCCGGCGGCTCGACCGCTTCCTCCACGACGAGATCTTCGCGCCGCTGGGCATGAAGGAGACGGGCTTCCACGTGCGCCCCGACCAGGCCGACCGCTTCGCCGCCTGCTACGCGCGGGGCGAGGACCGGGGGCTGAAGGTGGCGGACGACCCCGCCCGGAGCCCGTTCCTGCAGGAGCCCGCCTTCTTTTCCGGCGGCGGCGGCCTGGTCTCCACGCTCGGCGACTACCACCGCTTCTGCGAGATGCTGCGCCGGGGCGGCGAGCTGGACGGCGAGCGCATACTCGGGCCGCGGACGCTGGACCTGATGACCGAGAACCACCTGCCGGGTGGCCAGGACCTGGCCGCGCTGGCCATCGACAGCTTCTCGGAGACCATGCCCAAGGGCGTCGGCTTCGGCCTGGGCTTCGCCATGACCACGGACGGCGTGCGTGCGGGCTCCCCGTCGCAGGGCGAGTACTACTGGGGCGGCGCCGCCTCCACGATCTTCTGGGTGGACCCGCTGGAGGACCTGGTCGTGATCTTCATGACCCAGCTGCTGCCGTCCTCCACGTACAACTTCCGCGGCCAGCTGCGGAACCTGGTCTACGCCGCGATCGAGGACTGAGGCGGCCCAGCGACCCTTGCTCCGCGCTCATCACCCCGCCGCCCTCGGACTGGATCCGAGGGCTGTGCCCGGTCCTCGGATCAAGTCCGAGGACGACGGAAGGGACAGGTGGTGCGCACCTGGCCATGCCTCCCCACCTATCGCGCATGCCCGCCCTCTCCGTCCTCGACCTCTGCCCCGTGCCCGAGGGGAGCGACGTCTCCACCGCGCTCCGCAACACGGTGGCGCTCGCCCAGGCGGCGGAGCGGTTCGGCTACGGCCGCTACTGGCTGGCCGAGCATCACGGCATGCCGGGGATCGCCAGCGCGGCGACGGCGGTGGTCATCGGGCAGGTGGCGGCCGCGACCTCCACCATCCGCGTGGGCGCGGGCGGGATCATGCTGCTCAACCACGCGCCGCTGGTGATCGCCGAGCAGTTCGGCACGCTCGCCGCCCTGTTCCCGGGCCGCATCGACCTGGGGCTGGGCCGGGCGCCCGGCTCCGACCAGTTGATCGCCCAGGCGCTGCGCCGCAACCTCGCCGGCGACGTGGACGGCTTCCCGCAGGATGTTGTGGAGCTCCTGGGCTGGTTCCGTCCCGCGACGCCCGGACAAACGGTGCGCGCCTCCCCCGGCGAGGGGCAGGACGTGCCGGTTTGGATCCTGGGCTCCTCCACCTTCGGCGCGCAGCTCGCGGCGCACCTGGGCCTGCCCTACGCCTTCGCCAGCCACTTCGCGCCCGGCGAGATGGAGGGGGCGGTGGACATCTACCGCCGCAAGTTCCGGCCCTCCGAACGGCTGGCCGCCCCGCACGTGATGCTCGGCCTGAACGTCTTCGCCGCCGACACGGAGGCCGAGGCCCGCCTCCTGTTCAGCTCGCTTCAGCAGGCGTTCGTGAACCTGCGCACCGGCCGGCCGGGCAAGCTGCCCCGGCCGCAGGCCGGCTACGAGGCGGCGCTCGACCCGATGGCGGCGCGCATGCTGGCCCAGGCGCTGCGCTGCTCGGTGGTCGGCGACCCCGGCCAGGTCCGCGCCGGGATCATCGATTTCGCCGCCCGCACGGGCGCCGACGAGATCATGGTCACGGGCCAGATCCACGATCCCGCCGCCCGCATCCGCTCCTTCGGGATCGCGGCGGCGGCGATGGACACCTCAGCGGTGCAGGCGGCGGCCTAGCCGCTCCAGGTCGCGCGAGCGGGCCTCGACCCAGGTCTGGGGCCTGCGCTTGCGCTGGCCGGCGACGCCGATCGCGGCCGCCACGGCCAGCCCCGCGGCCAGCGCCGCCGCGGCGGCGAGGCCCGGGTGGGTGGTGGCCGCCGTGTAGACGCTGAAGGACTTGCCCGCGGGCTCGCGCCGGCTGTGCGCCGCGCCGTTCCCGGCGGGCGAGAACAGGTTGTCGTCGCCCGTGTCCGGCTTGGAGGGGTCGTGCACCAGCGGCGTCATCAGCCCGGCGTAGCGGGCGAACAGGCCCGGGAAGTGCGTGGCGAACATGATCTGCGCCTGGCCGCCGCCGCCGACGGTGATCTCGCGGAACGGCCGCACGGCGGCGCGCAGCACGGCTGCGGCCACGACCTCCGGCGCGTACACGGGCGGGGGAATCTTGCCCCGTCCCTCCAGGTGCTCGACGGCGTGCTCGTCGATGGGCGTGCCGATGCCCGACGGCTTGACGAGGGTGAGCGAGACCGGGACCTTGTCGCGGTTCAGCTCGATGCGCACCGCATCCACGTAGCCCTTCACCGCGTGCTTGCTGGCGGCGTAGACGCCCATGCCGGGCGCCGCCATGTCCGACGCCAGCGAGCCGATGACGATCAGCGCACCGCCCTCGCGCAGGCGCGGCACGGCCAGCTCCGCCGAGTTCACCGCGCCCCAGTAGTTGGTCTGGAACAGCCGCTCGTGCTCGGCGCGGGGCGTCGCGAGGACGTCGCCGTAGATGGCGACGCCGGCGTTGGCGACCACCGTGTCGATCCGGCCGAAGCGGGCCGCCGCCGCGTCGAACGCCGTCTCCAGCGCCGTGCGGTCGGCCACGTCGGCCACGGCGTGCTCGACCTCTGCGCCGCCCTCCCGAAGCTCCGCCGCGATCCGCCCGAGCTCGGCGCCGTCGCGGGAGATCAGGAACAGCCGTGCTCCAGCCTTGGCCGCCTTGCGGGCGATGGCGAGGCCGATGCCGGAACTCGCCCCCGTGACGACGATCGTCTGGTCGGAGAGCGGCTTCAGGCGAATGCTGGACATGGCGGGGGACTCCGGCGCGCGGGGGAGGCGCGCCATCCCAACGCCGCGGCGCGCGTCCGGGTCCGTTCGACCGTCCTTCGCCAGAGTGAACCGGCTCCGTCGCCCCTTTGAGCAAGCCCGAGGGCGACGGAGTCTGACGAGAACGGGTCGACGCCCTGTGACGCCGTCAGGCCTCCTCCACCTCCGGGGCGGAAGCGGGGGCTTCGGCCTCGCCCTCGTCGCGCGGACGGCGGCGGCGGACGCGGGGGCGGCGGGCCTCGCCGGCCTCGGCGTCGAGCGCCGGGACGGGGGCCTGCAGGAAGGCCGGCGCGTCGCTGGCGCCGCCGTCCTCGCTGCGCAGCAGGGGGGCGGGCTCGGACCGCGGCTCGCGCGCGGGTTCGGCGGCGGCCTCGCCCTCGGCCCGGGGCTCGCGGAAGCGCTCGTCGCGCTCGCGGAAGCGCGGACGCTCGCCGCGGTCGTCGCGGACGGGCCGGTCCTCGCGCGGAGCGCGGTCGGCCGTCGAGCGCTCGTCGCGGGGCCGCTCGCCCTCGGGGCGCGGCTCGCGGTCGCGGAAGCGGTCGTCGCGGTCGCGGAAGCGCGGGCGGTCGCCGCGATCGCGGAACTCGCCCTGCGGCCGGTCCACGGCGGGACGGTCGCCGCCGCCTTGCCGCTCGCGGTCCTGGCGCTCGGCGTTGAAGCCGCCCTGGGGACGGTCGTTGCGGTCGCGGAACTCGCCCTGGGGCCGGTCGGAGCGGTCCCGCCATTGGCGGTCGCCGCCTTGCCGGTCGCGGTCGAAGCGGGGCTGCTGCCCCTCGCCGGTCTGCGCCTGCGCTTCCGGTTCGGCGGAGGGCTCGGGCTGCGGCTCGGCGGCGCGGGCGGCGGCCTGGGCGTCCGCCTGCTCCATGGCGGTCTCGACGGCCTCGTCCTCGAAGTCGATGTCGTAGCCGGAGGTCAGGCCGTCGCGGCTCACGATCTCGCTGGCGGCCCGGTTCGGCTGGATGGCGCGCAGGGTGCGGAAGTAGTGCTCGGCGTGCTGGAGGTGGTTCTCCGCCAGCACCCGGTCGCCGCCCAGCGTCGCATCGCGGGCCAGCGCCTGGTACTTCTCGTACACGTGCTGGGCGTTGCCCCGCACCTTGATGTTGTCCGGGCCGTTCGAGTCGAAGGCGCGGTTGATGTTGTGCTGCGGCTTGCCGCCGCCCTGCTGGCCGCCGCCTCCGCCGCCGCGATTGCGGCCGCGTTGACGCTTCATGCCCTTGAAATCTCGCATCGTTCCGCGCCTAGGGCCGCCCGGGTCGCGCAAGGGGGCGGCGGGGTCCTGGAGATGAGTGCGGCTGGAGCCTGGTTCTGATGCTCGGCGGGCCGGTGAGCGCCGGTCCCGCGTTCAGGTTTGGAGCCGCTGGTTCCTTCGTCCCCGGATTCGCGCGCCCTGAAAAGCTGTGGAGCGCACCGGCCGATCCCCGCGCCGAGCCCGGTCTGGGCGGCGATGGAGTGGGACGACGACCGTCTAGCGTCTCACGCCCCGGTTTCCAAGGGCTTTCTCGCCCCCGCAACCACGCGGTCCCGGTCGGCGAGATCCTTCACCGTGGCGACCCCCACGGCTCCGGCCGCCCGCATCAGCGCCTCGACGGCGGCGGACTGGTCGTGACCGATCTCCAGCAGGAAGCGGCCGCCGGGGCGCAGCACGCGGAGCACCTCGGGCGCCAGCCGGCGGTAGTGGTCCAGCCCGTCCGGCCCGCCCTTCAGCGCCAGGTGGGGATCGTGGTCGCGCACCTCGGGGTCGAGCGCGTCGACATGCGCGTCCGGGATGTAGGGCGGGTTGGAGACCACCAGGTCGAAGGCGGCGTCGGCCATGCCCTCGGTCCAGTCGCCGTGCATCAGCGCCAGCCGGTCGATCAGGCCCAGCCGGGCGGCGTTGTCCCGCGCCACCGCCAGCGCCTCGGAGGAGACGTCGGTGGCCAGGCCGCGGGCCAGCGGGCGCTCGGCCAGGATGGCCAGGATGATGGCGCCAGAGCCGACGCCGAGGTCCAGCACGTCGAACCGGCGATGTTCCTCGAAATGGCGCAGCGCCTCCTGCACCACCGTCTCGGTGTCCGGCCGCGGCGAGAGCACGTCGGGCGTGACCTGAAGCATGATCTTCCAGAAGCCGCGGCGGCCCAGGATGCGGCTGACCGGCTCGCGGCGGCTGCGGCGTTCGACGTAGTCGTCCAGCACCGCCATCGCCTCGTCCGGCACCTCCCGGTACGGGTCGGTGACGATGTCGGTGCGCGAGGCGCCGGCGGCGGCCTCCACCAGGAGGCGCGCGTCGATCACCGGGCTGTCGACCCGGGCGGCCTTGAGGCGGTCGCGCGCCTGGGTCCAGGCCTGGACGAGGGTGGTCACGCGGCGTCCTCCCACTCCACGGCGTCGCCCGGGGCGATGCGGCCGCCCGCCTCCACCTGCATGTACAGGCCGCAGAACGGATGGCCGTAGTTGGCGCGCAGGGCGCCCACGAGGTCCAGGTCGCGCACGCCCCGCTCCGGATCGACATGGATCGCCACGCACCGGCGAATGGGCTTCACAACGCGCAGGCGCACGGCGCCGATCCGCAGGACCGCGCCCTCCGGCCGCTCCAGCTCCGACCAGGGCGCCCAGCCGGAGACGTGGAGGTTGCAGCGGAAGCGCTCGGGGTCGAGCCGCACGCCCTCGGTCCGGCCGAAGTCGGCGACGGTGTCCAGGTTCAGCAGCGACACGTGCCCGCGCGGGTCGTCGAAGAAGCGGTGGCCGGCGGCGGAGACGACGCGCAGCGGTCCGCGCACAGCGTCCGGCTCCTCCGTGCGCAGGAAGGCGTCGAGCCAGGCGGCGAAGGCGGCGGCCCCTTCCGGCGCGCCGACCCGGCCGATGAAGGGCTCGCGGCCCTCCGCCTGAACGGTGAGCACGCCGGCGGCCTCGTCGAAGCGCGTGCGCGCCCGCGCCACGCCAGGGATCTGCGCCAGCACGGCGAAGCGCGTCTTGGAGATATGCGCCGGGGCGGCGGGGTCGAAGCCGGAGGGGCCGTTCTCCACCGCCCACAGCCGGTCGCAGGGAAAGGGCTCGCCCGCGGCGAGCTCCACCGCGTCCAGCCGCTCGGGGGTGAACCCCTTCACGGGGTGGCGGCGGAGCGCCTGGAGCCTCGCGGCCGTCATGGCGGGGCATCTGCAGACGCGTGCGCCCGCCGGCAAGGCGCCCGCGCGGAACGGCCGCGCCCCGCCCCGGTTAAGCCGGTCGGAGCGGGTGCGAGCGCGCCCGCCGGGGAGCACCGCCGCGTCCATGCCGTTCCGCCTGTTCCGTCGATCGCCGCCTCCGCCGCCCCCGGTTACGCATCGACGCGGCCTGTTCGGGCGCGGCGAGCCGCCCGCCGCGACCGGGAGGGGTCGTCGTGCGCGCAAGGGCCACGCCAAGACGGCGGCCGGCAGGGCCCCGGCCCGGGCCGTCCCCGGCCTGCCCCGGACCGGGCGGCTGGACGCGCTGGGCTTCTTCATCGCCGCCGGCCTGATCCTGGCCTGGCCGCGGGAGCGCTCGCTGCTGCAGGCCTGGCGGGAGGAGGGCTGGCGGGGGCTCGTCCCGCCGCCCTCCGGCCCGCCCAAGCATCCGGCGCCGCACGCCGCCGACACGGCCGAGCCCGAGCGGGGCCGCGCGGCCACGCACCCGGGCAAGATCCCCATCCGCGGCTGGAAGGACATCGCGCTGCGAACCTGGGCCGAGTTCAACAACGACCGGATCATGGCCACGGCGGCCGGCGTGACCTTCTTCACGCTGCTGGCCATGTTCCCCGCCATGGCCGCCTTCGTCTCGCTCTACGGCCTGTTCTTCGACGTGAACAATGCGCGCGAGCAGCTGAGCCTGTTGTCCGGCCTGTTGCCGCGGGACGCGATCCGCTTCGTCGGCGACCAGATGCAGAGCCTCACGAGGAGCGGCGACGGCAAGCTGGGCGTGGCCTTCGTCATCTCGCTGCTGCTGTCGCTGTGGAGCGCCAACGGGGCGGTGAAGGCGATCATCGACGGGCTGAACGTGGCGTATGGCGAGCGCGAGCGGCGGGGGTTCGTCAAGCTCAACCTGATCACGCTGGGGTTCACCGCGGGCGCGCTGGTGTTCGCCCTGCTGTCGATCGGCGCGATCGTGGTGGCGCCCACGGTGATGAACTTCCTGCACGTGGACGCCGGCGGCTGGTGGCTGGCGGCGCTGCGCTGGCCGGTGCTGCTGGTGGTGCTCGCCCTCGGCCTGTCGGCGGTCTATCGCTTCGGCCCGAGCCGGGCGAGGCCGCGCTGGCGCTGGATCACGGTGGGCGGGGCGGTGGCCGCCGTGCTGTGGGTGGCCGCCTCGCTGCTGTTCTCCTGGTATGTCCAGGCGTTCGGCAACTTCAACAAGACCTACGGGTCGCTGGGGGCGGTCGTCGCCTTCATGACCTGGCTCTGGTACACCACCACCATCGTGCTCGTGGGCGCCGAGCTGAACGCCGAGATCGAGCACCAGACGGCGGTGGACACCACCACCGGCCCGCCCCGCCCCATGGGCGAGCGGGGGGCGCGCATGGCGGACTCGCTCGGCACGTCGAAGGGCTGATCCGCGCCGGCCGCCTCAGCGCCGGGTGAACAGCGCCTTGGGGATCATCACGTGGGCGCCCTTGTTGCGGTCCACGATCTCCGTCACCGCCACGTCGCCCGCCACGCTGGTGAGCATGTAGCTGTCGTCCCGGGACAGGCCGGAGACGGCCTGGGTCATGGCCACCGCGTTGCGAACCGCCTTGCGCACGGCGTGCGCCAGGTCGTCGTCGAAGCCCATGGCCACGTAGTGGGTGGGCGTCTCCGCCGCGGGCACGGGGAACCTGACGTCCTTGCGCACGCGGAAGGTCAGGCGCCCGCGCAGCGACGTCTCCAGCGCGGTGATGTCCACCTCGCCGTCGCCCTGGGCGGCGTGGCCGTCGCCGACCAGGAACAGCGCGCCGGGCACGTTCACGGGCAGGTACAGCGTGGTCCCGGCGACCAGGGCGCGGTCGTCCAGGTTCCCGCCGTGCAGGTCGGTGGGCGGGGCGGAGTCCAGCCGGCCTACGGCGGGCGGCGGCGCCGTGCCCATGGAGCCGAAGAAGGGCCTGAGCGGCACCGTCACGCCGGGGGCGAAGGCCGCGGTCATGGCCAGCCGGTCCAGCGGCACGATCTTGGTCCGGCCGTAGGGAAAGTCGTCGGTGAGCAGCCCCGCGCCGTAGCGGAAGCTGTTGTAGCTGTAGGGGATGGCGAGATCGATGCGCTCGATCCTGACCTCCAGCACGTCGCCGGGCTCGGCGCCCTCCACATAGATGGGCCCGGTGAGCACGTGGCCGCCCGGGCCGCGGTCGGCGGCGGGCACGTTGGCGTAGACGTCGCGCAGGGCCGGCTCCACGTCCTCCGGCTTCACCCCCGCCCGCTCGAGGCCCGTCGGCGTGTTGGTGATGAGCGTGTGCACCTCGACGGTGTCGCCATCGCGGATGCGCAGCGCGGGCTTCGCGATGGCGTCGTAGCGCCCGAACAGCACGTTGGCGGCGGTGGGCTCCAGCCGATGCGTCTCGGCGCGCGCGCCGACGGCGAGCGTCGTCGCCGCGGCCAGGGCCAGCGTGGCGAGCGTGGCGGGGTGGGGCGTCTTTCGGTTCGGCATGGGGCGAGCTTGCACGGCCCGAGCTGCCGCGCCAGCTGGGCCGTCCGCCCCCGCCGCGCCTGCCCTGGAAAGCGGCGCCCGGGCCGCCGGGGGGAACGGCCAAGGGCGACGGCCGGCCGCCCGGCGGGCGTCGACGGCCAGCGCCGGGCGGCGCGGCCCTCGCGGATCGGCGCGCCGCGGCTTCCGGGGACGTACGGCGCGGGCTAGGAGCGCCGCATGCCGCCTTCGCCCGCCTGTCCAGCATGAGCGACGCCCCGCCTCCCGCCGCGGCCAGGCCTCCCGGCTGGCGCGCCTATGTGGGGCTGACGGTGGGCGTGGTCCTGCTCGCCGGGCTGACGCTGGCGGTGGGCTGGCGGCCGGTGCTGGCGGCGGCGCTGTCGGTGGGGGCGCCGGGGTTCGCCGGGATCTGCCTCGCCTGGCTGGGCGTGCTGGTGCTGCTGGGCGGGGCCTGGATGCTGGCGGCGCCGGATGCGCGCGCCGGCTCGCTCGGCGCCTTCGCCTGGGCGCGCACGGTGCGGGAGGCGGCGGCCGACCTGCTTCCCTTCAGCCAGGTGGGCGGGCTGGTGTTCGGCGCCAACGCCGCCGCCGCCGCCGCCGGGCTGTCGCTGGCCGCCGTGTGGGCGTCGCTGGTGGTGGACCTGACCACCGAGATGGCCGCGCAGCTGGCCTACACCCTGGGCGGCGTCGCCGGCCTCGGCTGGCGGCTGACGCGCGCCGGCGCCGGCGGCGGGGCCGGACAGGAGCTGGTGGTCTGGGGCGGGCTGGCGCTCACGGCCGCGGGGGCGGCGGTGACCGCGCTGTTCGTGGTGCTGCAGCGCCGGGGCGTCGGCTGGGCGGCGGGCCTCGCCTCGCGCTGGCTGCCGGGGGCGGTGGCCGGCGCGGCGAGCATCCAGGCCGAGCTCGACCGGGCCTACGCCCGGCCCTGGGCGCTCCTGGCCTCCACGGCGGCGCACGGGGCGGGCTGGATCGCCAGCGGCCTGGTCTCCTGGTGGATGCTGCAGCTGATGGGCGCGCCCCTGCCGCTGGTCTCCGTGCTGGTGGTGGAGAGCCTGCTCGCGGCGGCCAAGAGCTTCGGTTTCGCCATCCCCGGCGCGCTCGGCGTGCAGGAGGCGGCGTACGCCCTGATCGGCCCCTTGTTCGGCCTGCCGCCGCAGACGGCGCTAGGCCTATCGCTGCTGAAGCGCGCGCGCGACCTGGCGGTGGGCGCGCCCGTGCTGGTGCTGTGGCGGTGGGGCGAGGGGCGGCGCATCGCGCGGGCGCTCAGGACGTCGCCCGCCCCGTGACGGCGGTGTCGTGGCTGGTCTTGTCCTCCATGGCGCGGTTCAGCTCCGCCCCGGCCAGCACCACGGTGAGGAGCATCCACAGCCAGGTCATCAGGCCGAGCACCGAGCCCAGCCCGCCATAGGTGCGCTCGTAGTCGGCGAAGTGCGCCAGGTAGAGCGTGACGCCCGCGGAGGTCAGCAGGCCCGCCCCGGCCGCCAGGGCGCTGCCCGGCGTCACCCACCGCCACCGCGACCGTGGCCGGTCCGGCCCGTAGCGATAGAGCACCGCCAGGGCGGCCATGAACCCCAGGAACACGAGCGCCCAGCGCAGCACCAGCACGGCCGCCGCCACGGCGCCCACCTCGCCCTCGGTGGCGTCCACGCTCTTGAGCACGAGCCACAGCACCGCCGAGCCGAGCGCCCCCACCCCCGCCGCGAACACCAGGCACAGCAGCCGCCCCTTCCACCACGGTCGGGTCTCCTGCACGCCGTAGGCGGTGTTCAGCCCGTGGAGCAGCGCGCGCAGGGCGGAGGTCGCCCCGAACAGGGCCACCACCAGGAAGCCGACGGCCGCGCCCGCCAGGTGCTCCCGGGGACCGGACGCGAAGCGCAGCGCCTGGCCCTGCACCACGTGGAGCACCCCGGCGGGGGCTAGGTCGGAGAAGGAGTCCAGCCGGTGGCGCAGCCGCTCCGGGCTGGACAGGAGGCCGTATACGCAGCCGAAGGCGGCCACCGTCGGAACGAAGGCGAGGAATCCGTAGTAGGTCGCCGCCGCCGCCGTGCTCGGCGCCCGGTGGCGCAGGGTGCAGCGGAGCGCTGTCCATATCAGCTCGCGCCAGCCCCGCGCACTGATCTGGCCCGGATGCCCCGCCGCCTCCACCCTCCGCACCGCCGCGTCCAGCCGACGGGCGGCTTGGGCGAGGGAGCGGAGGCCGAGCGTCATCGGCTCATGGCGTGCTCCGCCGGAGCGCCTGGCGCAAGCGGTCCAGCAGGGAGGGGCGCTCGGGCGGCGACGGCGCGGGCGCCAGGCTGGGGTAGGAGGCCTCCAGCACGTCCGCGCGGGTCCTCCAGTCCTCCGCCTGCTGCGTCAGCCGCAGCCGGTCGCGCTCGTATGAGACCACGCTGGCGAGCCGTTCGGCCTCCTCGGCCCGCTCGCGCATCTGTTCAGGTGTCGACATTCCGACATAAGACTAGCGCGCTTCGGCTGAACCCGCGATGACCGGGGCCTGCGACGTGTCGCCCCCGCCGCCCAGCGCCCGGTAGATCTGCACCAGGGTCGCGGCCCGGGTCTGCCGAGCGGCCACCAGGGTTTGCCGTGCGGAGTAGACCGTCCGCTGCGCGTCCAGCACGCCCAGGTAGGCGTCCGCCCCGCGACGATAACGCGCGTCCGACAGGCGCAGAGTGATCTCCCCCGCCTGCACGAGGCGGGTCTGCGCGGCGACCAGGGCCGCCACCTGGCCCTGCTGCGCGAGGGCGTCGGCCGTCTCGCGGAAGGCGGTCTGGATGGCGCGCTCGTACTGGGCCAGCGCGATCTCGCGGTTGGTGCGCGACAGCTTCAGGTTGGCCCGGTTCCGGCCGTAGTCGAAGATCGGCAGGGTGATGTTGGGGCTGAAGCTGTACGTCCCCGTGCCCGAGCCGAACAGCTTGTCCAGGTACAGGCTGGTCGAGCCGCCCGACGCGGTCAGGCGGATGGTCGGGAAGAAGGCCGCCCGCGCCGCGCCGATGTCGGCGTTGTAAGCGGCGAGCTGCCGCTCGGCCTGCAGCACGTCGGGCCTGCGCAGCAGCACGGTGCTGTCCAGCCCCGTCGGCGCCTCGGGCACGGTGGGGACGCCGTCGCCTAGGCCCTGGGGCAGGAGCGCGGGAGCCACGGTGGCGCCGACCACCAGGTTCAGCGCGTTGACGTCCTGGTTCACCTGCGTCGTGTAGGTGGCCACGTCCGAGGCGGCGGTCTCCGCCAGGGTCTGCACCTGGCGCAGGTCGAGCTCGGAGATGATCCCGGCGTCGAAGCGCGCCTGGGTCAGGCGCAGGCTTTCGGTGAAGCTCTCCAGGGTGGAGCGGGCGATGGCCAGCCGGTCCTGGTCGGCGGCGAGCGTCAGCCAGTCGATCGCCACCTCGGAGATGAGGCTGACCTGCGCCGCGCGCCGGGCCTCCGCGGTGGAGAGGTACAGCTGCAGCGCCTCCTTGGTCAGGCTGCGGATGCGCCCGAACAGGTCGAGCTCGTAGCTGCTGAAGCCGAGGCTGACGGCGTAGTAGCGGAAGAAGCCGCTGCCTCCGGCCACGGAGCCCGTCGCGCCGGCGCCCCCTGCGCTGCCGACGCCCGTGCCGCCCGAGGCGCCGCCGGGGGAGGTCGGGCCCGTGGCGCCGACCGCGCCGAACGGCGACTGGCTGTAGGTGGCGTTCGCCGCCGCCGAGACGGTGGGCAGGAGGTCCGCCCGCTGCACGCGGTAGCGGGCGCGCGCCGCCTCCACGTTCAGCGCGGCCACGCGCAGGTCGCGGTTCTCGCGCAGGGCCAGCGCGATTACCTGCTTGAGGCGCGGGTCGAGGAAGAAGCTGTCCCACGCCACCGAGGAGATCGGCGCGGCGCCGGGGGAGGGCGCGGGATAGTCGCCGCCGGCGGGCAGGGCGCCCGGGATCGGCACGGGCGGGCGCAGGTCCTTGGGCTCCAGCGAGCAACCGGCCACGCCCGCGCTCGACAGGGCCGCGCCGGCCAGGAGAAGGGCGAGGACGCGCCTCATGCCCTAGTCCGCTCGGCGTCGCCCGCGTTCTCGCGCGCGGCCTTGTCGGCGGGCGAGTCCTTGGGCTTGGACGGCAGGAAACGGCGCACGAGCACGTAGAACAGCGGCACGAAGAAGATCGCCAGCACGGTGCCGGAGATCATGCCGCCGATCACGCCGGTGCCGATGTCGTTCTGGCTGCCGGAGCCCGCGCCGCTGGCGATGGCCAGCGGGAACACGCCCGCGATGAAGGCCAGGGACGTCATCAGGATCGGCCGCAGGCGCAGCTTGGCGCCCTCCAGCGCGGCGTCGAGCGGGGACTTGCCTTCCCGCTCCGCCCCCTCGGCGAACTCCACGATCAGGATGGCGTTCTTGGCGGCCAGGCCCATGGTCGTGAGCAGGCCCACCTGGAAGTAGACGTCGTTCTGGTAGCCGCGCAGCGTGGCTGCGGCGACCGCGCCCACCACGCCCAGCGGGATCACCAGCACCACCGCCAGCGGCACCGACCAGCTCTCGTAGAGCGCGGCCAGGCACAGGAACACGACCAGGATCGACAGGGCGTAGAGGAAGGGCGCCTGGCTGCCGGCGGCCCGCTCCTCGAAGGACAGACCGGTCCACTCGAAGCCGAAGCCGGGAGGCAGCTTCTTGGCCAGCCGCTCCATGGCGTCCATGGCCGCGCCGGTGGAGACGCCGGGGCCGGGCTGGCCCTGGATCTCGGCCGAGGGCAGGCCGTTGTACCGCTCCAGCCGCGCCGGGCCCGTGATCCAGCGCGAGGTGCTGAAGGCGCTGAACGGGGCCATGGTGTTCGTGGCCGTGCGCACGAACCAGCTGTCGATGTCCTGCGGGCTGTCGCGGTAGGGGGCGTCGCCCTGCATGTAGACGCGCTTCACGCGGCCGCGGTCGATGAAGTCGTTGATGTAGGCCGAGCCGAAGCCGGCGGCCAAGGTCGCGTTCACGTCCGCGATCTGCAGGCCGAGGGCGGTGGCGCGCGCGGGGTCCACGTCCAGCTTCAGCTGCGGCACGTCGGGCAGGCCGTTGGGGCGCACGCCCACCAGCGAGCGCTCCTTTTCCGCCATGCCCAGGAGCATGCCCTTGGCGGCGTTCAGCGCCTCGTGCCCGCGGTTGCCGCGATCCTGCAGCTCGAAGTCGAAGCCGTTGGCCTGGCCGAGCTCCTGCACGGCGGGGGGGATCACCGTGAAGATCTGGGCGTCGCGGATGGCGCCCAGGGCGCCCATGGCGCGCTCGGCGATGGCGGAGGCCTTGTTCCTGGCGCCCTTGCGCTCGTCCCACGGCTTCAGCTGCAGGAAGCCGATGCCGGCGTTCTGGCCGGCGCCGCCGAAGGAGAAGCCGGCCACGGTGAAGATGCCGGCGATGTTGTCCTTCTCCGCATCGAGGAAGTGGTCCTCCACCTGCCTGTTCACCGCCAGGGTGCGCGTGAAGGTGGCGCCGGGCGGCAGGTTGATCACGGCGAAGGCCGAGCCCTGGTCCTCCTCCGGCAGGAAGCCCGAGGGCAGGCGCACGAACAGGAAGGCCATCACCGCGCAGATCGCGGCGAAGGCGACGGCCGAGAGGATCCACAGGCGGATGATCCGCTTCAGCCCGCCCTCGTAGGCGCGGAGGCCCCGGTCGAAGGTGCGGTTGAACCAGCCGAAGAAGCCCCGCTTGGCGCGCCCCTTGGTGGGCTTAAGCAGGGTGGCGCAGAGCGCGGGCGTCAGAACCAGCGCCACCGCCACCGACAGCACCAGCGCGGCGACGATGGTCACCGAGAACTGGCGGTAAATGACGCCGGTGGAGCCGCCGAAGAAGGCCATGGGCAGGAACACGGCCACGAGCACCAGCACGATGCCGATCAGCGCCCCGGTGATCTCGCCCATGGACTTCCGGGCGGCCTCCTTCGGGGAGAGGCCCTCCTCCTCCATGATCCGTTCGGTGTTCTCGACGACCACGATGGCGTCGTCGACGAGGAGCCCGATGGCCAGTACCATGGCGAACAGCGTCAGCGTGTTGATACTGTAGCCGAACAGCGCCAG
Organism: uncultured Caulobacteraceae bacterium; assembly: GCA_964244065.1. Taxonomy (GTDB): domain Bacteria; phylum Pseudomonadota; class Alphaproteobacteria; order Caulobacterales; family Caulobacteraceae; genus JASLDZ01. Next base: position 38,359 of record CAXTHH010000004.1, on the reverse strand, counting down.
CACGCCGAAGGTGCCCAGCAGCACGACCGGGACCGCGATCGTCGGCACCAGCGTGGCGCGCCAGTTCTGCAGGAACAGGTACATCACCACGAACACCAGCACGACGGCCTCGACCAGCGTCTCGACCACGTGCTCGATGGAGATCTTCACGAAGGGCGTGGAGTCGATCGGGAAGACGTACTTGATGTCGGGCGGGAAGCTGGCGGAGAGCTCCTTCACCCGCGCCTTGACCGCGTCGGCCGTCTTGAGTGCATTGGCGCCTGGGGCGAGGCGCAGGGCGATGCCTGCGGCCGGGTGGCGGTTGTAGCGGCTGACGACGTTATAGTTGTCCTGCCCGAGCTCCACGCGCGCCACGTCGGACAGGCGCACGGTGGAGCCGTCCGGGTTGGTGCGCACGATGATGGCCTTGAACTCGTCGGCGGTGCGCAGGCGGGTCTGGGCGGTGATGATGGCGTTGAGCTGCTGGCCTTCCGGCGACGGCGCGGCGCCCAGCTGGCCGGACGAGACCTGCGCGTTCTGGGCGGTCACCGCTGCGCGGATGTCGCCCACGGTCAGGTTGTAGCCGTAGAGCTTCTGCGGGTTCAGCCAGATGCGCATGGCGTACTGGCCGCCGAAGATCTGCGTGTCGCCCACGCCCGTCACCCGGCTCAGCGGGTCCTGCAGGGTGGAGACGATGTAGTCGGAGACGTCGCCGTTCGTGTGGCTGTCGTCCGCCGAGTAGAGGCCCACGATCAGCAGGAAGTTGCGCGCCGCCTTGGCCACCACCAGCCCCTGCTGCTGCACCTCCTGCGGCAGGACGGGGGTGGCCAGCTGCAGTTTGTTCTGCACCTGCACCTGGGCGATGTCGGGGTTCGTGCCCTGACGGAACGTCAGGGTGATCTGCGCCTGCCCCGAGCTGTCGGAGGTGGATGAGATGTACTGCAGCCCGTCCAGCCCCTTCATCTGCTGCTCGATCACCTGGGTGACCGTGTTCTCCAGCGTCTCGGCCGAGGCGCCCGGATAAACGGCGGTGACCGACACCTGGGGCGGCGCGATGGAGGGGTACTGGGCGATCGGCAGGCTCAGGATGGAGAGCACGCCCGCGATCATGACGATGATCGCCAGCACCCAGGCGAAGATCGGCCGGTCGATGAAGAAGCGCGACATGGCGGGGCGTCAGCGCGCGGCGGGGGGCGCGGGCGCGGGGCCGCCGCCCTGCCGTCCGCTCGGCGCGTTCGGGCCGGCGGCGCCCCGGGGGCCGGCCGGGCGCGAGCCCGCGGGCACGGCGCGGCCAATGGGGCCGGGCCCGCGCAGCTTCACCAGCCCATCGGTGATCAGCCGGTCGCCGGCTTTCAGGCCGCCGGTCACCAGCCATCGGTCGCCCACCGCCCGGCCGGTCTGGATCACGCGTATCTGCGCGGCCTTGCCGTCGGGGCTGACCACCATCACGGTCGGCTCGCCCTTCTCGTTGCGCGTCACCGCCGGCTGAGGCGCCAGGATCCCCTGCTGGTCCACCGCCTGGGCGATGCGGGCGCTCACGTACATGCCTGGCAGCAGGGTGCGGTTAGGGTTGGCGAACAGGGCGCGCAGGGTCACCGAGCCCGTGGTCGGATCGACCTGCGCCTCCGAGAAGCGCAGCCGGCCCTCCACCGGATGTTCCGAGCCGTCGGACAGGCGCAGGCGCACGCGCGCGCTCTCCGCCCCCGCGCCCTCCAGCCGGCCGCCGGCGATGTCGCGGCGCAGCTTGAGCAGCTCGTCGGAGGACTGGACCACGTCCACGTAGATCGGCTCGATCTGCTGGATGGTGGCCAGCGCCTGCGCCTGGCCGGAGGTGGCGAGGCCGCCCTGCGTCACCGTCGCCCGGCCGATGCGGCCGGACACGGGCGCGGTCACCCGCGTGTAGCCGAGGTTGATGCGCGCGGTCTGCACCTGCGCCTGGCCCTGCTGCACGTTGGCCTGCGCCTGGCCGTAGGTGGCGCGGGCGTCGTCCGCCTCCTGCCGGCTGACCGCGTTGATCTTCACAAGGTCGGCGTAGCGCTCGAAGCGCACGCGCGCGGCCGCCAGGTTCGCTTGGGCGTTGGCCAGCGTCGCCTGCGCCTGCGCCAGGGCGGCGCGGTAGGGGGCGGGGTCGATCTCGTACAGCGTCTGGCCGGCGCGCACATCGGCGCCCTCCTGGAACAGACGCGCGCGGATCACGCCGTTCACCTGCGGGCGGACCTCGGCGGTGACGAAGGCGGCGGTGCGGCCGGGCAGCTCGTCGGTCAGCGTCACCGGCTCGGGCCGCACCTCGACGTAGCCGACCTCGGGGGGCGGGGGAGCCGGAGGCGGCTTCTTGGCGCAACCGGCGGCGCCGGTCACCAGGGCTGACACGGCGGCCGCGGCGAGGGCGGATCGTCTCATTCACGCCCTCCGGGGACGAGGCCGAGCGCGGGGGCCCGAAGTTGGGAATGAACGTTCACTCCCAATGAGGCGCGTGGTATGGCGCGCGGTGTCCGGCGTCAAGACCGCCTCTAGAGCCCCACCGTCGGACGGCGAGGAATAGCGATGGACGGCAACGGACGGGTGACGGTCGATCGGCGGCGTCAGATCCTGGACGCCGCGGAGGCCTGCTTCCGTGACGAGGGCTTCCACGGGGCCAGCATGGGCCGCATCGCGGCGGCGGCGGGCATCAGCGTCGGCCACATCTACCGCTACTTCGAGAACAAGGAGGCGGTGGTCGCCGCCATCGTGGCGCGCGACCTGGCCGAGTCGCTCACCGCCATCTCCGCCCTGCCGCCCACCGCCGAGGCGCAGTACGCCACGATGCTCGAGGTCATGCGCGAGCACGGCAAGCGGGAGAACATGGCGCTGTGGCTGGAGGTCCTGGCCGAGGCGGCGCGGAACCCGGCGGTGGCCGCCATGGTGCGCGACGCCGACCGCCAGCTGATCGACCGGATCGCCGACACCCTCGCCCCGCCCGCGGGCTGCACCCTGACCCGCGAGGAGGCGTGCGCGCGAGCCGAGTTCATCTGCACGCTGTTCGAGGGGGCGCTGGTGCGGGCCATCCGCCGCGGCCGGGGCGAACCGATGGATCTGCCCATGCTGCGCCAGGTGCTCATGTGGTCGCTGGCCGGATGCGCCGGCGATCCCCGCTCAGCCCAGCCGCATGAGCCCGCGCAGCAGGTAGGCGACGACGGCCACGACGCCCGCGCCGCCGAGGGCCAGCCCTAGGAACCAGAGGAGCCGCGCACCGAGCGGCCGGGCGGGTTCGCCCGACGGCGGCGGGCCCTGCGGCTCAATGATACCCGGCATCGGGCGTCACCTTTCCGCGGAAGGTCCAGTAGACGAAGGCGGTGTAGCCCAGGATCAGCGGCAGGAGCACGCCGGCCCCCGCCAGCATCAGCTCCAGCGCGTTGTCGGCCGCGGCCGCCTGCCGGAAATCCAGCTGGTAGGGCACGATGAAGGGCGCGAAGCCGATCGCCAGCCCGATCAGGCCGGACAGGAACACCAGCACCACGCCCGCGAACGGCTGGCGGTGCGCCCTCTTGCGCAGCCCCGCCCAGGCGAGCGCCACGCCCGCCGCGCCCACCAGCGGCACGGGCAGGAGCGGCAGGAGGTGCGCCCAGTCGATCCCCTGCAGCGTCACGCCCCAGCGGGCGGCCACGCGCGGGTGCACGAACAGCGTCGCGACGCTGACCGCCGGCAGCACCACGCCGACCGCGGCCAGCGCCCGGCCGGTCCAGCGGCGCGCGTCGCCGTGCAGCTCGTCCTCGCACTTCAGCGTCAGCCAGGCGGCGCCCAGGAGCGCGTAGCCACAGGTGAGCCCCGCCGCGACCAGCACGGTGTAGGGCGTCAGCCAGTCGAGCGGCCCTCCCGCGAAGGCGCCGTTCCGCACCGTCACGCCCTGGATGAAGCCCCCCAGCACGAAGCCCTGCGCCACCGTCGCCAGCGCCGAGCCGCCCGCGAACGCCGCCGTCCAGAAGCGCCGCCCCCGGTCGCGTCCCCGGATGCGGAACTCGAAGGCCACGCCGCGCAGGATCAGCGCCGCCAGCATCAGCACCACGGGCAGGTACAGCGCGGGCATCAGCACCGAGTAGGCGAGCGGGAACGCGGCCAGGAGGCCCGCGCCGCCCAGCACCAGCCAGGTCTCGTTCCCGTCCCACACCGGCGCGATGGTGTTCATCATCACGTCCCGATCCTCGCGGGTCTTGGCGAAGGGGAACAGCATGCCGACGCCGAGGTCGAACCCGTCCAGGAGGACGTAGAGGCCGACCGCCAGGGCGATGATCCCGGCCCAGATCAGCGGCAGGTCGAGACCGCTCACGACGCCGCGCCCCGGGGCAGGGCCTCGCCGCCGCGGGGCGGCATGGGCGCGTTCGGGTCGTGGTCGGGGGCGGCGGCCAGCGGCGTGCCGCCGGCCTGGGTGGGCCGCACGGGCTCTGCGGCGCCCACGGTCGGCCCCTCCGCGATCAGGCGCAGGATGTAGAGCACGCCCACGGTGAACACGATGGCGTAGGCCACCAGGAACACGGCGAAGGAGGCGCTGACCTGCCCCGCCCCCACCGGCGACAGGGAGTGCTGCGTCCTGAGCAGGCCGTAGACCGTGTAGGGCTGACGCCCCGCCTCCGCGGTGATCCAGCCGCACACCACCGCGACGAAGCCGGCGGGGCCCATCAGCGTGGCGGCCCGCAGGAACCACTTGTCGGCGAACAGGCGACGGCGCAGCGCCTGCACGGCGCCCCAGGCGCCCAGGCCGATGATGGCCAGCCCCAGCCCGACCATCACGCGGAAGGACCAGAACACCAGCCACACCACCGGCCAGTCCTTGCGCGGCCACTGGTCGAGACCCTTGATCGGCTCGTTCGAGGGCACGCCCTGGATCAGGTTGCCGATGCCCGGGATGGTGATCTCCGCGTGCGTCTTGGCGGCGGCCCGGTCGGGCAGGCCGACCAGCGCCTGGCCCTGCGGCGCCTTGGTGGTCCAGTAGGCCTCGATGGCGGCCAGCTTCAGCGGCTGCCGCTCGCGCACCACCTCGCCCGACCAGTGGCCGGCCACCAGCTGCATCGGGGCGACCACCGCGTACATGCCGACGGCCATGACCAGGGCGATCCGGCTCTCCTTCTGCTCCGGGTCCTTGAGCAGCCGCCAGGCGGAGGCCGCGCCCACCACCAGGGCCGTGGTCAGGTAGGCGGCCAGCACCACGTGCGTGAAGCGGGCGGGGAAGGTCGGGCTGAAGATCACGGCCATCCAGTCGGTGGCGATGAACCGCCCGTCCGGCAGCACGGCGTAGCCGGCCGGCGCCTGCATCCAGCTGTTGGCGGATGTGATCCAGAAGGCGCTCATCAGCGTGCCCAGCGCCACCATGCAGGTGGCGACGAAGTGCAGGCCCGGCCCCACCTTGCGCCAGCCGAACAGCATCACGCCCAGGAACGACGCCTCCAGGAAGAAGGCGCCCAAGACCTCGAACGCCATCAGGGGGCCGATGACGTTGCCCGCCTTGGCCGAGAGCACGCTCCAGTTGGTGCCGAACTCGTAGGACATGACCACGCCCGAGACGACGCCCATGCCGAAGCTCAAGGCGAAGATCTTCAGCCAGAACAGGTACAGCGTCTTGAACCGCTCGCGCTTGGTTGCGAGCCACGCGCCCTCCAGCACCGCCAGGAAGCTCGCCAGGCCGATGGTGAAGGCCGGGAAGATGATGTGGAACGCCACGGTGAAGGCGAACTGCATCCGCGACAGGATCAGCGCGTCCATGGCCTCAGGCCTCCTGCGGCGCGGCGCGGCGGCGGCCGCCGACCACGGTGAGCTTGTTCTTGACCTCCAGGAGCTTGGAGACCTTCGACCCGAGCGAGAGCAACGCCTTCAGGTCGGCGTCGGGCAGGCGCCGCACGTCGTCGCCCCAGCCGGTGAGGAGCTCGATCAGCTCGTGCATCTCGCGCATGCGCCCCTGGGCATGGATCTCCTCGGGGCTGGCCGGCGTTTCCATCAGCACGTCGCGCAGCAGGGTCAGGGTGGGGTCCACCTCGCGCTTGCGCCGCTCCTCGGCCAGGATGCGCAGGATCTCCCACACGTCCTCGGGCGCCTCGAAGTGGTCGCGGCGGTCGCCGGGCAGGTGGCGGCGGCGCACCAGCCGCCAGCCGTCGAGCTCCTTCAGCCCCATGGAGACGTTGGAGCGGCTGACGCCCAGCGCCTCCACGATCTCCTCGGCGGTCAGCGGCCGGTCGGAGAGGAACAGCAGGGCGTAGATCTGCCCCACCGTGCGGTTCACGCCCCAGCGGCCACCCATCTCGCCGAAGTGGAGCACGAAGGTCTGGATGAGCGGCGGCAGCTGCATGGCGTCTGTGCTTTCAGGAATGTCTGAAATAAGTGACGGAACGGAGAGCCGCAAGGCGGAACGGGCGGCGCGCGGCGGTCTTTCCTTATGCGGACCGGAGTTGGACCATGCGCCTCGCGCTGCTCGCACCCTTGATGCTGTTGCTCGCTGGGTGCGGCTCGACGGGCCTCGCCCTTGGCCAACGCGCCACCGCGCCCGACCGGGTGCGCGGCGACGCGGAGGGCGTGCGCGTGTTCGGCATGGACTCGCGGGTGGACGCCTACCCGCTGGCCATCGCCCACTGCGCCCGCTTCGGCCGCTCGGCCCAGTTCACCGGGCGCACGCAGGGCGGGCACGCGTTCCGGTGCGTGGCGGGGTGATCCGTCAACCTCCGCTCTTCCCCGCGGAAGCGAGGACGCAGTTCTGATTCCACGCACCCAGGCCCGTCGGCGCCACCGAGCGGACGACGCCGCTAAACACTGGGCCTCCGCCTCCGCGGGGAAGAGCGGAATGAATGCGGGACGCGAAGTGGACCGCGGTTAGCGCGTCAGGCGCAGCCCCGCCCGCACCAGCCGGGGCGCGTCGTAGCTGAGGACGCCGTCCGCGCTGCGCTGGGTCTGCACGTCCTCGTCGAACACGTTGTCGGCGGCCAGGAAGAAGGCCACGCCGCGCCGCACCGTCCAGTCCGCGCGCAGGTCGACGGTGACCGCCGGGTCGAGTCGCAGGGTGTTGAGGTCGTCCTCCCAGCGCAGGCCCTCGTAGCGCAGGAAGCCGGACACGCGGAGGCGGTCGGCCAGGCGCCAGGTCGCGCCCGCGGTGACGGTCACCTCCGGCGTCAGCGCCGGGCGCTTGCCGGTGAGCTGCGGGGCGTCGGAGCCGCCGTCCACCTTCGACTCCGTCCAGGCCAGCGAGGCCTCCAGGCGCAGGCGCCCGGTGAAGAGGCTCTGCGCGGCGTCGATCTCCAGCCCGGTGGCGTCCACCGCGCCGGCGTTGCGGCGCTGGCGCAGGATGCCGCCCGCCGGCACGAAGCCCGCCACGGGGAAGGTGCCCGGGCCGAGGCCGACGGTCACGTTGGCGATCGCGTCCTCCAGGCGGTTGTGGAAGACGGTCACCTCGGCCGTGGTCCCGCCGCGGGCGAAGGAGAGGCCGCCCTCGACGCCGTACAGCCGCTCGGGGTCGAGCTCGGGATTGGCCTCGGTCAGGTTGTTGCCCACCCGGAACGGGCGATGCAGCTCGTTCAGCGTGGCGGGGCGGAAGCCCGCGTAGCCGGCGGCGCGCAGGGCCAGGCCGCCGCCCAGCTCGCGCCGCGCGCCCAGCCGCCCCGTGGGCAGAACGCCGTCACGGTCGGCGGCGCGGCTGTCCAGGGTGACGGCCCCCGTGGCCAGGGTGGTCTCGATCCGCCGGGCGTCGGACTGCGACCAGCGGTCAAGCCGCACGCCGCCGGTGACGAGCCAGGGCGAGGGCCGCCAAGCCGCCTCCAGGTAGGCGCCCGCCACCAGCACCTGGCCGCCGGCGACGCGCCCGCGCGTGAAGTCGCCGCCCGCGAAGGTGAAGCGCTCGCGGCTCTCGCCGTCGGCCCCGCGCACGTCGCCGCCCAGCTCCACGCTCCAGCGGCCGCCCGAGCGGCGCACCGCGGCGTTGAGGCCCCAGCCGAGCGCGGGCGTCTGGAACTGGGTGTTGGCCGGCGTGGTGGTGCGCCGGTCGAGCGAGGTGGCGACCGAGCTGTTGTAGAGGTCCGAGCCCGTCACCCATCCCTGCAGCCGCCAGCCCAGCCCCACCGCCCCCGGCCGCGAGGCGAAGGTGACCGAGCCCTGCGCGCCGGAGCTCGCCGAGTCCGCGCCGGCGAGGCCGGAGCCGCGGCTCTCCTCATAGCCGGCGACCCTCACGGCCACGCTCGCGCCCGGCAGGTCCGCGACTCCGACCACGGAGGCGGTGAAGGCGTCCAGCGTCAGGCGGCGGTCGGCCGGGCCGGCCTGGTAGCGCACGGGCGTCCAGCCGTCCGCCCGCTGGCCGGAGGCGTTGACCACGATCCCGCCCGAGCCGGCGAACTCCGCCCCGGCCAGGAGGTCCGCGCGGGCGTAGCCGAGCTCGCCGGCCGAGACCTCCAGCGTATCCGTCACCGGCCGCGGCCAGGCTCGCGAGTCCAGCGCCACCACCCCGGTCAGCGCGCCGGCGCCGTAGGGGCCGGAGCCGGCGCCCCGCACGATCCGGGCGGAGTCGATGGTGAGGGGGGGCAGGGCGGTCCAGATCACCCAGCCGCCGAAGGGGTCATTCTGCGGCACGCCGTCCAGGGTCACCAGCGCGCGGCTGGCGCCCGAGCCCGCCACCGCGCGCAGCGAGGCGCCCTGCGTGGTCGGGTTGGCGCCCAGGGTGGAGGTGCGTCGGAACAGGGAGAAGCCCGCCGAGCCTTTCAGCGCCTGGTCCAGCTCGGTCGCGCCCTGCAGCCGTTCCGGGGCGACGCTCGAGACCGCATAGGCCGCCTCGCCCGCCGGGCTGGGCGGGGCCAGGCGGCTGACCACCACCTCCTGGACGACGGGAACCGGTTCGGGAGGCGGCAGCATCGCCGCGGGCGGTAGCGCGTCACCGCCGCTCGCGCCAGCGGAGACGGCCCGTCCCGGATCACGCCCCTCCGGCGTCCGGCGGGGGCGGCTGGTCGCGCCCCGGCTCGCGCAGGCCGGCCATGGGTGCCGTCACCGTCCACTCGACGCCCCGGGGAGGGTAGGTCAGCGACACCTCGCCACCGAAGGCCGCGGCGGTGGCGCGCTCCAGGATGCGCGAGCCAAAGCCCTTGTGCGAGGGTTCGGCCACCGTGGGGCCGCCTTCCTCGCGCCAACTGAAGACGAACCGCTCGCTCTCGGCCGCCCGCCCCTTCAGCGCCCAGCTCACGACCACTCGCCCGGCCGGCACGGACAGGGCGCCGTACTTGGCCGCATTGGTGCCCAGCTCGTGCAGCGCCAGGGCCAGCTGCAGGGCGGGGCCCGAGGCCAGGCGCACGGGCGGCCCCTCCGAGACGACACGCCGCTCGTCCAGCCCCAGCCCGTCGAGGGCGCGGGCCAGGATGCTCTCCACCGGCGCGGCGTCCCAGGAGTCGGCCAGCAGCAGCTCGTGCGCGTGGCTCAGCGCGCGCAGCCGGCCGGAGACGGCGGTGCGGGCCGAGGACAGGTCCGTGGCGTTGCGCAGCGTGGTCTCCACCACCGACTGCGCCATGGCCACCACGTTCTTGACCCGGTGGCTCAGCTCGCCGGCCAGGAGCGCCTTGCGCTCGTCGGTGCGCACCGCCTCCGTCACGTCCTGCATCACGCCGAAGAAGCGGGTGCAGACGCCGTTCTCGAAGAGGGTGCGGCCGACCGCGGAGACCCAGCGCGTGTCGCTGGTGCGCGGGTCGATCACGCGGAAGCGCGCCTCGAACGGCCCCGTCCGGTCGGGGTGCGTGGCGCGGCCGAGCGCCTCCATCACGAGGGGGCGATCCTCCACGGGCATGCGGCGCAGCATGGCCTCGGTGGAGATGTCCTCGTCCGGGCCGGCGCCCATGATCTCGCGCGCTCGCGGGTCGTAGAAGCGCTCGTCGAGGTCGGGACGGTGGTCCCACCGGCCCAGGCGCGCCGCCTGCATGGCCAGCTCCTGGCCCAGGTTGGCGTCGCGCAGCACGGCCGCGGCCTGCGTCCGCTCGCGCGCCGCCTTGCGCAGCTCCAGCTGGGCGCTGACCTGGCGGGCCAGCGCCCGAAGGCTGGGCACGGCGAAGTGGAGGTCCCGCGGCTCGACGTCCAGCACGCACACGGTGCCCAGCGGCAGGCCGCCCGCCGAGCGGATCAGCACGCCGGCGTAGGCGCGCACGCCGAGCTCGCCCGTCACCGCCGACATGCCGCGGGTGCGCGGGTCCTGGGTGGCGTCGGGCACCACCAGCACATCCTGGTCCGCGTTCACCGCCAGGGCGCAGAAGGAGGTGTCCAGCGGCGTGCCGTCCAGGTCGACGCCGCTGCGCGCCTTGAACCACTGGCGGTCGGCGTCCACGAAGCTGACCAGCGCGACGGGCGCACCCGTGAGGGCGCGCGCGATCTCGACGACGTCGTCGAACCCCGCCTCGGCGGGCGTGTCGAGGATGTCATAGCTTCGGAGCGCCGCCAGGCGCTCGTCTGTGGTCCACAACCGCACGTGGGCGCCCCGTCCCTCTCTTGGCGGCTTCTAGCAACCGCGGCGGTGCGCGCCCCTGCGCGGATGCGCGCAGCCCCGGTCAGTCGGCGGGCGGATAGGCGTGGCGGCGGCCGGAGGGATCCTCCACCACCTCGCCGCCCTCCGCGAGGTGCACGGGGCCGACCGGCGCCTTGCCGTGCCCGCCGGGGATGTCGAGCACGTAGGTCGGCTGCGCCAACCCGGACACGCGCCCGCGCAGGTCCCGCAGCAGGGCGCGGCCCTCGGCGATGCCGGTGCGCAGGTGCGCGGTGCCGGGCGCCAGGTCGGCGTGATGCAGGTAGTAGGGCTTGACCCGCATCTCCACGAAGCCGCGCAGCAGCGCCTCCAGCGTCGCCGGGTCGTCGTTCACGCCGCGCAGCAGCACCGTCTGGCTCACCATGGGCAGGCCCGCGTCGACCAGCCGGGCGCAGGCGGCGCGGGCGGCGGGCGTCAGCTCGCGCGGGTGGTTGGCGTGCAGGCCCACCCACACCGCCTTGTCCGCGCAGCGCAGCGCCGCGACCAGCCCCGGACTGACGCGCTCGGGATCGACGACCGGCACGCGCGTGTGCAGCCGCACCACGCGCACGTGCGGCACGGCCGCCAGGCGGTCCATGATGGCGCGCAGCCGCCGCGGCGAGAGCACCAGGGGATCGCCGCCGGTGAGGATCACCTCCCAGATCGCCGGGCGCGCGGCGATGTAGGCCGCCGCGGCGTCCAGCTCGGCCTCGCTGAGCGCGCCCGCGCCGCTGGGGCCGACCACCTCGCGGCGGAAGCAGAAGCGGCAGTAGACCGCGCAGGCGTGGGTGGGCGTCAGCAGCACCCGGTCGGTGTAGCGGTGCACGATCCCCTTCACCGGGCTGTGGGCCGCGTCGCCGATGGGATCGCTCAGCTCCTCCGCCAGCACGTGCAGCTCGGCCTGCGACGGGATGAACTGGCGCGCGATCGGGTCGTCTCCGGGCCCGACGAGCGCCGCGACGGCGGGCGTCACCGCCACCGCGTAGCGCGCCGCCACCCGCTCCAGCGCCGGCACGCGCTCGGCGGCGACCAGCCCCTCGCGGGCGAGGGCGGCGGCGGTGGTCAGGGACGGCATGGGGCGGCTGTAGCACCTCCGTCGTCCTCGGGCTCGACCCGAGGACCGAGCGTGCCGCGGCCTCACGGCGGACGAGGCGCACGAACGGCGCCCGACCCTCGGGTCAAGCCCGAGGGCGACGGAGGCGTGGGCGCTTAGGCCGTCCTACCCCGGCGCGGGGGTCCACAGCACCTGCGAGATGTCGGTCGCCCCCGTCGCCAGCATCACCAGCCGGTCGAAACCCAGCGCCGCGCCGGCCGCCTCCGGCATGCGGTTCAGCGCGGTCAGCAGCTCCTCGTCCACCGGATAGGTCTCGCCATAGATGCGGTCGCGCTCGGCCATCTCCGCCTCGAAGCGGCGGCGCTGTTCGCGCGGGTCGGTGAGCTCGCCAAAGGCATTGGCCAGCTCCACGCCGCAGGCGAACAGCTCGAAGCGCTCGGCGACCCTGCCGTCGTAGGGCGCACGGCGCGCCAGGGCGGCCTCCGCGACGGGATATTCGTACAGCACCGTGGGCCGGCCTTCGCCGAGCTGCGGGTCGATACGGTCCACCAGCACGCGGCTGAACAGGTCGCTCCACGTGTCGTCGGGCGCCGTGCGGACGCCCAGGCCGCGCACGGCGGCGTGCAGGGCGTCGCGGTCGGTGCGGCCTTCGGCGTCGACGGTGGCCAGCAGGTCGAGCCCGGCCCAGCGGTCGAAGGCCTCGGCCACGGTGATCCGCTCGGCGTCGGCGAAGGGGTCGCACGCGCGCCCACGCCAGCCCAGGCGGGCGGCCCCCGCGGTCTCCGCCGCCAGGCGCAGCAGGTCGAGGGCGTCGTCGGCCACCGCCGTCCAGGGCGCCTCGGCGCGGTACCACTCCAGCAGGGTGAACTCGGGGGCGTGCAGGGCGCCGCGCTCGCGGTTGCGCCACACCCGGGCCAGGGTGAAGATCTCGCGCTCGCCCGCGGCCAGGAGCTTCTTGCACGCGAACTCGGGCGAGGTGTGCAGGTGCAGGCGCCGCCGCGTGCCGTCCGGCCGCTGCAGGTCGGTGGAGAAGGCGTGCAGGTGCGTCTCGGCGCCCGGCGAAACGACCAAGGCGCCCGTCTCCACCTCCGTGAAGCCGCGGGCTTCGAACCAGCCGCGCACCGCGCGCGTGATGCGGCCCCGCGCCAGGAGGCACGGTCGGCGGTCGGCGTGGACATCGGGCCGCCACCAGGGCGGGCGAGGGGAGGCGGGCACGGCGGGCGTCTGCGGCGGGGGTGGCGCGGAGGGAGCTCCACGTTATACACGGCGCCATCCCCGCCCGCAGCGCCGCCGATCCGGCCGCCGCGCGCGCCGCCGCATCCAAGGACGCCCGCTCCCGTGCCGAAAGTCGCCGCCTCCTCGCTCCGCAAGGGCGCCGTCGTCGATATGGACGGCAGGCTCTACGTCGTGCTCACCGTCGAGAACATCCACCCCGGCAAGGGCACGCCGGTGACCCAGCTCGACATGCGCCGCATCTCCGACGGCGTGAAGGTGAGCGAGCGGTGGCGCACGACCGAGCAGGTGGAGCGGGCCTTCGTGGACCAGCGGCCGCACACCTTCCTCTACCAGGACGGGGAGGGATTCCACTTCATGAACCCGGACAACTACGACCAGCTGGTGGTGCCCGAGGAGATGGTGGGCGCGAGCGCCGCCTACCTGCAGGACGGCATGACCGTGGAGCTCTCCACCCACGAGGGCCGGCCGATCGCCCTGGAGCTGCCCGCCCGCGTGACGCTGGAGGTCACCGACACCGAGCCGGTGACCAAGGGCCAGACCGCGTCGGGCTCGTTCAAGCCGGCCGTGCTCTCCAACGGCGTCCGCACCGGGGTGCCCCAGTACGTCACCGTCGGCACCCGGGTGGTGGTGATGACCGAGGACGGCTCGTTCGTGGAACGCGCGAAGGACTGATCGCGGCGTGACGGCTTCCCGGATCGTCCGGGCGCGTTCGCTCCGGGAACGTGGGACATTCGTCGAGCGGAAGCTTTGGGCGGCGTTGAGGGGCGGCGCTTTAGGCGTCCGCTTCCGGCGGCAGCACCCGGTCGGCCGGTATGTCGTGGACTTCGCATGCGTGCCGGCGAGGCTTTCGGTCGAGCTGGACGGCCGGGTGCACGAGCTGCGGGTGCTCGAAGACCTGCAGCGATCGGCGGAGATCGAGGCGCTAGGCTGGTCCATCCTCCGCATCTCGAACGAGCAGGTGGACGCGGACCTAGGTGGCGTCCTGGAGCTAATCCGCTCCAGACTCTGACCGTGATCCCAAACGCGAGCCCTCTCCCATGGGGAGAGGGTTGGGTGAGGGGACCGACGTTGCTGTTGTGCCGCTGACCGGAGCCATACCGGTGAGGTCAGTCCCCTCACCCTCCCACTCGCTGCGCGAGCGGGCCCCTCCCTCTCCCTTCAGGAGAGGGGGTCGGAGGCGCGTATCAAACCCTCTCGCTCCTCGGCCGTCAGCGCCCGCCACCTCCCCTCGGGCAGGTCGCCGAGGCGGAGCGGGCCGATGCGGATGCGGTGCAGGTCGAGCACCCACAGGTTCACTAGGGCGCACATGCGGCGGATCTGGCGGTTGCGCCCCTCCGTGAGCGTGAAGCGCAGGGTCTCCCCGTCCGCCAGCTGCGCCACCTTGGCGGGCTTCAGCTCGCGCCCGTCCAGCTCCAGCCCGTGGCGCAGCAGGTCCAGCTTCTCGCGCGTCACCGAGCCGCCCACGCGCACCAGATACTCCTTGTCCAGCTGCGAGGTCGGGCCGACCACCGCCTTGGCGAGCACCCCGTCGTCGCTGAGCAGCAGCAGGCCCCGGCTGTCCTGGTCGAGGCGGCCCAGCGGCGGCAGGGCGGCGTCGCGCGCGGGCGCGGGGCCGTCGCCCACGCGCCGGTCGGCGGTGATCAGGCGCACGGCGGGCGTGCGCCCGGGCTCGGGCTGGCCGGAGACAAGGCCGATGGGCTTGTTGAGCACGGCGGTGAAGCGCGCATCCAGACCCGCCGACGCACGTTCGGCGAGCATCAGCGTCTGGCCGGGCGCGATCTTGCGGCCGGCGTCCTCGATCCGCTCGCCGTCGATGGAGACCAGCCCCTCGGCGATCAGCGCGTCCGCCTCGCGGCGCGAGCACACGCCCGACTGCGCCAGCCAGCGGTTCACGCGCTGCGGCTCGGGCTCGTCGTAGCGGCGGGTCCAGGGCATGGGCGCGGCCTAGCCCGGCGGAGGGAGCTTGGCGAGCGGCCGGGGCGTTGCGAGGCCGTGATCCCCGGTCCCAGCTCGGAGCCCCGGCGGCTGCCGCCTCTACGCACCCTCCGGCCTGCGCCTACGCGCGGTCAGCGCCGCAGGGCCTGGAACAGCTGCCAGGCGCTGAGCAGCAGGATCAGGGCGCCCACCGCCCACTGCAGGGCCCTCGCCGGCACGATCCTGACCACGTACCCCGCCAACGGCGCCGCCAGCAGGCCGCCGCCGATCAGGCCGGCCACCGCCCAGGCCTGCTGAGGAAAGGCCGCACCCGTCCAGCGCCCGGTGAGCAGGGCGCCGAGGAAGGAGGCCGAGACGGCCACGGTGACGAAGAACTCCGCCGCGTTCGCCGTGCCGATGGCGCGCCGGGGATCCTTGCCCGCGCCCACCAGGGTGGAGGTGACCATCGGCCCCCAGCCCCCTCCGCCGACCGCGTCGAGGAAGCCGCCGATCAGCCCCAGCGGCGGAACGAGCAACGTCGGCGCCTCGCGCGCCCGCCCGCCGCGCCAGGCCCGCAACAGGATCCATACGCCGATGCAGGCCAGGTAGCCGCTGACGAACGGCTTGACGGTGTTCCCGTCGATCTGGGTCAGGAGGTAGGCGCCGGCGGCGCCGCCGACCATGCCGGCCAGCATCAGCGGCCAGAACAGCCGCGCCTCCACGTTGCGGTTCAGCCCGTGGCTCGCGGCCGAGGCGCCGGTGGTGAACACCTCCGCCACGTGGATGGTGGCGCTGGCGGCGGCGGGCGGCACGCCGAAGGCCATCAGCACGGAGGAGGAGATCACGCCGTAGGCCATGCCCAGGGCGCCGTCGACGATCTGCGCCAGGAAACCTACGGCGAGGAACAGGAGCAGGGTGTCCACTCAATTCCCTCCACGCGTCTTCAAAACTTCCGTCGCCCTCGGGCTTGACCCGAGGCGACGGAGAGGAGCGCTCCCTCCCCCAGGGCGATCAGGCGGCGGCGAAGGCGTCGCGGAGCTCGCGCTTCAGGATCTTGCCTATCGCGGACCGGGGCAGGGCGTCCACGAAGCGCACCTCGGAGAGGCGCTGCGTCTTGCCCAGACGTGCGTTGGCCCACGCCTTGAGCTCGTCCGGCGCGACGGCGGCGCCTTCGCGCACCACCACGGCGGCCACCGGCGTCTCGCCCCAGGCCTCGCTCGGCACGCCGAACACGGCGCAGTCCTCCACGTCCGGGTGCTGCACGAGCTCGGCCTCGAGGTCGGACGGGTAGATGTTGAAGCCCCCGGAGATGACCATGTCCTTCTTGCGGTCCATCAGCGTCAGGAAGCCGTCGGCGTCGAACCGGCCCACGTCGCCGGTGCGGATGAAGCGCTCGCCCGCGGGGCTCCACCACTCGGCGTCGCGCGTCTTGTCCGGCTGGTTGTGGTAGCCGGTCATCATGCCCGGCGAGCGGCCGACCACCTCGCCCACCTCGCCGGGGGGCAGCTCGACGCCCGCCTCGTCGATCACGCGCATGTCGTGGCCGGGCAGGGGGCGGCCGACGGTGTGCAGCTTGTCGGGGTGCTCATGGGCGACGAGCCCGCAGGAGCCGCCGCCCTCGGTCATGCCGTAGTATTCGACCAAGCCGCCCGGCCAGCGGCGCAGGATTTCCGCCTTCAGCGCGCTGGCGAAGGGCGCGCTGGTGCAGGTCTTGAGCACGTAGCTGGAGAGGTCGTGCCGGTCGAACTGCGGGTGGTCCAGCAGCCGGCGGTACTGCACGGGCACCAGCATGGCGTGGGTGGCGCGCCAGCGCTCCGACAGGCGCAGGAACTCGGCGGCGTCGAACCTGCCCATCAGCACCACCGTGCCGCCGACCGCCAGCGTGGGCAGAAAGCTCACCAGGGTGGTGTTCGAGTAGAGCGGGGTGGACACCACCGTCACCGCGTCCGCCGTGTAGGCGCCGCGCGCGAACTGGCCCCAGCGGTAGCTGTGGGGCTGCACGATGCCCTTGGGCGCGCCCGTGGTGCCCGAGGAGTAGATGATGTTGAACGCGTCGCCTGGGCTGACCTCCACCGGGCGCGGCGCGGCGTCCTCCGGCGCGAGCCAGCCGAGCCAGGGCTCGCCGGCGTCCGACCCGTCGAGCGCGATGCGGCGGAGGGTCAGGCGGTCGGCCACGGGCTGCAGCGTGGCGGCGACGCCCGCGTCGAGGAACAGGCGCCTGGCGCCGCAGTCCTCCAGCATGACCCGCAGCGCCTCGGCGGTGGAGGAGGGGGCCAGCGGCGCGACGACCGCGCCCGCGCGCAGGACGCCCACCCACAGGGCGGCGTAGGGGATGGAGCTCGTGGCGCAGATCGCCACGGCCTCGCCGGGCGCCGCGCCGTCCTGCTGCAGGGCGGCGGCGATGCGGTCTCCGAGCGCGTCCAGCTCGGCGTAGGTGACCGCCGCCTCGCCCGCGGCCGCGGCCACGTGCGTCGGCCGCTCGCGGGCGTGCGCCCGGATGAGGTCGGCGAAGTTGGCGAAGGGGGAGGCGAGCAGCTCGGCGGCAGAGGGCATGAGCGAAGCCTAGAGCCACGAACCCTCTCCCGCGCAAGCGGGAGAGGGTTGACCGTGCAAGTGGGCGCAGCAACGCTTGGCGCATGAGAACCGCCGCCTTCGCCCTCGCCGCCGCCCTGCTCGCCGGGCCGGCGCTCGCCGACACGGTGGTGGTCACCGCCGATCGGATGCTCGACGTGCAGGCCGGCCGCTATGTTGACCGGCCCGCGGTGGTGATCACCGACGGGCGGATCACGGCTGTGAGCCGGCAGGGCGCCCTCACCACGCCGGCCGGCGCGCGCACGGTGGCGCTGCCCCCGGGGATGACGCTGCTGCCCGGGCTGATCGACGTGCACGTGCACCTGAACAGCGAGCCGACCATCAAGGGCTACAGGGGCCTGGGGTTCACCGACAGCTTCTGGCAGGTGGTCGGCGTCGCCAACGCGAAGCTGACGCTGGAGGCCGGCTTCACCACCGTGCGCAACCTGGGCGCGGGCTATTACGACGACGTCGGCCTGAAGCAAGGGATCGAGGGCGGCTATGTGCCGGGGCCGCGGATCATCCCCGCCACCTTCGCCCTTGGCGCGACGGGCGGCCACTGCGACGGCTCCGGCGCCTTCCCCCCCTCCTTCTCCGACGCGCGCTGGCCCGTCGAGGACAGCCCCTACAACAGCATCGCCGACACGCCGGACGGCTACCGCAAGCTGGTGCGCAAGGTGCGCAACTTCGGGGCGGAGGCGATCAAGCTCTGCGTCACGGGCGGCGTGCTGTCCAAGACCGACTCGGCGGGCGCCCAGCAGATGACCTACGAGGAGATCAAGGCGGCGGTGGACGAGGCGCACATGCTGGGCCTGAAGGTCGCCGTACACGCGCACGGCACGGACGGGATCAAGGCCGCCATCCGCGCGGGCGTCGACTCGATCGAGCACGCCAGCCTCGCCGACGCCGAGGCCCTGCAGATGGCCAAGGCGCGGGGAACCTGGTTCTCGATGGACATCTACGATGACGATTACATCCTGGCCGAGGGCGCCAAGAACGGCGTGTTCGCCGAGAGCCTGGCCAAGGAGAAGGAGATCGGCCTCAAGCAGCGCCAGACGTTCCGGGCGGCCGTCAAGGCGGGCGTGAGGATGGCCTTCGGCACCGACGCGGGCGTCTATCCGCACGGGACCAACGCGCTGCAGCTGGCCAAGGCGGTAGAGTGGGGCATGACCCCCGCACAGGCGATCCGCTCGGCCACCAGCGACGCCGCGGAGGCGGTGGGCCGCGCCAGGGACGTCGGCGCGATCGCGCCGGGGCGTTACGGCGACCTGATCGCGGTGGCGGGCGACCCGCTGGCCGACGTCACGACGTTGCAGCGGGTCGCGTTCGTCATGAAGGGCGGCGCGGTGGTGAAGGGGCCCTGAGGGCTCAGGCCGCGGCGATCTGCTCGGCCACCCGGTCCACCGCGTAGGGCTTGGGCACGAACCGGCCGTGGTCCGGCAGGTCCTCGTCGCGCAGCTTGAGGCCGCCGGAGGTGACCAGGATCTTGATGTCGGGGCGCAGGGCGAAAACCG
Organism: uncultured Caulobacteraceae bacterium; assembly: GCA_964244065.1. Lineage (GTDB taxonomy): Bacteria > Pseudomonadota > Alphaproteobacteria > Caulobacterales > Caulobacteraceae > JASLDZ01. The sequence goes on along the minus strand of CAXTHH010000004.1, from coordinate 19,614 downwards.
CGCGGGCCAGCGCCAGGCCGTCCATGGCCCCCGGCATCTGCACGTCGGTGAACAGCACGGCGATGTCGGTCCGGCTGCGCACGAGGGCCAGGGCGGTCTCCGCGTCCGGCGCGTCGATCACCTCGAAGCCGGCCGCCCGAAGACCCTCGCACGCATCCATGCGCGTCAGAGGCTCGTCCTCGACCAGCAGAACCACGGATCCGGCGACCTGTCCCATGCGTGCCTAACTCATGGATCACGCTCGGTTGTTCCGCCCGCGAAGGTTAAATTCCCCTCATTTGGCAAACGTGCCGTGCGGTCAGGGACAATTCAGTCGTCGATCCAGTCGGTCAGCGCCTCCCGCCGATGCACCTCGCGCAACGCGGGGCGGGCGCGCATGCGGTCGAGGTAGGCGCGCAGGCGGGGATGGTCCGTGGCGGGGCGGGGCATGCCGCGGCTCCACCGGGCCAGCATGGTGAGCAGCAGGTCGGGCGCACGCACCCGGTCGCCCAGCGCATAGGTGCGACCGTCGGCGAAGCGCGCCTCCATCCGCGCCCAGGCCGCCTCGATCCGCGGGCGGGCGGCGGCCCGGGCGGCCTCCGTCTGCTCCGGCCCGGCGGGCTCGTGCGGGTAGAACCAGGCGCGGAAGGCGGGCTGCAGAGTGTTCGCCAGGTGCAGCAGGAGCTGCAGATGATCGGCGCGGGCGGGGTCGCCGGGCGGGGTGTCGAAGCCGCCCTCCGGATGCCGCTCGGCCAGGATCTGCAGCAGGGCGGCGACCTCCGTGTAGGGCCGCCCGTCGATCAGCAGCGTGGGGACGTGCCCGTTCGGGTTCAACGCCAGGTACTCGGCCGAGCGCTGGGCGCCCGCGGCGAAGTCCACGCGGCGCAGCTCGAAAGGGGCGCCCAGCTCCAGCAGCATCCAGTGCACGGCCAGGCTGGCGGTGGAGGGCTCGTAGTAGAGCACGTACATGCGCCGACCCTCCGCCGAGTCCGCTCGCGCGGCCAGGGCTAGCTCGCGGTGAGCTCCGCCAGGGACACGGGGCGGAAACCGCGGGCGTCCACGCCGACGTCGAACTGGCGCGGGAGCGGCTTGAGCCGCCCGTGGCTGTGGCCGTGCAGGTTCACCGCGCCCCGGCCCTGGTCGCGCCAGGTGCGGAATGGATAGTGGCAGAGCACCAGCAGGCGGCCGTCCAGCTTCAGCTCGGCGTAGGCCTGGATCGACGCCCAGCCCTCCGGTGGCGCGAAGCCGTCGTTGTTGCCGAGCACCAGGTGCTTGCTCCCGTTCAGCTGCGGCAGCACGCGGGCGGCGACGGCCGCCGTGCGGGCGAAGTCCCCCAGGTGCCAGACGACATCCTGCGGCCCGACGGCGGCGTTCCAGCCCGCGAGCAGCGCCGCGTCCATCTCCGCCACCGAGGCGAACGGGCGGTGGCCGATGTTCAGCGTCCGGTGGTCGCCGAAGTGGGTGTCGGAGGTGAACCACGTCGTCACGGCGCTCGGCTCTCGGCCAGGTGGTGCAGGGCGATTCCGCTGGTGGTCGCCACGTTCAGGCTGTCGAAGCCGGCGGCCATGGGGATGCTCACGGCCGTGCAGCGCGCCAGGAGCGTCGGCGGCAGGCCCGGCCCCTCCGCCCCCAGCACCAGCGCCGCCCGGGGCGGGCGGGCGAGGTCGCGCAGGCGCACGCCGCCGCCGGGGGTCAGCGCCAGCGGCTCGAAGCCGTGGCGGCGCAGGAGCTCGGGCAGCGCCGCGTCGTCTTTCAGCCGGGCGAAGGGCGTGGTCAGCGCCGCGCCGACCGAGACGCGGATCGCCTTGCGGTACAACGGGTCGCAGCTGGTCGCACCCAGCAGCACGGCGTGCGCGCCGAAGGCGGCCGCGTTGCGGAACACGCCGCCGAGATTGTCGTGGTTGCCGAGGCCGAGCGCGGCCACCGCCACGGCCCGCTCCGGCGCGCTCGCCAGCAGAGCCTCGGCGCCCAGGTCGGCCGGCCGACGGCCCAGGCCGAGCACGCCGCGGTGGACCGGAAAGCCCGCCAGGGTGTCGAAAACCTGCTGTGCGACAACATAGACAAAGGTCGACACACCGGCCGCGACAAGGTCGGCAAGCTTGTCGATCCTGTCCTCGGCCAGGAGCAGCGCCTCCAGCACGATCCCGGCGCGCAGGGCCTGGCGGACCACCACCTCGCCCTCCGCCAGGAACAGGCCGCGACGGCCGACGAGGTCGCGCTCCTTCACGTCGCGGAACGGCTCCAGCCGGGGGTCGGCCGGGTCATCGATCCGGACTGCGGCCGTCACCCGCGCCGCTGAGGACCGCGCTTGAAGCCCGCGGCGGGGCCGGCCGGCTTGCCGGCCCAGGGCTTGGCGAAGGGCGGCTTGGGTCCGCCGGCCGGGCGGGCGTACGGCTTCGGCGCGTGCGGGCCGCGGGGACGCTCGGCCGAGACGGCGTCGGCCTGCGGGGCCCAGCCCTTCTCGCCGTGAGGGCCGGGGCGGCCGTCGTTGCCGGCGCGCTTGGGCGGCCCGCGGCGCTCGCGGGGCGGCATCGGCGGGGCCTCGTCCATGGCCACGATGCGCACGTCGTCGTCCGAGGCGGTCTGCGCCAGGGCCTGGCGGAAGCGGTCGGCGGCGGCGGCCACGATCTCGAACCGGCTCTCGCGGTCGAACACGCGGATGGCCCCGATCTCGCCCTTGGTCACGTGCCCGCGCCGGCAGATCATCGGCAGGAGCCAGCGGGGGTCGGCGTTGCGGTTGCGGCCCAGGTCGACGCGGAACCAGACGGAGCCCTCGAAACCCTGGCGCGGGGCGCGCACGGGCGGCTCGGCCGAGGCCTCGGCCAGGTCCTCCGGCGAGGGCAGGCGGGCGCGGTGCAGGCGCACCAGGGCCGCGGCCACGTCCTCCGCCGAGCGCTCGGCCAGGAGGGTGCGGGCGGCCGCCAGTTCGTCCTCGGCGGCGGGGGCGACCTCCTCCACCAGGCGCAGGGCGTCGCGCTCGCGGATGCTGTCGGCGCTGGGGGCGGGCGTCCACTCCACCGCGATGCGGGCGCCGCGGATCAGCTGCTCGGCCCGGCGGCGCTTGGGGTGGGGCACGAGGATCACGCAGGTCCCCTTGCGGCCGGCGCGGCCGGTGCGGCCCGAGCGGTGCAGCAGCACCTCCGAGTCGTGCGGCAGGTCGGCGTGGACCACCAGCTCCAGGTCGGGGATGTCGATGCCGCGCGCCGCCACGTCGGTGGCCACGCAGACGCGGGCGCGGCGGTCGCGCAGCGCCTGCAGAGCGCGGGTGCGCTCGGCCTGGGTCAGCTCGCCGGAGAGGGCCACGGCGCCGAAGCCGCGCTCGGCCAGGTTGGCGTGCAGCCGGTTCACGCCCTCGCGGGTGCCGCAGAACACGATGGCGGTGGCCGCCTCGCGCCAGCGCAGGATGTTCACCACCGCCCGCTCGATCTCGTAGGGGGCGATGGGCACGGCCTGGTAGGCGATGTCGGCGTGCGCCTCGCCGCCCGCATCCACCGTCAGGCGCAGGGCGTCGCGCTGGTAGCGGCGGGCCAGGTGCTCGATCTCGCGCGGCAGGGTGGCGGAGAACAGCAGGGTGCGGCGTTCGGCGGGGGTGGCGTCGAGGATCTCCTCGAGCTCCTCGCGGAAGCCCATGTCGAGCATCTCGTCCGCCTCGTCGAGGACCGCGGCGGAGAGCTTGGACAGGTCCAGCTGCCCGCGCTCCAAGTGGTCGCGCAGGCGGCCGGGGGTGCCCACCACGATGTGCACGCCGGCCTGCAGCTCCCGCGCCTCGCGCCGGGGGTCCATGCCGCCCACGCAGGCGACCACGCGGGCGCCCGCCTCGGCGTAGAGCCAGGCCAGCTCCTCGCGCACCTGCAGCGCCAGCTCGCGGGTGGGGGCGATCACCAGGGCCAACGGCGCCGCTGCGGGCGGCAGGCGCGCGGCGTCGGACAGCAGGGTGGGGGCCAGCGCCAGGCCGTAGGCGACGGTCTTGCCGCTGCCCGTCTTGGCGGTGACGAGGAGGTCGCGCTCGGCGTGCTCGGGCGCGGAGACCGCCGCCTGCACGGGGGTGGCGGCTTCGTAGCCGCGCGCGGCCAGCGCCCGCGCAAGCGCGGGATGTGTGTCGGGGGAGAACATGGAGGCCTTCGGCATAGCACCGCGGCGCGCCGCGGGCGAGCGGAGCTATGTGGTGAGCGTCAGCCGCTTCCGGAAGACGGCGCGCAGCACCACGAACAGCAGCAGCCCCGCCGGGCCCGCGAGGAAGGTGAGCAGCAGGCAGGGGATCAGCGCCCAGTGGGGCACGCCGCGCCGGTGAGCCTCCTCGGCCTCCCACGCGCCGGCCCACAGGTCGAAGGCGAGGTAGTGCACCCAGCCGACCAGCATGACGCCGGGGTTGGAGAAGGCCCGCGCCAGTCCGTCCAGGGTCGAGAAGCTCGCGGCGTCGAAGCCGGCGGGCGCGGTGGCCACGCGCCAGCCGATCAGCACGACGTAGCCGACCGCCAGCACCACGGCGACGACCCGGGCCGCGGCGATCAGCGCCGACCGGCGCAGGGGCGCGAAGAGGAGCACCAGCCACCCCAGCAGCGGCACGGTGTTGGCGATCTGGAACAGCTGGGCGTCGCTCATGCCCCTAGCCTATGGCTCCATTCCTGCCCGCGGAAGCGGGGATCCAGTGTCGACTCCGCGCACCTTGGCCAGCCCATCCTCGAGCGTGGCGGCGCCGCTCACACCGGGTCCCCGCTTCCGCGGGGGAGAGCGGAGGGGTGCGGCTTTCGCCGGGATGGGCGGAGAGGGTAGGGTCGGCCCATGCGCTTCCGCCTCGCCCTCGCCGCCTTGCTGTTCGCCAGCCCCGCCCTCGCCGAGCCGCGGGCCGGGTCGGGGCCGATCTCGCCGGAGCGGCTGAGCGCCTACGTGAAGGAGATGGCCTCCGACCGCTTCCAGGGCCGCGCCCCGGGCACGCCGGGCGAGGCGGTGACGGTCAACTGGCTCGCCGGCGAGTGGCGCAGGCTGGGGCTGGAGCCGGCGGGCGAGAACGGCGGCTACTTCCAGTCCGTGCCGCTGGTGCGCACGCAGGTGACCGCGGCCGACGTGACGGTCACGGCCGGCGGGGCGGCGCGCAAGTGGACGCAGGGCGAGGACGTCTACGTCAGCACCGTGCGCCCCATGGATCGGATCGCGGCGGATGCGCCGCTGGTGTTCGTGGGCTACGGCGTGAAGGCGGCGGAGCGCGGGTGGGACGACTTCAAGGGCGCCGACCTGAAGGGCAAGATCCTCGTGTTCCTCGTCAACGACCCGGACTTCGAGGCGCAACCCGGCGACGCCAGCGTCGGCAAGTTCGGCGGCCGGGCGATGACCTACTACGGCCGCTGGACCTACAAGTACGAGGAGGCGGCGCGGCAGGGCGCTGCGGGCGCGCTGATCGTCCACGAGACGGCGGGCGCCGGCTACGGCTGGCAGACCGTGCGCGCGCCGGGCGGCGAGAACTACGACATCGTCCGCGGGGCGGGCGACGTGCGCGTGCCGTTCCAGGGCTGGATCGCCCGAGAGCGGGCCGCCGAGCTGTTCGCCGCGTCCGGCCAGGACCTGGAGGCGCTGAAGCGGGCCGCCCGCCGCGCCGACTTCCGCCCGGTGACGCTCAAGGCGACGCTGAAGGCCGACCTCGCCGTGCGCCACGAGCAGGTGACCAGCCGCAACGTGCTGGCCAAGATCACCGGGTCCAAGCACCCGCGGGAGACGGTCATGGTCTCCGGCCACTGGGACGCGTACGGCGTGGGCGCGCCGAGCAAGGACGGTCAGACCATCCGGCGCGGCGCCGCGGACGACGCGGTGGGCGTCGCGGGCATGCTAGAGATCGCCCGCGCGCTCAAGGCCGGCCCGCGGCCGGAGCGCACCGTGGTGTTCGCGGCCTGGACGGGGGAGGAGCGGGGGCTCCTGGGCTCCGAGACCTACGGCGTGCGGCCGCTGTTCCCGCACGCGCTCATGGCCGCGAACCTGACCATGGACGTGCTGCAGCTCGCCGGCCCCGCGCGCGACATGGTGCTGGTGGGCAAGGGGCAGAGCTCGCTGGACGACCACCTCGCGCAGGCGGCGGCCAGGCAGGGACGCACGCTCACCGCCGATGCCGCGCCCGAGCGCGGCCTGTTCTACCGCGCCGACCACTTCAGCCTGGCCAAGCGCGGCGTGCCCGTGCTGCTGCTGATGGGCATGGGCGGCGGCCACGACCTCGTCGCCGGCGGTCGCGCGGCGGGCGACAAGTGGGTCAGCGACTACACGGCCAACTGCTACCACCAGACCTGCGACAGCTGGACGCCCGCGCTCGACTTCCGCGGCGCCGCGCAGGACGTGGAGGCGCTGTACGACATCACCCGCCGGTTGGCGTCTTCGCGCGAGTGGCCGGCCTGGACCGCGGGCAGCGAGTTCAAGGCCGAGCGCGACAGGACCGCGGCGGAGCGGCGATAGCGCTCACCCCGTATCCGTCGCCCTCGGGCTCGACCCGAGGGCCGGGCGTCGTGAGCCCAGCGCTGAAGCGGCTGCAAGCCGCCGGCAAGACCGGCGCCCGGTCCTCGGGTCAGGCCCGAGGACGACGGAACAGGAGGAGGTAGGACCATGGCCGAGGTGCGTTACGAGCTGGACGGCGACGTCGCCGTGATCACGGTGGACAACCCGCCCGTCAACGCCCTCGGCTTCGTGGTGCGCGAGGGGCTAGCCGCGGCGCTGGAGCGCTTCGAGGCGGACCCGGCGGCCCGCGCCGGCGTGATCATCGGCGAGCGCGTGTTCATCGCCGGCGCGGACATCAAGGAGTTCGGCCAGCCGCCCAAGGGGCCGCCGCTGCCCGAGCTGTGCGACCGGCTGGAAGCCTCGTCCAAGCCGCTCGTGGCCGCCATCGCCGGCAACGCGCTCGGCGGCGGGCTGGAGGTCGCCCTGGGCTGCCACTACCGGGTGGCCACAGCCGACGCGAAGGTCGGCCTGCCGGAGGTGAACCTGGGCATCCTGCCGGGCGCGGGCGGCACCCAGCGCCTGCCGCGGATCGTCGGGCCGCAGATCGCGCTGGAGGTGATCCAGTCGGGCAAGCCCATGGACGCCGTGCGCGCGCGCCAGCTGGGGATCGTCGACGCCATCGGCGACGGCGACCTGCGGCAGGTGGCCGTGTTCTACGCGCGCGGCAAGGCGGACAAGGGCGGTCCGCTGCCCCGCGCCTCCGAACTCACCGACAAGGTCTCGGGCGTCGATCCGCAGTTGTTCGACGATTACCGACGCAAGAACGCGGGCAAGTGGAAGGGCCTGACCGCCCCGTGGAAGATCGTGGACTGCGTGGAGGCGGCCTGCACCGGGAGCTTCCGCGAGGGCATGGACTTCGAGCGCCGCGCGTTCATGGAGTGCCTGAACAGCCCCGCCCGCAAGGCGCTGATCCACCTGTTCTTCGCCGAGCGCGCCGCCGGCAAGGTCGAGGGCGTCGGGCCGGAGGTGAAGCCCCGCCCGATCGAGAGCGCCGCCGTGTTGGGCGCGGGCACCATGGGCGGCGGCATCTCCATGGCCTTCGCCAACGCCGGGATCGCCGTGAAGGTGCTGGACGTGAACCCCGAGGCGCTGGCGCGGGGCCGCGACAACATCGCGAAGAACTACGCTGTCAGCGTTTCGCGCGGCTCCACGCCGCAGGCCGCCGCTGACAAGGCGCTGGGCCTGATCCAGCCCGTGGGCGACTTCGCCGAGATCGCCGACGCCGACATCGTCGTCGAGGCCGTGTTCGAGGAGATGGACGTCAAGAAAGAGGTGTTCGCCAAGCTCGACGCGGTGATGAAGCCGGGCGCCGTGCTGGCCACCAACACCAGCTACCTCGACATCCACGAGATCGCCTCGGCCACGAAGCGGCCGCAGGACGTGGTGGGCACGCACTTCTTCTCGCCCGCCAACATCATGCGCCTGCAGGAGAACGTGCGAGGCGCCCAGTCCTCGCCCGAGGTCCTGGCCACCGTCACGGCGTTGGCCAGGCGGCTCGGCAAGGTGGCGGTGATGGCCGGGAACCGGCACGGCTTCATCGGCAATCGCATCCTGTCGATCTACGGGCGCGAGAGCGACTTCCTCCTGGAGGAGGGGGCCACGCCCACGCAGATCGACGCGGCGCTGATGGACTTCGGCTTCCCCATGGGCATGTACCGCATGCGCGACATGGCCGGGCTGGATATCGGCTACAAGACGCGCAAGGCCAACGCCGCCAGCCGCGACCCGAACGCGCGCTACAGCACGGTCGCCGACCAATTGGTGGAGATGGGCCGCCTCGGCCAGAAGTCCGGCGCGGGCTACTACCGCTACGAGGCCGGGAACCGGAACCCGATCCCCGACCCGGAGGTGGAGGCGTTGGTGAAGCGCACCGCCGAGGCCGCCGGCGTGCCGCAGCGCCAGATCACGCCCGACGAGATCGTCAGCACGCTCATGGCGGCCATGGTCAACGAGGGCGCCAGGATCCTGGAGGAGGGCGTCGCCGCCCGCGCTTCGGATATCGATGTGGTCTACGTCTACGGCTACGGCTTCCCGCGCCACCAGGGCGGCCCGATGTTCTGGGCGGAGCAGCGCGGCCTCGACCGGGTGCTGGCCGATGTGGAGCGGCTGCACGGCGAGCAGGGCGAGCGCTGGGCGCCCGCGCCGCTGCTGGTGGAGCGCGCGGAGGTCGGCAGCTGGGCCTGACGCCGTCTTGCATTCGCGACTTTCCGGGGGCACATTAAGTCGTGCTGGCGATCGAGTTCGATCCGGACAAGGACGCCGCCAACCTCGCCAAGCACGGCGTCTCGCTGTCGGCTGGGGGGCTGGAGGTGCGGGCCAGGGTCGAGGATGGGCGGTTCGTCGAGCGCAGGCTTCGCGCGTACGGCACGATCAATGGCGCGCCTCATAGCCTGGCCTATACGCTTCGTGGTGACGCCGTAATCAGTCTTCGGCGAGTGCACGCGAAGGAGTATCTGAGGCATGTCACCTGAGCAGCAAGCCATGCTCGCGCGCATCGAGGCGCTACCCGAGCCCGACCTCACCGATCCGGACAATCCCGAGTGGACGGAGGAGGATTTCGCCCGCGCAGTCGGACCGGGATCCCTGAGCGACGCGGAGCTCGCCGCCTTCCCCAACACGCTCAAGCGCCTTGGCCGCCCACCCCTGCCCACGCCGAAGAAGGCCGTGAAGCTCAGGCTGGATTTCGACGTGCTGGAGCGGTGGCGCGCCAGCGGACCGGGGTGGCAGACGCGCATGAACGACGCCCTGCGCCGGGCGCTCGGGTGAGGCGCGAACCCGCGCGGACGGCCGCGCGGTGGCTGCTCATCGCCGTCTACCTGCCGTTCGGGCTGTTCCACATCCTGCGGTCGGGGGCGCTGATGGCGATCATGCCCCCGTGGGTCCCGTTTCCGCACGAGGTGATCGTGCTGACGGGCGTGGCGGAGGTGCTGGGCGCCGTGGGGCTGGCGATCCCGCGCGTGCGCAAGGCGGCGGGAATCGGGCTGGCGCTCTATGCGGTGGGCGTGTTCCCGGCCAACCTCTACCACGCGTTCGGCGGCGTGACCGTGCCGGGGCTGCCGTCGAGCTGGGCGTACCATGGCCCGCGGCTCGCGTTTCAGCCGGTGTTCGTCTGGTGGGCGCTGTGGGCCGTGAGCGTGATCGACTGGCCGTTCGGCCGCCGCGTTAACGCCCGGCGCCCCGTTCGAGAACCGTCCTGAAACCTGCGCGCGCGTGACTTCGGCGGGCCGCGCCGCCCATCGCTGAGGCCGGGCTCCGGGGGAGCGTCGGTCGGAGTTGCAGGTGGCGTCGAGCGGGTGGTTGCGCGGGGCGGCGACGGCCGTGCTTGCGGCGGTGGTGTGTGCGGCGGGGGCCGCGCGGGCGCAGGGCGCGCCGCAGCTCCCGGCCAATGGCGGGGCGCCCTCGCCCGACGCCCCCGTGGCGACCGCGCCCGCCGACACGCAGGCCGGCGAGGTGGTGGTGTTCGGCCGCGGCGAGGCCAAGCTTGGCGTGGCGCACGCCGCCAGCGAGGGCACGCTCTCCGGCTCCGACCTCCTGGTCCGCCCGCTGCTGAAGGTGGCGGAGCTGCTGGAGGCGATCCCCGGCATGATCGCCGCCCAGCACTCGGGCTCGGGCAAGGCCAACCAGTACTTCCTGCGCGGCTTCAACCTCGACCACGGGTCGGACTTCACGACCTATGTCGACGGCGTGCAGATGAACTTCCGCACGCACGGCCACGGGCAGGGCTACCTCGACCTGAACGGGCTGATCCCGGAGATCGTGGCGCGCGAGGATTTCCGCAAAGGCCCGTACCGCGCCGACGGCGGGGACTTCGCCCTGGCTGGCGCGGCCTACATGACCACCATCGCCGGCTATGACCGGCCTTGGATGACGGCGGAGGTCGGCTCCTACGGCTGGGGCCGGGTGGCCGCGGGCGGCACGGCGCACGGCGTGGGCGGCGGAGACCTGACGCTGGTGGGGCAGGCCAAGGTCTACGACGGCCCGTGGGCGCAGCCGGAGGAGCTGAAGCACCTCTCCGGCTTCGCCAAGTGGGAGCGGCCGACGCCGCTCGGCCTGCTGGAGCTGACCGCCCACGGCTACCACGGCGAGTGGAAGCCCACCGAGCAGATCCCCGAGCGGATCGTCGGCTCCGACCTCTGCCCCGACGTGTTCTGCTCGCCCGATCCCACCGCAACCGGCCGCACCGACCGGGTGATCGTCAACGCCAAGCTGTCCGGCGAGGGCTTCCGCGGGGCGCTGAACGCCCAGGTCTACAACTGGGACATGTATTCCAACCCGACCTACGCGGACGCCGCCGGGACCAGCGCACAGATCCACCAGTTCGACCGCCGCTACGTGCTGGGGCTGACCGCCGAGAGGAGCTGGTCCCTCACCCCGACCCTGGCCCTGCGGGTGGGCACGGAGAACCGCTACGACGACATCGCAAAGGTGGGCGTGGTGCACACGGTCGACCGCGCCTTCGTGAACAGCTTCGGCCTCTACAGCGTGACGGAGGCGTCGCTGGCGGGTTGGGGCGAGGCCACCTGGAACCCCGTGGAGCGCCTGCGCCTGATCGGCGGCCTGCGGGCGGACTACTATCGCGCCGACGTCAAGGCCCGCGACCCGGAGGCGGCGGCCATCGGCACGGGCGAGGCGGACGACGCGATCGTCTCGCCCAAGTTCAGCGCCGCCTACCGCCTGAGCGACAGCCTGGAGCTGTACGGCAACTGGGGCCGCGGCTTCCACTCCAACGACGCCCGCGGCGCGGTGACCGCCACGCCCGTGCCGCTGCTGGTGCGCGGCGAGGGCTACGAGGTCGGCGGGCGCTACCAGCGTGGGCCGCTCAGCTTCACCGCCACCTACTGGTGGCTGGACGTGGACAGCGAGCTGCGCTTCGTGGGCGACAGCAACGCGGTGGAGCCCACCGGCGCCTCCAGCCGCGACGGCTACGAGCTGACGGCCTTCTGGCGTCCGCGCCGCTGGCTGGCGTTCGACGCCAGCTACGTCGGCTCGAGCTCGCGCTACGACAACGGCGATCGCATCCCCAACGCCTTCGAGAGCGCGGGCGCGGCGGGCGTCTCGGTGGTGCTCGATCGGTGGGAGGCGGCGCTGCGGGTGCGCCACCTCGGCCCCTCGCCGCTGGTCGAGGATGACAGCGTGCGCGACCCGGGCTCCACCGTGGTGAACCTGCGGGGCGCCTACAAGCTGCCGCACGTGCAGATCTATGCCGAGGTGCTCAACCTGTTCGACAGCCGCGACAAGGACATCGCGTACTTCTATGAGAGCTACATCCCGAAGTTCGACCCCGCGCCGACCACCGGGCGCCTGAGCCGCGTGGTGGAGCCGCTGACGCTGCGGGTGGGGGCGCGGTACGCCTTCTGAGCGCTCGCATGTTCTCGTCCGGGCGACTATATCTTTGGAGCCAGCTGGTCGGGGGAGTCATCCCGGCCGTTAGACGGCGGGATGTCCGTCCTCCCTCGCTGTCACTGGCGCTCTTGCGGGTCGAAGGCTGTCAGAAGCCACGTCTTCGGCTCACCGTCGAACTCCAGCCGAACGATCGCTACAAGGTGCGGACTGGCCAGCCGGATCCGGTTCGTGCTGCGGCGGGAGACCGAGGTGCTCGCCAGTCGATCGGGGAGATCGCCGATCACTTCGGGGTGGAGTTGCATCACCTTGGCCAAGCCGAAGCCGTCGGTGATGCGGCGGCCGTTCTCGTCAAGCTTCGCCGGCTCGCCCCAGGGCACGTCGATGGAGCCGAGCTCGGGATGGCGTAGGCCGCTCTTGATCTCGCCGACACCGGCCTTGGAGAGCTGCGCCACGGCGTCGAGCCACGCCTGAACGGCAGCGCTCCCGGCTCCGCGTCGCGAGCCTGACCTCAACCCGTCCCGTCCGCGATCAGCTTGAGGTCGTTCTCGCTGGGCTTGGACGCGAGCACGATGTCGGTCGCGCGGCGCCACTCGGGGGTGTTCTTGTCCAGGGCCTCGCGGGCGCGCATGGCGAAGATGCGGGCTTCCTTCATGTCGCCGATGCTGTAGCGGGCCTCCGCGGCGGCGAGGCGGGCGCTGCCGCCCTGGCCCTTGGCGTCGTAGGCCTGGCTGAGCAGCTGCCAGGCGAAGGGGCTGTCCTTCTCCAGCACCAGGGCGCGCTTCAGGTGCGGGATGGCCTCGTCGGCGCGCTTGCCCTCGTCCTGCGCCAGGATGGACTGGGCGAGGTTGATCTGCAGCAGGCTGGCGTCGGGCTTCAGCCGCACCGATTCCCTGTGCGCGGCCTCCGCCTCCTTGGGCCGGGCGCTCTCGAAGTAGACCTGCCCCTTCAGCTCGAAAAGGTACGGGTTGTCCGGGTAGTCCTTGATCAGGCCGTCGATCAGCTTCAGCGCCCGGTCGGTCTCCAGGGCCTTGTAGTAGGCGATGGCGCGGGCGTAGCGGGCCGGGAAGCTGGTGTCGCTCTCCGGCGTGTTGATGAAGGTGGTCTGCGGCGCCTGGGTGAAGGCCTTGAGCTTGGCCTTCATGATCTCGTGGCGGGCCACCAGCGCCGGGTCCTCCGGCGTGTTGAAGTGCGGCTGCGTCTGGCTGCGGCGGCGCATCAGCTCCACGCGCTCGGCCGAGATCGGGTGGTCCACGAAGAACCGGAAGCGCCGGATCTCGGAGAACACCTCCTCGTAGCGGAACTTGTCGAAGAAGCTGACCGCGCCCCGGCCGGAGAGGCCCGCCTTCTCCAGGTAGGTGAGCCCTGCCTGGTCGGCCCGCGCCTCCTGCTCGCGCGAGTAGCCCATGTTGGCCAGGGCGCCGAAGTAGGGCGAGGAGGACAGGAGGGCGAGGCCCGCGCCCCCCGCGCCGGCGGCCAGGGCGAGCAGGCCCAGCCCCGCGGAGATGATCATGGGGCCCAGGCTGGCGCGCGTGGCCTCGCTCACCCGCAGGGGATGGCCGCCGGCGGCGTGGCCGGCCTCGTGCGCCATCACCCCGATCAGCTCGCCCGGGTAGTCGGTCTCCTCGATCAGCTTGGTGCCGATGATGAACTGGCGGCTGCCGGTGGTGGCCGCGTTCATCTCGTCCTGGATCAGGATCAGGTTGATGTCCCTGGGGTTCAGCCCGGCGACCAGCAGGACGGGATCGATCTCCGCGTGGATGATCTCCTCGACCTCGGTGTCGCGGATGATCTGCGGGCCCTTGCTCGCCGACTGGGCGGACGCGACGGCGGGCTGCAGCGCCATCGCCAGGGCGGCGAGCGCGACGGCGGTCCGGCGGAACGGGGCGGTGGACGGCATCAGGGCTCCTGCGCGCCGCGCGCCAGCGCGGCCGTCCCCTCCGCCCGGGAGTATGGCGGCGCGGAGGGGACGACGCCAGCGTCGGTTCGCGCGGAGCTCCGCCCGCTCCGTCGCCCTCGGGCTCGACCCGAGGGCCGAGCCGTCCGCGAGCATGCGGCCGGACGTCGGGCACGACCGGCGCCCGGTCCTCGGGTCAAGCCCGAGGACGACGGAGTCGAGCGGGGAGCGCTACTTCCTCGCGGTCACGATGGCGTCGAGCGAGGCCGCGCCCGCGCCGTCCTTCACTAGGTGCGGATAGCGCAGCCCGCCGTCGTAGGGGATGCGGACCGTGCGGTACCGGTCGCCCTCCTTGACCAGGAGGTCGACGCCGCCCCCCGTGCCCTTGCCCGCCTTCAGCGCGTCCTTGAGCACCGTGGCCGAGTAGGCGGTCCCGTTCACCGCCACCAGCGTGGTCCCGCCGATCAGCCCCGCCTTGAAGGCCGGCCCCTCCCACTGGATGCCGGACAGCACGCCGGCCTCGCCGACGATGAGGCCCAGCGAGAAGCTGAGGTCGGTGATCTTCCGCTCCGCCTCGTTCGCCTTGACGAAGGCCGACGGCGTCTCGTCGAACGCCAGCCGGTAGCCGCCGCGCTTCAGCCCGTCGAGCGGGGCGCCCGGGCCGTGCCCCTCCAGCCGGGTGCGCAGGAAGGTCGCCCAGTCGTACGGCGTGACGCCGTTCAGCGTCTTCACCACGTCGTCGAACGTATAGGTGAGCGGGGTGTAGCTGCCGTCCTCCACGCCAAAGAAGGCGCGGGCGAAGTCGTCCAGCGACTTCCTGCCGCCCGTGCGCTCGCGGATCAGGGTGTCGGCGTCGAGCCAGATCAGCTGGCCCTCCGAGTAGTAGTCCTCCGACCGCTGCCAGCTGGTGAAGGCCTGCGGGCGGCGCTGGTTGATGATCGGGTCGTTGGTGGTGTCCACCATGGCGCGCCAGCTGCGGCCGACGCGCGCATCGTAGGTGGCGGCGGTGGCGGCCAGGGCGTCGAGGAAGGTCTGGCGGTCCCACAGGCCGGAGCGGGCGGCCAGCACGTAGCCCCAGTACTGGGTCTGCCCCTCGTAGACCCACAGCAGGCTGTCGCGCATGGGCGTGTTGAAGTTGGGCGTCCACAGGTCGGCGCCGCGGCGGAACTTGCCGTCCCAGCTGTGGGTGTACTCGTGGGGGAGCAGGTCGCGGTCGGGGGCGTGCTCGTCCCACTTGGTGAAGTAGTCGGGCCCGACGCCGTTCTCGGACGAGCGGTGGTGCTCAAGACCGATCCCGGATTGCTTGTCGGACACGGCGAACAAGAAATCGTAGTGGTCGTAGTGATGCGCCCCGTACAGCTTGTACGCTTGTTGCACGAGGTTCTTGTGCGCTGTGAGCTGCTCGGGCTTGATCTCCAGACTCTCGGGCTTGTCCGCGACGACGTTCAGGCGGACGGGGGCCGGGCCGGGCGCGCCGAGGTCGATGGTCTTCATGTAGCGGCCGGCGAACATCGGCGAGTCCACCAGGGTGTCGAAGTCCGTCCGCTTGAACGTGACCACGCCGCCCGCCTTGCTCGCCGTCTCCAGCGCCGTGGCGTGGCTCCAGCCCTCCGGCAGGCGCACGGAGGCGTCCACCGGGATGCGGCGCGCGAAGTAGCCGGCCGGGTAGAGCGCCACCGCGTTCCACTGCAGGTTCAGCATCTCGGGCGTCATCACGCGCCGGCCCTGCGCGCCCGTGGTGGGCGACAGGTATTGGAACTCCAGCTGCAGCGCCCGCGCGCCCGCGGGCGCCGTCACGTGGAAGGCGTTCACCTCGACGGGATCGCGCGTCCACTCCACCCGCTGGCCGCCCGCGGTGATCACCAGCCCGGCGAGGGCGGCGATCGGGCCGGAGGGCGAGTGGTTGCCGGGCAGCCACTGGGGGTAGAGCAGCGTCACCGGCCCCGGCCCGGACACCGGCACCGTCTCGCGCACGCGGAAGATGCGGCGCTCCAGGTCGGTGGCGTCGACCTCCAGCCGCAGCGCGCCGGGGGCGTAGGCCACGTCCTGCGGCGCGGGCAGGGGCGGCGCGGGCGGCGCGGGCTGCGGGAGCCGCTGCTGCGCGAGGGCCGGGCCGGCCAGGGCGGCGGAGACGAGGAGCGCGAGGCGCAGGCGTCGGAAAGCAGTCATCGGGAGTGTTCGGTCACCATGTCTTCCGGGAGGCCGCGATGTGAACGGCCGCAAGCGCCTCTGTCGAGGCCCGAAGCTTGGCGCGCCACCCGTTTGTCAGTAGACGGGCCGGGAGGCGGCGACGTGGGGCGGACTCGGCATGAAGCGATGGGTGACGATCGCGGCCCTGGTTGCGGCGCTGGGGCTCGGGGGCGCGGCCCAGGCGGGTGAGATCTTCGGCGGCGTCTACGCCCACGGCGTGGGCAACAAGCAGAGCCAGGAGGGCGGGGCCGACCTCATGGCCGGCGTCCGCTCCGAGCGAATCGAGGGGCTCTGGTGGCTGTTCAAGCCCTCCGTCCACGGCATGGTCTCGTTCAACACGGCGGTGGACACGCACTTCATCGCCGCGGGCCTCAACTGGCCCATCCCGATCCTGCACAGCGAGCGCTGGTACATCCGCCCCGGCATCGGCCTCGCCTACACCACCGGCGAGGCCGATATCGGCAACGCCTTCGACCCCGGCGTCTCCGCCGCCGAGCGGGCCCGGCGCGCGCGCCTGTCGGCCACGCGCATCGACTTCGGCTCCAGCGTGCTGTTCGAGCCCGAGCTGGCGCTCGGCTACAGGATCAACGACGCCTGGAAGGTCGAGGCGTCCTTCGTCCACCTGTCCAACGGGCAGATCCTGCACTCGGGCAAGAACCAGGGGCTGGACGACGTGGGCGTGCGCGTCTCGCGCCGCTTCTGAGCTAGCTCGAACATGGCCAATGTCGCCGTCGTCGGCGCCCAGTGGGGTGACGAGGGCAAGGGCAAGATCGTCGACTGGTTGAGCGCGCGCGCCGACGTGGTGGTGCGCTTTCAGGGCGGCCACAACGCCGGCCACACGCTGGTGGTGGACGGCAAGGTCTACAAGCTCAGCCTGCTCCCCTCCGGCGTGATCCAGGGCAAGCCCTCCGTGATCGGCAACGGGGTGGTGGTCGATCCCTGGGCGCTGCTCGACGAGATCGATCGGGTGGGCGCGCAGGGCGTGGCGGTGACGCCCGAGCTGCTGACGGTGGCCGACAACGCCTGCCTGATCCTGCCGCCGCACCGCGACCTGGACGCCGCGCGCGAGCGCATGGCGGGGGCGGCCGCCATCGGCACCACCGGCCGCGGCATCGGCCCGGCCTATGAGGACAAGGTGGGCCGCCGCGCCGTGCGGGTCGGCGACCTGGGCGACCGCGCGGCCATGGAGGCCATGGTCGCGCGCCTGCTGGCCCACCACGGCCCCCTGCGCCGCGGCCTGGACCTGCCGGAGCTCGACGGCGCCGCGCTGATCGCCGAGCTGGAGGCGGTCGCCCCGCGGATACTGCCCTTCGCCCGCCCGGCCTGGCGGGTGCTCGACGGCTTCAGCAAGGCCGGCCGCCGCATCCTGTTCGAGGGCGCGCAGGGCGCCCTCCTGGACGTGGACCACGGCACCTACCCCTACGTGACCAGCTCCAACACCGTGGCCGGGCAGGCGGCCGCGGGCTCGGGCGTCGGCCCGCGCGAGGTCGGCTTCGTGCTGGGCATCGTGAAGGCCTACACCACGCGCGTGGGCGGCGGCCCCTTCCCCTCCGAGCTGCACGACGGCGACGGCCGGCGCCTGGGCGAGCGCGGGCGCGAGTTCGGCACCGTCACCGGCCGCGCGCGCCGCTGCGGCTGGTTCGACGCGGTGCTGGTGCGCCAGTCGGCGGCCATCAACGGCATCGACGGGATCGCCCTGACCAAGCTGGACGTGCTGGACGGCTTCGAGACGCTGAAGGTCTGCACGGGCTACCGCGGCGCGGGGGGCGAGACGCTCGACCACCTGCCCGCCGGCCTCGCCGCCCAGGCCGCGCTGGAGCCCGTCTACGAGGAGCTGCCCGGCTGGCCCGAGTCCACCGCCGGCGCCCGCTCCAGCCGCGACCTGCCGGCCAACGCGATCAAGTACGTGCGCCGCATCGAGGAGCTGACCGAGACGCCGGTGGCCCTGCTCTCCACCAGCCCCGAACGCGACGACACCATCCTGATGCGCGACCCCTTCCGGGGCTGACGTCAGCGCGCCCCCGGGGTGAAGTCGCGCACGCGCTTCACCTCCGCCCCGTCCAGCTTCTTGATCAGGGCCACGACCAGCTCCACCGCGCCGTCGAAATCCTTGCGGTCGATCACGCCGTTGAAGGCGTGGGTGTAGCGGGCGGGCACGACCAGGCAGACGGTGGGCACGCCGCCGTTGCTGCGCTGGATCTCCGCCGAGTCGTCGCCGTAGCCCTGCACGAGGTCGAGCTGCAGCGGGATGCGCTTCTCCGCGGCGGTGCTCTTCACCAGGGCGGCCAGCTTCCGGTTGGGAATGGCGCTGGAGTTGTAGACGAACATGCCGGGGCCGGCGCCCAGGCGGCCCTGCGTCTCCTCCGGGTTGCGGCCGGGGCTGTCGCCCGTGATGCCGCCCTCGATGGCTATGGCCAGGTCCGGCTTCACGATCGCCGCGGAGGCCTCGGCGCCGCGCAGGCCGATCTCCTCCTGCACCGTGGCGACGGTGAACAGCTGGTTCGGGTGGCCCTCGGCGCGCAGGCGGCGCATGGCCTCGACGATCACCGCGAGGCCCGCGCGGTCGTCCCAGCCCTTGCCGAGGTAGCGGCCGTTGGCCAGCTCCTCGAACGGCGCGTCGGGCACGACGGGGTCGCCGGGCGAGAGGCCGAGCGCGGCCACCTCCTCCGGCGTGCGGGCGCCCACGTCCAGGAACATCGTGTCGCGCGAGTAGACGCGGCCGCGCTCCTCGGCAGGCACGACGTGGATGTCGCGGATGCCGGTCACGGCGCGCACCGGGCCCTTGGAGCCCAGGATGATCCAGCGCTTGTCGGGCAGCGCCTGGTCGAGCCAGCCGCCCAGCATCTGCATGGTGAGGAAGCCGTCGCGGGTGGTGCGCCGGACCACGCCGCCCAGCTCGTCCATGTGCGCGTCCAGCATGATCCGCGGGCCGGCGCCGCCGTGGCGGGCGATCACGTCGCCGAGGCCGCTGTAGGTCAGCTCGTCGGCGAGCGGCTTCAGCTCGCGCACCATCACCGCGCGCACGGGCTCCTCGTACCCAGGCGGCCCGTGCGCGTCGGCCAGCTCCTTCAGGAGCGCCCTGGTGCGGTCCTGCGCGGCGGCGGGCGCGGCGAGGGCGAGGAGGGCGGCGGCGAGCAGGGCGAGGCGCATGGGCGAGCGTATCCGGTTCACATCCCGTCGCCCTCGGGCTCGACCCGAGAGCCGGGCGCCGGTCGTGCGCCGACGCCTCACCGACAGCAGGCGGACCGCTCGGCCCTCGGGTCAAGCCCGAGGGCGACGGGATTTAGCGGGTGAGAAGCGCCAGGGCGGCGATCGCCAGCGCGCTGAGCGACATGCCCAGCGCGACGCCCGTCCACACGCCCGTCCGGCGCTTCGGGACCACGGCCGCGGCGGCCGGCGTCCCCGCGCGGCGCTCCAGCGCCTCCAGCACCCTGAAGCCGCGGCGGGCGAGGTCGGCGAGCCGGGCGGCGGGAGAGAGCTCGCGGGCGATCCAGGCCTGCACCACCGGGCGGGCCGCGGTCCAGATGTCGCTGTCGGGGTCGATGCGGCGGGCGACGCCCTCCACGGTGACCATGGTCTTCTGCAGCAGCACCAGCTCGGGCCGCAGGTGCATGTCGAACAGGGCGGTGATCTCGAACAGCTGGCCGAGCAGGCGGCCCATGGAGACCTCGCGCGCCGGCCGGCCGAAGATGGGCTCGCCCACCGCCCGCAGCGCCTGGGCGAAGTCGTCCACG
>CAXTHH010000003.1:258526-261467 GCA_964244065.1 uncultured Caulobacteraceae bacterium | reverse complement strand
GTTCTTCGGCTTCACCTACTGCCCGGAGGTGTGCCCCACCACGCTCGCCCGCCACGCCGCCGCGCTGAAGGCGCTCGGCCCCGCCGCGGAGAAGCTGCGGGTGGTGTTCGTCACGGTGGATCCCGAGCGCGACACGCCCCAGCAGATGAAGCGCTATCTGTCGGACTTCGATGCGCCGATCACGGGGCTCACCGGCTCGCCCGCCGCGGTCAGGCGCATGCTCGACGCGTACCACGTGTACAGCCGGCGCGTGCCGCTGGAAGGCGGCGGCTACACCATGGACCACATGGCCGCCACCTACCTGTTCGACCGCGACGGGCGGTTCCAGGGGCTGCTCGGCTACAAGGAGACGCCGCAAGCCGAGCTCGCCAGGCTGCGGAACCTGGCCGAGGGCCGCACGCCCTCGGCCTGACGCCTGCTGCGGCACGTTCGGCGCCTTGCGCGGCTCAGCCACGCCGACGCCCTCGCCCTCCGCCCGGAGACGGGCGCTGGTCCCGGAAGCGCCGCAAGGGTCACGCCCGGGCCGTCGGCGGGCCGGGCGGGGGCGAGGCGCCGTCCACCACCTGCGTGTCCGCCACCGGGAAGGGCCGACCGTCGCGCGACAGCAGCACGGCGATGGCGCGGGTCGCGGGGAACTCGGCCAGGATCGCCATGGCCACCACCGTCAGCGGCGTCGAGAGGAAGGCGCCGGTCACTCCCCAGATCGCGCCCCAGAAGGCCAGCGCCAGCAGCACCACCAGGGGGTCCACGTTCAGCGTCTCGCCCTGCATGCGCGGCTGCACCACGTGGCTGACCACGAAGTGCACCGCCTCCAGCAGCACCACCAGCACCACGGGCTTCCAGAGGCTGTCGAGGTCGACCAGCGCGAAGGCCGCGGGAAACAGCACGCCGACGGCCCCGCCGATGGCCGGCACGTAGTTGGCCACGAACACCAGCAGGCACCAGAAGAAGATGTGGTCCATGCCCATGATGGCCAGGATCACGCCGGAGAGGGCGGCGATGATCAGGCCCACCACCGTCTGCACCCACAGGTAGCTCTCCACCCCGCCGCGGATGCGGGCGAAGATCTTGTCGGCCTCCCCGCGCTCCCGGGCGCGGGGGAACAGGGCGTCGGCCTTGTCGCGGAAGCCGCGGCGGGAGGCGAGCAGGAAGCCCAGGTAGATCAGCATGAACACCAGGCCCTCGCCCGCGTGCGCGATGCCGGAGGCGATCTCGCCGGCCCAGCGCCGGGGATCGAGCTGGCGGAACAGGCTCTCCACGGTGGGAGACCGGCGCATGCCGACCTGCTGCGCCGCCTGATCCAGGAGCGCGTTCAGCCGGTCGCCGTACTCCTTGGACCGCGAGAGGAAGTCGCCCGCGTTGTTCACCGCCAGCCAGGCCGTCAGCCCCAGCACCGCCAGGATCAGCACCACCGCGGTGGGCAGGGCCAGGCGCGCCGGCACGCGGGGCACGCGCGTGGTGATCGCCCGCGCCATGCCGTCGATCATCAGCAGCAGGAAGATCGCGAGCACGAACGGCTCGAGGATGCGCCGCATCGCCCACAGGGCGAAGCCGACCAGGATGACCGCCACGATCACGTTGGCGACCTTCAGCGAGCCCAGGCGGGCGGCGGTACGGGCGACGGGGCGGGAGGCGGGCTCGGGCATGCGCGGGCGCAGCTAAGCACGCCTGCGCCGCGGGCGCGCTCCTTTAGATCAGGCCAGCAGCGCCTTCAGCGGCGTGGCCGGGTCGGCGAGGCGGTCGGGATCGACGGGGGCGCGGCGGGCGATCAGCTGGCGGCCGGCCATGAACTCGGGCGCGGCGTTCACGGCCTCCACCGCCCGCACCTGGCCCTCGCGCAGGTGGAACACGGCGAACCTGGCGGTGTCCGGGTCGCCACGGACGACGCGCCGGTCGGCCTCGAAGGGCAGGCCGGCAATCTGCAGCTTGAGGTCGTACTGGTCCGACCAGAACCAGGGCGTCTCCGGCGCGGGCAGGGGCCGGCCGGCGAGGGCGCAGGCGGCCAGGCGCGCCTGCTCCAGGGCGTTGGGCACGCTCTCCAGCCGCCAGGGCCGGTCCTCGTAGTGCGGCAGGGGGCGGCGGGTCACGTCGCCTACGGCCCACACGTCCTCGCGTGCGGTGCGCGCGGCGGCGTCCACCACGATCCCGCCGTCGCAGGGCAGGCCCGCGGCGCGCGCCAGCTCGTCGTTGGGGATCGCGCCCACCCCCACCAGCGCCGCGTCGCAGGGCAGCACGCGCCCGTCGCCCAGGCGCACGCCGGCGACGCGGCCGTCCTCCTCCGTGAGCTCCACCACCTCGGCGCCCAGCTCGAACGTCACGCCGCGCGCGCGGTGGTAGGCGGTGAAGAAGTCGGACAGCTCCGGGCAGGCGACCCGCGCCAGCACGCGCGCCTCGCGCTCGATCACCACCGCCTCGGCGCCGAGCGCCCGCGCACTGGCGGCGGCCTCCAGCCCCACGTAGCCGCCGCCGATCACCGCCAGGCGGCGGCCGGGGCCGAGCGTGGTCTTCAGCGCCTCGGCGTCCGCCGCGTCGCGCAGCGCCAGCACGCCATAGAGGTCCGCGCCGGGGACGGGCAGGGCGCGCGCCCGGGCGCCCGTGGCGATCACCAGGCGGTCGAAGGCGACGGCATGGCCGCCGGCCAGCCGAACGGCGCGGCCCTCAAGGTCCAGCACCTCGACGGGGGAGGAGAGGCGCAGGTCGACGTCGTTCTGCGCGTACCAGCTCTCCGGCTTGAGCAGGAGCTCGTCCGCCCCCGCCTCGCCCTTTAGCCACGCCTTCGAGAGGGGAGGGCGCTGGTAGGGCGGCAGCGGCTCCGCCCCGATCAGGGTGACGGCGCCGCCGAAGCCGAACTGGCGCAGGAAGGCGGCCACGGAGCCGCCCGCGTGCCCCGCCCCGACGATGACGACGTGGGGACCGGTCATCACTGCTCTCTCCCTCCCCC
>CAXTHH010000003.1:0-258426 GCA_964244065.1 uncultured Caulobacteraceae bacterium | reverse complement strand
CCCGCCCCGACGATGACGACGTGGGGACCGGTCATCACTGCTCTCTCCCTCCCCCTCGTGGGGAGGGGGGACCAGGCGAAGCCTGGTGGGTGGGGGGCCGCGCGCTCGAAGCTGGCCGGTGTGCGCTTGGCAGACGGCTCCGCTCTGGGACTTGTGCCCGCGGCCCCCCACCCACCAGCCTTCGGCCGGTCCCCCCTCCCCACGAGGGGGAGGGAGAGGAAGCGCCTCCCCCCGTCACAGCGACCGCGCGATCAGCACCTTCATGATCTCGTTCGCGCCGCCGTAGATGCGCTGCACGCGGGCGTTCCGGTACATGTGGCTGATCGGGTACTCGTCCATGTAGCCGAAACCGCCGAAGAACTGCAGGCACTCGTCGATGATCTTGCATTCGAGGTCGGTGGTCCAGTATTTGGCCATCGAGGCCGTCACCGCGTCCAGTTCGCCGCGCAACAGCTTCTCCAGGCAGTCATAGACGAAGACCTTGGCGATGGTGGTCTCGGTCTTGGCCTCCGCCAGCTTGAACTGGGTGTTCTGGAACTGCAGCAGGCTCTTGCCGAAGGCTTGGCGCGACTTGACGTAATCGACCGTGATCTCGATCGCACGCTCCATGGTGGCCACCGCCTGCAAAGCGATGATCAGCCGCTCCTTCGGCAGCTCGGCCATCAGCTGGTAGAAGCCGCGGCCGGGCTCGCCGCCGAGGAGGTTCTCCTTGGGCACGCGCACGTCCTGGAAGAACAGCTCCGAGGTGTCCTGGGCGTCCAGGCCCATCTTCTTCAGATGCGCCCCGCGTTCGAAGCCGGCGGTTCCGGTCTCGACCACGATCAGCGAGACGCCCTGGCTGCCCTTCACCTCGCGGTCCGTCTTGGCCACAACGATGACCAGGTCCGCCTGGCGGCCGTTGCTGATGAAGGTCTTGGCGCCGTTGATCACGTACGCGTCGCCGTCGAGCACCGCCGTCGTGCGGATCGCCTGCAGGTCGCTGCCCGCGTGCGGCTCGGTCATGGCGATGGCGCCCACCCTCTCGCCCGCGGCCATGGCCGGCAGCCAGCGCGCCTTCTGCTCCTGGGTGCCGTAGCGGGCGATGTAGGGGGCCACGATGGCCGCGTGCAGCGTCAGGCCGAAGCCCTCGACGCCCAGCTTGGCCAGGAGCTCGATCAGCACCGCCTCGTGCCGGAAGTCGCCGCCGCCGCCGCCGTCCGCCTCGTCGGCGGAGACCAGAAGCAGGCCCGCCGCGCCGGCGCGGCGCCACAGGTCGCGGTCCACCATGCCGTCGGCGCGCCAGCGCTTCACGGCCTCGGGCGTGGCCTCGGCGGCCAGGAAGCGGCGCGCGCCGTCGGCGAACTGCACCAGCTCGGGCTCGTCCAGGAAGGCGGGGGTCTTCAGGTCCACGACGCCCATGCGGTCGCTCGTCCTCCGGCTGTCCCTCGGCGATGCGCCGGGGCGGCGGCGGGTGTCAACGGCGCCGCGACGTCACGCGGGCGTCACCGACTCCGCCGCTTGCTCGCGGGCGCGCCGTTCGGGCGCGGACGAACGAGGACGGCCATGGTTCCGACCTCCCCGCGGCGGCGCTATCGGGCGGTGTTCCTGTCCGACGTGCACCTGGGCTCGCGCGGCTGCCAAGCCGAGCTGCTGCTCGACTTCCTGCGCGAGGTCGAGTGCGAGCAGCTGTACCTCGTGGGCGACATCGTCGACGGCTGGCGGCTCAAGGCGGGCTGGTATTGGCCGCAGGCGCACAACGACGTGGTGCAGAAGCTGCTGCGCCAGGCGCGCAAGGGCGCCCGCGTGGTCTACGTGCCAGGCAACCACGACGCGTTCGCCCGCGACTTCGAGGGCGTGCACTTCGGCGGGGTGATCGTGACCGACGAGACGGTGCATGTGGCGGCCGACGGCAAGCGCTACCTCGTGGTCCACGGCGACGCCTTCGACGGGGTGGTCACCCACGCCAGGTGGCTCGCGCTGCTAGGCGACTGGAGCTACCGGGCGCTGCTGCGCGCCAACACGGGCTGGAACCGGCTGCGCCGCCGCTTCGGCCTGGGCTACTGGAGCTTCGCCGCCTTCCTGAAGGGCAGAGTCAAGTCGGCCACGCGCTTCATCGACGACTTCGAACGCGCGCTCGCCGCCGAGGCGAGGCGCCGCGGCTTGGACGGGGTGATCTGCGGCCACATCCACAAGGCGGAGATGCGCACGGTGGACGGCGTGCTCTACGTCAACGACGGCGACTGGGTGGAGAGCTGCACGGCCGCCGTGGAGCACGCCGACGGGCGGATCGAGCTGATCGACTGGGCGGCCGAGCGCCGCTGGTCCATGCTGGACCGCCGCGCCGCCACGCCCGCCCCGGGCCCCGCGCCGGAGCTCGCCGGCGTTCCGGCTTAAGCCCCCGGCAAGGGGCGGCGCCTAGCTTGCGACCGCCCGGCCGCTCCGCTAAGCGGGCCGGACGACGCGACCGGCCTGGTGGCGGAGTGGTGACGCAGAGGACTGCAAATCCTTGCACCCGGGTTCGATTCCCGGCCAGGCCTCCATCGCGTCCCTTCAGGACTCCTCCATGACCGCCGCGCTCGCCATCGCCCGCACCAACATGGTCGAGAACCAGGTGCGCACGAACGACGTGACCGACCTGCACGTGCAGGACGCCATGCGCGAGGCCCCCCGCGAGCGCCTGTGCCCGCCCGGCCGCCAGCACCTGGCCTACACCGAGACCGGCGTGGAGTACGCCCCCGGGTGGCGGCTGGCCGAGCCGCGCGACATCTCCAAGCTGCTGCAGGCCGCCGCCCCGCAGCCCGGCGAGCGCGCCCTGGCCATCGCGGCCCCCTACGCCGCCCTGGTGCTGGCGCGCATCGGCCTGAACGTCACCGCGCTCCAGGCCGAGGACGCGGCCCCCGGCTTCCTGCGCGAGGCGCTGGCCGAGGCGGGCGTGGCTCTGGAGATCGACCGGATCGACACGCTGGGCGCCCGCGGCCCCTTCGACGTGATCATCAGCGAGGGGGGCGTGGAGCGCGCGCCGGAGGCCTGGACCAACGCCCTGGCCGAGGGCGGCCGCTTGGCGGTGGTGGAGCGCATGGGCCCGACCGGCAAGGCCCGCCTCTACCTGCGCGGCGACGACCGCCAGCTGGCCCGGCGCGAGGTGTTCGACGCCACGCCCGCCCTGATGCCCGGCTTCGCCAAGCCACAGGTCTTCGCCTTCTGAGCCACGGGCGATTGCCGCTCGCCTCCTACGCGAATAGGCTCCGCGCCGACTCCCCCACAAGTGAGCGGCGCGCCGATGTCCGAGACCAACGCCCCCGAACCGACGATGGAGGAGATCCTGGCCTCCATCCGCCGGATCATCTCGGAGGACGAGGCCCCCCCGCCGGCCGCCGCGGAACCTGAGACCGCGACGCCCCCGAGCGACCCGCCCCGCCCGGCGCAGCCCGAGGTCGCCTCCGCGCCGCGCCACGAGGAGGTGCTGGAGCTGACCGACCGGTTCGAGCCCGAGCCGACCTCGCCGGCTCCTGCACCCCTGTCCTCGGCCTCCGCGCTGGGCGACCTCGACTTCGCCCCGCCCGCCCGCGAGCCGGTGGCCGAGGCTCCGCCTCGCGCATTCCCCGCGCCCCCGGCGACCCCGACGCCGAGCTTCGCCAACTACGGTGCGCCCGCGCACGACGAGCCGCTGGTCAGCCCAAGCAGCGCCGACCGCGCTGCGGACCACTTCTCCGCCCTGTCCTCCACCATCGCCATGCCTGCCTCCGGGCGCACGCTGGAGGACGTCACCCGCGAGCTGCTGCGCCCGCTGCTCAAGGAGTGGCTGGACCAGAACCTGGCCCGCATCGTCGAGCAGCGCGTACAGGACGAGGTGGAGCGCATCTCGCGCCGCCGCCCCACCTAGAGTTCGGCCCCTCACCATCGCGGGCCTCGCCGGGCCCGCGCTCCGTCCCTATGAAGGCGGCGTCCCGGCCGGGGCGCCGCCTTTCCGTATCGAGCCATGCTGCCCAAGACCTTCGACTTCGCCGACGCCGAGCCCCGCATCTACGCCGCGTGGGAGGCCTCCGGCGCCTTCTCGCCCGACCGGGTGACGGCCGAGCGGCCGAACGCGCGCGCGTTCAGCATGGTGATCCCGCCGCCCAACGTCACGGGCAGCCTGCACATCGGCCACGCGCTCAACAACACGCTGCAGGACATCCTGGCGCGCTTCCACCGCATGCGCGGCGAGGCGGTGCTGTGGCTGCCGGGCACCGACCACGCGGGCATCGCCACGCAGATGGTCGTGGAGCGCCAGCTCGCCGCCGAGGGGAACGTGGGCCGCCGCGAGCTGGGCCGCGACGCCTTCGTCGAGCGCGTCTGGGCGTGGAAGCGCGAGAGCGGCGGGACCATCACGCGCCAGCTGCGCCGCCTCGGCGCCTCCTGCGACTGGTCGCGCGAGCGGTTCACGCTGGACGACGGGCTGTCGGCCGCCGTCCGCCGCATCTTCGTCCAGCTGCACAAGGACGGGCTGATCTACCGCGACAAGCGGCTGGTGAATTGGGACCCGCAGTTCCAGACCGCCATCAGCGACCTGGAGGTGGAGACCCGCGAGGAGAAGGGGCTGATGTGGTCCTTCGCCTATCCGCTCGAGGGCGAGCCCATCGACGGCGTCGGCGAGATCGTCATCGCCACCACCCGGCCGGAGACCATGCTCGGCGACGGCGCCGTGGCCGTGCACCCGGACGACGAGCGCTATCGCAAGTTCGTGGGCCGGATGGTGCGACTGCCCATCGCCGACCGACTGATCCCGATCATCGCCGACGAGCACCCCGACCCGGAGAAGGGCTCGGGCGCGGTGAAGATCACCGGGGCGCACGACTTCAACGACTACCAGGTCGCCCGGCGGCATGGCCTGTCGATGATCTCCATCATGGACGCCCAGGCCCGCATGACCGGGCCGATCCCCGAGCGCTACGCGGGCGTGGACCGCTACGTCGCGCGCAAGATGGTGCTGGCCGACATCGAGGCGCTCGGCCTCTACCGCGGCGCCGAGGAGCGAGTGATCGCGCGCCCCTACGGCGACCGCTCGGGCGTAGTGATCGAGCCCTACCTCACCGACCAATGGTACGTGGACGCCAAGACGCTGGCCCAGCCGGCCATCGCGGCGGTGGAGACCGGCCGCACGCGCTTCGAGCCCGAGACCTGGTCGAAGACCTACTTCGAGTGGATGCGCAACATCGAGCCCTGGTGCATCTCGCGCCAGCTCTGGTGGGGCCACCGGATTCCGGCCTGGTATGGACCGGAGGGCGCGATCTTCGTCGCCGAGACGGAGGAGGGCGCACGCGCGCAGGCCGAGGCGCGTTTCGGCGCAGGTGTCGAGCTCAGCCAGGACGAGGACGTCCTCGACACCTGGTTCTCCTCCGGCCTGTGGCCCTTCTCGACGATGGGCTGGCCAGACCAGACCGACGACCTCCAGCGCTTCTACCCGACCAATACCCTCGTCACCGGCTTCGACATCATCTTCTTCTGGGTCGCCCGGATGATGATGATGGGGCTCTACGCCACCGGCGAGGCGCCGTTCTCCCGCGTGGTGATCAACGGGCTGGTGCGCGACGAGCGCGGGCAGAAGATGTCCAAGTCCAAGGGCAACGTCATCGACCCGCTGGAGATCGTGGAGGAGCTGGGCGCGGACGCTCTGCGCTTCTCCATGGCCATCCTGTCGGGCGCCCGCGACATCAAGCTCTCCAAGAGCCGGATCGAGGGCTACCGCAACTTCGGCACCAAGCTGTGGAACGCCGCGCGCTTCTGCCAGGTGAACGAGTGCCAGCTGGTGGAGGGCTTCGACCCGGCCGCGGTGGCCTCGCCCCTGAACCGCTGGATACGCGGCGAGACGGTCAAGGCGTCGGCGGCGGTGACCGCCGCGCTGGAGGCGGCGGACTTCGCAGGCGCGGCCGAGGCGCTGTACCGCTTCATCTGGAACGTGTTCTGCGACTGGTACCTGGAGCTCGCCAAGCCCGTGCTGAACGGCGCGGACGAGGCCGCCCGCGCCGAGACACGCGCCACCGCCGCCTGGGTGCTCGATCAGGCCACGGCCCTGCTGCACCCCGTCTCGCCCTTCCTGACCGAGGAGCTGTGGCGCGAGACGGCCGCCTTCTCCGGCGTGGCGCGCTCATCGTCGCTGATCGTCGCCCCCTGGCCCGACCTGCCCGCGGCCTGGGCCGACGCCGAGGCGGAGGCGGAGATCGGCCGTGTGATCGCGGTGGTCGGCGAGGGGCGTTCGGTGCGCGCCGAGCTCTCCGTGCCGCCCTCCGCCCGCCCGGCGCTGGTGGTCACGGAAGCTGACGCGGGGCTGCGCGCGGCGCTGGAGCGCAACGCCGCGGTGATCGGGGCCATGCTCCGCGTCGACGGCTTGCGGTTCGAGGCCGAGCCGCCGGCCGGGTCCGTGCGCTTCGTGGCGGGCGGCGGCGGCTTCGCCCTGCCCGTGGCGGAGGCGATCGACGTGGCCGCCGAGCGCGCGCGCCTGGCCAAGGAGGTCGGACGGCTCGGCGCCGAGGTGGAGCGGTTCGAGAAGAAGCTGGCCAACGCCGACTTCGTCGCCCGCGCCCCCGCGGCGGTGATCGAAGAGAACCGCGACAAGCTCGACGAGGCGCTCGGCGCCCGCGCCAAGCTCCAGGCCGCGCTCGACCGGCTGGCCGCCGCCTGACCTGAGCCTGCGGGCGGCGCTCGCCGCGGCGTTTACAGGCCCCGCGCCGGCGTGCTCCCCTTGCCCCAAGCGGCTCCGCGTGAGGGAAGCCGCACGGAGGAGAACGATGGTCGCAGAGTCCGGCGCCCCCAGCGCCGCGGCCGCCAAGCCCTGGCCCGCCATGTCCCTGGCTCAGGTGCAGGCGGCGCTCACCGCCCCAGGCTCGCCGTTCGAGATGGACGAGGTGGTCATCCGCGGCGTCCCCACCCGCGTGTGGAAGGCCGCGCCCCCCACCCTGCGCGAGGTGCTGGCCGCCGGCCGCGCGCACGGCGCCAAGGACTTCCTGGTCTACGAGGACGAGCGCGCCAGCTTCGACGGCTTCCACCGCGCGGTGGCCGCGTTCGCCGCTGAGCTCCGCGGGCAGGGGGTGGAGAAGGGCGACCGCGTCGCGCTGGTCATGCGCAACCTGCCGGAGTGGCCGGTGGCGCTGTACGCCGTGGCCGCCCTGGGCGCGATCGTCACGCCGCTGAACGGCTGGTGGACGGCGCCGGAGCTGGAATACGGCCTGCAGGACTCGGGCGCCGAGGTGGCGGTCATGGACTCCGAGCGCTATGCGCGCCTGGAGGAGCATCTGTCCGAGCTGCCCGCCCTGCGCCGCGTGTACGTCAGCCGCGCCAAGGAGCCCATCGCCCATCCCAAGGTGCGCCACCTGGAGACGGTGATCGGCGAGACGAACACCTGGGGCGACCTGCCCGACGCGGAGCTGCCGCCCGCCGAGATCGCGGCGGACGATCCGGCGACCATCTTCTACACCTCCGGCACCACCGGCCGGCCGAAGGGGGCGCTCGGCACGCATCGCAACGTGGTCACCAACGTCTGGTCCGGTCTCTACTCCCTGGCCCGTACCTACCTGCGGCGGGGCGAGCCCCCGCCCATCCCCGCGCCGGAGGACGCGCCGCAGCGCGTGTCGCTGATCTCCATCCCCTTCTTCCACGTCACCGGCTTCTCGGCGGTGATGAACCCGGCCCTGGCCACCGGCGGCCGGCTGGTGATGATGCGCAAGTGGGACGCGCTGCGCGCCTTCCAGCTGATCGAGCGCGAGAAGGTCACCTCCGCCGGCGGCGTGCCCACCATCGCCTGGCAGCTGATCGAGCACCCGGCGCGCGACGACTACGACCTCTCCAGCCTGGAGACGATGGCCTACGGCGGCGCGCCCTCCGCCTCCGAGCTGGTGCGCAAGATCGACGACAGCTTCGCCAACGCCCGCCCCGGCAACGGCTGGGGCATGACGGAGACCATGGCCACCGTCACCCACCACATGGCGGAGGACTACGCCCACCGCCCGCTCAGCTGCGGCCCGCCCGTGGCGACCGCGGACATCAAGGTGTGCGATCCGGACGGGCGCGAGCTGCCGCCCGACACGGTCGGCGAGCTCTACGCGCGGGGCCCCATGATCGTGGCCGGCTATTGGAACAAGCCGGAGGCCACGGCCGCGACCTTCATCGACGGCTGGGTGCGCACCGGCGACCTGGCGCGCATCGACGCGGAGGGCTTCTGCTTCATCGTCGACCGCGCCAAGGACATGCTGATCCGCGGCGGCGAGAACATCTACTGCGTGGAGGTCGAGAACGCGCTCTACGAGCATCCGGCGGTGATGGACGCCGCGGTGGTCGGCCGCCCCCACCGCACGCTGGGAGAGGAGCCCGTGGCGGTGGTCACCCTGGTGGGCGGGGCCGAGGCGGACGAGGACGAGCTGCGCGGCTTCGTGGCCGAGCGCCTGGCCGCCTTCAAGGTCCCCATGAGGATCCTGACCCGGCGCGAGATGCTGCCGCGCAACGAGAACGGCAAGATCCTGAAGGCGGAGCTCAAGCCGCTGTTCGCCGACGCCTAAGGCGCCCCTCTCCCGCGGGCGGGAGAGGGCGCGTCAGATCAGCAGCCGCAGGCGCCGTGGCCGTAGCTGTAGCCGTACGACATCGGGCCGTAGCTGTACCCGCCGTAGGTCGGGGCGGGGACGTACTCCGGCTGGGGCGCATACTGCGGCGCGTACTGGGGTTGCGCGTAGACCGGCGGGGGCGGAGCGTAGCCGCGGTGACCGCCCCAGCCGCTCGCGCCGATCTGCAGCTTGGCGGAGGCGTCCAGGTCCACGCCCAGCACCGTCACGCCGGCGCGCGCACCGAAGAGCGTGAAGCGCGAGGGTGCGTACGGCGCGTAGCCGCCGCCGTATCCGCCGGTCGCATAGGCCGGCACGCCCCGGTCGTAGCCGTACGGGTAGGCGTAGTCGTGCGCCTGCGCGGCCCCGCCGCCCATCAGCGCGCCGGAGGCGAGCGCCCCGGCCAGCATCGTCTTCAGCATCGTCAAAGCTCCCCGGCGGACCTCGCCGCCTCGGCCCGCCAACGCCGGCGCGGCCTGTCGGATGCCAAGCTGGACGCGAATGCACGTGGCGAGCTACGCCATTCATCCGCCGGTTGAAGGAGCCCGCCCCTGCGCCGCCCCCGGCCCCACCCCCGCCCCGCCGCGGACGCCCCGCCGGTCGAGCTGCGCATCGTCCGCATCGGCCACCAGGGCGACGGCGCCCCCGAGGCGGGGGCGCCGCACGTGCCCTTCACGCTTCCGGGCGAGACGGTGCGCGCCCGCGTGGCCGCCGACCGGGGCGAGCTGCTGGACGTGACGGCGCCCTCGCCGGAGCGCGTGGCGCCGCCGTGCCCGCACTTCGGCGTGTGCGGCGGCTGCGCCCTCCAGCATTGGGAGCACGCGCCCTACCTCGCGTGGAAGGTCGAGCAGGTGCGGCTGCAGCTCGCCCGCGAGCGCCTGGAAGCCGACTTCGCGCCCGCCTTCGCCGCCCGGCCCGGCACGCGACGCCGCCTGGCGCTGCACGCCCGGCGGGGAACGCGGGACGAGGCGCTGATCGGCTTCAAGGGCCGGCGCTCCTGGTCGCTCGCGCCCGTGGCCGTGTGCCCCATCTCCCGGCCGGAGCTGGTCGCCGCGCTGCCCGCCCTACGCCGGCTCGCGGCGCCCCTGTTCGAGCACCCGAAGAGCGCGCCGACCCTGCACGCCACGCTCACCGAGACGGGGCTGGACGTCGACGTCACGGGCGTGGAGGCGCGCTCCGGCGGGCTCTCCGCCGACGGCCGCATGCGCCTGGCGGAGGCCGCGGCCGCCGGCGGATTCGCCCGGGTGACGCTGGCCGGCGAGGTGGTCTACGGCGCGCGCGCCCCGGTGGTCCGCTTCGGTCGCGCGGCGGTGACGCTGCCCGCCGGGAGCTTTCTGCAGGCGGTGGCGGAGGCTGAGGAGGCCATGGCGGCCTTCGCCGTGGAGGCCGTGCGCGGGGCCGCGGCGGTGGCCGACCTCCACTGCGGCGCGGGCGCCTTCACCTTCCGACTGGCGGAGCACGCGACGGTGCACGCCGCCGACGCTTCCGAGCCCGCGGTGCGCGCGCTCACCGCGGCGCTGGCGGGCGTGCCCGGCCTCAAGGGCGTGCGGGCCGAGGCGCGCGACCTCGCCCGCCGCCCCGTGCTCGCGGCGGAGCTGAAGCGCGTGGACGCGGTGCTGTTCGACCCGCCGCGCGCCGGTGCGCCCGAGCAGGCGGCGGAGATCGCGGCGTCCGGGGCGGCGGTCGCGATCGGCGTGTCCTGCAACCCGGCCACCTTCGCCCGGGACGCGGCGACGCTGGTGACGGGCGGTTTTCGGCTGGAGCGCGTTCTGCCCGTGGACCAGTTCCTTTGGTCTCCCCATATCGAGCTTGTAGGCGTCTTCCGCCGCTGAGCTCCCGCGACCGCATGACCGACACCGCCCCGCGCCGCCCCGCCGCCTTCCGCACCGAAGCGCGCGCCCACGTCGCCGCCCAGGCCGCCAAGGCCGCGTGGTGGACCGCCGCCGCTGTCGCCGGCCGCGCCATCGTGCGCCCCGGCCAGGGAACGCGCTTCGAGCCGACCGCGCCCGCACCGCCGCCCGCCGCGCTCCGTCGCGCCTACCTGGACGCCTTCGCCAAGGACGCGGCCGACGTGGCCGCCGGCCTCTACCCCGTCGACGAGCCCGCCACCGGCCCGGTGCAGCTCGGGCGCCGCTTCGCCGACCTGATCGCCGACGCGCGCGAGGTGGAGGCCCGTCGCCACCGCCGGGCCGAGGGCGCCACCGAAGCGCGCGAGGAGCCGGAAGGGGAGGGGCGGCCCGCCTACTACCGCCAGAACTTCCACTTCCAGTCGGGCGGCTGGTTCACGGAGGAGAGCGCCCGCCGTTACGAGGCTCAGGTGGAGGCGCTGTTCGCGGGTTCCGCCGGCCCCATGCGCCGCCGCGCCCTGTCGCTGCTGGCCAAGGCGTGGCGCGGACGCGACCAGCGCGAGCTGACGGTGGTGGACGTGGCCACGGGCTCGGGCGCCTTCCTCCGCGACCTGCGCTCGGCCTTCCCGCGCGCCGCCGCGTTCGGCCTCGACCTGTCCTTCGCCTACCTGCGCGAGGCCGGCCGCCGGTCCGGCGCGCCCACGCTGCAGGCCTTCGCCGAGCGGCTGCCCTTCGCCGACGCGAGCCTGGACGCCCTGACCTGCGTCTACCTGTTTCACGAGCTGCCGCCCCGCGTGCGCGGCGAGGTCGCGCGCGAGTTCGCCCGGGTGCTCAAGCCCGGCGGCG
Source organism: uncultured Caulobacteraceae bacterium (assembly GCA_964244065.1). Taxonomy (GTDB): domain Bacteria; phylum Pseudomonadota; class Alphaproteobacteria; order Caulobacterales; family Caulobacteraceae; genus JASLDZ01. The sequence continues at coordinate 247,184 of CAXTHH010000003.1, read as the reverse complement.
TGCTCGCTTTTGCGGACTCGCTCCAGGCTTCCGACGCGCCGGAGCTGGCCCGCCCGCTGGAGAGCTTCCCCGTCTACTTCCACGAGCCTTTCTACCGCAGCTATCAGGCGACCGACCTGCCCGCCCTGTTCGCCGAGGCGGGGCTGGAGCTGGAGGCGACGGACGCCGCCTTCTTCACCAAGGCCCTGCTGCTGCGAAAGCCGGGCTGACCCCTCGTTCCGCTCCCCGCCTTCGTGCGTGAGCGGAACGATCGAGGGCCGAACCCGGGCGGTGCTGGAGCGTTGCCGTCGGACCGTTCCAGCGAGATCCACGCCATGGCCCACGACAAGCTCAACGAGTCGGACGACGGCTTCCTGGAGGTCCCGCAGGGGGCGCTGGTGCTCGCCCAGGGCGTCAACGGCGCCGAGACCTGGATCGAGCGAGATAAGACCACCACCGTCCGCATCGTGGTCGCGTCGGTGGCCGTCGCGGCCCACGGCTCGGCCACGCTGGACGCCGTCATCGACATCGACGGCGGGGCCGCCCGCGCTCAGGACGGCCCGCGCTCCGCGGAGGATCACCACACCCACCTGCAGGCCGTGGTCAGCGTCCAGGCGGTGGTGAAGGAGGGCGAGCGGCTCAGGTTCCGCGCCTACCCCGACCCGCAGGGCGCGCGCGTGCTCCGCACCGTCGTCTACACGGCGGACGTGCGCGGGGGGTGATCGCGCGGGCTTGACGCACGGGCGACGGTCCTCGCTTGCGGGAACCGCCCTGCCGGCCTATGTTCAGGCCAGGTTTTGCTCAATCCAAGCATAAGCCGGGCGGCGAGGACCTCCAGCCTTCGCCGCCGTTCTCGGACCCACCTTAGGCTCAATCTGAGCAGAAGGAGCGCGCCCCATGGCCGACGGCTTCCTCCCGGTTCTCTCCGCCGGATCGGCGCGCTCCGCGGGGCTCGACCTAGAGCTGGCGCTCCGCCGCCCGTTGCTGGACGAGATCGCCGGGCTGAAGCGCGCCCGCGGGGCCGTGATCCTGGCGCACAACTACATGACGCCGGACATCTTCCACGGCGTGGGCGACTTCCGCGGCGACAGCCTGCAGCTGGCCAAGGAGGCCGCGAAGGTCAGCGCGCCGGTGATCGTGCAGGCGGGCGTGCACTTCATGGCCGAGACCTCCAAGGTGCTCAGCCCCGACAAGCGCGTGCTGATCCCCAGCCTGGAGGCCGGCTGCTCGCTGGCCAGCTCCATCACCGCCGAGGACGTGCGGCTGATCAAGGCGCGCCATCCCGGCGTGCCGGTGGTCACCTACGTCAACACCACCGCGGCGGTGAAGGCCGAGACCGACATCTGCTGCACCAGCGCCAACGCCGTCCAGGTGGTCGAGGCCGCCGCCGCGGAGTGGGGCGTCGACCGCGTGATCCTGATCCCCGACGAGTTCCTGGCGCGCAACGTGGCCCGGCAGACGCCCGTGCGGATCATCGCCTGGCAGGGCCGCTGCGAGGTGCACGAGCGCTTCACCGCGGCCGACATCGCCGACATCCGCGCCGCCCACCCGGGCGCAGAGGTGCTGGCGCACCCGGAGTGCCCGGCCGAGGTGATCGAGGCCAGCGACTTCGCCGGCTCCACCGCCGCCATGAACGACTACGTGGTCCGCCGCCGGCCGAAGCAGGTGGTGCTCATCACCGAGTGCTCCATGGCCGACAACGTGGCCGCCGAGGCGCCCGGCGTGGAGTTCATCCGGCCCTGCAACCTCTGCCCGCACATGAAGCGGATCACGCTGGAGAACATCCGCGACTGCCTGCTGTTCGACCGGTTCGAGGTCACCGTCGATCCGGCGGTGGCCGAGCGCGCGCGGCTGGCGGTGCAGCGCATGGTCGACCTGCCGCCCCCCGCCGTGCCCGCCCGCTACGACATGGTCCGCGCCCGCCACCACGTCGATGTGGAGCTGATCTGATGGCGCAGGCCGCGACCGTCTCCCTCCCCCCTGCGGGGAGGGGGGACCGCGCGAAGCGCGGTGGGTGGGGGTGCGCACGCACGACGCTTGATAGCGCGTGCGGGGACGCTCCTGATCCCGACGTCGGCGGGTGTGGCCCCCCACCCACCAGCCTGCGGCTGGTCCCCCCTCCCCACGAGGGGGAGGGAGAAGGTTGCTGATGGAGCGGCTCGATTTGGACGGCGTGCTGGTGCTCGGGGCGGGGCTGGCCGGGCTGTCCGCCGCGCTGGCCGCCGCGCCGCGCCGGGTGCTGCTGGTCTCGCCGACGCCGCTGGGCGAGGGCTCCGCCTCCGCCTGGGCGCAGGGCGGGGTGGCCGCAGCGCTCGGGCCGGACGACGCGCCCGCCCTGCACGCCGGGGACACCGTGGCTGCGGGCGCCGGCCTGACCGACGCGCGCGTCGCCGCCGAGCTCACCGCCGCCGGGCCGGACGCCGTGCGCGCGCTCGCCGCGCTGGGCGCGCCGTTCGACCGCGACGCGCACGGCGGCTTCGTCCAGAGCCTGGAGGCTGCGCACGGCCGCGCCCGCGTGGCCCGGGTCGGCGGCGACGGGGCCGGGCGCGCCATCGTCGCGGCGCTCACGGCCGCGGTGCTGGCCGCACCGCACGTCGAGGTGTGGACCGGCGCCCGCGCCCGCCGCCTGCTGCAGGACGTCACCGGGCGTGTCCGCGGGGCGCTGCTCGAGCGCGGCGGCCATGTCGTCGAGGTGCGGGCGGCGGCGGTGGTCCTGGCCACCGGCGGGCTCGGCGGGCTGTACGCCGTCACCACCGACCCGCCCGCCGTACGCGGGGAGGGGCTTGGGCTCGCGGCGCTCGCCGGGGCGGAGGTGCGTGACCCGGAGTTCGTGCAGTTCCACCCCACCGCGCTCGACATGGGCCGAGACCCCGCGCCGCTGCTCACCGAGGCGCTGCGCGGGGAGGGCGCGCGCCTGGTCGGCTCGGACGGGCGGCCGTTCATGCAGCGCTACGATGCGCGGGGCGAGCTCGCCCCACGCGACGTGGTCGCCCGCGCCATCGCGTGCGAGCGGGCCGCCGGTCGCGGGGCGTTCCTCGACGCCCGCGAGGCCGTCGGCGACGTCTTCCCCGAGCACTTCCCGGCCGTGTTCGCCGCCTGCGTGGCTGCGGGCCTGGACCCTCGCCAGGCGCCGCTGCCGGTGGCGCCCGCCGCGCACTACCACATGGGCGGCGTCGCGGCCGACCTGGACGGCCGCACCTCGCTGCCCGGCCTCTTCGCCGCCGGCGAGGTCGCCTGCACCGGCGTGCACGGAGCGAACCGCCTGGCCTCCAACTCGCTGCTGGAGGCGGCCGTGTGCGGCGCGCGCGCCGGCGCGGCGGCGGCCGCTGAGGTCGGCGGGAGCGCGGCCGTGCTCCCGGCCCGGCCCGCGCCCGACCTGCCGGCCGCGGCGATGCAGGCGCTGCGGGAGGCCATGTCGGCCGACGCCGGCGTGGTGCGCCACGCGGACGGTCTCGGCCGGCTTTTGGATGTCGTGGACGCCCTGGAGGCGCGGTGGGGCGAGGCCCCCCCGCTGGTCGCCGCCCGGCTCGTCGCGGTGGGCGCGCTCCGCCGCGAGGAGAGTCGAGGGGCGCACGCCCGTGACGACCACCCGCTCACGCACGCGGTCGCCCACAGCACCCGACTCACGCTGGCCGACGTACGGCCCACGCTCATGGCCGCCGAGTGAGCACGCCCCCCGATGCGCTGATCGCGCCGCTGATCGCCGCCGCCCTGGCCGAGGACCTCGGCGCGGCGGGCGACATCACCGCCGCCCTCCTGCCCGCCGACGCCCGCCTGGCGGTCGAGGTGCGGGTGCGCAGGCCCGGCGTGGTCTGCGGCCTGGCGTGCGCGCGCATCGCCTTCCACGCCCTCGACCCCGCCGCCGACTGGCGCGCGGCGGCGGCGGAGGGCCAGGCCGTCGAGGCCGGGGCGGTGCTGGCGCGGGTGGAGGGGAACGCCCGCGCCCTGCTCACCGCTGAGCGCACGGCGCTGAACCTGCTGGGCCGCCTGTCGGGCGTCGCCACCCTGACCGCGGCTTACGTCGGCGCGGTCGAGGGCACGGGCGTGCGGATCCTGGACACCCGCAAGACCACGCCCGGCCTGCGCCGGCTGGAGAAGTGGGCGGTGCGCTGCGGGCGCGGTGCGAACCACCGCTTCGGCCTGCACGACGCGGTGCTCATCAAGGACAACCACGTGGCGGCCTGCGGAGGCGTCGGCGCGGCGCTGGCCCGCGCCCGCGAGCTCGCCGGCTGGCTCACCCCGATCGAGGTGGAGGTCGATCGCCTCGACCAGCTGGCCGAGGCGTGGCCGCACGCGCCCGACGTGGTGATGCTCGACAACTTCGGCCCCGGCGACCTGCGCGAGGCGGTGCGCCTGCGCGACGCGGCGGGCCTGCGGGGCCGGACCCGCCTGGAGGCCTCGGGCGGCGTCACCCTTGAGACGGTGAGGGCGCTCGCTGACACGGGGGTGGACGGGATCAGCGTGGGCGCGCTGACGCACTCCGCGCCGGTGCTGGACGTGGGGCTGGACGCGGTCTGACGCCCGCCCGGGCGGAACCGGCCCGGCCGCCTTCGGTTGACTCCCACACCACCAGGAGAGCCGCCGATGGCGCACCAGCCCCCGATTCCGCCCGAGCAGCTCAGCGACAAGGTCCAGGGCGAGCACGCGGCGTCGGACCGCAAGCCGGAGGTCAAGCGCGACCCGGCGGGCGGCACGGCCGACGTGAACCTGTCCGAGCAGGGCCAGACCGCCAACACGATCCAGAACACCACCCACCAGGGCCATCAGCAGGACCGTTGATCATGCCGGACAAGAACAACGAGCGCTGGGGCGGCCCGGGAAGCTCCGAGCAGAACGTGGACAAGCCCGTACCCCCGCATGGGGATCCCCGCCCGCCGGGCACGCCCACCAACGATCGCCAGAGCCATGTCTCCGGCGGCGGCGGCGAGCGCGACAGCCATCACACCCACAACCCGGACGAGAAGAGCTGAGGCCCGTCGGCGCCCGGCAGGCGCCCGAAGCCTAGATGGCGGGTTGGTTCAGGGCGGGCGCCGTTTCCACCTTGGCGCTCGCGGCGCTGGCGACGGGCGTCTTCGCCGGGATCGGGGCCGGAGTGGCCTCGGAAGCACCGGCGGTCGTCGAGGCCGGCGAGGTCGCTGCCGCCACGGCCGGGGCGCGACCCACGCCCGCGACAGCGGCGGCGGCGCGCTCCACGGACTTCACACTCGCCGACAACATCTGCCCGGCGTCGGGAATGGCCAGGGCGGCCAGCACGCGCGTCGACTCGGCGGCCGAGGGCTGCGGGCGACCGCTGAGGGAGGCGGGCGAGCCCAGCCGTCCGCCGAAGCGGTAGAAGACGTGGCTGCCGATCCGGATCACGCGCTCCAGGCCGGTCGCCGGGATGTGCGCCACGCGGAAGTCGGTCGCGGCGCCCACGCCGGGGACGACGGCGCCGCTCAGGGCGCGTTGCGCCACCTGCTCGGCGCGACGCCAGGCGTCGGCCTCGACGCGGCGGCGGGTGGAGCCGTCGCAGGCGAAGGAAAACTGGCAGCTGTCGCCCGCGTGCTGGAACACCACGCCGCAGACGCTCTTGGGGAAACGGGGGTGGCGCACGCGGTTCAGCACCACCTGGGCCACAGCGCGTTGGCCGGCGTCGGTCTCGCCGCGCGCCTCGTAGTAGACGGCCTGGCTCAGGCACTCGAGGTCGCGCGCCGGGGCCAGGGCCCCGCGCAGGGAGAAGGGCGGCGCGGCGGGAACATCGGCGCGGGCGCGCCGGTCGAACAGGTGGAAGGCGCGGGGCCGGTCCACTTGTTCAGGTTGCGCCGCCGGCGGAGCGGCGGCGAAAGTCGTCGCCGTGGCGGCCGGAGCCGTCGGCCGCGCATTCCTCGCCAGGCCGCCCGCAAGGTAGGCGCCGCCCAGCGCCAGCCCCATGCAGGAGCCGAACGCGGCCGCGCCGAACAACGAGCGCCGGTCAGCGCGCGCCGGTAGGGAGATCGTCAAAACACCCGTTCCTCTGTGACGAGGGCGGAAGATGCCCCCCGGACGGTGCGCCTGGCGTCGCTGACGATGCGGACGCGAGGGCGGGCGGCGCGCTTTTTGCGCTGCAGCACACGCTGTTAAGAGCCCGAATGTGGCGACATTGTGGCGGCGCACGTCACCGGCGTCACGCGGCTCGCGCCGGAGGGGGCGTTCATAGACGTCCGTTCGCCTCCCGCGTGCTGCGGCGCGACGACGCATATGGACGTGCGCTCCATCTTCGGAGCGAATGCGCCGGGAGGGCTGGACGATGCGCGAGTCGGCTAGGCACAAGGGGCCGATGTGATCCTGGACGAGCTGAAGGCGCTGAGCCGGCCGCAGCGCGCCGCCTTCGTGGCGAGCCTGCTGGGCTGGTCGCTGGACGCCTTCGACTTCTTCACCCTGGTGTTCGTCGTCTCGGACATCGCCAAGGCGTTCGACGCCAAGGTCTCGACCGTGAGCCTGGCCATCGCGCTGACGCTGATGGCGCGGCCGGTGGGCGCCTTCCTGTTCGGCTGGCTGGCGGACCGCTACGGGCGGCGCCCGGTGCTGATGATCAACGTGCTGCTGTTCGCGGCGCTGGCCTTCGCCAGCGGCTTCGCGCCGAGCCTGACGGTGCTGATCGGCATCCGCCTGCTGTTCGGGGTGGCCATGGGCGGGGAGTGGGGCGTCGGCTCCTCGCTGGCCATGGAGAGCATCCCGGCCCAGAGCCGCGGCGTGGTCTCCGGCTTCCTGCAGGGCGGCTACCCCTTCGGGTACCTGCTGGCCTCCCTGGCGGCGCTGGCGATCCCGTACATCGGCTGGCGGGGCATGCTGATGCTGGGCGCCCTACCGGCGCTCCTGGTGCTCTACATCCGACGGGAGGTGCCGGAGAGCCCGGGCTTCGAGGCGGCCCGCCGCGAGGCGCAGGCGGCCCGCGCCGCGCGCACCGCCCCCGGCAGGCTCGGGCCGGGCGAGCGACGCCTGGCGCTGCAGGGGCATGCGAGCACCCTGCTGGGAGCGGCCCTGCCGCCCGCCTTCGTGGCGCTGTTCACCGGGCCGTTGCGGACGGTCACCGTCATCACGGCCGCGGCCCTGGCCGTTCAGCTGGCGATCGGCGTCGCCACGGCCACGCGGCGCCGGCCCGGGGTCTCGGCCGGCGTGCGCTCGCACCAGATGTCGATGCTGCGCACCACCTGGCTGGCCGTGGCGACGGCCGCGGTCGGCACGTGGGTGGTGTGGTCGGTGTCGGGCTCGCTGACGCAGCTGGGCCTCAGCATGGCGGCGGTGGCGGAGGGCGGGGCGGTGCTGCTGGCCGTCTGGTTTCTGCTGCGCAGCGTGTTCGGGATCGCCCGCGCTGCGGCCGGGCGAGGCCTGGGCGAGACGCAGGCGGCCAGCTTCTTCGGCTCGCTGGAGCGCGCCTGGCCGCGGCTGGTCTACCTCGCCCTGCTGATGACCGCCTTCAACGTGTTCAGCCACGGCACCCACGACCTGTACCCGACCTTCCTCAAGGCCGAGCGGGGCTTCCCGCAGGGCGTCATCACCGGGCTGACCATCCTCGGCAACATCGGCGCGATCGTCGGCGGGGCCATGTTCGGGGCCCTGAGCGAGCGGTGGGGCCGGCGCCGTGCGATCGTGGCCGCGGCGCTGCTGGCGCTGCCGTTCATCCCGCTGTGGGCGTTCGGGGCGACGCCGCTGCTGCTGGCGCTGGGCGGGTTCGTGGTGAACATGTCGGTGCAGGGGGCGTGGGGCGTGGTGCCCGTGCACCTGAACGAGCTTTCGCCGGCGCAGGCGCGCTCCACCTTCCCGGGCTTCACCTACCAGCTCGGCAACCTGATGGCGTCGGGCATCACGGTGCTGCAGGCGGGCGTGGCCGAGCGGCGGGGCGGGGACTTCGGCTTCGCCCAGGCGGTGACCGTGGGCGGGATCGCCCTGGTCGTGGCGGGGCTGGCCTGGTTCGGGCCGGAGGCGAAGGGCGTTTCGCTGGTCCGCCCCGAGCAGCCCCCCGCGGACTGAGCCCTGCCCTCAGACGACCAGGTCGGCGTGCTCGCGGTGGCGCTTCAGCCAAGCGGCCGCGTAGCCGCACAGCGGCCGGATGGCGAGATTCTCGGCCCGGGCCGCCGCCGCGACCCCCTCCATCACCCGCCCGGCCGCGCCCGTGCCGCGTAGGGCGGGTGGCGCGTAGACGTAGGGGATCACCAGGCGCGAGCCCTCCCGGCGATAGTCGGCGTAGGCGACCTCGCCGTTCTCCTCGAGCTCGAAGCGGCCCGACGCGGCGTTGTCGATGACGGACATGGGGGCGGAACGCGGGCGGGCGAGGGGGGCTCCCGCTGCCGCGCCGGGAAGCTTTGCGCTAGGCTCCGGCCCGCTGACCCCGGAGGCTCCATGTCGCGCTTGCTCCTCGTCCTCGTCCTCGCCCTCGCCGCCGCCGCCGCGCCCGCCGCGGCCCAGGCGCCCGCGCCCGCCGCGCCCGCCGCGCCCGCCGCGCCTGCCGCCCCGGCGCCGTCCGCCACCGCCGGCGCGCCGCCCGCCCGCCCCGCCGACGTGGCGAGCCCGCGGGCGCTGGTCGCCGCCTGCTACGACGTGATCTCCGGCCCGGCCGGCCCGCGCGACTGGGACCGCTTCCGCAGCCTGTTCCTACCGGGCGCGCGCATGACGGTCAGCGGCGGGCGGGGCGTCCGCACCCTGGGGCTGGACGACTACGTCCGGGGCTCCGGCGGCGTGATGCTGAAGCAGGGCTTCTTCGAGCGGGGCGTGCGGAGCCGGCTGGACCAGTGGGCCCACACGGCGGTGATCCGCAGCCTCTACGAGAGCCGGCGCGCTCCGGGCGACGCCCAGCCGTTCGCGCGCGGGATCAACACCTTCGTCCTGGTGCAGGAGGGCGGCCGCTGGTGGGTGGCCTCGCTGTCCTGGGAGGCCGAGACGCCCGAGACGCCCATCCCCGCCGCCGAGCTGACCGAGCCGCCGCCGGTGGCCTGAGAAAAAGAGGCCGCGCGGATCGCCCGCGCGGCCTCGAAGTTTCGAACAGGGAGAACGCCCGAAGGGCACGGGCACTGGGCGCTCGCCCGTGAGCGCTGTCACGCCCCGCCCCGGGGTCCGCCGCGCCTTCGCCGAGGGCGCCCCGCGCGCAGGCTGCGGGCGCCCGCCCGCTGGGCAGAGCGCCTCAGACGCGCTCCACCGCCATGGCCACCGCCTCGCCGCCGCCGATGCAGAGCGAGGCGACGCCCTTGCGCCCGCCGCTAGTCTCCAGGGCCGACAGCAGGGTGCACAGCACCCGCGCGCCCGAGGCCCCGATCGGGTGGCCGAGGGCGCAGGCCCCGCCGTTCACGTTCAGCTTCTCGTGCGGGATGTCGAGGTCGCGCATGGCGATCATGGCGACGACGGCGAAAGCCTCGTTCACCTCCCACACGTCCACCTCACCGGCGGTCCAGCCGGCGCGGTCGAGCACCTTGCGCATGGCGGGGACGGGGGCGGTGGTGAACAGGCCCGGCTCCTGCGCGTGGGCGGCGTGCGCCACCACGCGCGCGACGATCGGCAGGCCGAGCAGGTTGGCCGTGCTCTCGCGCGTCATCACCAGGGCGGCCGCCCCGTCGCTGATGGAGCTGGCGTTGGCGGCGGTGATGGCCCCGTCCTTGGCGAAGGCCGGCTTGAGCGTGGGGATCTTGGCGGGGTCGGCCTTGAGCGGCTGCTCGTCCTTGGACACGACCTCCTCGCCCTTGCGGGTGGCCACGGTCACCGGCGTGATCTCGCGGTCGAAGCGGCCCTCGTCCTGTGCGCGCCTGGCGCGAACGAGGCTCTCCACGGCGTAGGCGTCCATCGCCTCGCGGGTGAACTGGTAGGCGCGGCCGGTGTCTTCGGCGAAGGCGCCCATCAGCTTGCCGGGGGTGTAGGCGTCCTCCAGCCCGTCCAGGTACATGCTGTCGCTGATCACGTCGTGGCCGATGCGGGCGCCGCCGCGGTGCTTGGCCATGACGTAGGGGGCGCCCGACATGCTCTCCATGCCGCCCGCCACGATCACCTCGGCCGTGCCGGCCAGCAGGGCGTCGTGGGCGGTGATGGCGGCCTGCATGCCCGAGCCGCACATCTTGTTGATCGTGGTCGCCTCCACGTGGAAGGGCAGGCCGCCGCCAACGCCCGCCTGGCGCGCGGGCGCCTGGCCGAGGCCCGCAGGCAGCACGCAGCCCATGTGGATCTGGCCCACCCGCGCCGGATCCACGCCCGAACGCTGCAGCACAGCACTCACCGCCGCCGCGCCCAGCGCGGTCGCCTTCACCGCGGACAGCGAGCCCTGGAACGCGCCCATCGGCGTGCGGGCGTAGGCGGCGATGACGACGGGGTCGCGGTCGGCGGGGGCAGGCATGTGAACCTCGGCGGGAGCGGCCCTTTGATATAGGCCTCCGCCGGCGCTCCCGCGACCGTGCGGCGTCAGCGCGAGGAGTACTGGGGCGAGACGGGGGCGCCAGTGCCGCCTCGGCCGAAGGGCGTCATGTCGATATCGTCGGGCAGCCAGACGGCGGCGCGAGGCGGCGAGCGTCGCCGCTCCTCCGCCGCCAGGACGTCGCAGGTGGTGGCGTCCGCGGTGAACTGGTGGCGCTGCCCCGCTCCCGGCGAGGCGTGCAGCTCGCCGTGGAAGAACAGCTCCTTGCCGTTCACCCGCTCCGCAGCGCTGGCGCGGATCTCCACCACGCCGATGTTGCAGATCAGCGTATCGCCCACCTGGAAGGTGATCGGCTGGACGGTGAACAGGATCATGGTGCGCGCCGGGCCGTGAGGCGGCTTGATCTTCAAGTGGGCTGTGCGCCCGGGCCCCTGGCCCCCCCTGAGGAAGACGTAGCCCTTGCAGTCGATGCCCATGAGGCTGTTCCACCGTGCGCGAAGCCCGCGCGGCGCCCGATGCCTTCACGCGTCTTCGAAGACGGAGGCGTCGGCGGCCTCGAAACCGGGTCAGCCCGTGATCCGTGACGCCGGCGGTCCGAGGAGCGGAAGGTGGCGGGGGGGGGCGCTGCTCCCTCCCACACTGGTCGGGCGGGGGCGAACGGCTCGCGTCGCCGGTAGGCGGGTCAGCGACCCCCGATCCTGAAGATGGCGCTGGGCGTGGTCTTGGCGTCCGGCCTGAACCAGGGGCTGTCCTGGATGTGGCTGGCGGTGACGTAGATCGCGCCGTCGGCGCCCTGGGCGAAGGTGTCGGGCCAGCGCATGCGAGGGTCCTGCGCCAGGGTGCGCAGCGGCTGGCCCGGCCCGTCGGCCACCTCCACCGATCCCTCGCCGGGGTTGGTGACGTAGAACTTGCCCGCGCGGTCGATCCACAGCCCGTCCGCCACGTGCGTCTTGCCCACCGCGGTGGGGCGTACGGCGGCGGCCGTCGCCGGGTCGCGCAGCTGCGCGGTCGGCACGGCGTAGAGCGTCTCGCCCGTGAGCGCCTGCCAGTAGAGCGTGCCCCCGTCCGCCGAGAGGGCGATCCCGTCCGCCGCGAACTGCGGCTGGCGCCCGTCCGGCCGCTTCAGCGGCTTGCCGTCGGCCATCACGGTCACCGTCTTCTCGAACTGCGTCGAGGGATCGCCGTCGAGCACCCGCCACGCCCGGCCGGTGGACAGGTCCGCCACCACCAGCGCGCCCTTGACGCCGCTGTCGGTCATGTAGGCGAAGCGGTCGTCCGGGCTGAAGCGGACGTCGTTCAGGTAGCTGCCGGGCGGCGCCGCGGTCTCGTCGAAGGCCAGGGTGCGCACGACCTTGTTGGTGCGGCCGTCGATCTTGACCAGCTTGGGCCCGCCCTTCACCGGGCCCTGCTGCCCCGGCGCGGCGGGGTCGAGCACCCACAGGTTGTCTCCGTGGTCCAGCACCACGCTCTGCACGCACACGAACTGGGCGCCCGGCTGGTTGGCCTGGCTCGCGTTGCGGTAGGCGTTCCAGGCGGCGTCAGGGTAGGCGACGATCCGCCCGTTCTTCACCTCGCCCACCGAGACCGGCACGTCCACCGTCCAGCGCGGCAGGTTGACGAAGATGCGGCCGCGTCGGGTCACCGCGACGCCCGTGATCTGCTGGTCGGGGAAGCTCGCCACCTGCGCCACGCGCGGAGCCGTCGCCGGGCCGGCCGGGCGTGGCTTCGACCCCTGCGCCTGCGCCGACGCGGCGGTCCCCAGCAGGAGGGCGGTCACGAGGGAGAGTCTGATCATTCGAGCGGGGCCTGCGGACGGCGGTCCAGCCTCAACACGGGGGTCCGGACGGGGTTCCTGGGCCCGGAGCCGCCGCCCCGGCGCCGCCCGGATCATGCACGCGCGGCCTTCCGCCGAGGGACGCCGCATGATGTTCAGGAGTTAGTCATAAAGCCTAACAACCGCTTAGGGGCGCCGCGGCATGCTGGGCCGTCCACGTCTGGAGCGGGAACATGGATCGCCTGAGAGAAGCCATCGATCAACTGCAGCCGCTGATCGAGCGGCGCGCCACGTGCCGCCGCGAGATCGCGTCCCGCGGACCTGGGTGGGATCTGCTGCCCGAGGCGCTCGACCTGCTTGACAACCTCGACGAGCAGGTGGTCGGCATCGCGCGCCGGGCCGGGCTGGTCGCCGAGGCGCGCCGCCCGCCTCCGCCGGCCTCACGGGCGTGGCGCGTCCTCCACTAGGTCAGATGCCCGCGCCGATGTCGGCGAACAGGTCGTCGAGCGAGGGCGCAGCGGCGTCGGCCGCCCCTCGCGCCAGGCGCGAGGCGAGATCGTCCACCTGGGCGCGGATCTCGGGCACGGCGGTCACCTCCCACAGGGCGGGGCGGGTCAGCGGGCCCACGGCGTAAAGCCAGGCGGAGGGCGCGCCCGAGGCGTCGACCAAGGCGCCGCCCTGCGTCTCCAGGCCGAGCCGCAGCGCGTCGGCGCGGAGCAGGTCGCGGCGGCGCATGTAGCCGTACAGCGGCGCCTCCAGCCGCGCGAAGTCGCTGGCCGGCCCCGTGCAGTTCACCACCGCGGCGAACACTCCCAGCGTGCTCGGCGCGCCGGCCCCCCGCGGCCGCACGCGCGCCTCCACCCCGCCCGGCGCAGGCTGGAGGGCGGCGACCCGACCGGCGGCGAGCGTGAGGCGACCGCCCGTCCTCAGAGCCTCGAAGGCGTCCGCGATGCGGGGCGCCATGCGGTGGCGGTGCACGTCCCACAGGGTGCGTCCGCGGCGCAAGAAGGCGCGGCGGGCCCGCTCGTCCCACCCCCGCCAGACGCGCGCCACGTCGGGCCGGGCGGCGTCGAACACGCGTTGCCAGGGCACGCCCGCGGCCTCGGCGCGCGCGAGCTCCCGCCGCAGCACCCGCAGCGCCTCGCGGGGCGAGCGCGGGCCGGCGGCGGCCAGGAACGGCGCCCAGCGCCCGCCCGCCCGGTGCCGGGAGGGCGCCCAGCCGTGGCGCGAGAGGGCGGTGACCGGCCCGCGATGGCCCGCGGCGTCGAGCGCCAGCGCCACGTCCACCATGGTCAGGCCGGCGCCCACGATCAGCACGGGGGCTGCAGGGTCGAGCCGCTCCAGCGCGCCCGGCGCCCAAGGGTCGGGGACGAAGCGGTCGCCCTCCAGCACGCCGGCGGGGTCGGGCAGGGGCGGGCGGCCCGGGGCCATGTTGCCGGTGGCGAGCACCACCGCGTCCGCCTCGATCTCGCGCCCGTCCGCCAGCACCACGCCGCGGGCGGGCGGCTCCATCAGCCGCACGGCCTCGCCGCGCACGCGGCGCAGACCGCGGGACGGGTCGGGGGAGAGGCCCGCCGCGACTTGCGCCTCCATGTAGCGGCCGAACAGGGCGCGAGGCACGAAGGCGTCGGCCAGGGCGCCGCCGCTCTCCGCCAGGGCGTCGGAGAGGTCGGCGCGCCCCTCCCGGCTCTGGGCGGCGAGCCAGGCGGCGAAGCCAGGCTCCAGCCCGACCTCCATCCGGCTCACCGGCACGTTGAGCAGGTGGAACGGCGCGCAGGCGCCGTAGGCCAGCCCGACGCCGGCGCGGGCGTCGCGCTCGATCAGGTGCACCCGGTCCTGCGGCCGCGCACGGGCCAGCTTGAGCGCCAGCAGCGCGCCGGAGAAGCCGCCGCCCACCACCGCCACATCGCGCGCCGGGCCGCCCTCCACGCCGAGGCTCCCCTGCGCCATCACCCGGGCGCCGATCCCGCGGGGGACGGAACGGTCGGCGCGAGGACGATCGGCTCCCCCGTCCACTCCCAGTGCCAGGGCTCGAAGGGGTAGTTCATGAAGCCGTACCGCCGCGCGTTCAGCAGCAGCCAGCGGTAGGCGGGCGAGCGGGTCAGGCGCAGGCGCACGTCGTCCGCCGTGGAGTCCACTGGGCGCACCCCGTCGAGCACGAGGTCGAAGGCGAGGCCGGTGCGGTGCGCCGAGCAGGTGGCGCGCCGCACCCCGTCGCAGTTGCCCTGCTCCGCGCACCGCTGGGCGTCGTAGGCGGGGCTGCGGAAGGCGGAGAACACCTGCAGCGCGGCGGGCTTCTCCAGGGCGCCGTCGCGCGCGGCCTGCGCGCGCATGCGCCGCCACGCGGCCAGGGCCCCCGGGCGCGCCGCGTTGAGGCGCCCGCCCCAGCTCTCGGCCGGCCTGGTCCACCCCAACCCCGCCTCGTCCGGCGGGTCGGGGCAGGGGCCGCCCCTGCCGCGCAGCTTCAGGAACGGGCGGCGGCCCTGGAGCTCGTTGCGCATGCGCTCCAGCACGGCGGCGGACATGACGCCGTCGGCGGGCAGGGCATGGGCCTTCTGCCAGCGGGCCAGCGCCTCGGCGAACTCCAGGCCCTGGGGCACGGGATCGGCGCCGATCTCGGCGGCGATCAGGGGCATGTAGATCTCCCACCCGACCTCGGCGCGGCCGAAAGGGGAGACCGGCAAAGTCTGCAGGCGGGCGGCGTTGGCCGTGGCCGCCCGCCCGAACGGCGGCTCCACGATGGCGGGCACCTCGGCGGGGAAGGGCGGCGGCGGCGCGGGCAGCGGCCGCGAGGTGGCGCACGCCGCCGACAGCGCCAGCAGCGGCAGGGCGGCCCAGGTCCGGGGCGGGAGACAAAGCCGGCGCATGGCCGCGGATATCGCCACGCGCCGCGCCGTTCGGGAACCCCGCCCGGCGGTCGTGAGCCGTTTTCCGGCGCGGCGCCGCCTCTCCAACCGAACGCACCGCACCGCGGAGCGCAGGGGATTTCGAGATGACCGCCAGCGACACCCGCCTCGCCGCCGCCCTGGCCGCGGCCCTGCTCGCCCTCGCGCCCGCCGCGGCGCAGGCCCAGTTCGCCAACATGGACATCAACGCGCTCAACGCACAGATGAATGCGCGCATGAACCAGCAGATGAACCAGCAGCAGAACAGCATCACCGCCAACGTGCTGAACAATCCGCAGGCGATGGCGCTGTATCCCACCTGCGGCCGCGGGCTCACGCCGCAGCAGTTCGCCTACAAGTACGCGGCCACCGGCGGCTGCACGGCGGCGGGCTATCGCGCCTACATGAACCAGAGCCAGCAGATCGCCGGCCAGCAGCAGCAGGCCTGGCGCGGCGTGCAGCAGGCCGAGCAGAACTACCGCAACAGCTACAACGGCTGGACCGCCGGCCAGTCGGCCAACATGCAGGAGGCCGGGCGCAACCTGGGCGGCCAGGCGACCTACTACGACCCCGCCGCGGGCCGGAACGTGCAACTGGGCTACGTGCAACCCGGCCAGGCCTATCGCGACGCCGCCACGGGGCGGACCTACGCCATGGACCCGAACGGCCGCTACTGGTCCACCACCGGCGACGGTCGCTGGACGCAGGTGAACCCCGCGGCGCGCTCTCCGCGGTAGGGGCCCACGCGAACCTGAAGCGACAGATCCCACTCCGTCGCCCTCGGGCTTGACCCGAGGGCCGGGCGTCGGTCGTGCGCCGACTCTGGCCGCTAGCCCGCGGACGGCTCGGCCCTCGGATCAAGTCCGAGGGCGACGGAGGGGGGGGGCGCGGCGGGCGGCGGGGCTGGGGCCTGCTAGGCCGCCGGGCACCTGGTCAGCGCGGCGCGCATGGCGCCCGTCTCCACCGCCAGCGCCTGGGCCGAGACGCTGTAGGCCTGCTGGAAGGTGGCGAAGCCGCGGAGGCCTTGGCGGTAGAGGCCGCAGGCTGCGTCCCGGCGACCCGCCGCCGCCTCCACCTGCGCGGTCTGGCGCAGGCCCATCAGGTAGCCGCGGTAGGCCACCGGATCTCCGGGGTGCGCGGTGGCGTAGGCGCGGCGGGTGGCGAGGTTGGCTTCCGCCGCCTCCAGCGCCTCGCGCGTACGGCCCATGGCGGCCAGGAGCGCGGCGCGCTCCAGCTCCAGCAGGCTGACCATGCGGCGCAGGCCGTCGTGCTCGGGCTCGATGGCCAGCCGCGTCCGCCCGGCGGCCAGGGCCCGGTCATAGAGCGCCAGCGCCTCCGGCCGGCGGCCGAGGTCCGCCACCGTGCCGCCCAGGTTCCACTCGGCGTCCAGGATCTCCATCAGCGTGCGCGAGCGGCGAGGGCGCAGGGCGTCCTCGCGCAGCAACAGGTCGAGCGCCTGGGCGAACTCGCGCGCGGCCTCCGGCTTGTGCTCGGAGTAGTAGAGGGCGTCGCCGACGAGCTTGTGGCTGCGGGCCAGCAGCAGCGGCGTCTTGGCATGCCGAGCCAGCACCGCCCGGCGCGAGTCGGCCTCCGCCGCGGCCCGTCGCGCCTCGGCGATCGCCTCGGGATAGCGCTGCGCGCCCGACAGGGTGGCGGCGAGGGTGAGGCGCGCCTGCAGGAGGTCCACCGCCGTCTCCGCGTCGCGCGGCATGGCGCGGGCGGCGGTCCCCAGCTCGGCCACCGCGCGGCGCAGCAGCGACTCCGCCCTGCCCGCCGCGGCGCCCTGGTCGTCGGCGGCGAAGCCCTGGAACAGCTTGAGCCGGCCGGAGGCGCGGACCCAGCGCGGGTCGTCGCGGGCGCCCGGCGGCGCGGCGTCGAGCAGGGCGGCGGCGCGGTCCAGCGGCGCCGCGCCGCGCTCGCCCAGCTGGCCGGCGGAGAACATGCTCTGCACGCCCGCGAGCTGCATGTAGCCCACCGCCGCCTCCGCCCGCACGTCCACCGGCGCCCGTGGCGCGTTGGACAGGTCGTCGAGATAGCCGCGCGCCCGGTCGGCCAGCTCGCGGCGGATCGGCAGGGTGCCCGGCGCGTCGTTCAGCCGGTCGAACAGGTCGAACAGCATGTAGTGCGCCATGCCGCGCGCCTGGGCGAAGCGCCGGTCCGCCTCCCGCCGCTCGCCCTCCGAGCGCTGGTACAGGCCGGTGATCACCGCCAGCGCCACCAGCAGGCCGGCGAGCGCAAAGCCGCCCGCCGCCACCGCGCGCGGCCGTCGGCGCAGCAGCAGGCGGGCGGAGCGCGCGGCGCTGTCGGGCCGGGCGCGCACGGGCCGGTCGTCCAGCCAGCGGCGCAGGTCGTCGGCCAGCGCGCCGGCGCTGTCGTAGCGCGCGGAGGGCTCGGCGGCCGTGGCCTTGGCGATCACCGCCGCGAGCTCGGCCGGCGTGGCCGGCCCGCAGGGCGGCGGCGGCGCGCCCGGCGGCGGGCGCCCCTGCGCCAGCTCCCACAAGAGGGCGCCCAGGGCGTAGACGTCGTCGGTGGTGGTCGGGGGCTCGCCCGCCAGCCGCGCCGGGCTGGCGTAGGCGGCGGTCAGGCCGTGGCCCGCGCCCGCCTCCTCGGCCTCGCCCAGGTTGCGGGCGATGCCGAAGTCCAGGAGCTTGGGGCGGCCCTCGCCATCCACCAGGATGTTGGAGGGCTTGATGTCGGCGTGGACCACCAGGGCGTTGTGGGCGTGCTGCACGGCCGCGCAGACGGGGATCACCAGCTCCACCGCCCGGCGCAGCGGCAGGCGATGCGCGCGGACGTGATCGACGAGGGTGACGCCTTCGACGAACTCCATGGCGAACCAGGCGCGGCCCTCCGGGTCGGCCCCGCCGTCGAACAGCTGGGCGATGTGGGGGTGGCGCAGCCGCGCCAGCACGCGGCGCTCGACCCCGAACTGGGCGAGGGCGGAGGCGGCGAACAGGCCGGGGCGCACCAGCTTGATGGCGACCGTCTGCTCGAACAATCCGTCGTCGCGCACCCCGCGATAGACGGAGCCCATGCCGCCTTCGCCCAGCAGACCGGCCAGCCGATAGACGCCGACGCGCTCCGGCGGGGGCAGGGGCGCGGCGGCGGCCATGGGCGAGGCGGGCTGGGTGGGTATGGCGTCGGCCGCCCGGTCGTCCGCGTCCAAGAGCGCGCGCAGGCGGCGGCCCAGGGCCGGGTCGCGCGCGTCCAGCTCGGCGAGGCGGGCGTCGCGCTCTGTGTCCGGCCAGCCCAGGGCGTCGTCCAGAGCCTCGAGCGCGCGCACCTCCAGCCCTTGTGCTGCCGGGTTGGAGGCGGTCACTCCGCCTCGAGCGCCTGCACCAGCCAGGCGCGGGCCACGCGCCAGCGCCGCTTCACGGTGGAGAGCGACTCGCCCGTCGCCTCGGCCACCTCCTCCAGCGTCAGGCCGGCGTAGAAGCGCAGCTCGACCACGCGGGCGCGCTCGGGGTCGATCTCGAACAGCCGCTTCAGCGCGGCGTCGAACGCCTCGATGTCGAGGGCGGGGTGGCTGGGGCGGCCCTCCGGGTCGAACCAGCCCGTCTGGATGGGCGGGCGGCGCTTGGCGGCGCGGGCGCGGCGCACCTCGTCCAGCAGCACCTGGCGCATGACGCGGGCGGCGACGGCCAGGAAGTGCACCCGGTCGCGCGGCTCGAACCGCTCCAGCTTGAGCACGCGCACCGCCGCCTCGTGGGCGAGGTCGGTGGGCTGGATCTGCAGCTTGGGGCCGTCGTCATGCAGCACGCGCCGGGCGATGCGACGGAACTCGTCGTAGTGCTGCGCCAGCAGATGCTCGCGCACGCGCAGCGCATGCGGCTGACGCACGGCGGCCATGTCGTCCGCGTCCAGCACCGGCCCCGCCCCGTCGCTCCTGTTGGAGGGATCATGCGGGCAGGCGGGCCGCCGAGTCCACGCCGTGGGGCCGCGACGCAGCGGCGCGGTCAGCCGCCGATGATCACGTTGGGCGCGCCGGTCACGATCACCCCCCCGTGGACGGTGGTGTCGCCGATCCGCGCGGCGGGCAGGCCCGCGATGAGCACGGTGGCCGAGCCCGTAGCGATCACGTCCGGCGGGCCGACGCAGACGGCGGTGTCGGTGACGCGGGCGGCGGGCATGCCGGCGATGATCACGTTCGGCGCGCCCGTGATGATCGGCCCGCCCACGTGCGGCACGAGCACCGTGACCTGCGGGCAGACGTGAAGGTCGGTGATGCGCGCGGCGGGGCCCATGCGTCCATCATGCGGACGGGGATACAAGCGTGGCAAGAGCGCGTATGAAGCGCGGACGCCGAGACGGGGAGAAGCGGGGGATGCTGAAACGTGCGCTGCCCAGAGCGGGAAGCCTCGCGGCGCTCCTCGCCATGACGTTGGCGGGCTGCGCCTCCCAGCCGAAGACCGCGCCCGCGCCGGTGCCCGTCGCGCCGGCCGCGCCCGCGGTCGCGCCCTCGGCGCCGGTCAAGCCGCAGTTCACGGCCACCCCGGGGCTGACGCCGCGCGAGCGCGTCCGCAAGGCCCTGAGTCTGCTGGGCGACGGCGACGCCGAGCAGGCCCGCGCCGAGCTCCTGCAGCTCAAGATCGACCAGCCCGGCAACGACCTGGCGCAGAGCCTGCTCGACCAGATCGACCGCGATCCCAAGCAGCTCCTGGGCGAGCAGAGCTTCGCCTACACAATCCGCCCGGGCGAGACGCTGTCGGTGCTGGCCGAGCGCTACCTCGGCGACCGATTCCTGTTCTACGCCCTGGCCCGGTACAACGGGATCGCCGCGCCGGCGAAGGCGGAGGTGGGCCAGGCGATCCAGATCCCCGGTACGCCGCGCAAGATCGCGCCGCCCAAGCGGCCCAAGCCCGTGTCCGACGCCGAGGAGATCGACGAGCGGTTGGCCGGTCGCAAGCCGCCGCCCGCCCCGCCCAGGCCCGCGCCGCCGTCCCGGCCCGCCGGCCCCGTCCGCGACCCGGCCCGCGCCAACGCCCTGCGCAGCACCGCGCTTGTGCAGATGAACAACGGCGCGATCGACCGGGCGGTGGCGCTGCTCCGCCAGGCGCAGCAGCTGGATCCGGACAACGCCGCGATCGGCCGCGACCTGCAGCGCGCCATCCGCATCCAGGGGGCGGCCGGCCGGCGCTAGGCTCACCTCTTCTCCGCTCATCCCGGCGAAAGCCGGGGCCCAAGCAGGTCGAGGTCGGAAGAACGCGGGCGGACACGCAGCCGCTCGCGCTTGCGTCCCGGCTTTCGCCGGGATGAGCGGAGAAGCAAGCTCAGCGCTTGCGGACGGTCCTCTCCTTAGCCGCCGCCTTGCGGCCGGTGCGGGGCGAAGAGCCGGAGCGCAGCGCCACGTCCTTCAGCACGAGGCCGGTCTCGTCCGCGCGGAGGTACTCGCGGGCGCCGGCGCGCTTGGGGTCGAGCTCCAGGGCGCGCTCATAGGCCATGCGGGCGGCCGCGGGCCGCTTCGCCCGGCGCTCGGCGTCGCCCTGCGCCTCGGCGGCGGCGGCGGCGGCGGCGAGGCGCGTCTCCGCCGCCGCCGCGTCGCGCGCACCCGCCGTCCGGTCCGGAGCCACGGCTTCCGCCACGCGCCAGAGCCAGAGGGCCTCCCGCAGCTGCCCCGCCTGATCCGCCGCCTGGGCGGCCGCCACCGCCTTGGCGTAGGTCTGCGCGCGCTCGTCCGGCGCGGCGCGCGCCGGGCCGCGGCGCGGCGGCGCCCCGCTCGCGGCCTGCGGGACGGCGGACGCGGCCAGCATCACCGCCAGCACGGCCCCCATGCGAGCGGCGATCAACCCTCCGCCTCCGTCCCGCCCGTCTGGCCGCCGGCCGCGGCGCGGACGCGGCGGGCGAAGGTCTCCACCGAGTCGTCGCCGAAGATCATGTCGCGCCGCAGCAGAAGCGGCGGCGACCAGGCCGTGTTGCCGCCGCGCGCGACGGTCACGGCCATCTTGTAGCCCGCGCGCCGCGCGCTCTCGAGCACCTGGGCGTTGGTGGCGCCGAAGGGGTAGGCGAACACCTCCTGGTCGGCCTTGAGATGCTGAGAGAGCGTGCCGCTCGAGCCCTCCAGCTCCAGCCGCACGCGGTCGGCGTAGCTCTTCTGCGTCTCGCCGGGGCGGCGCTTGGCCATGTCGGTGTGCGACTTGGAATGCGGCTGCACGGCGAACAGCTTGGTCTTTTGCAGCTCGTCCAGCTGCGCCCAGCTCATCGCCTCGCCGGCGCCGATGAAGTCCGGGTAGACGAAGAAGGTGGCCGGCACGCCGTAGGTCTTGAAGATCGGCGCGGCGACCTCGTAGGCGGAGCGGTAGCCGTCGTCCACGGTGATGGCGATGGACTTGGGGGGCAGCGAGCCGCGCCCATCGACGAACTCGGCCAGGGCGGCGAGCGAGATCACGTTCCAGCCGTCCGACTTCAGCCACTTCAGCTGTGCTTCCAGGGCGGCGGCCGAGACCTCCATGCGGCCGTGCGAAGCGCCGGGGGTGAAGCGGTGGTAGCAGAGGATCGGCACATGGCGGGCGGGGGCCACGGGCGAGGCCTCCTCCGGGCGCAGGGCGATGGCGGCGGCCTCGCCTGGACCCGGCGTGCGCGTGCCGATCCCGGAGACGCGCCAGGCCAGGCTCTCGTCGCCCAGGTAGCGGCGGGCCAGGCTCGCGGGCGTGTCGCCGGGACCCAGCCGGGCCACCAGGACGTGCTGGCTGCGGCCGAGCACCGCCTCGCCCCGGGCGACGGGCGCGGTGGCGCGGGGTCCGGCGGGCGCGGTGGCGCAGGCGGCCGGCAGCACCGCCGCCGCCAGGAGGGCGAGGCGCCTAAGGCTTCGCATGGCGGGGCGAACGCTGCGGGGCGGCGACCACGGTGCGCGCCGCCTCGTCCTCCTCGCCGGCCGGCGGCGGCGGCGGCGGCGGGGCGAACGGCGACGCGGCCTCCGGCGTGGTCTCCTCCGGCTCCAGCGACGGATCCGCGCCGGCCAGCGCCGGCGGGGGGGCGAAGGCGCCGGTCGGCGTCGCCGGCACGGTCAAAAGCGGGTCCGGCTCGGGCGTCGGCCGCAGCGGGTCGAGGTCCAGCGCATAGCCCTGCGTGGCCTCCAGCCGCTCCTGCAGGTTGGCGCTCATCAGGTTGAACGCGTCGTAGAGCTCGCCGAACTCGTCCTTGCGGTGGTGCGAGATGCGGAAGTCGAGGTTGCCCGTCGCGGCGTCGGACAGGGCCGCCTTCAGCCGCCCGATCGGCTGGGCCAGCGAGCGGGCCACCACGTAGCTGGCCAGCCCCACCCCGCCCAGCACCACCAGGCCCAGGAGAGCCATCAACAGGTGCGAGAGGCCGGAGGCCTGCGCCAGCTCGGCGCGGCTCAGCGTCAGGTCCAGCTGCCCGAACGTCTGGCCGGCGTAGACGATCGGCCGGGTGAAGCGGTGGCCGTCCGCCGTGCGGGTGACGATCTGCTCCTTGCTCTGCTGCACGACGGGCTCGCCCGTCGGCTTGCGGTACGGCTTGCCGATCAGGGCCGGATCGGAGGCCCCGCGGATGATTCCCTCGGAGTCGGCCACGATCATCTGCCGCACGTTGGGGTCGCCCGCCGCCGACTGGACGAAGGCCTGGGTGGGCAGCCAGTCGCGCTGGTCGGGCGGCAGGGTGGCGTTGTCCGCCGCGCGCAGGGCCGCGTTGTGGGCCACGAAGGAGCTGACCTGCGAGCCCGAGGTCAGGGCCACGCGCAGCATGGCCGCATCCTGCCGGTTCAGCACGGTGAAGATCGACACCAGCAGCAGCGCCGCGGTCATCGCCGCGACCAGCAGCGTGGTGCGCACCTGCAGCGGGATGTAGCGCCGCTTGGCGTTCTGCTCGGCCAGCACGGAGGCGAGGGCGTTCTGCTCGCGCCGCAGGGCGGCGGCCAGCTGCGCCCCGTCCACGAAGCGACGGTCCGGCCGCTTGGCCAGGAGCTTGTTGATGATGAATTGCAGGCCGCGCGGCGTGTCCTTGACCGCGTCCGCGATGGGCGGAGGCTCCTGCTGGGTGATCTGCAGCGCCAGGGTGGCGGGGCTCGCCCCGGCGAAGGCCTTCTTGCCGGTGAGCAGCTCGTAGAGCACCACGCCGGTGGAGAAGAGGTCGGACCGCCCGTCCAGCTCCCGGCCCAGCGCCTGCTCGGGGCTCATGTAGCGCGGGCTGCCCAGCACCTGGCCGATCTGCGTCTTCACGCTCTCGTCCTCGCCCAGCAGCGAGTCCGGCTCGGCCACCCGGGCGATGCCGAAGTCGAGGATGCGGAGCGTGCGGCCGTCCTTCAGCAGCATGATGTTGCTGGGCTTGATGTCGCGGTGGACAACGTTCTGGCCGTGCGCGTACTGCAGGGCGTCGGCCAGCTGCAGGGCGATGCCGATCACGTCGCTGGGCTCGATCCTGCCCTTCTCGGTCAGGATCTCGTTGAGCGGCTTGCCCTCGATCAGCTCCATGGCGATGTACGGATAGCCGTCCACCTCGCCCACGTCGTAGATCGTGACGATGTTGGGGTGGTTCAGCGCGCCGGCGGCCTTGGCCTCCCGCAGGAAGCGCTGGGCGTACTCGGGCACCTGCCGATACTCGGCTTTCAGCACCTTGATCGCCAGCGTGCGGTGGATGCTGGGGTCGTAGGCGCGGTAGACGTCGGCCATCGCGCCTTCGCCGATCCGCTCCTCGACGCGGAACCGCCCCACCCGTTCGAGCACGCGAAAGCCTCCCCCCGAAGCGCAGCCGGACGCTAACAGACCCCGCCGGGCCGCGACAGGCCCCGCGCCGTTGAACGGCTCCGGCCGTTCAAGTAGAGCTTGGCCGGGCAACGGCGGGGGCGCGCGCTTGGCGGGAGGGTCTGACCTGGGCGTGCTCGTGCGCCCCATCCCGGGCCAGGAGTCGCCCGCGGGCGAGGACCTGCGCGCGCTCGGCGACGACATCTACTTCCGGCTGAAGGACCTGCGGGTCGAGGCGCGCAACGCCGAGCGCGAGGCGGGGCAGGAGCCTGACGCCGGCGTCTCGGTCTACGAGGCCGGCCGCCGCTGGTGGGACGACCTGCAGGACATCGGCGAGGCCGTGCTGGCCGAGCGCAGCAAGGACCTGGAGATCGCCGGCTGGGTCTGCGAGGCGCTCGTGCGCGTCAAGGGCTTCGCCGGGCTGCGCCGCGGCCTGGAGCTGATGTCCGAGCTCATCGACCGCTTCTGGGACGAGGGGCTCTATCCCCACGAGGACGAGGACGGCGTCGAGACCAGGGTCGCCCCCGTAGCGCAGCTCCTGGGGCAGGCCGGCGTCGCGGCCCTGGCGCACCCCATCAAGCTCGTACCCCTGTCCGACCGCTCGCCGGAAGCGGCGCTGTGGAAGCTCGAGATCGCCAACGCCCCGGTGCAGGCCGGCGAGGACCCCGCCGCGCGCGACCGGGCGACCGCCCGCCGCACCCAGCTCCTGGACGAGGTCAACGGCGGCGTGAAGCGCGCCAGCGCGGAGTTCGTGCGCCGCGCCCATGCGGACATCGCCGCCAGCCTGGAGCTCGTCGAGCGCTTGGCGGCGGCGGTGGACGCGCGCGCCGGCGCCGGGCGCTTCGGCTCACAGGTCGTGCAGCCGCTGCTGGCCATCCAGGCGCTCTACGAGGAGCAGGCCGGCCACCTGCTCGCCGGGCCGGCCGCCGCGGAGGACGGCGCCCCCGCCGACGCAGGCGGGGAGGGGGCCTCCGAGACGGGCGCCGGGGCCGTCGGAGGCGCCGCCCTCGGCGTTGGCCAGATCCGCAACCGGGCCGACGCGTACGACGCCATCCTGCGCATCGCCGACTTCTTCGCCGCCACCGAGCCGCAGTCCCTTGTCGCCAAGAGCTTGCGCGAGACGGTCCGCAGGGCGAAGCTGTCGGTCGACGAGCTCCTGGTCGAGCTGCTGCCCGATCCGGACCAGCGGACCATATTCTTGTTGCGTGCGGGCGTTAGGACCGAAATCTAGCCGCACCACGCTTTTCACGTCGGGCCCGCTCTCTGGCGGGGCGGGCCGGGCGGCGACGAAACCTGGGGACTGATCGATGGACAGCGTTCACGACAAGCTGAAGAAGGTCCGCAAGCCGCGGGTCCACATCACCTACGACGTGGAGACCGAGGGCGCGCAGGAAGTGAAGGAACTGCCGTTCGTGGCGGGCGTCCTGGGCGACTTTTCGGGCGATCCCACCGAGCCGCTCAAGCCGCTGAAGGACCGCAAGTTCGTCCAGGTGGACCGTGACAACTTCGACCAGGTCATGCGGCGCATGTCGCCCGGCCTGAAGCTCCGCGTGGAGAACACCATCAAGGGCGACGGCAGCGAGATGCCCGTAGAGCTGAAGTTCAACTCCATGGACGACTTCGAGCCCGCCCGCATCGTCGAGCAGGTCGCGCCGCTGAAGAAGCTGATGGAGACGCGCAACAAGCTGCGCGACCTGATGGTCAAGGCGGACGGGTCCGAGAATCTCGAGAACCTGCTGGAACAGATCCTGCAGAACGACGGGCAGATGAGCGACCTCAGCCGCGAACTGGGCGTCGCCGCGCCGGAGAAGGAATAAGCCATGGCCAAGACGGCGACCGGCCCCACCGCGGGCGCGACCACCACCACCGAGACGGCGAGCGCCAGCCTGCTCGACCAGGCGATCACCGCCACCAAGCAGTCCGAGCCGCAGGAAGTCCAGGAGCTCCTGCGCGCGCTGGCGGAGGAGGCCAACCGCGGCACGGTCACCTTCTCCAAGAACCTCACCGTCACGATGAAGCGCGCGATCGATGCGATCGACCAGCAGATGTCGACGCAGCTCGCCGCCATCATGCACCAGGAGAAGTTCAAGGCGCTCGAGGGCAGCTGGCGCGGGCTCTACTATCTCTGCGCCAACTCGCTGACCGGCAAGGATCTCAAGATCCGCGTGCTGAACATGACCAAGCGGGAACTCTCGCGCGACCTGTCCAAGGCGATCGACTTCGATCAGTCGACGCTGTTCAAGAAGATCTACGAGGGCGAGTTCGGCACGCCGGGCGGAGAGCCCTACTCGACGATCATCGGCGACTACTACTTCGACAACGGGCAGGAGGACATCGAGACCCTGCGCAACGTCTCCGGCGTGGCCGCGGCCGCGTTCGCGCCGTTCATCTCCGCCGCCAGCCCGAAGATGATGGGGCTGGACACCTACCAGGACCTGTCGAAGCCGCGCGATCTCACCGACAAGTTCCAGGCCACCGAGTTCTCCAAGTGGCGGGGCTTCCGCGAGACGGAGGACAGCCGCTTCGTCACCCTGACCATGCCCCGCGTGCTGGCCCGCCCGCCGTACGGCGCGGCCACGCGGCAGATCGACGAATTCAACTACGAAGAGGCGCCCTACGACGCGCACGGCAACGCCCGGGCGATGGACGCGGACGACTACTGCTGGATGAACGCCGCCTACGCCATGGGCGCGCGCATGACCAACGCCTTCTCCGAAAGCGGCTGGTGCACGGCCATCCGCGGCGCGGAAGGCGGCGGCAAGGTCACCAACCTGCCCACGCACGTCTTCATGTCCGACGACGGCGACATGAGCGAGCAGTGCCCGACCGAGATCGCCATCACCTCCCGCCGGGAGAAGGAGCTGTCCGATCTCGGCTTCCTGCCGCTGTGCCACTACAAGAACACCGACTACGCCGTGTTCTTCGGCGCGCAGACTGCGCAGAAGCCGAAGAAGTACGACCGGCCGGAGGCGACGGAGAACGCCGCCATCTCGGCGCGCCTGCCCTACATCATGGCCACCTCTCGTTTCGCCCACTACCTGAAGGTGATGGGCCGCGACAAGATCGGCTCGTTCATGGAGGTCGAGGACTGCTCGGCCTGGCTGAACCGCTGGATCATGAACTACGTCAACGGCGCGGAGGGCGGCGGCCAGGAGATCCGGGCCAAGTACCCGCTGCGCGACGCGCGCGTGGAGGTGACGGCGGTGCCAGGCTCGCCCGGCAGCTACAACGCCGTGGCCTACCTGCGGCCCTGGCTGCAGATGGAGGAGCTGACCGCCTCGCTGCGCCTGGTGGCCCGCATCCCGCAGAAGACGTGACCGCCGCCGCGCCCGTCCTCCTCGACGAGGCGGTCGCGGCCGAACCGGAGGCCCCGGCCGCCACGCCGCTGCGCGCGCGCGTGTTGGCCGGCGCCGGCCGGGCGGAGGGCGAGGCCGAGCTCGACGGCTGGCTGCGCGCGCCGGCCGACGAGGCGCTGGCCGCGTGGTTCGGCCCGACGCTGCTGGCGGGCTCGGACGCCGGCCGGCTGCGTCGGATGCTCGACCGCGACGTGGCCGAGCTGGACGCGGTGATCGCCCGCGCCGTCGACACGATCCTGCACCACCCCCGCCTGCAGGCGCTGGAGGCGGCGTGGCGCGGCGTGCGCTGGCTGGTGGATACGCTGGGCCACGACGGCATGACCGTGGTGCGGATGATGGACTGCCGCTGGGCGGAGCTGGGCCGCGACCTGGAGCGCAGCCCCGACTTCGACCAGAGCACCCTGTTCCGCCTGATCTACGACGAGGAGTTCGGCATGCCCGGCGGTGTGCCCTACTCCATGCTGGTCGGCCTGTACGACATCCGCCACAAGCCGGGGCGCGATCGGCCGACGGACGATGTTTCCATCATGCGCGCGCTCAGCCGGGTGTGCGCCGCCGCCTTCACGCCCATGGTGATGGGCATCGACCCCGCGCTGCTGGGCGTGGACGGATTCGGCGAGCTGGACGTGCGCCAGTCGCTGGCCGAGACGCTGAACGACGTGGAGCACCGGCGGCTCAAGAGCTTCCAGCAGACCTCCGACTCCCGCTTCATCGCGCTCGCCGGCCCCCGCGTGCTGCTGCGCGAGCGGCGGCGGGGCCGGGCGGCGGGAGACTGCGGCTTCCGCTACGAGGAGCGGCTGCGCGCCAGCGGCGGCGACGAGCTGTGGGGCAACGCAGCGCTCGCCGTGGCCCACGTGTGCCTGCGCGCCTTCGACGAGCACCGCTGGCTGGCCGCCATCCGCGGCACCGCCCCCGACCAGCTGGCCGGCGGCGTGGTGGCGGGGCTGCCCATGCCCGACTTCGAGACCGACTCGCCGCTGGTGGCGCTGAAGTTCGCCACGGAGGTCAACGTCTCCGCCGCGCTGGAGCGCGACATGACCGAGGCGGGGCTGATCTGCCTTCGCCGCGCCAAGGACACGCCGTTCCTGGTGTTCTACGGCCTGCCCACGCTGCACCGGCCCAAGCTGAACTACGCCACCGAGATCGCGCGGGTGAATGCGGAGCTGGGGGCGATGCTGAACTACATCCTCTGCGTCTCGCGCTTCGCCCACTACCTGAAGGTGATCGGGCGCGAGTGGATCGGCTCGCTGAAGACCGCCGAGGAGTGCGAGAACAAGCTGCAGAACTGGCTGCACGGCTTCTGCAGCGCGGGCGACCGGCTCACCTACGAGACCAAGGCGCGCTATCCCCTGCAGGACGGCCGCGTGCGCGTGCGCGAGACGCCCGGCAAGCCCGGCGTGTACGAGTGCACCATGCAGCTGAAGCCGCACTTCCAGCTGGATCAGGCCATCTCGGAATTCCAGCTGACCACCACCCTGGCGGGCGTGGAGCACGCCCTGTGATCGCGCGGAGACGTCCATGAGCACGGCGGGCGAGGCCCTCAAGTCGGGCGATCTGCAGGGCGCACGCGCCGCGTTGGTGGAGGGCGTCAAGCGCGCGCCCGCCGACGTGGGCCTGCGCTTCCGCCTGGCGGAGACGCTGATCGCCTGCGGCGACTGGGAGCGGGCGGACGGCCACCTCGACCTCGTCATGTCGCAGGACACCAGCTGGGGCCCGATGGTGCTGGTGCTCCGCCAGCTGGTGCGCGCCGCCAAGCACCGCGACGAGGTGTTCGAGGCCGGGCGCGCCCCCGACCTGGTGACGCCCTCAACGCCCGAGATCGAGCGCAGCCTGCGCATCCTGCTGGAGAGTCGCACCGGCGGGGACGCCGCCGCCCTGCGCCAGGCCGCGGACGAGGAGGGGCCGCCGGTGACCCTGGAGCAGGACGGCCAGGCGGTCAGCCCCGTGCGCGACCTGGACGACCGCACCGCCGACGTGCTCGAGATCCTGACCTCCACCGGCAAGTACGTCTGGGCGCCCTGGGGCCAAGTGGTGTCGCTGCAGCTGCGCGAGCCGGAGCGGCCGCGGGACCTGATCTGGCGCCCCGCGGAGCTGGAGCTCAGCGACGGCCCGACCGGCGTCGTCTACCTGCCCATGACCTACCACGCGCCCCGAGAGGCGCTGACCGACGCCCACCGCCTCGGCCGCGAGACCGACTGGGTGGAGCGGGGCGGGCTCACCTGCGGCCTGGGCCAGCGCTGCCTCCTCCTGGGCGACGACGTCGTGCCCTTCTCCGAGGTGGTGCACCTGTCCGCGCCCGAGGCCTGAGCGTGGCGCGCCGCGACACGGCCGGCCTGCACCAGGGCTCGCTGCTGGACCGCCTGATCGACGACGGCGCAGCGCGCCGCGGGGACGAGGCGCCCACGCTCGCCCGGCTGAAGGACGGGCTGCGCCGAGACCTGGAGGCGCTGTTCAACACGCGCCGCCGCTTCCTCGGCTGGCCGGAGGAGCTGGAGGAACTCGAACGCTCGCTCCTGGCCTACGGCCTGTCCGATTTCACGAACGAGACGCTGGGCTCCTCCGGCTTCCGGCAGGACTTCGTCGAGCAGGTGGAGCAGGTGGTCCGCCGGCTGGAGCCGCGCGTGTCGGTGAGCGAGGTGGTGCTGCTGGACAACCCCGACCCGCTGGACCGCCGCCTGCGCTTCCGCATCACCGGCGCGGCGCACCTGGGCGAGGAGCGCCAGGAGCTCTCCTTCGACAGCTACATCGACCCCGTCGAGTGCGGCGTCGTGGTGCGGGACTGACGCGCGGTGCTCGACGACGTCCTGCCCTTCTACAACGCCGAGCTGCGCTACATGCGCGAGCTGGCGAAGGAGTTCGCGGCCAAGAACCCCAAGATCGCGGGCCGGCTCCGCCTGTCGCAGGACGCGATCGAGGACCCGCACGTCGGTCGGCTGATCGAGGCGTTCGCCTTCCTGAACGCCCGCACCCGGCTGAAGCTGGAGGACGACTTCCCCGAGCTGACCGAGTCGCTGCTCGGCGTGCTGCACCCGCACTACCTGTCGCCGTTCCCGTCCATGGGCGTCGTCCAGCTCGCCCCGCAGGCGGAGGCGGCGGAGCGCACGGTCGTGCCCGCAGGCGCGACGGTGGTCACCGAGGCGGTGGACGGCGAGCCCCTGACCTATCGCACCGGCTACCCGGTGGAGCTGTGGCCCATCGAGCTGACGGCCGCCTCGCTGATGGGGCCCCCGTTCGTGGCCCCGCAGAACCCGCACGCGCCCAACGCCGCGTCCGTGCTGCGGCTGACGCTGAGCTGCCTCTCGGCCGACTGCAGCTTCACCGACCTCGGCCTGGACCGCCTGCGCGTGTTCCTGCACGGCGAGGCGCGGACCGCGCAGATTTTGCACGAGCTGGTGGTGGGCGGCACGCTGGCCGTCGCCCTGGCAGACTCCGCGGCGGACGACGCCCCCGTGTTCCTGGGCCGCGATGCGGTGCGGCCCGTGGGCTTCGGCGAGGGCGAAGTGCTCCTGCCCCAGCCCGCCGCAGCCGAGCCCGGCTACGCCCTCCTCTCCGAGTACTTCGCCTTTCCGGAGAAGTTCCTGTTCTTCGACCTCGTGGGGTTGGAGGCCAAGACGCTGCTGCGCGCCGGGCGCACGCTGGAGGTGTTCCTGTACCTCGACCGGCACGAGGCGCAGCTGGAGCAGGCGATCGGCCCGGGCGACTTCCGGCTGTTCTGCACGCCCATGGTCAACCTGTTCCCCGCCCGCGCCGACCCGATCCGGCTGGAGCCCGGCCGCTTCGAGCACCGCGTCTCGCCCGATGCCCGTCGCGAGTCGACGCTCGAGGTCTATTCGGTGGATCGCGTCACCGTCAGCGACCGCACGGGCGCCGAGCAGCTGTACCGGCCCTACTTCTCCTTCGGCCTGCGGCAGGACGGGGTGGAGCCCGTGCAGCGTTTCTGGCGCGCGGCGCGGCGCGCCAGCCCCTACGAGGGCGGGGGCGACGACGTGTTCCTGTCCTTCACGGGGTCGGACGGAGGCGTGGCGGCCGACGCGGACCATGTGGCCAGCGTCGACATCACCGCCACCAACCGCGACGCGGCGATCCGCCTGCCGTTCGGGGGAGGTCGCCCCCACCTGCACATGCCCGAGCAGGGGCAGGTGGCGAAGGTGGAGGCGCTGACCGCGCCCACCCGGCCGCTCCGCCCTCGGCGGGGCCACGGCGTGCTCTGGCGGCTCATCTCGCACCTGTCGCTCAACCACCTGTCGGTGGACGCCCCGGGCGGCGGCGGGCTGGCGGTGCTGAAGGAGATGCTCAGCCTTTACGACGGGGCGGACTCGGCGGCGAGCCGCGCGGTCATCGACCGGCTGAGCCGTCTGGAGACGCGGCCCGGCGTGGTGCGCGCGCCGGCGGGGGGGCGCATCGCCTTCACCAGCGGCACCGACGTGATCATCGAGTGGGAGGACCAGCGCCTGTCGGGCTCCGGGAGCTTCCTGCTGGGCTGCGTGCTGGAGGCGGTGTTCGCCTCCTTCGCCGGCATCAACGCCTTCAGCCGCACCTCGCTGCGGCTGCGGGGAGACAAGGGGACGTGGCAGGCGTGGCCGGCGCGGACAGGAACAAGACGGCTGATCTGACGCCCGCGGTCGCGCCTCCGGTCGACCTCGGCGACGCAGAGGCGTTCGAGGTGATCCGGCGGCTGCTGAACGCGGCGCGGGCGCACGGGCCCGCCTCGCTGGGCGAGGGGGCGCGCCTGGCGCAGGAGCCCGTGCGCTTCCGCGCCGCCCCCGGCATGCGCCACGCCAGCGCGGAGATCGCCGCCTTCCGCCCCGCCGCGGCCCCGGGTGCGCCGGCGGAGATGACGGTGGCCTTCATGGGGCTGACCGGCCCTTCCGGCGTGCTGCCCGACCACTATTCGGACCTGGTGGTGCAGCGGCGGCGGGCGCGCGACCCGGCGATCACCGACTTCCTCGACCTGTTCAACCACCGGTCGATCAGCCTCTTCTACCGCGCCTGGGCCAAGTACCGCCTGCCCGTGCGGCACGAGGAAGCCGCGCCGCTGCAGGACGGGTTCAGCCGCGCGCTGGCCGCCCTGATCGGCCTGGGGCTCGAGGCGCAGCGCCCGCGGGCGGGCCTGGCGGGCGGCGGCCTGCTGGGGCTTGCGGGCCCGCTGGGGCGCAAGGTGCGCTCGCCGGGCGCCCTGCGCCGGCTGGTCACCTCGCTGTTCGCCTTCCCCGCCGAGGTGATCGAGTTCCACGGCCGCTGGATCGACATCGCGCCGGAGGAGCGCACGCGCCTGGCCGCGCCCGCGCCCAATCGGCGCAGCTACGCCCAGCTGGGGGTCGACGCCGTGGCGGGGGTGCAAACCTACGACGTGCAGAGCCGCTTCCGTCTGCGGCTCGGCCCCATGGGCTTGGCCGACTTCCGCGCCTTCTTCGAGCCCGGTGGCCGGCGCGCGCTGGTGACCCAGGCGGTGCGCGAGGCGGTGGGCCCGGCGGTCAGCTTCGACCTGCAGCTGGTGCTCCGCGCCACCGACGTGCCCGCCGTGCGCCTGGGCGACCCGGCCTCGCCGGCCTTCCTCGGCCAGACCACCTGGCTGTGTTCCTCACCCCCGACGGCGGACCGCGACGACGCGGTGCTGGCGGCGGCCTAGCCTAACAAAGCTCCGTCGCCCTCGGGCTTGACCCGAGGGCCAAGCGCTGTGAGCCGAGCCGCCGACGCGGCTGCAGCCCGCCGGCACGACCGGCGCCCGGCCCTCGGGTCAAGCCCGAGGGCGACGGAGTGGGACAGGGCGTTCGGTTCCGCCGAGCAGAGGCTCACACGATCTCCAGCGCGCGCCACAGGGCGCCGCACTCGCCCTCGACCTTGGTCACTGCCTCCATCTCCGCCTCTGTGGGCTGGTGCAGGCCGAGCGTGTGCAGCAGCGCCGCCACGTGCACCGGGGCCGCGCCGACGCCTCCCGCGAGCACCGGGCTGGCGAGCGCCATGCGCGTGCCCGGCTGGTCGCGCATGCTGTCGATCATGGCCAGGTTGTAGCGCCGCACGCGCTCGC
This sequence comes from uncultured Caulobacteraceae bacterium, assembly GCA_964244065.1. Lineage (GTDB taxonomy): Bacteria > Pseudomonadota > Alphaproteobacteria > Caulobacterales > Caulobacteraceae > JASLDZ01. The sequence goes on along the minus strand of CAXTHH010000003.1, from coordinate 214,115 downwards.
GCCGCTCGGCCAGGTCGGCCTCGTCCTCCGCCAGCGCGCCCTCCGGCGAGGCCCAGCCCGAGCCGAGCGTGACGGCCAGGAGCTCCAGCGCGCCCATGCGGCCGCCCGCGTCCGCCACGGCCCGCAGCAGCTCCCCGACGGTGGCCGGCCCGCGCCCGAGCCGGTGGAGCAGCGGGCGGTAGGCGGCCGCGTCCAGCTCCAGCTCGCCGCTGGGCACCTTCAGGCGCAGCTCGATCAGCTCGGGCGGAGCCACCAGCCGCAGCCGCACCGCCCGCAGCTCGGCCTCGCGGGCCTGCGGCGAGAGGGGCGTGGGCCCGCGACAGAACAGGTCCTGGCGGAAGGCGGCGGGGGCCAGCAGGTCCGCCAGCCGACGCGAGCCCGCCGGGTCGGCGTAGGCCGCCGCGGCCTTGGCCTGCGCGTCCGTCAGCGTCACCTGCGGCAGCGCGCCGAACGGGTCTGCCGAGCCCACGTAGGAGAGCTTGGCCTCGGAGAGGTCCGCCTCCAGCTCGCTGGCGAATACGGGTCGCCAGTGCTCGTTCAGGTACTCGTGCGCCAGGTAGCTGAGGATGGAGGACGGCGCGTGCGCGGGGTCGCCGCCCACGCGCTCCAGCACGCGCTCCAGCCGCTCCAGGTCCAGCGCGCGAGGCTGGGCCTCGCGCAGGCCGAGGGCGAAGGTCAGCGCCGCGCGGATCTTGGTCACGCTGTCGCCGGGCGTGCGCTGGGCGTGCTCAATGAGCAGGCGCTGCAGCGGCAGCACGGGCGCCCAGCCCGCCATGTTGTTGTAGCCCATGTAGACCAGCCCGCCGGGCTGCACCGACCGGTCGAGCGCGCGCACGAGCTCGGCCTGCACCCCCCGGGAGACCCAGGTCCACACCCCGTGCGCCACGGCGTAGTCGAAGCGGCCGAGCCCGCGCGCGACGCCCGTTCCGTCCGCCAGGTCGGCGAAGGAGGCGTCCTCCACCCGGGCGTTGTCGAGCCCCGCCGCCGCGATCAGCCGCCGGGCGGAGGCGACGTGGGACGGGTTGAAGTCCACGCCCACGAACTCGGCGTGCGGATTGGCCGCGGCGAACAGGCAGATCCCGACCCCCGCGCCGCAGCCCAGCTCCAGGTAGCGGAACGGCCGCCGCGGGTCGGGCGCCGCCGTCCCGCCCATCAGCGCGCAGACGGAGAGGTTGGCGGGCGCCGCCTCCAGGTAGACGCCGCGCGTGTACGCGACGTCGGTGACATAGCCTTCGCGCCACGACATCGCCGATCTTCCCCGCCCCGGCGTGCAGGCTTGCCGTGCGGCCGTCCTTTGAGCAAGGTCCGCCGCGAGCGGGGGGCGGGGAGCGATGGCGGGCCGCACGCGCGTCCTGGTCCTGAGGTTGCGGAACGGCGGCGTGCTGCTGGTGGCGCCCGCCGCGATCCTGCCGTGGCCGCGGCTCCTCAGCCCGCGCGCGCAGCGGCTGCAGGAGTTCGGCCTCCGCAGCACGCTCACCGACCCCGTGGCCCTGTCGCGCCTGCGCGCGGAGTACGCGCAGCTGGTCGGCGCGCCCGGCGGGCGGCGGGCGGCGGTCGCCTCGCCCGAGGAGCTGGTGGCCACGCTCCTGAACGGCGCGCGCACCGGCCGGCTGACGGTGATCTTCGGCTACGGCGAGCCCAAGGCCTCCACCGGGCGGCCGGGCGAGCTGCCGCAGATGTTCGCCGAGCATCCGGTGATCGGGCCGGCCGCCCGCGGCGTGCGCGCCCCCGCGCTCGACCCCAAGAAGGGGCCGCCCAAGACCGACACGCCGCTGCCCAAGACCTTCGAGGAGCGGCTGCACTGGGTGTGCGCCCGCTCGCCGTCCTTCATGGCGGAAGACGCGGCGCAGCAGATGCGCGAGTTCTTCAGCGGCGCCGCGCTGGCCACCACGGTGGCGCTGCTCGCGCTGTGGGCCTCCAGCCACGTGATCGGCGTCGGCTTCGTGGTGGACGCCGCCCTGTTCGCCGCCGCCGTGTGGCAGCTGGGCGCGGCGGCGCTGAAGGCGTTCGAGCAGCTGAAGGCCTTCTTCGACCTCACCCGAAACGCCTCCAGCTGGGCCGACCTCGACAAGGCCGCCAAGCTCCTGGCCGCCGCCGTGGTCACCCTGGGCGCGGTGCTCTTCCGCCAGCTCCTCCGCCGCGTGGGCGGCCGCGTGGGGCGCAGCGGCGGAGAGGCGAGCGCCCCGCCGCCGCCGAAGGTGGGCAAGCCTGCGGTGAAGCCGGCGGCTCCGGCGACCGCAACCGCTCGCGCCATGGCTGGGGCGCCTGAGCGCCGGGCCGCCAGCGACGTCATGGAGGGCGTGCGCCTCAGAAATCAGCTCACATCCCGGGAGATCGCTGGCGGACACGCTTTCGAGAAGCATGTTCTCGGTGTGGGCAATCCCTCACAAGCCGAGTTCAGCGGTCTGGGCATCCGGACGAGGGATCAATTCGCAAAGCACATCGAGAACGTCATCAACAACCCGAGCCAGTCGGGTGCGCTGAGAGGCGGAAGAGAGTACTTCTACGATCAGGCGACGAACACGCTCGTGATCAAGAACCCGAGGGCCGTGGACGGTGGGACGGCGTTCCGACCCGTCAATCCCGACGCCTACCTAAAGATTCTGAGATGAACAACAGCAACCTGGCCGAGACCCTGTCCTCAGGCGAGATCGATGTCGTGAAGCGCTCACTTCAAGCGGCCGTGGAGGGAGACTTCTTTCCCGAATGGGAGTTTGAAACGCTGATCGGAGTTGATCGTGAAGCTGTCCGAACGGTCTACGTTGACTGGCCGCGCCGAACCGTCGGTGAGGAAGAGTTCAGCTGCGCGATCGTTGGATCAATGGCGAACCTCATCGGATACCCGCATGGCGAGGATGACGCGCTTCTAAGGTACGTGCCGGAGGGGCGGGTCGGAATTCAGAAAGCACTGGATCGCCTCGACGCGCTCGGATTGTGATTACTCCACGATCCCGATTGAGGCTGGCTGAAGCAGGCGGGAAAAGCGCGAGCTTGGTTCAACCAGCCAAGTGACGCCGAACAGTACGTCCTGCCGAAGCCCGTCGAGGACCTTGTGGCGGAACGGTATCTGAGGAGGCTTAGCCCGTGACCTTGGACGACGCACTCACCTGGTTGAGGCAAGCAGGGGTTCCCGAGTGGCTTTATACACTGTCAGGACCTTGCGGTGATGAACAGAACGGCAGCCGCTACGAGCAAAATCAATGGGTGGTGTTCTTCTGCGAACAAAACGAACGTACAGAGAAGAGGAAGCGACAGCTGAGTTTCTGGTGCGAGTAAGCAAAGTTGCTGCCGAGTACGCAGGCGAAACGCTGGCTACACTCTCGTGAGCCAGCAACACTCGTGTTCGAGCTGGCGCGAGACCCTGCAGCGGCTGAACGGACCCTCGGGCTTCCTCGTGGCGCCCTCCAAAGCGGCGAACTTGTGCGTGTCGACATCCCTAATCCGAAGGCATTCGGCTTGCGAATGCCGTCTGGGAACGAAGCGGGCGCTAATTCGCAATGGCTTGCCGGAGGCAAGCTTCCCTCAGGCGTTGCGGAGGCTGTCATAGATGGTTCTAAAGTTCCTGATCACCTCTTGAGGATCACACCGATCGGAGGTGGCAGATGACGCGATTTGTCAATGATCTGATGGATAGGGAGGGACTTCTTTTCTTGAGGCGAGATACAGAGACAAATGTAGACGATATTTACATTCCCGTGACTATAGGTGCTATAGATTACATAGAATACTATGCCATATCGATCCAGGAGAAAGCGAGCTTTCTATCAAGCCCGGGAGCGCGCAGAGCGTTTGCGGAAAGATGCCGGGAGCGGCTTGAGGATGAACGTCTTATTATCGAGCCGGGGTGGAATCGGGGAACGCCTGTATAGCCCCTCTACGCTAAGCTGTGAGAGGATTGACTTACGCAGAGGCCGTTTGCTGGCTTGTCGAATCCCAGGTGCCTGTCTGGGCCTACAATCTGAATGGACCTGCGGTGATGATCAGTATGGCATCCCTAAAGAGGCCGGGGGTGGGTCGTCTTCTATTATGAACGGAACGCCCGAGGAGCAGAATTCCGGTTTACAGAGGAAAGCGCTGCCGTGAGCGATTTCCTTCAACGCGTCTGCAGAAGTGCAACCGCGTATGGGGAAGGCGAATTTAAATCGCCAGTTTGATTGTGGCCGCTAAGCCCAGAAAGAATGCCCGAACGTCCGAATCCGGCGCGCCCGTCTAGGGGCCTCAGGCTTGGGAGCCCAGGGTCGTCCTGGCTTGCTCAGGCCGGACGGCCATACCCCTCGAAGCCCTGTCTGGACGAGGGATGAGCCTCTCGGACGTGCAAGCTGTAGAGGCCGCCGTGAGCAACGAGCGTGAAGCGCTACTAGCCGCGCGTGCGTCGCCTCGCTTGCGCGAACCCATCGCAGGCTGGACGCCCGACCCAGCCAATGTGGACTACGTGCTCGAGCTGCTCGATCGCAACATGGATCGGCTTTTGCGGGCCGAAGACGATGACGCGCGCGTGCTAGCCTTGGCGGGTCTAAGTCCGCCGGGTTCGGTGCTGGAGGACTACGGCCTTCTTTTCGACCGCTTCCCGGAGCTGGCGGCTGCCCATGCGGCAGTGCGGCCGTGGTGGCGCGCCTCCTCGCTCCGTTCGCTTAGGGTCATCGACGTAGGCGGCGACTAGGCGGCTCAACAATCGGCCGCGGTGGCTCACCTCGTTGCTCCGTTCACTAGGGGCACAGCGCCGCACGCACAGGCCTCGGTCCCGATCGAACATCTTTTGAGTTGCGAGGGGGCATGGAGGCGAAGGAGGAGACGGGCGCGCGGCTACAGGCGCTGACAAGCGCCCGTCTCGGCGAGCACCCCGGTGATCGCGTGTTCGAGCGCGCGCTAGTCGAGGTAAGGCGGCTGCGGGAAGACCTGGGCTCCGATGGCAGGCTCGGCGCACAAGCCTACGAGAGCCAGCAACTCGGCCTGCTCTGCGTGCGCGAGCTGGAGGCGGTGGATCCGGCCTACTGCGCCGAGGTCTACGCGTTCCTAGATCAGGTGCGGCCGCTCTGAACCATGCGCGGATACGTCTATGCTGGCCTTTGATAGGCTGAGCTTGAGTTTCCTTCTGGATGGCTCTCCGTTCACGTTTGAGTCGTCTACCGACGCGGTGGCGTCTTGTGTCAGCGGCGCAAAACAGGAGGATGTCGGGGACGGTAGAGGCAGCTCCTGACAACAAAGTCAGGTGATCTGAACGTCAGCTTTGCACTTCGATAGCGGACTGCTCCGTAGTGGATACTTCTGGTTATCCCTTCCCGACGACTCTGCGTCGTTGGAAGACCATGAGGCGGACGAGCGTCGCCGGCGAGCCGCCCACCTCCTGCTGCTCGAGCGACTGTTCGGCGAGACGAGCTTCCGCACCGCCGATCTGATCGTAGAGGCGGTGCGCGACTACAAGACCGGCCTTAAAGTCATCCTGTTCAATCGACCTCAGCAGGATTGAGGTCGGGCCATCTTCGTCATCCTCGGGCTTGAGTATCACCCGGAGGTCCGGCGCCGGGCCAGGTCGGCCCTCGCTGCGGCCTGCGCGCGGCCGTGCGGCGGGGGCTGGGTCATGGCGGGGTCGCAGGAGACCGATACGCTCGTGTTCGAATTGGAGGCGCGCGAGCTCACCCTGCAGACGGAGACGCATGTCGGCATAAGGCTGGCCGGCGATGAGGCGCAGGTTCGCCGCGTCCAGGCGCTGCGGCTGAACCGGCGCGCTCAGTCTATCGTCGCACGCGTTTCACGCATCTGCGGCAGGGTTGACCCGTTATCCCGCGCGCCTCCGCCTTTGGACATGAGGGCGGTCGCGAGCGTGGCCGTTGATCGCCGGGGAGATCGCTCGCAAGATGACGCCTGACCGGTCCTGGGGGGGACTGCGCGACGTTCGCTGCGGCGGACGCGACCGCGCCCGCGCGCGCCGCGCGCCCCTCGCCGGGTGGAGGGGCGAATGGATCTGAGGGCTCTGATCTCGCGGCTGGACCCGCTGTGCCGCGAGGCGCTGGAGGCGGCGGCCGGGCTGACGCTGTCGCGCACGCACTACAACGTCGAGATCGAGCACTGGCTGTACAAGCTGGCCGAGCCGGTCGACGGCGATGTGGCGATCATCCTCAAGCACTACGACGTGGACGTCGGGCGCATGCAGGCCGAGCTGAACCGCACGCTCGACCGGATGAAGACGGGTAACGGCCGCTCGCCCGCCCTGTCGCCCAACCTGGTCAAGCTGACGCGTGAGGCGTGGCTCCTGGCCAGCCTGCAGCACGGGGCGGCCACGGTGCGCTCCGGTCACGTCCTCCTGGCGCTGCTCAACAACGACGACCTGGCGCCGATCGCGCGGGAGAGCTCCAGCCAGCTGATGCGCATCCCGGTGGACGCGCTGACGAACGACCTGGACTCGATCACCTCCGGATCGCGCGAGGCGCCCGCCTCGGGGGGCGTCCCGGCGCCCGGGCCCGGCGGCCAGGGGCAGTCGCTGGCCAAGTTCTGCATCGACCTCACGGCCCGCGCCCGCGCCGGCGAGCTGGACCCGGTGCTCGGCCGCGATCCCGAGATCCGGCAGATGGTCGACATCCTGACCCGCCGCCGCCAGAACAACCCCATCCTCACGGGCGAGGCCGGGGTCGGCAAGACCGCGGTGGTGGAGGGTTTCGCCCTGCGCATCGCCGCGGGCGACGTGCCCGAGGCGCTGAAGACCGTGCGGCTGATGACGCTGGACCTCGGCCTGCTGCAGGCGGGCGCGGGCGTGAAGGGCGAGTTCGAGAACCGCCTCAAGGGCGTGATCGAGGAGGTGAAGCGCTCGCCCACGCCCATCATCCTGTTCATCGACGAGGCGCACACGCTGATCGGCGCGGGCGGCTCCGAAGGGCAGGGCGACGCCGCCAACCTGCTCAAGCCGGCGCTGGCGCGCGGCGAGCTGCGCACCGTCGCGGCCACCACCTGGGCCGAGTACAAGAAGTACTTCGAGAAGGACCCCGCCCTGACCCGCCGCTTCCAGGTGGTGAAGGTGGAAGAGCCGTCCGAGGCCTCGGCCATCCTGATGATGCGCGGGGTCGTCGACACGCTGGAGCGCCACCACGGCGTGCGCATCCTGGACGAGGCGGTGGAGGCCAGCGTGCGCCTGTCGCACCGCTACATCGCCGGCCGCCAGCTGCCCGACAAGTCGGTGAGCCTTCTCGACACCGCCTGCGCGCGCGTAGGCGTCAGCCGCGCGGCCACGCCCGCCGCCGTGGAGGACGCGCGGCGTCGGATCGACCAGCTGGAGGTCGAGCTCCGCATCCTCGGCCGCGAGCAGGCGGGCGGGGCCGAGCACGCCGCCACGCTGGAGGCCCGCGCCGCCGAGAAGGCCGACGCCGAGGCCGAGCTGGCTGCGCTCGACGCGCGCTGGGCGCGCGAGCGCGAGCTCGTCAACCAGCTTGGCGAGCTCCGGCGCGAGGTCGAGGCCGCCCACGCTTCCGGCGACGAGGCCGTTCACGGGGAAGTGCGCGATCGGCTCAAGGCGGCGCGCGCCGAGCTGGAGGCCGCGCAGGGCGAGACCCCGCTCATGTTCGACGTGGTCGACCGCCAGGCGGTGGCCGACGTGGTGGCCACCTGGACGGGCATCCCGGTCGGCCGGATGGTCTCCAACGAGATCAAGAGCGTGCTCAACCTCGAGCAGACGATGGGCGAGCGCATCCGCGGGCAGCCGCAGGCGCTGGCGGCCATCGCCAAGGCGATGCGCTCGGCGCGGGCGGGGCTGACCGATCCGCGCAAGCCGCTGGGCGTGTTCCTGATGTGCGGCACCTCGGGCGTCGGCAAGACGGAGACGGCGCTGACCCTGGCCGACCTGGTCTACGGCGGCCCGCAGAGCATGACCGTGATCAACATGAGCGAGTTCAAGGAGGAGCATAAGGTCTCGATGCTCCTGGGCTCGCCCCCCGGCTACGTCGGCTACGGCGAGGGCGGAGTGCTGACGGAGGCGGTGCGCCGCAAGCCCTTCAGCGTGGTGCTGCTCGACGAGATGGAGAAGGCGCACCCCGGCGTGCAGGACGTCTTCTATCAGGTGTTCGACAAGGGAAATCTGAAGGACGGACAGGGCCGCGACATCGATTTCAAGAACACCATGATCATCATGACCTCGAACGCCGGCACCGACACCATCGAGAAGCTGTGCGCGGATCCCGAGACCATGCCGGACACCGACGGTCTGAGCGAGGCCCTGCGGCCCGACCTGCTCAAGACGTTCAAGCCGGCGTTCCTGGGCCGCACCACCGTCGTGCCGTACTTCCCCCTCTCGCCCGAGATCATCCGCGAAATCGTGGAGATCAGCCTGGATCGCGTGCGCAAGCGCGTGCGGTCGAGCTACAACGCCGACTTCGGCTGGACGCCCGCGGTGGCCGACGAGATCGCCTCGCGCTGCACCGAAAGCCAGAGCGGGGCGCGGAATATCGAGAACGTCATCAACCAGTCGGTGACGCCGGAGCTGGCGGTGCAGCTGCTGCAACGCTTGAGCGACCGTCAGGAGGTCGCATCCGTGCGCCTGGATGTCGACGCAGGCCGAGAGTTCGTCTATGCGTTCGAGTGATCATTCCGTCCTTCGCGCGGCGCGCGAACGTCGCATGATCCCGAGCGTGTCCACCGCGTTGTCAACGTCGCGCGCCGCGCGTCAGAGAAGGAAGAAAGCATGTCCGCCTACCTGAAACTCGACGGTTTTGAAGGCAACGTCACAAAGACGGGCTACACCGGCTGCATCGAGGTGGAGTCCTACAGCTGGGGCTTCTCCGTTCCCGTGCAGACGACGGTCGGCTCCTCGAGCAACCGCCTCTCGGCCGGCAAGGTCACGCCGGGCGACCTGCACCTCGTGAAGAAGCAGGACAAGACCAGCGGTAAGCTGATGCTGGACTCCATGGGCGGTGCGGTGATCCCGAACGCCGTACTGACGATCACCACGCTCAGCAAGGCGGGCGCGGAAGAGAAGTACATGGAATACAAGATGACCAACGCCATCTGCTCGTCCTTCAGCACGGGCGGATCGCAGGGTCAGCACGAGCCGATGGAGAACCTGTCGCTGAACTTCTCCAAGGTGGAGATCAGCCAGTTCACGAAGGACGCCACGGGCAGCCCGCAGGCGGCCCAGCGCGGCGCCTTCGACTTCATCACCGGCACAGCCTGATACGTCGCTCCGGGACGCGACACCCGGGTCCCCGGAAGGGGGCGGGGCGCACTGCGCGCCTCGCCCCGACTGGCGGCGGGACGGGGCGCGCCCGCCCGCCTGAGGGAGCGCCGTGGCCGGTCGCGATCAGAACAACTTCTTAAAGCTGCTCGAAAGTCCGGGCCGCACGGCGGAGTACCACCTGTTCCGGGTGGACGGTCGCGAGATGCTGTCCCAGCCCTACGAGTTCCGGATGACGCTGCGTTCGAACGGCGACATCCCGGACGCCGCGACCTGGATCGGCGCCTCCGTCAGCTTTGTGATGGGTCTGTCCGACAACGTCCAGCGCAAGGTCAACGGCCAGTGCGTGCGGTTCGAGCACGCCTACCAGAAGGGGCAGTACGTCGAGTTCGTGCTCGACATCGCCCCGACCCTGTACAAGCTGCGCCTGAAGCGCGACAATCGCATCTTCGTCGAGAAGACAGCCAAGCAGATCATAGCCGAAGTCCTGCGCGAGCACGGCGTCGTCTTCGACGACAGCAAGATCCGAAACACCCATCCGAAGCGAGAGTACTGCGTCCAGTACATGGAGAGCGACTTCGACTTCATCAGCCGGCTGATGGAGCGCGAAGGCGTCTTCTATTACTTTCGTTATGACGAGGGCGCGGGCCAGTTCAAGCACAAGATGTACCTGGCCGACGATCCCTCGGGCTACTTCGACGGAGAACCCTTCAAGCTCTCCTTCCGCCGCGACCACCTGCTGCGCGGGCTGGAGCAGATCGAGACCTCCTACGCGGCGGCGCCCGGCGGCTGGATCGCACGCGACTACGACTTCAAGACGCCGCGCACCGCGCTCAACACCCGTACGCCCACCAGCCTGCCGCACGGCGACAAGGCCGCCTCCGTCCGCGACTGGCCGGCGGGCGTCCCCACCGCCGCGGAGGTCAGCCGCCGCTCCAAGCTGGCCATGGAGGAGGCGGAGGCGAGCGCCGTCACGCTCGAGGGTGTCGGCTCCTACGTGAACTTCACCCCGGGCGCCCGCTATGAGATCGACGATCCGCGCCTGACGGCCCGGGAGCGCCGCATCGCCGTGCGCTCGGTGGTGCACGCCGCCTGGGACCCCCCGGGGCTGGAGGAGGGCGAGCCCAGCTACCAGCAGCAGTTCACCGCCACGCCAAGCCAGCGCGCCTATCGTCCCCCGCCCGTGACGCCCCCCGCGGCCGTGCGCGGGCCCCAGACGGGCGTGGTGGTCGACCAGCGTGACCCGGACGGCTTCGGCCGCATCAAGGTGCGCTTCCACTGGGACGACCGGGGCGCCTCCACCTGCTGGCTGCGCGTGGCCCAGCAGTGGGCGGGCGACAGGATCGGCGCGCAGTGGATCCCGCGCGTGGGCATGGAGGTGCTGATCGACTTTCTGGAGGGCGATCCCGACCGGCCGATCGTGACCGGCTGCATCTACAATGGCGACAACAAGCATCCCTTCCCGGTGCCGGCCGAGCTGCATAAGTCGGGCTGGCGCACGGAGACGCATCCGACGGGATCGGTGATCCAGGCGTTCGTGTTCGACGACAAGTCGGGCGCGGAGGAGATCTACACCTTCGCCGGCCGCAACTTCCGCCGCGAGACCAAGAAGGACGAGGACGTCTCCGTCGGCGGCAACCGCAGCACGGACGTCACGGGCAACTACAAGATCATGACCACCGGCAGCTATTCGGTGAAGGCGACCGGCTCGATGTCGCTGAAATCCACCGGCACGGGCGAGATCGACAGCACCGCGCCGCTGACCATCAGCTCCTCGACCTCGATCACGATCAAGGTGGGCGGCAGCTCCATCTCCATCTCGCCGGTGGGCGTCAGCATCTCCGGCCCGTTGGTGAAGATCAATTGAGCGGCCCCGGCCCGTCTCCGGACGGTCGGGGCGACGCGCCGGACGGGGCGGACGTCGAGCACCCGCGCCTGCGCCCGCTCGACCGCGCCGTGCTCGCCGAGGCGCTGAACGCGCCCGCGTTGCGCCAGGGGGGCGAGCGCTGGACCGACCTGCTGGCCGAACTGCAGGCCGACCCGCCGCAGACCATGCTGCTGCTGCGCGTGCTCGGCTGGGGCCTCGGCCTGCGCGAGCTCCTGTGGTGGGGTTGCCTTTCGGCCAAGCTGGAGGAGATAGTGAGCCGGCGACGGCCGCCGTCGCGTGCGCTCCTGGCGGCCGAGCGCTGGCTGCGCGAGGGGGAGGACGAGGTGCGCTACGAGGCCTTCCGCGCCGCCCGCGACGAGGGCCGCGCCTCTCCCGGCGTGCTCATGGGCTACGCCGCGTTCGCGGCCGGCCCTTCGCTGGCGCCCGCCGACGCACCGGCCGAGCCCGCGCCGCCCGGAACGCCGCGCCAGGCCGCCTGCGGCGTCCTGCTGGCCGCCGCCACCGCCCCGGCCCTGGAGGCGACCGGCTTCGGCTTCGAGCTGGTGAACATGATCGGGCTCGACATCGCCCGGGGCGGCGACGGGCGCGGCGCGGCGCGGCGCGCGCTCGCCACGGCCATGCCGGGCGAGGTCGCCACGGTCTGATGTTCATCCTGCGCCTGTCCGCCACGGCCGACCCCGGCCGCCAGATCGACTCCCGCCGGCTGGCGGAGGGCGACCTCAGCATCGGCCGCGGTCCGGGTGCGGACTGGGCCGTGGCCGATCCCGACCGCGCCATCAGCCGCACGCACCTGCGCATCACCGTCCGCGGCGGCGTGGTCACCGCGACCGACACCAGCGCCAACGGCGTGTTCCGCGGCGGCGGAAGCGACGAGCGGCTGCCTCGCGGCGAGCCGGTGCGCCTGGCGCCTGGCGACTCGCTGCGCCTGGGCGGCTTCACCGTGATGCTGGAGCGGTCGGAGGCGCCGGCCGCCCCGGCCGCGCCCGACCCGCTGCTGGCGCCCGCCACCGATCCGCTGCTCGGCCGCGCGCCGGACCCGTTCGCCGCTCCGGACCGCCGCGCCCACTCGCCCTTCGAGCCCATCGGCGGGACGGACCCGCGGGACGCGCCGCGCGGCGGACCCGACCCCTTCGCCAGCGCGCTGACGCGCGACCCCCTGGCCGACTTCGGCCGCGAGGGCGGGTCCGCGTCGTCCGGCTTCGAGGACGCGTGGGACCGGCGGCCCGAGCGCCGCGTGGGCGACTGGGATGCGCCCTCGCCGCGCCGCGAGAGCCACGAGAACCTGATCGGCGCCGACCGCACCTGGAGCCAGCCGCCGGCCGCGCCCAAGCCCGAGGTGGGCTTCGGCTTCGACGCCCCGTTCAGCCGCCCCATGCTGAGCCCGGTGGAGGTCACGCGCGAGGACCTCGCCATCCCCTCGGACTGGGACCTGCCCGAGCCGGCGCCCGCGGCCCGTGCGCCCACACCCTTCGCCGCGCCGCCGCCCCGCCCCGCGCCCGTCGAGGCGACCCGCCCGCTTCCGCCGCCCGAGCCGCCGCGCGCCGCCCCGCCGCCCGAGCCGCCGCCGGTGATCTTCGCGCCGCCGCCGGCCCCGGCCGCCCCGCCGCCCACAGCTCCCGCGCCGGCTCCGGTCGCTTTCGCGCCGCCGCCGCAGCCCGCTCCCGCCCCGGCCGCCGTCGCCGCACAGAGCGGCGGAGCGTTCGAGGCCTTCTGCCGCGGCGCCAGGCTCGATCCCGCGGCCTTCGCCGGTCGCCCGTCCGAGGAGACGATGGAGCGGCTGGGCGCCGTCTACCGCAGCATGGTGCTCGGCCTGTCCGACCTGATGAACGAGCGCACCACGCTCAAGAACGAATACCGCATGGTGCGCACCACCGTGCGCCAGGCCGACAACAACCCGTTCAAGTGGTCGCCGCCGCAGCGCGTGGCGGTGGACCTGCTGCGCGCGGCCGACGACGGCTTCATGCCCGGCCCGGACGCGGTGAGCGACTCGTTCATGGACCTGAAGAAGCACCTGATCTGCATGCTGGCCGGCCTGCGCGCCGCGCTCGGCTCCACGCTGGACGCGTTGTCGCCCGAGCAGGTCGCTTCGGCCGTCAAGGAGGGCTCGTTCCTGAAGAACAAGGGCGCCGCCTCCTGGGCCGAGTACGAGCGGCTGTACGCCGAATTCAGGAAGCAGGCGGACGACAACGCCGACAGCCCGCTGAACCGGGCGTTCCGCGCGGCCTACGAGAAGCAGCTCGTCGAGCTCGACGCCAAGAGCGCGCGCTGACGTGTCGCTGTCCTGGGAGAACAAGATCCTGTGGGCGGAGGGCATGTTCCTCCGCACGCAGCACTTCCAGCAGTTCGAGCGCTATCTCGAGAAGCTGACCCGCGTCTCGACCCAGGCGGTGGCCCCCTTCCCGTGGGGCTTCACCGAGCTGCAGATCGACCAGGCGCTGCTGAAGACGGGCGCCTTCGCCATCTCGCGCGCGGCGGGCGTGCTGGCCGACGGCACGCCGTTCGACATCCCCGGCGACGACGACCACCCCGCGCCGTTGCAACCGCCCGCCGACCTGCGCAACGCGGTGCTGCACCTGGCGCTGCCGATCCGGCGCGCGGGCGCGGTCAGCGGCAGCCTCCAGCCCGGGGTGGAGCAGGCCGTGCGCTGGGTCGGCCGGCAGGTGGAGATCGCCGACACCCTCGCCGGCTCGGGCGCCTCCGCCGAGCTCACCGTCGGCCGGCTCGACCTGCGCATCCTGCACGACCGGCAGGAGCTGGCGGGCTACGTCACCCTGCCCATGGCGCGGCTTGTGGAGAAGTCGCTGGACGGGGCGCTGGTGCTCGACGCCGGCTTCATTCCGACCGCGCTGACCGTCGGCGCCTCGTCCGTGCTGCGCAGCCACCTGGCGGAGATCCGCGGCCTGCTCCAGCACCGGGGCGCGGCCATCGCCGCCCGCCTGTCCAGCCCCGGCGGCAAGGGCACGGCCGAGCTCACCGACTTCCTGATCCTGATGCTCGTGAACCGCAACGAGATGTCGCTGCGGCACCTCTCCAGCCTGCCCGTGCTGCACCCCGAGGCGCTGTACGGGGCCTTCGCGGCGCTGGCGGGCGAGCTCGCCACCTTCACCGAGCAGGCCACCAGCCGGCCGCCGCAGCTGCCGCCCTACGAGCACGGCGACCTGCAGGCCGCCTTCGCCCCGCTGATGACCTTCCTGCGCGAGGCCCTGAGCGCGGTGTTCGAGCAGACGGCCATCCCCATCCCGCTGGAGGAGCGCGCCTACGGCATCCGCGTGGCGCAGATCACCGACCGCTCGCTGTTCACCGACTGCGTGTTCGTGCTCGCCGCCCGCTCGTCCATCGACCAGGAGAAGCTGCGCGCCAACTTGCCCAAGCGGGTCACCATCGGCCCGGTGGAGCGCATCCGCGACCTGGTGAACCTGCAGCTGGGCGGCGCGCCGGTGCGCCCGCTGCCGTCCGAGCCGCGGCAGATCCCGTTCCGCGCCGGCTCCGTCTACTTCGAGATCAACCAGGCGGCCGAGGACTGGAAGCTGGTGGAGCGCTCCGGCGGCGCGGCGCTGCACGTGTCCGGCGACGTGCCCGACCTCCAGCTCGAGCTGTGGGCCATCCGGGGGCGGGTGCGGTGAGCGGCGGCAAGGACCCCTTCGACTTCTCGGACGGCGAGGCCGAGCGCACCGTCATCCGCCCGGCGCCCGCGCCCGCCAAGGTAAGCTTCGCGGCCGAGGACGACGGCGACCGCACGATGATCGGCGCGGCGCCCGACCTCGGCGCCCGGCCCGCGGCGCCGACGACCGGGGCCTTCGCGCCGCGCAAGCTGGCCGACACGCCGACCCCGCAGACCGGCCCCAACCCGCTGATCGCGGCGGGCTCGCGCCTGATCGCCCTGGCCAACGTCCTGCGCGCGGCGACACACCACGACGACATCCCCGGCCTGCGCCAGCGCATCGGCGACGAGCTGCGCCGCTTCCAGGGCGAGACGCGGGCGCTGGGCACCCCCGACGACGAGACGCGCTACGCGCACTACGCCCTGTGCGCGCTGATCGACGAGGTGATCCTCTCCGCGCCGTGGGGGGCCAAGAGCGGCTGGGGCCGGCAGACCCTGGTCGCCACCTTCCACAACGAGGTGGTCTCCGGCGACCGCATGTTCGAGATCGCGGAGGCGCTGGAGGCGCGGCCGAACCGCTCGCCCAACCTCTTGGAGCTGATCTACCTCTGCCTGTCGTTCGGCTTCGAGGGTCGCCTGCGGCTGGAGCGGCAGGGGGCGAGTCGGCTGTTCGCCATGCGCGAACGCATCTTCGCGGCGATCCAGAACGTGCGCGGCCCGTTCGAGCGGGCCCTGTCGCCGCGCTGGCGAGGGGCGGACGCCGCCTACCAGCCGGTGGCGCGGCAGGCGCCGCTGTGGGTGTTCGCCGCCGCCTTCGCCGCCGCGGCGCTGCTCATCTACCTGCTGTTCCTGACGGCGCTGTCCATCTCCGGCTCCAATGCGGTCAAGCCGCTGAGCGGCCTGTTCGCCGCCGGGCCGTCGAAGCTGAACCGCACGGCGCCCGCGCCGGCGTCGGACACGCGGCTTTACGACACGGTGCTCGGCATCCTGAAGCCGGACATCGACGCCGGCCGCGTGGGCGTGACCGACGGGCCGGACGCAGTGCTGGTGCGGCTGAAGGACAAGGGGCTGTTCGCCTCCGGCTCAGCCGACCTCGACGCGGCCTACGACGGCACCATGCAGCGCGTGGCGCAGGCCATCGCCCTCACCGTCGGCCCCGTGCCGGTGACGGGCCACACCGACGACAAGCCGGTGCGCTCGCTGCGCTTCGCCTCCAATCAGGCGCTGTCCGACGCCCGCGCCGAGACGGTGGTGGGCAAGCTGGCCGCCAACGGCACGGACAGGGCGCGCCTGCAGGCCTCCGGCCTCGGCGAGAGCCAGCCCGTGGCCTCCAACGCCGACGACGGGGGTCGTCGCCAGAACCGTCGCGTGGAGGTCTCTATCCCCAAGACCTACGCCGACGCCCGGCCGCCCGCGTGAGGATCCTCCACCCGTGGCCGTGACCATCCCCACTCCGCGCCTGCCCCGGCTGCCGCGCCTGAGCTTCCCCCGCTGGGTGTGGGTGGCGCTCGGCGTGCTGTGCCTGGCGCTGCTGATCTGGTTCGTCGGCCCGCTCGTCTCGGTGGCCGGCAAGGCGCCGCTGGGCGGCTGGATCGTGCGGCTGGTGGTCATCGCCCTGCTCGTGGCGGGCGTGGTCGGCTGGTATGCGCTCAAGCGCGTCCGCGCGAAGCGGGCCAACGACGCCCTGGTGCGCGACCTGGCCGCCCCCGCCGCCGACAAGCCCGCGCCTGAGGAGGACCTCTCCGCCGAGGACATCCGCGCCATGGAGGAGCGGGCCGCCAAGGCGCTGGAGCTGATGCGCTCCACCCGCGTCGGCAAGGACCGCGAGTTCGTCTACCAGCTGCCCTGGTACGTGATCATCGGCCCGCCGGGCGCGGGCAAGACCACGGCCCTGCAGAACTCGGGCCTGAACTTCCCCGTGGCGCAGGAGCTCGGCGCCGCGCCCCTGCGCGGCATCGGCGGCACGCGCACCACCGAGTGGTGGTTCACCGACAAGGCGGTGCTGATCGACACCGCCGGCCGCTACACCACGCAGGACAGTCACCAGGCCGCCGACGCCAAGTCGTGGAACGGCTTCCTGGACCTCCTCAAGAAGTATCGGCCGCGCCAGCCGCTCACGGGCGTGCTGGTGTCCGTCGCCGTCACCGACCTGTTGGCGGCGGACGAGGAGGCGGTGGCCGCCCATGGCCGCGCCGTGCGCCAGCGGATCAACGAGATCACCGCCAAGTTCGGCGTGCGCACCCCTGTCTACGTGCTGCTGACCAAGCTCGACCTGTTGGCCGGGTTCGACGAGTTCTTCGACGACCTCGACGCGACGGCGCGCGAGCAGGTGTGGGGCGCGACCTTCCCCGCGCCGGAGGGCGCCGCCCCCGCGCCGCTGGACACCGCCCGGGCGGGAACCGAGTTCGACGCCCTGGTGGGCCGGCTCAACGACCGGCTGCTGAGCCGCGTGCAGGCCGAGCGCGACATGGCGCGACGCTCGCAGATCTTCGGCTTCCCCCAGCAGTTCGCCTCGCTGCGCGAGCCCCTGCTGCAGCTCCTGGGCGTGATCGGGCGCGACACGCGCATCGAGCCCGCGCCCATGGTGCGCGGCTTCTACCTGACCAGCGGCACGCAGAACGGCCGCCCGCTCGACCGCCTGCTCAGCTCCATCACGCGCCAGTTCGGCGTCGAGGCGCCCTCAGGGGGCGGCCACGGGGCGCGGGGGCGCAGCTACTTCCTGCCCGACCTGCTCAACAAGGTGGTGTTCGCCGAGGCGGCGCTGGCCGGGCGCGATCCGGCCGCCGAGAAGCGCCGGCGCAACATCCGCCTGGCGGCGATCGCCGGCGGCTCGGCGCTGCTGCTGCTGCTCACGCTGGGGTGGATCTACGGCTACATCGCCAACGCGCGCCTGACGGGCCTTCTGGCCAAGCGGGGAGCCGAGGTGCAGCGCCAGGCCGCGCTCCTGCCGCAGGGCGAGGTGAGCGACGCCGACCTCCTGCCCGTGCTGCCGGTGCTGGACGCCGCGCGCGGCCTGCCGTTCGCCTCCACGGCGCCCAAGGGCCTGCGCTCGGCGGGCTTCTCCTTCGGCGTGGGCCGGGCGGCGAGCCTGCGGCCGCAGGTGGACGGCGCGTACCGCAACCTGCTGAACCGCCAGATGCTGCCGCGCCTGATCCTCAGCCTCGAGGACCGGCTGCGCTCGCTCACCGGCGCGGCGGGCGCGCCCGAGGCCAAGGACGCCCGGGCGGAGATCTACTCGCTGCTGCGCGTGTACCTGATGCTGGGCCGCAGCCCCGGCGCGCCCATGCACAAGGACCAGGTGGCCGGCTGGTGGGGCGACGCCTGGGCCGACCGCTTCCCCGGGCAGGAGGACGACCCCGTCCGCGCCGCGCTCGAGGGGCACCTGGACAGCCTGCTCTCCGGCCCGCTGCAGCCGCCGGCGCTCGACCGCGACCTGATCGCCCAGGCCCGCGCGCTGGTGACGGGGCTCAGCCCGGGCGAGCGGGTGTACACGCGGCTGCTCACCGACGGGAAGCTGCGCGAGCTGCCGCCCTACACCCTGGTGGACGTGCCGGGGGTCGGCGCCTCCGGGCTGTTCGCGCGCAAGTCGGGCAAGCCGCTCTCGGCGGGCGTGCCGGGCATGTTCCGCAAGGGCGCCTTCTACTCCAGCGTCATGCCCGCCATCGGCCAGGCGGCGGTGGCGTCCGCCGACGAGAACTGGGTCACGGGCGAGCCGGCGCAGGGCTCCTCCCTGTCGCAGGCGGGGGCGATCAAGGACGGGATCCTGGTCGCCTACCTGAACGACTTCACGCGCCAGTGGGACGAGTTCATCAACGACATCGGCGTCAGCGGTCAGTACCCGCCCGACGAGCGCATCCGCCGCGCCCTGCGCCCGCCCTCGCCCGTGAAGCAGCTGATGGCGTCCCTCGCGGGCGAGACCGACCTGACACCGCCCGCCTCGCCGGTGAAGCAGGGCAGCGTGGCGAACCGCGTGCTGCGCACCGCGGGCATCTTCTCGCGCCGCATCTACAGCGGATACAGCCGCATGCAGCAGGTGGGGCAGGCGGCCGGCGGCGGCGCGCCGCGCTCGCCCCCGGGCCCGCTGGACGAGGTGGTGGAGCACTATCGCTGGCTGCGCGAGCTGAATCCGGCGAACGGGCCCTCGCCGCTGGACGACGCGCTGGAGGCGCTGAAGTCCTCCGCCGACTCCACGCTGGCGGCCAAGGCGGCGGCCGGCATGGGCGATCCCCTGCTGCAGAAGGACAAGCTCAGCTCGGCCATGGCGGCCACCAGCAAGCTGAAGGAGACCGCGACGGTGCTGCCGCCGGTGGCGGGCGCCCTGTTCACCGGCTTCGTCTCCAGCACCACCACGCAGCTGAACCAGGGCGCCCGCACCAGCATCCAGCAGGCCTACGGCGCGCAGCTCCTGCCCGAGTGCAAGTCCATCCTGGCCATGGGCTACCCGTTCAGCGCGGGCGAGCGGCAGGCCACGGTGGACGACTTCAGCCGCCTGTTCCGCCCGGGCGGGCTGATCGACCAGTTCCAGACCACCAGCCTCGTCGGCCAGGTGGACACGAGCAAGCGCCCGTGGTCGCTCTCGCCCTCCGGCAAGGCGCTGGGGCTCGGGGCGGGCGCCGTGCGGCAGCTCGAACTCGCCGACACGATCCGGCGCACCTACTTCAAGCCGGGCGACGTGCGGCCCAACGTGCGCTTCGTGCTGGAGCCGGTCGCCTTCACCGGCGGCGCGACCACGGTGACGCTGTCGGTGGACGGCACGCCCGCCGCGTTCGAGACCGCCCAGCGCAAGCCGGTCGAGCTGCGCTGGCCGGGCGGCATCCCCGGCGTCACGCTCAGCTTCCAGGGGGCGGGGGGCGCCGCGCCGGCCACCCGCAGCTGGACGGGCGACTGGGCGCTGCACCGCATGCTGCAGGAGGCGAAGGTGACGTCGTCCTCGCCGGGCGGGCTCACCTTCGAGGTGGGCGTGGCGGGGCAGACCGCGCGCTTTCGCATGCGCATGATGAACACGCCGAACCCCTTCGGCCTGCCGGCGGTGCGCCAGTTCCAGTGCCCCTCCGGCTTGTGACGTCGGCGCCCGCGGGGAGCGGGCTCTACGGCAAGACCCCGTCGCAGGGCGACTTCCTGCGCCTGCACCTGCCGCCCGGCGAGGCGGAGGCGCTCGACGGCTGGATCGGCGCGGGCCTGGCTGAGCTGGACGAGGACGCGCCCTGGGGGGAGGGCGAGGTGGCCGCGCCCTGGCGCTTCGCCGCCGCCGCCGGCGCGCTCTGCCCCCGCGCGGTGGCCGGCGTCCTCGCCGCCAGCGCCGACCGCGTCGGCCGCCGCTTCCCGTGCCTGCTGCTCGCGCCGTTGGCGATGGACCCGGCCGTGGTCGTCGGCTGCACGCCCTGGTTCGACTCGGCGGAGGCGTTGCTGCGTCAAGCGACGGGGGGCGACCTCACCGGGCCGGCGCTGGGCGGGCAGGTCGCCGCCCTGGCGCCTCCGACCGAGCACGACGTGGACGAGCTGGAGCTGAAGGGCCGCTCGACGCCGTTCGGCCTGGTGATGGAGGCGCGGCGCGCCCCGGACGGGCGCGGCGTGACGCTGCAGGCGATGCTCCAGGCCGCCCCCGTTCCGCCCGGCGGCGTCCTGTGGTGGCGGCACGACCGGGATCGCACCCGCCTGCTGGTCACCCCCGGTGCGCCCCGCGGCGAGGCCTTCGCCCTCCTGACTGCGCCCACGCCGGCCGATTAGCGCCAATCGGCGGGAGGGGCGGCGATCGCCGACCTGGGCGCTGTCACGGGCGCCTCAGCGGGCCGGCCAGGCGCCCAGCGTCTGCGTCTGATCCAGCGTGTCGTCGGGGCTCCGGCCCGCGCGCACCAGAACCACGGCCACATTGTCGCGCGCACCCCTGTCGAGCGTCGCCTCGATCAGCGCGTCGGCCGCCGCGTCCAGCGACGACGAGGCCAGGATGTGGTGGATCTCCCGGTCCTCCAGCATGCCGGTGAGCCCGTCCGAGCACAGCAGGAACACGTCGCCCGCCTCGATCTCGCCCTGGACCATGTCGAGCGCCAGGCTGTCGGTGACGCCCACCGCCCGGGTGATCACGTTGGAGCGCTTGTGGTGGCGCGCCTCGGCCCGGTTGATGGAGCCCGAGTCCACCAGCTCCTGGATCATGCTGTGGTCGCGCGTCAGCTGCTCGAAGCGGCCGCCGCGCAGCATGTAGATGCGGCTGTCCCCCGCCCACAGGCAGGCGTAGTGGCTGTCGTACATCAGCAGCGTCACCACGGTGCTGCCGATCACCGCCCCCGGCGAGAGGGCGGCGGCGCGGGCCAGGAGCGTGCGGTTCACGCGCTGGATGGTGTCGCGCACGTCGGCCATGAAGGCGTAGCCCGAGCTGAAGTCGTCCACGCCCTTCAGCGCGTCCACGATCATGCCGCTGGCCACGTCGCCCGCCTGGTGGCCGCCCATGCCGTCCGCCACCGCCCACAGGCCCGCGTCGCCGCGGTCCAGCAGGCTGTCCTCGTTGAGCTTGCGCACCTTGCCGACGTGCGTGCGCGACACCGACTCCACACTCAGGCGCACGTTCAAGGTCATGGGCGTTCCGCGGCTGGCGGGTTGAAAGAGGCGGGCGGGCCCGCTTCACCGGAACACGTTCACTCTCTTCATCCTGCCGCAAGGGGGCCCCTAGCGCCAAGGCCGATTGCGCGGGACGGGGGCGCGAGGCGGCCTACGCTGCGGTCAGCCGCGGCGCAGGAACGTCTGGAGCCGGGCGAGGCCGTCGTCCAGGCGCTCGCGGCGCGCGGCGAAGCACCAGCGCAGCCAGCCCTCGCCGTCGCCGCCGAAGGCGACGCCGGGCGCGAGGCCTAGCCCGGCCTCGGTCACCAGCCGCTTGGCCAGGGCCAGACTGTCCCCGCGGCCTTCCAGCCGGAAGAAGGCGTACATGCCTCCCTCCGGCCGCGGCGCCTCCACGCCCGGTAGGCGGGCGAGCGCGGGCAGGAGGTGGTCGCGCGCGGCGGCGAGCTCCCCGCGCAGCTCGGCTACCTGCGGCTCGCCCTCGCGCAGGGCGGCGAGGGCGGCGGACTGCACGAAGTCCGGCGCGCACGAGGTGTTGTACTCCAGGAGCACGCCCAGCCGCTCCATCAGCGCGGGCGGCGCCACCATCCAGCCCAGCCGCCAGCCCGTCATGCGCCACGCCTTCGAGAAGCTGTTGGCGCTGATCAGCCGGTCTTCCGGCTCCGCCAGCGGCAGGAAGGAGGGGGCCGAGGCGCCGGGGCCGAAGTACAGCCGCTCGTAGACGTCGTCGGCGATCAGCCACGTGCCGTTGCGGCGACAGCGTTCCAGCACGGCCGCCCGTTGGTCGGCCGGCAGGGTCCAGCCGGTGGGGTTGTTGGGGGAGTTGAGGAACAGGGCGCGCGTGTCGGGGGTGAGCGCGTCCAGCAGGCGGTCCAGGTCGAGCGTGAACCGTCCCTCGCGCGGCCGCACGGCGACGGTGGTGACCCGCGCGCCCATGATCTTCGGGATCTCCGCCACGTTCGGCCAGACCGGATCGACCGCCACCACCCGGTCGCCGGGGGAGAGGAGCGCCTCCGCCGCCAGCATGAGCGCGCTCACGCCGGAGCTCGTCACCGCCAGCCGCTCCGCCCCGATCGGGCGTCCGTGCAGGCCGGACAGGTAGGCGGAGAGCGCGTCGCGCAGGTCCGCCCGCCCGAGGTTGTGCGTGTAGAAGGTGCGCCCCTCGCGCAGCGCCTCCACCGCCGCCTCGCGGATGAACTCGGGGGTGACGCGGTCGGACTCGCCGAACCAGAAGGGCAGCACGCCGGGCACGCCCATGGCCGCGTTGGCCACCTCGCGGATGGCCGAGCTGCGCAGCGCCTGGAGTTCGGGGCGGGCGAGGGCGGGGTGCGGGGGCATGGCGGCGATGTAGCGCAATCCGCGGCGGGCGACGCGTCCGCGTGAACCGACCCGGGCGCCTGCCCGTTCGGATCGCCGGAGACGCTCATGATCACTCTCGCCCTCGCCGCCGCCCTCGCGCTGCCATCGCCGCCCCTCACGGGAGGGGCCGGCTGCGTCCGCCTGGGCGGGACCACCTCGGTCCGCTACTTCTCGGTCAACGACCACACCATCCTGATCTCGAACGGCCTGCGCGCCTATCGGGTCGAGACCACGCCCTCGGCGCTGCTGACCGACCCCGGCGCGGTGATCGCCACGCGCGTCCGCAACTCGCCCATCGTGTGCTCGCCGCTGGAGCTGAACCTGCAGGTGGTCTCCGCGTCCGGCCGCGCCGGCCTGATCGCGCAGAGCATCACGCCGCTGTCGGCCGCCGAGGCCGACGAGCTGCGCCGCGGCGGTCCGCGTCGCCGCCCGCGCTGAGGTCTCGCCGCGCGCTCAGTGGGCGTGCAGGCGCACCGGCATGCGGGTGTAGCCGCGCACGAAGGACGAGAGGGTGCGGCTGGGCTCGCCCGTGACCTCCACGTGGCTGAAGCGCTTCAGGATTTCCTCCCAGATCACCTTCAGCTGCAGCTCGGCCAGGCGGTTGCCGACGCAGCGGTGGATGCCGAAGCCGAAGGACAGGTGGCGGCGCACGTCCGGCCGCTCGATCCAGTAGCGGTCCGGGTCCTCGATCTTGGCCTCGTCCCGGTTGCCCGAGACGTACCACATGATCACCTTGTCGCCCTTGCGGATGGTCTTGCCGCCGAGCTGGACGTCGCGGGTGGCGTTGCGGCGCATGTGGGCCAGCGGCGTCTGCCAGCGGATCGTCTCGCTGACCATGCCGGGGATCAGCAGGGGGTCCGACTTCAGCTTGGCGTATTGGTCGGGGTTCTGGTTCAGGGCCAGGATCGAGCCCGTGATGGTGTTCCGCGTCGTGTCGTTGCCGCCCACGATGAGGAGCAGCAGGTTCCCGAGGTACTCCATCCGGTCCATATCCCTGGTGGACTCGCCGTGCGCCAGCAGGGAGATCAGGTCGCCCTGGGGCCCGGCCTCCAGCCGCTTCTCCCACTCCTGCAGGAAGTAGCCGACGCAGCCCATCAGGATGCCCTGGCGCTCGGCCTGCCAATTGTCCGGATCCTGGTACAGCCCGGTCTCCGGGCCCGCCACGGCGATGTCCGACCAGTAGGTGAGCTTGCGCCGGTCCTCCTGCGGGATGCCGAACAGGGTGGCCAGCGTCATGGCGGTGAGCTCGATGGACACCTTGTCCACCCAGTCGATCTCCTCGCCCATCGGCAGCGAGTCGAGGATGGCGGCGGCTCGCTCGCGGATCAGCGGCTCCAGCGCGGCGAGGTTGGGGCCGGCCACGATGGGCTGCACCGTCTTGCGCTGGGCGTCGTGCTTGGGCGGGTCCATGGCGATGAACATCGGCATGTGGAAGTCCTCGCGCGGGTCCACGATGGTGATCGTGGGCTCGGACGAGAAGCTCGTGTGGTCGGTGTCCACCGCCATGATGTCGTCGTAGCGGGTGACGCTCCAGTAGGGGCCGAACTCGTGGTGCTCCTGCCGGTGCACCGGGTCCTCCCGGCGCAGGCGCCTGAAGATCTCCAGCTCGGCGCCGGCGCGGAAGGCGTAGGGGTCGGCGGCCTGAAGGTCGGCGATGGGCATGGCCCAGGTGCGCGCCCTGACCTCCTCGGCCGTGGCGTCGGGGGGCGACAGGTTGGGCGTGGAGCCGAGCCAGGAGCTTGCGTCGTCGGCCATGGATGCGTCTCCAGCGTCTGTGCCTGGTGCAGAGTGCGCCCCCTTCCGCTGCGAAAGGCAAGCGCCGCCCGCGCGGGGCGCCTATGTGCCGCCGCATGGCCGACCCGCCCGCCGCCACGCCCGCCCGCTCGGCCCGCGCCCCGTTCCGCGCCGTGGTGCTGGCCTGCGGCAAGTGCAGCCGCAAGCTGGACGGCGGCTTCGGGCGACGCGGTCGCGAGCCGGTCAGGAAAGCGCTCAAGCGCGCCCTGAAGACGGGCGCCTGGGGCCGCAAGGTGCGCGTGGCGGAGACCGCCTGCCTGGGCCTGTGCCCCAGGCGCCGCCAGGTGCTCGCCTCGCCCGCCGGCCTGGCCGCCGGGCGCCTGCTGGTGGTGGAGGCGGGGGCCGAGCCGGCCGCAATGCTCGACGCCCTCCTGCCGCGCGCGCAGGGCTGACGCGGGCCGTCCGGCCGCCTAGATGCGCGCCATGCCCGAGAGCTTCGACCCCGCCCGCCTCTCCGCCGACAAGCGCACCCGCTACGCCGAACTCGGCGACGAGATCGCCGCGGTGCTGGAGGGCGAGGGCGACCGCACCGCGCGCATGGCCACCGTCGGCTCCATGCTGCACCACGCCTTCCCTGACCGGTTCTTCTGGACCGGCTTTTACGTGGTGGACCCGCTCACGCGCGACGAACTGGTGGTCGGCCCCTACCAGGGAACGCTGGGCTGCCTGCGCATCGCCTTCGGCCGCGGCGTCTGCGGCGTCGCCGCCGCTCGCGGCGAGACCGTGCTGGTGGACGACGTGGCCGCCTTTCCCGGCCACATCGCCTGCGACAGTCGTTCGAGGAGCGAGATCGTCGTGCCGGTGCGCGACCCGACGGGCGCGCTGATCGCGGTGCTGGACGTGGACTCGACCGAACCCGCCGCCTTCGACGGGGAGGATCGCGCGGGTCTGGAGGCGATCGTGGCGCGCATGTTCGCCTCCGCCTAGGCGGAGCTTCCGAGGGCCGCCTCAATCGCCTTGATCGTCTCCTCCTCGTAGGCGCCCGTGCCGTCCAGTTCTGGCAGGAGGTACAGCTCCTCGCCGTTCGGGGTCAGCCAGACCTCGGTCGTGCCCTCGTATTCGGTTCGCAGGAGGCGGAGGCCGAGCGCGTGAAGACGCACGCGCGCCTCATCCAAGGGCAGCGTGAGGAACACCGGTCAGGCGGCGGTTCGGCGCGTCTCGACCCGGTAATCCACAGTCAGGCGCACATCGCCGGGTCCGTCGGGCGCCGTCATCGGCCCCGAGACACGGATTACGTCCAGACCGTGGTTGGAACGGAGCAGCGCGGCGACGGAGGGGCCGACGATGCTCCAGATCCGCTGCCGATCGGACCCGCCGAGGAACACACCCTTCACGTCGTCGCTGAGCACGCGCATGCCGCCGTCAGGGCGATCCGTCACGTGGACCAAGACGGTGAGTTCGGCCACATCGTCCATCCGCTCACCTTACCACTCGGCGCGGGCTGGCGAAACGCTACCGCGGCGCGCCCAGCTCGCGCTTGAAGAAGGCCAGTTGCGTGCGGAACAGGTGCAGCTCCCGGGGCGGGGTGCGGACGCCGTGGCGCTGGCCGGGGTAGAGCATCAGGTCGAAGGGCGTGGACAGCTCCTGCAGCCGGTTCATCACGGCGGTGGAGTTGGCGAAGATCACGTTGTCGTCCGCCATGCCTTGCATCAGCAGCAGCCGGCCCTGCAGGTCCTTGAGGCGGGGCAGGATGGCGGCGGCGGTGTAGGCGGCGTCGTGGTCCTGCGGGCGGCCCATGAACTGCTCGGTGTAGTGGGTGTCGTAGAGCCGCCAGTCGGCAGGCGGGGCGCCCGCCGCGCCCGCGCGGAAGCCCGCGCCGGATTCGGTGAGCAGGCGCAGCGTCATGAAGCCGCCGTAGCTCCAGCCCTGCACGCCCACGCGCGCCGGGTCGATGTACGGCTGCGACTTCAACCACTTCAGCCCGGCGAGCTGGTCCTCGACCTCCACCGAGCCGAGCTTGCCCGCCAGCGCGCCGGCGAACCTGAGCCCCCGCCCGCCGCCGCCCCGGTTGGCGATCTGGAACAGCACGAAGCCCTCGCCCAGGTAGAGCTGCTCGGCCTTGTCGCGCCAAGTGCGGCGGACGTCCTCGGCGTGCGGGCCGCCGTAGACGCGCACGATGGCCGGGTACGTCCTACGTGGATCGAAGTCCTTGGGCTTCGACAGCGTGTAGTAGAGCTCGCTGCCGTCCGCCGCCTTGAGCGTGCCGAACTCCGGCGTGACGTGGTTGTCGAGGTACGGGAAGTACGGGTGCCCCGGCGCGAGCCTGTTCTCCTCGATCCAGCGCAGACGCTCGCCCGTGATGCCGTACAGGGCCGTCTGCGGAGGGGTCTTCGGGTCGGAGTAGCCGCCGATGAAGCTGCGGCCGTCCTTGGCCACCGCCACCGACCAGCTGCCGCCCGCGGCCGTGATTCGCCGCGGAGCGTCCGGCTTGGCGTAGCTCTGCACGTAAAGCTGCTTCTCGAGCGGCGTGTCCTTGTTCGAGATGAAGTACAGCAGCTTCCTCGACTGATCGACGTAGGCCACGCCCGGCGCCTGCAGGCCCGCGCCCGCGGCCGCGCCCTGCACCGGCCAGTTCCCGCTGGTGACCTGGCGGACCAGCTTCCCGTCGCGCGAGTACAGGTAGATGTGGTTGAAGCCGGTGCGCTGGCTGCCCCACAGGAAGGTCCCGTCCTTCAGGGGCGTCATGTTGTCGTTCAGGTCGACCCAGGGCTCCTGGTGTTCGGTCAGGATCACGCGCGACGCGCCCGTCGCGGGATCGACCATCAGCACGTCCAGCGTCTTCTGGTCGCGCGTCTGGCGCTGGACGTAGAGGGTGCGGCCGTCGTCGGACCAGTTCACCCGGGCGAGGTAGACGTCCTTGTCCGCCCCCAGGTCCACCTTCACCGGCGCGCCGCCCGCGAGCGCGGCGACGTACAGCTCCACCACGGCGTTGGGCCGCCCGGCGCGCGGATAGCGCTGCGCCACGGTGGTGGAGCCCTCGGCGGTGATGTCCAGGCGGGGGATCAGGTCCACGCCCGTCTCGTCCACGCGGGTGTAGGCGATGCGGGCGTCGTCGGGGCTCCACCAGTAGCCGGTGAAGCGCGCCATCTCCTCCTGCGCCACGAACTCGGCCAGGCCGAAGGAGATCAGGCCCTTGCCGTCGGTCGTCAGCGCCCGCTCGCCTCCGCCGCCCGGCTCGTTCACGTAGAGGTTCTGGTCGCGGACGTAGCTGACCCAGCGGCCCTTGGGGCTGAAGCGTCCGTCGGTCTCGCCGCCCGGCGTGCGGGTCAGCTGGGTGACGGCGCCGGTGGCCGCGTCGGCCAGGAACAGGTCGCCGCCCGCGGGCACGAGGATGCGGCGGCCCGCCTCGTCCCACCGGTACTCGACCACGCCGCGCGAGGAGATGCGCTGGCGCTCGCGCCGCGCCTTTTCCGCTTCGGAGAGCTCCTGGCCCTTGGGCTCCAGCGAGGACGCGTCGATCAGCCGCCGGGGCTCGCCGCCCGCCACCGCCACGGCCCACAGGTCCTGCACCGTCTGGTCCTCCGGCTTGGCGCGCAGGAAGGTGACCAGCTTGCCGTCGGGGCTGATCTGCACGCCGCGCGCCGTCGGGCCGTTCAGGTCCGGGTCGGCGAACGCCCGCTCGGGCGTGAGCTTCTCGGCGAGGGCCGGGGCGGCGGCTAGCGCGGTCATGAGGAGGCCGGCGGCGAGGGCGTGGCGGAGCATGGCTTACGGTGTAGCTCTCCCTCCCCCTTGTGGGGAGGGGGGACCAGCCGAAGGCTGGTGGGTGGGGGGGCCGGGCGCAAAGGCGGTCGTTGCGTGTGCGGACCCCCACCCACCACGCTTCGTGCGGTCCCCCCTCCCCACAAGGGGAACGAGAGAAAGGCGGCTATCGCGCCGGCTCCAGCAGCGGCGCCACCTCGGGCGCCTGCTCGATCGTGGGGAGATAGCGGGGCGCCCGCCGGGCGTGGGTGGCGGCCTCGAACGCGGCGCCCATCCGCAGCAGCTTGGCCTCGCTCCAGGCAGGGCCGATGAAGGACAGCCCCACCGGCAGGCCGCGCACGTAGCCCGCGGGCACCGTCAGGTGCGGGTAACCGGAGATGGCGGCCAGGTTGCCCGCCCCCTCGCCGCTGTAGTGGTCGCCGCCCGCCGCGTCCGACTGCCAAGCCGGGCCGGGGGAGGGCCAGATCAGCGCGTCCACCTTGGTCTCGGCGAGGTACTTGTCGATGGCGTCCTTGGCCCCCTTCAGCGAGCCGGCGCGCGCCTTCACGTAGTCGGGATCGTCCAGGCCCTTGAGCTTCTGGGCGGTCTCGAACTGGTCCTGGTTGAACAGGGCCAGCTCGCGCGGGGTGCGCACGTTGAAGGCGATCAGGTCGGCGAGCGTGCGGGTGGGCGTGCGCCGCGCGTCGGTGGTGGCGAGGTAGGCGTTCAGGTCGGCCTTGAGCTCGTACATGAGCACCTGACGCTCCTGCGGCCCGATCTCGCGCGGCGGCCGGTCCTTGATCTCGACGATTTCGGCCCCGGCGGCGCGCAGGGCGGCGAGCGTCTCGTCCCACAGCTTGGCGTGGTCGCGCCGGCGCTCGGTGGCGTACTTGAGCACGCCCAGCCGCTTGCCCTTCAGCGAAGCGCCGGAGAGGGCGGCCAGGTAGTCGGTCTTGTGCGCGT
The DNA here is from genome assembly GCA_964244065.1 of uncultured Caulobacteraceae bacterium. Lineage (GTDB taxonomy): Bacteria > Pseudomonadota > Alphaproteobacteria > Caulobacterales > Caulobacteraceae > JASLDZ01. The sequence goes on along the minus strand of CAXTHH010000003.1, from coordinate 185,129 downwards.
CGGCCTCGGCGGTCTGCGGGTCGGCGGGGTCGGAGCCGGCCATGCCGGTCAGCAGCGCGGCGATGTCGGCCACCGAGCGGCCCATGGGGCCGGGCGTGTCCTGGCTGTGGCTGATCGGCACGACGTAGGTGCGGCTCACCAGGCCGACGGTGGGCTTCAGCCCCGCCAAGCCGTTGATGGAGGAGGGGCACGTGACCGACCCGTCCGTCTCCGTGCCGATCCCCACCGCGCCCAGGCTGGCGGCGATGGCCGAGCCCGTGCCGGAGGAGGAGCCGCACGAGTTGCGGTCCAGCGCGTAAGGGTTCTTCACCAGCCCGCCCACGCCCGACCAGCCGGAGATCGACTGGGTGGAGCGGATGTTGGCCCACTCGGAAAGGTTGGTCTTGCCCAGGATCACGGCGCCCGCCGCCTTCAGCCGCGCCACCATCGGCGCGTCCCGCCCGTTGGCGTTGCCGACCAGCGCCAGCGAGCCGGCCGTGGTGGGCAGGCCCGAGTCGTCCTCGATGTTGTCCTTGATCAGCACGGGCACGCCGTGGAGCGGGCCGCGGATGCGCCCCGCCTTCCGCTCGGCGTCGAGGCGCTTGGCGTCCTCCACCGCCCGGGGGTTCACGGCGATCACGCTGTGCAGGGCGGGGCCGCGGCGGTCGATCTTCTCGATCCGGTCCGTGTAGGCGCGGACCAGGGCCTCCGAGCTCGTTCTGCCCGCGGTCATGTCGGCCTGAAGCTCGGCCACCGAGCGCTCCTCCACGCGAGGGGCGGCGAGGGCGGGGGCGGCGAGGGCGGCGCCCAGCAGCAGGGCGGCGGCGAGGGAACGGGCGGCGGAAGACGGCATCGAGCACTCCGGTCGGGCAGGGCAGTGGAGGCGCGCGTCCCCCGCCCCGTCAAGCCAGCTCCCGCATGAGCCGGGCGGCGTAGCGATCGCGCGCTGCGGCGAGGCGCCGCTGCTCGTCGGGCGCGTAGGCGAGGGCCTCGGCCGCCATCTGCGCCGCGCCGAGCTGGAAGGCGAGGTAGGCGGTGCACAGGGCCGGCAGGCGCTCGGCCGACGCGCCCGTCGCCTCGGCCAGGCGGCGGACGTCTCCGGCGGGCAGGTCCCACTCGACCTCCGCGCCCGCCACATCCCATCCGATCTCCTGCGCGCCGATCAGGTCGTGCCCGCGGGCGTGGTCGAGGGCGTCCGTCTTCAGGACGCGCCCGTCGTCGGTGCGCAGCCACTCGTGCCGGTGCAGGCGGGCGTCGACCATCACGCGCGCGGGCGCCGCGCCGGCCAGCCCGCGCGCGACGCACGCCTCAGCGGCGGCCGCCGGCTGCGGGCCGAGCGCCTCGCCGACGTTCACGCGCGCCATCTCGGCCAGCGCCGCCGACGAGGCGCCGTCGTCCGCCCCGGCGGGGAAGGCGCGGGTGCGCAGGGCCAGGAGGGCGGTGAGCTCGGCGAGGGGGGGCGGGTCGGGCGGGCCGAGCGGGCGTCCCTCGATCCAGCGCTGAACCAGCCAGCCCTCCCGCAGCCCGAGCACCGGCGGGCTCAGCCCGGCGTCGGCCAGGGCGCCCCCTCGGGCGAGCTTGGCGCGGCCGTCCTCGCCGAGTCCGGCCCATTTCAGCAGGAAGACGCCGCGGTCGGTCCGCACCCGCAGCTTGCGCCGCTCCCCGTGCAGGGCGCTGGCGGGCCACTCGGCCAGGTCAGCGTAGAGCCGCTCGCGCCAGGCGCCGCCGCCGAGCTCCTCAGGGGCGCCCAGGGCCCCGCCGATCAGGTCCGCGACCGAGGCCGCCACCTCCGCCAGCCCGGGGGAAGGCGGGGCGTGCACGCGCGCCTCGCCGAACAAGCGGCGCGCGTCATCGGGCGCCTCCGCGCCGGGGCCGTCGGGGTGGCTGGGCAGGAGCACGAGGCGCTCGCGGGCGACGCCCGCCGCCGCCAGCGTCTCGGCGACGGCCAGGAAGGAGGAGCCGGAGAGCCCCGGCCCCTCGTCCACGACGGCCACGGCTCCGCGCGCGGCGGCGAGCTCGCCCTGCAGCTCGGCCCGCAGGCTCAGGCGGCGGCGGAACGGCGGACCGGTCGGGCGAACCGTGATGGGCGGCGGCGCGCCGCAGGCGGCGGCGACCACCGCGCCCAGCGCCGTTCCGATCGAGCGCAGGCCGATCACGGTCGTGCCTGGACCGAGTCCCGCGTCACGGGCCGAGCGCGCGAACGCGCGCGGGTCGAGGGCGTAGAAGGCGAAGCCTTCCGCCAGCCTGGCCGACACGGGCTCTGGCGGGACCGTGTCGGCCAGCCCCCGCCAGGCGGCTGCGTCCGGCGCGCCGCCGTGAAGCAGGGCGCCCGCCAGCCGGGTGAGCTCGGCCGTGAGCGCGTCGGACATGGGCGAGCGCGCGTCGATCTCCCCGCGCGCCTGGAACTCGGCGTCGATCAGGCCCTGGCAGAGCGCTGCGGCGTCCACGAGCGCGTCGGGGGTGGCGCCCTCGGCCGCCAGCGCGTCCGCCAGCGCCCGCAGCGCCGGCCGGGGCGCATGGCGGCGGGCGTGGTCGCCGTAGACGATCACGCCTGGAGGTGACTGTAGGCAACCGCGGCGAAGGCGTCGAAGCCCGGGGGCGCGATCCCCCGCCCGTGCAGCCAGGCGGCCCAGGCCTCGTACTGGGCGGGGGAGGGGGAGACCTGCCAGCGCGCCGCCTTGGCCCGCGCCAGCGCGGCGAGCGGCGCCTCGCCGGCGTCGGCCAGCACGCACAGGGCCAGGGTGGCGGAGCGGCCTACGCCCTCGCGGCAGTGGATCAGCACCGGGCCGGGCGCGGCGCGCACGAAGGCCACCCCCGCGTCCAGCGACTCGGGCGAGGGCGCTTGATGGTCGGGCGTGGGCAGGTGCAGGAAGGCGAGGCCGAGCTCCGCGTGCGTGTCGGCGTCGTCCACTGCCTCGTCACGCAGGTCGACCACGGCGCGGAGGCCGCCCGAGGCCAGCTCCGGCCACTCGTCGGGCCACACCTCGCCACCGATGGCGAGCGCGGGGGTGATCCAGCTCCAGTTGCGGCGGACCTGCGCGGGTGGTCGGGTCAAGCTCACTCCGTCGCCCTCGGGCTTGACCCGAGGGCCGAGTCATCCGCTGCGAGACGACGAAGGTTCTGCACGAGCGGCGCCCGGTCCTCGGGTCAAGCCCGAGGACGACGGGGTGGAAGGGAGGGGTTCACGCGGCCGCCACCTGCGCCCGGGCCGGGGCGTAGCGCTCGATCATCCGCGTGCAGAAGTCGGCGAACTCCCGCGGGTCCCTGGGCGCGCTCGTGTGGTGCGGCTCGATCCCCATGTGCTCGGGCGTGAAGCAGAAGGTCACCGTCACGTCGAAGGGGGCGAGCGCCTCCATCTGCCGGTCGAACCAGTCCAACGCGCCGGGGCGGTAGTAATCCGCCCAGCTGAGGCCCGTGCGCAGGTAGGTGACGCCGAGGTCCTTCATCCAACGCACCGCCTCGTCCAGCCGGTGGTCGCCGTAGTGGAACCACTGGCACAGGCCGAGGCCGTCCCTCCCCGTGTGCGGGCGGAACGCCTCCAGCGCCTGCTTGGGCCGCCCGTCCTGGTCCAGGAGGCCCATGGCGAAGTGGCGGTAGTAGCTGGAGCCCTCCGCCTCCTTGTGGCGCGTGGTGGCCTCCCACTCGCGCGGCAGGTCGTACAGCGAGTACCAGTGCACGCGGGGGGCGCGGCCCTTCAGCAGCTCGGCGGTGCGCGTCACGCCCCAGGCCGCCACCTCCTCGGCGCCGAAGGAGGACACGCCCACCTCGCTGACCCACAGCGGACGGCCGCCGGCGACCGCGCGGATCTCGTCCAGCTTGGCCGGCCAGTCGTGGATCGACCACAGGTTCCAGTCGAGCGGGAAGCCGTGCACGGCCACCACGTCGATCTCCTCCATCGCGCCGTAGCCGGTCAGCCGGTTCACGAAGGAGGGATCGATCGGGCTCATTCCGCCCAGCACGCGCGGGATCGCCGGGTTGGCCGCCCTGATCGCCCGGCCGGCGAGCGTGACCATCTCACCGAACCTGGACCAGTCGGGATCGACCCCGGGGTCCCAGTGCGACTTGTTGTTGGGCTCGTTCCAGATCATGGCCGCTTCGACGGTCATGCAGCCTCTCCTCCGGGCGGATAAGCGATGCTCATGCGCAGGCCTCCTCGTTCAGGCGGATCAGCTTGGCCCCCCAGTCGCCGACCGCCGCGGTGGTGAGCGAGGCGGGAGAGACCTCGAAGCGGCTGTAGAAGTCGAGGTTCAGCCCCAGCCAGTGGCAGGCCAGCGCCTTGACCACGTCGGAGTGGGTGACCAGCACCACCCCGCCCTGCGGGTGCGCGGCGCGAATGGCCTCCACGGCGCGGACGGCGCGCATCTGGCACTCGCCCAGGCTCTCGCCGCCGGGCGGGCGGGCCAGGGTGCGCCGGGTGTTCCAGGGCTCCCAGCGGGGGTCGGCGCGCAGGTCGTCGAAGGAGCGGCCGGTCCATTCTCCGAAGTCGAGCTCGATCAGGTCCGCCTCCTCCTGCACCGGCAGGCCGAGCGCGTCGGAGATGACGTGCGCCGTCTCCTGGCAGCGCTGCAGGGGGCTGGCGTAGAGGGCGGCGGGCGCCTCGCGCTTCAGGCGCTGGGCGATGCGCGCCACCTCGGCGCGGCCTTCCGCCGAGAGCTCCACGCCCTCCATGCGGCCGCACAGCTGGCGGTCGAGCCGGCCGTGGCTGCCGTGGCGCACGAGGTGCAGGGTGGTGGTCACTCGGCCTTCTTGCTGGAGGGGCCGGCGGCGAAGGCTTCGACCATCTCGCGCGCCTCGTCGTCGGTGAACTGGCGGGCGGGGCTCTTCATGAAGTAGGCGCTAGGCCCCTCCAGCGAGCCGCCGACGCCGCGGTCCAGCCCGATCTTGGCGCAGCGCACGGCGTCGATCACCACGCCGGCGGAGTTCGGGCTGTCCCACACCTCGAGCTTCAGCTCGAGGTTCAGGGGCACGTCTCCGAAGGTCGTGCCCTCCAGCCGGATGAAGGCGAACTTGCGGTCGGTGAGCCAGGGCACGAAGTCGCTCGGGCCCACGTGGACGTCCTCGGCCGCGAGCGGCACGTCCAGCTGGCTGGTGACCGCCTGCGTCTTGCTGATCTTCTTGGACTCGAGCCGCTCGCGCTCCAGCATGTTCTGGAAGTCGGCGTTGCCGCCCACGTTGAGCTGGTAGGTGCGGTCCAGCCGCACGCCGCGCTCGCGGAACAGGTTGGCGAGCACGCGGTGCACGATGGTGGCGCCCACCTGGCTCTTGATGTCGTCGCCCACCACCGGCAGGCGCGCGTCCTCGAAGCGCTTCCGCCACTCCGGGTTTGAGCCGATGAACACGGGCACGCAGTTCACGAAGGCGCAGCCCGCCTTGAGCGCCTGCTCGGCGTAGAACTCGGTGGCCGCCTGGCTGCCGACGGGCAGGTAGGAGATCAGCACCTCGGTGCCCGAGCGCTCCAGCTCGCCGGCCACGTCGTCCACGTCGTTGGCGGCCTCGATGATCTGCCCGGCCATGTACTTGCCGATGCCGTCCAGCGTCGGGCCGCGCCTGACGATCACGCCGGTGAGGGCGGGGCGGGCGAAAGCGTGCGTGTTGTTCGGCTTGGCCCAGATCGCCTCGGACACGTCGCGCCCGACCTTGGCCGCGCTCACGTCGAAGGCGGAGGCGATCTCGATGTCGCCCACGCGATAGCCGCCCAGGTCGACGTTCATCAGCCCGGGAATCGGCGCGTTGCCGTCGGCGTCCTTGTAGAAGCTGAGCCCCTGGACGAACGACGAGGCGCAGTTGCCCACGCCGACCACCCCCACGCGAACCGTTCTGCGCCCCAAGGGGAAGGCTCCGTCCTTCGCCAATACGTCACGTCCCCTAGCCCGGCCGCGCGACGGGCGCCAGCTTTGTAGCTAAACAGCGAACAGATCGATCGCCGTCGGGTTCCGATGCACGTCAGGCTTGTGCGGGAACCATCTTCAAAGTACCCCGGTTCGCAACCGACGGCGCAGCTCCGGCGCGCACGATTCGTGAGATGAAGACGATCTCCGCGGCGAACAGGCACAACGACCGCGACGAGATCGAGACCTGGATGGACAGCAAGGTGGCGATGCTCGAGCAGGACAATCCCAAGAGCAAGTTCGCCAAGTTCGTTTCCCGCTGAGGCGGGCGGCGGGGAAGGGGGAGGGTTGGCCGAGACGGTTCTGATCACCGGGGGCGCGGGCTTCATCGGGCGCTACGTCGCCCAGGAGGCGCTCGACCGGGGTTACCAGGTGCGGGTGCTCGATTCGCTGATCGAGCAGGTGCACGCCGGCAAGGGCCGGCCCGACGCGCTCAACAAGGACGTCGAGCTGATCGTCGGCGACGTGCGCGACGAGGGGGCGACACTCCGTGCGCTGGCCGGCGTGGACCACGTGATCCACCTGGCCGCCGAGGTGGGCGTGGGCCAGAGCATGTACGCGGTGGACCGCTACGTGTCGGCCAACGACTACGGCACCGCGGTGCTGTTCCAGCAGCTGATCCAGAAGCCGGTGAAGCGGGTCGTCACCGCCTCGTCCATGTCGATCTACGGCGAGGGCCTCTACCGCGACGCCGAGGGCAAGGTGTACGAGGAGGTGGTGCGCACCGGCCGCGCCGCCGACGGCGGCTGGGACCCTACGGACGCCGAGGGCCGGGCGCTGTCGCCCGCGCCGACGCCCGAGTGGAAGCGGCCGACGCTGGCCAGCGTCTACGCGCTGGGCAAGTACGTGCAGGAGCGACTGACGCTGACCCTGGCGCCCGCCTACGGCATGGAGTGTTCCGCGCTGCGGCTGTGGAACGTGTACGGGCCGGGGCAGGCGCTCTCCAACCCGTACACGGGCGTGCTGGCGATCTTCTCGTCGCGACTGGCCAACGACCAGGCGCCGATGATCTTCGAGGACGGGATGCAGCAGCGCGACTTCGTTCACGTGAAGGACGTGGCGCGCGCCTTCCTGCTGGCCCTGACGGAGCCCAGGGCGGACGGGCAGGTGTTCAACATCGGCTCGGGCGACGTGTTCACCGTCAACGACGTGGCGCGCTCGGTGAGTCAGGCCATGGGCAAGTCGATCGCGCCGGACGTCACGGGCAAGACGCGCGTCGGCGACATCCGCCACTGCATCCCGGACATCTCCAAGGCGAAGACCGAGCTCGGCTACGCGCCGCGCGAGGACTTCATGGCGGGCCTGGCGGAACTCGCCGAGTGGGTGGCCAGGCAGGAGGCGGTGGACAACGTGGCCGCCGCCCGCAGGGAACTCGAAGCCCGGGGCCTGGTGGCGTGAGCGGCGAGGCTCAGGGCCCGGTCCTCGTCACCGGCGGCGCCGGCTTCATCGGCTCCAACATCGCCGACCGGCTGCTGCGGGATGGGCGGCGGGTGCGGGTCTACGACTCGATCGCCCGGGCCGGCGTGCAGGCCAACGTCGACTGGCTGCACGGGCGCCACGGCGACCGGCTGGAGGTGATCACGGCCGACGTGCGCGACCACGCGCGCCTGGCGCAGGCGGTCGCGGGCGCCTCGGCTGTCTTCCACATGGCGGCGCAGGTGGCGGTGACCACCAGCCTGGTCGAGCCCGTCGAGGACTTCGACGTGAACGTCCGCGCCACGCTGGCGCTGCTGGAGGCCGTGCGCGCCACCGGCCGCCGCACGCCCGTGGTCTTCGCGAGCACCAACAAGGTCTATGGCGACCTCGCCGACATGGCCTTCGAGCGCCAGGGCGACCGCTATGCGCCCGTGGACGCCGAGCTGCGCGACCATGGCGTCTCCGAGGCGCGGCCGCTCGACTTCCACACGCCTTACGGGTGCTCGAAGGGCGCGGCCGACCAGTACGTGCTCGACTGGGCGCGCTCCTACGACCTGCCCACGTGCGTCATGCGCATGAGCTGCGTCTACGGCCCCCGCCAGATGGGCACGGAGGACCAGGGCTGGGTCGCCCACTTCCTGATCCGCGCCCTGGAGGGCGAGGGCGTCACCCTCTACGGCGACGGCCGGCAGGTGCGCGACATCCTGCAGGTAGGCGACGTGGTGGACGCCTACCTCGCCGCCCTGGACCGCATCGAGGCGGTGCGCGGCCGGGCGCTCAACCTGGGCGGCGGGCCTGACAACGCGGTCAGCCTGCGCGAGCTGATCGCCTTCATCGGCCAGGAGATCGGCCGCCCGGTGAAGGTGGACTACGCCGGCTGGCGGCAGGGCGATCAGCGCTTCTTCGTCGCCGACATGCGCGAGGCCGAGCGCGCGCTGGGGCTGAGGCCGCGCACGCCCTGGCGCGAGGGCGTCGCCGGCCTGGCCGACTGGCTGGCCGAGCACCGCGGCCTGCCCCGCCACGCGCCCAAGCCGGCCAAGGTGGCGGCGGGCTGACCCTCCACCCCGCTCATCCCCGCGGAAGCGGAGACCCAGTGTGAGCGGTGCGCATCCCCTTTCCCGAACTCCCGCAGGCCTGGGTGCGCGGAGTCAGAATTGGGTCCTCGCATCCGCGGGGATGAGCGGATCATGAGCGATATGATGCGGGCGTCCGTCGTCACGGGGGCGGGCCGCGCGGAGGTGCGGCCCAGCCCGAAGCCGGAACCCGGGCCCGGACAGGTGCGGCTGCGCCTGGAAGGCTGCGGCGTGTGCGCCTCCAACCTCGGCCCGTGGTCCGGGCCGGAGTGGATGAACTTCCCCACGGCGCCCGGCGACCTCGGCCACGAGGGCTGGGGCGTGGTGGACGCGGTGGGCGAGGGCGTGGCCGACCTCCGGTCCGGCGATCGCGTGGCGGCGCTCAGCTTCAGGAGCTACGCCGAGTACGACCTCGCCGAGGCGGACGCGGTGGTGAAGCTGCCGGAGAGCCTGGCCGACACGCCCTTCCCCGGCGAGCCCCTGGCCTGCGCCATGAACATCTTCCGCCGCGCGGACATCCAGGCGGGCCAGACGGTGGCCATCGTCGGGATCGGCTTCCTCGGCGCGATCCTGACCCGGCTGGCGAGCCAGGCCGGCGCGCGCGTGATCGCCATCAGCCGCCGGCCGTACAGCCTGGACGTGGCGCGCGAGATGGGTGCGGCCGAGACGATCCCCATGGAGGACCACTGGGCGATCCTGGAGCGGGTGAAGGCGCTCACGGACGGCGTCTTCTGCGACCGGGTGATCGAGGCCGTCGGCAAGCAATGGCCCCTCGACCTCTCCGCCGAACTGACGCGCGAGGGCGGCCGGCTGGTGATCGCCGGCTACCACCAGGACGGCCCGCGCCAGGTGAACATGCAGATGTGGAACTGGCGCGGCTTCGACGTGATCAACGCCCACGAGCGCGACCCCAGGATGTACGTCCGCGGCCTGCACGAGGCGGTGGAGGCGGTGGCCTCGGGCCGGCTCGACCCGTCGAAGCTCTACACGCACACCTACCCGCTTGAGCGGCTGGGCGAGGCGCTGGACGCGACGCGCGACCGGCCCGACGGCTTCCTCAAGGCCCTGGTGCGGATGTGAGCGGCGGATGCGTCTTATCCCTCCCCCTCGTGGGGAGGGGGGACCGGCGAAGCCGGTGGGTGGGGGGCCACAGCCGCCCAGCTTCGGAGTCTTGGCCCCTCGGGGCCAGGCTAGCCGACCGTGGCGCGTGCGGCCCCCCACCCACCAGCCTTCGGCCGGTTCCCCCTCCCCACAAGGGGGAGGGAGAGTGACGGCGCCCCGCATCGGCTTCCTCGGCGTCGGTTGGATCGGCCGGCATCGGATGGAGGCGATCCTGGCGACGGGGCTCGTCGAGGCGGTGGGCGTGGCCGATCCCTCGCCCGCCTGCCTGGCGGAGGCGGTCAAGCTCGCTCCCGGGGCCGCGTGCGTGGACGACCTCGACGCGCTCCTGGCGCTCGGCCTCGACGGGCTGGTGATCGCCACGCCCTCCGCCCTGCACGCCGAGCAGACCGTGGCGGCGCTGGAGCGCGGGGTCGCCGTGTTCTGCCAGAAGCCGCTGGGCCGCACCGCCGCGGAGGTGCGCGGCTGCGTGGAGGCCGCCCGCGCCGCCGACCGGCTGCTCGGGGTGGACCTGTCCTACCGCTTCACCGCCGGGGCGCGGGCGATCCGCGAGGCGGTGCGCACGGGCGAGCTCGGGCGCGTGTTCGCCGGCGACCTCGTGTTCCACAACGCCTACGGGCCGGACAAGCCGTGGTTCTACGACCCGGCGCAGGCGGGCGGCGGCTGCGTGCTGGACCTGGGCGTCCACCTCGTCGACCTCGCCCTGTGGGCGCTGGACTGGCCGGAGGTGACCGGCGTCTCCGCCGAGCTGTTCTCCGGCGGCGAGCCCCTGGCGGGGCGCACCGACCGGGTCGAGGACTACGCCGTCGCCACCCTGACCCTGGCCACGGGGGCGGTGGTGCGGCTGGCGTGCAGCTGGAAGCTGCAGGCGGGCGTCGACGCGGTGATCTCGGCGGAGCTGTACGGCCCCGCCGGCGGCGTGGGTCTGCGGAACCTGGGCGGCTCCTTCTACGACTTCACAGCCGAGCGCTTCGCCGGGAACAGCCGCTGGACCGTGGCCGAGGCGCCGGACACCGGCTGGGGCGGGCGCGCCGCGGCGGACTGGGCGCGGCGGCTGGCGGCGGGCGCGCGCTTCGACCCGGAAGCCGAGCGGCTGGTCGACGTGGCCCGCGTGCTCGACCGCCTCTACGGCCGGCCGGTGTGAAGCTGTTCATGACCGCGGACGCGGTCGGCGGCGTGTGGACGTACGCCCTCGACCTCGCCCGCGGCCTGCGCGCGCACGGATGGGAGGTGGTGCTGGCCGTGAACGGCCCGCCGCCCGAAGCGCCGCCGGGTGACGTGGAGGTGCTCGCGACCGGCCTCCCGCTCGACTGGCTGGCGCAACGGCCGGAGGAGGTGACAGACGCCGGGGCGGCGCTGGCCAGGCTCGCCGCGGCGCACGGGGCGGACCTCGTGCAGCTGAACAGTCCCGCTTACGGCGCCGAGGCTGTGTTCGAGGCTCCGGTGGTCGCCGTGCAGCACTCCTGCACGGCGACCTGGTGGCGCGCCGTCCGCGGCGATGAGCCCTGGCCCGACGACATCGCCTGGCGCTACGACCTCGCCCGCCGCGGCCTGCTGGCCTGCGACCGCGCGGTGGCGCCCACGCGCGCCTTTGCGGCCGCGGTGCAGGCCGAGTACCGCCTGCCCGAGCCTCCGACCGCCGTCTGGAACGGCCGCGCGCGAGGCTTCGAGGCCGTGGAGGCACCTGACGGCGGCTACGTTCTGACCGCCGGCCGACTATGGGACGAGTCCAAGGGCATGGCCGTGCTGGACGCCGCGGCCGCCCGGCTGTCCCCGCCCGTGGTCGCCGCCGGCCCGCTCGCCGCGCCCGGGGGCGATCCGGCGCGCTTCGCTCACCTGCGCACGCCCGGCGTGCTCGCCGGGCCGGAGCTGCGGGCGCAGCTGGCGGGCGCGGCCGTGTTCTGCTCGCCCTCGCTCTACGAACCGTTCGGGCTGGCGGTGCTGGAGGCGGCGCAGGCGGGCCGGCCCCTGGTGCTGTCCGACATCCCGACCTTCCGCGAGCTGTGGGACGGCGCGGCGGTCTTCACCCCCGCAGGCGACGCCCCGGCGCTGGGCGTCGCCCTGGCCGCGCTCCTGGCCGACGCGCCGCGCCGCGCGGCGCTGGGCGCCGCCGCCCGCGAGCGCGCCCGGCGCTACACGGTGGAGGCGCTCGTCCAGGGGATGGTGGACGTGTTCGCTGAAAGCCAGCTACGTAGAAGCTGATGCGGATCGTCTACTTCACCCACTCGCTGCGGAGCTGCTGGAACCACGGCAACGCGCACTTCCTGCGAGGCGTGCTGCGGGAGCTGGTCGCGCGCGGGCACGAGGTCGTCGCCTACGAGCCTGCGGGCGCGTGGAGCCTGCAGAACCTCCTGGCCGACGGGGGCGAGGCGGGGCTCGACGCTTGGCGCGACGCCTACCCCGACCTGCAGGGCGCCGTGCGCGAGTTCGACCCCGCCGCCGACCTTGCGCCCCTGTTGGACGGCGCCGACGCGGTGATCGTGCACGAGTGGAACGATCCTGCGCTGGTGGCCGCGGTCGGCGGGCTGCGGAGGCGGGGAGGGCGCTTCACGCTCCTGTTCCACGACACGCACCACCGGGCCGTCAGCGACCCGGAGGCGATCGGCGCCTTCGACCTGTCCGCCTACGACGGCGTGCTCGCCTTCGGCGAGGCGCTGTCGGAGGTGTACCGGCGCTGGGGCTGGGGCGGCCGCGTCTGGACCTGGCACGAGGCGGCGGACACGCGCCTCTTCCGCCCGCCTGAAGTCGAGCGCCAGCGCGAGGGCCTCGTCTGGATCGGCAACTGGGGCGACGAGGAGCGCTCGGCGGAGCTGGAGAGCTTCCTGTTCCGCCCCGCCCGGGAGGCCGGCCTGCCGCTGGAGATCTACGGCGTCCGCTATCCCGAGCATGCGCTGGCGACGCTGGAGCGCTACGGCGTCGCCTACCGCGGCTGGGCGCCCAACGCCCGGGCGCCCGAGATCTTCGCCGGTCGGCTGGCCACGGTGCATGTGCCGCGCCGCTTCTACACGACCGTGCTGCCCGGCATCCCGACCATCCGCGTGTTCGAGGCCCTCGCCTGCGGCGTCCCGCTGCTCTCCGCGCCCTGGCGCGACGACGAGGGGCTGTTCCGCGTCGGGACCGACGTCCTCATGCTCCCCGACGGCGCCGCGATGACCCGCGCCCTGCGCGACGTGGCCGCCGACGCGGACCTGCGCGCCTCGCTCGTCCGCCACGGGCTGGAGACGATCCGTGCGCGCCACACCTGCGCCCACCGGGCCGACGAGCTCCTGACCGTGCTCGCGCAACTTCGAACCCCGGCCCTGGAGACCGCCCGATGAAGATGGCCTTCTACGGCTCCAGCCTGGTCAGCTCCTACTGGAACGGCGCGGCCACTTATTACCGGGGCGTCCTGAGCCAGCTGCACCGGCGCGGCTGGGAGATCACCTTCTATGAGCCCGACGCCTTCGAGCGGCAGCAGCACCGCGACCTGGAGCACGTGGCCTACGCCCGCTCGGTGGTCTACCCGGCGACCGAGGAGGCCGCCCGCGCCGTGCTCGCCGAGGGTCGCACCGCCGACGTGGTGGTCAAGGCGAGCGGCGTGGGCGTGTTCGACGACCTGCTCCTGGCCGGCGTCTTGGAGGCGGTCGCGCCGCACTCGCTCGCCGTGTTCTGGGACGTGGACGCCGCCGCCACCCTGGAGGAGCTGCGCGACGCCGGGGCCGACCATCCCACCCGCCGGGCGCTGCCGCGGCTCGACCACGTGCTCACCTACGGCGGGGGCCAGCCGGTGGTGAGCGCCTACACCGGCTTCGGGGCGGCCGCCTGCACGCCCGTGTACAACGCCCTCGATCCCCAGACCCACCATCCGGCCCCGCCCGAGCCGCGGTTCCGCGCCGACCTGAACTTCCTGGCCAACCGCCTGCCGGATCGGGAGGCGCGGGTGGAGGAATTCTTCCTGCGCGCCGCCGCCCTGCAGCCGGAGCGGCGCTTCCTGATCGGCGGAAACGGCTGGCGCGACAAGGGCATGCCGGCGAACGTTCAGGCGATAGGGCACGTCTACACGGCCGACCACAACGCCTTCAACACGAGTCCGCTGGCCGTGCTGAACGTGGCGCGGGACTCCATGGCGGCCATCGGCTTCTCCCCCGCGACCCGCGTGTTCGAGGCGGCGGGCGCGGGCGGCTGCCTGATCACCGACCACTGGGAGGGCATCCCCATGTTCCTGGAGCCCGACGTCGAGGTGCTGGTCGCCCGCGACGGGCAGGACGTGGCCGACCACGTGGCGGCGCTGACGCCCGAGCGCGCCCGCGAGATCGGCGACGCCGCCCGAGCCCGCATCCTGCGCGACCACACCTACGAGAAACGCGGCGCGCAGGTGGACGCCCTGCTGCGCGACGCGGTGGTCCGTAAACGGAGCCTGGCGGCGTGAGCGCGGCGTCTTCTTCTCCCTCCCCCTTGTGGGGAGGGGGGACCGCGCGAAGCGGGGTGGGTGGGGGTCCTCGCATGCGACGCCGGCCCGGTCTGCGCGCCGCCACCCGCGACCCTCTTCGCTGCGGCCCCCCACCCACCAGCCTGCGGCTGGCCCCCCCTCCCCACGGGGGGGAGGGAGAAGAGGCATGAACCTCGTCGTCTTCGGCCTCTCCCTGTCCTCCGCCTGGGGAAACGGGCACGCCACGACCTATCGCGCCCTGCTCAAGGCGTTCGCGGCGCGCGGGGGCCAGGTGACCTTCCTCGAGCGCGACGTGCCCTGGTACCGGGGCGACCACCGCGACCTGCCCGATCCGGACTTCTGCGCGCTGCGCTTCTACGACGACCTCGCGGGGCTCGAGGCGCACCGGGCGGAGGTGGCCGCCGCCGACGCGGTGATCGTCGGCTCCTATGTGCCGGAGGGGGTGGCCGTTGGCCGCTGGGCGCAGGCCGTCGCGCGCGGGCCGGCGGCCTTCTACGACATCGACACGCCGGTCACCCTGGCCAAGCTGGCGCGCGGCGACTTCGAGTACCTCAGCCCAGAGCTGGTGCCCGGCTATGCGGCCTACCTCTCCTTCACGGGCGGGCCGACGCTGGCCCGGCTGGAGCGCGAGTATGGCTCTCCGGCCGCCCTGGCGCTGTACTGCTCGGTGGACGCGGCGCGCTACCGCCCCGTCGAGGGCGCGGCCAGGCGGTGGGACCTCTCCTACCTCGGCACCTACAGCCCCGACCGGCAGCCGACGCTGGAGCGCCTGCTGCTGGAGCCCGCGCGCCGCGCGCCGCACCTGCGCTTCGCCGTGGCCGGGCCGCAGTACCCGGCCGACATCGCCTGGCCAGGCAACGTGGAGCGCTTCGAGCACGTGGGCCCGGCCGACCACCCCGAGTTCTACGCCGCCAGCCGCTGGACGCTGAACGTCACCCGCGCCGACATGATCGCCGCCGGCTGGAGCCCGTCTGTCCGCCTGTTCGAGGCGGGCGCCTGCGGCTGCCCCGTGGTGTCCGACGTCTGGGAGGGCCTGCCGGAGCTGTTCACGCCCGACCGGGAGATCCGGCTGGCCGAGACGCCGGAGGCGGTTCTGGCGGTGCTCGCCGCGCCGGAGGCGGAGCGCGACGCCCTGGCCGCCGCCTTCCGCGCCCGCGTGCTCGCCGAGCACACGGCCGACCACCGCGCGGGCGAGCTGGAAATGGCGCTGATGGCCGCCCGGGAGCGTCGGGCCGCGGCCTAACCCTCACATCCGCTCATCCCCGCGACGGCGGGGATCTCGCGCCGACTCGCGCACCACGGTCCCGCTCTCCTGGAAGGAGATCCCCGCTTCGCGGGGATGAGCGGATGATAGAGGCTCAGCCCCGGTAGGCGGGGGGCGCCCCGGGATCGACCGCCAGCAGCTTGGCGAGGCCGAGGGTGACGTCGTCGTCCCAGCCCACCGCCTGCACCGAGCGCGGCAGCCCCTCGTCGTCCAGCCCCACGGGGAAGGCGGTGGCGGCCAGGCCGGCGACGCTGGCCAGCGTGGTCAGCTCGGCGGTGGACTCCGGCTGCGGCCGGTCGAACGGGAAGGCCGCCAGGGGCGTGGTGGGCAGGAGCACGGCGGCGTAGCCCGACAGCGCCTCGCGGATCGCGTCGGACGCGGCCTGCAGCTCGCGGTAGGCGCGGGCGAGGTCGGGGGCCGACTTGCCCGCTGCCTTCTCCAGCCGCCCGCGGTACGCGTCGGAGAAGCCGGCCGGGTCGCGCGCCAGCGCCTCCGCATGTTCCACCGCGCTCTCGGCGCCCGAGATGAACAGGCCGAGGCGGCGCAGCGACGGCAGGTCCACCGGCGCGGCGCGCACGGGCTCCACCGCCAGCCCTGCGGCCCGGGCGTCCGCCCAGGCGCGCTCCAGCCCCTCCATGGCCGAGGGCGCGAGCTTCACCCCCTCCACCGCCAGGATGCCGAGGGGGGCGTGCGCGAAGCCCTCGGCCAGCGTCTCCAGCGAGGCAGGCTCGGCGATGTCGCTGGCGAGCTCGGGCTCCGCGGCGCAGATGCCGGCGAACAGCTGCGCCGCGTCGTCCGCCGAGCGGGCGTGGACGCCGGCGGTGTCCAGCGTCCAGGCCATAGGGATGATGCCCGCCGTGGGCGCGAGGCCCGGCCCAGGCTTGTGCCCGAACAGGCCGCAGAAGGCGGACGGGATGCGCACGGAGCCCAGAGTGTCCGTGCCGATGGCCGCCGCGCAAAGCCCCGCCGCCACCGCCGCGCCGGAGCCGCCCGACGAGCCGCCCGCCGTCAGGTCGAAGTTCCACGGGTTGTGCGTCCGGCCGAAGTGCGGATTGTCCGTCACCGCCCCGTAGGCGCCCTCGTGCATGTTGGTCAGGCCCAGGAGCACGGCGCCGCCGTCGCGCAGCCGCCGCACCAGCGCCGCGTCCTCCGGCGCGAGCCGCGTGCGGTAGGCGCCGATGCCCGCGTGCCAGGGCCAGCCCCGGACGGCGACGTTGGCCTTGATGGCGATGGGCGCGCCGTCGAGCAGCGAGAGGGCCTCGCCCCGCCGCCATCGCTCGGCGCTGGCGTGGGCGGCGGCCCGCGCGCCTTCCGCGTCCACGTGGTTGAAGGCGCCCAGCGCCCCGTCCAGCCCCGCGATGCGCGACAGGTAGGCCTCGCACGCCTCCACCGGCGTCACCGCGCGCTCCGCGTAGAGGCGCGTCAGCCCGCCCAGGCCGGCGGCGATGATCGGGTTGGCGAAGGTCACCGGGGCATGATGCACGCGGGCGGCCCCGCGTCGATCACATGGGTTGGGATCGGCGGGGGTGCGGGAACATACGACTCGCTGTCGTATTGGCTGAGGATGAAGCTGGAGCCGGACGGAGCGGGGACGGCCGCCCCCGCGGCGGAGGTCGCGGACCGGGCGGAGGCCCCGCCCTCGCGCTGCCTGCCGCCGGCGGCGGTGCGCGCCTACGACGTGCGGGGACGGGTCGGCGACCCCCTGCGGATCGAGCACGGGCGCAGCCTGGGCCTCGCCTACGCCGCCCTGGCCCGCGCCCAGGGCCTGCGCCGGATCGCCGTGGGCCGCGACGGCCGGCTGACCTCGCCTGCGCTGGAGGCGGAGCTGGTCGCGGGCCTCGCGGACGGGGGCATGGAGGTCACGCGGATCGGCCTCGGCCCGACGCCCATGACCGCCTTCGCCGTGCGCACGCTGGGGCTGGACGGCGGCGTGGTGGTGACCGCCTCGCACAACCCGCCGGACGAGAACGGCTTCAAGATCATGCTGGGCGCCGAGCGCATCCACGGCGCGGCCTTGCGGAGCCTGGCCGCCAGCGCGGGCCGGCCCGCGCCCGGCGGCTCGGTCGGCGACGCCGATGTGCGGGACCCGTATCTCGAGCGCCTGCTCGCCGCCGCCGCCGACGCCCCGGCCCTGGCCGTCGCGTGGGACGCCGGCAGCGGCGCCACGGGCGAGGTGGTGGAGCGCCTGGCCGCGCGCCTGCCGGGGCGGCACGTGCTCCTGTCCACCCGCGTGGACGGCCGCTTCCCCGACCACCATCCCGACCCGGCGGTGGAGTCGAACCTCGAGCCGCTCAAGGCCGCCGTGCTGCGGGAGGGCTGCGACCTGGGCGTGGCCTTCGACGGGGACGGCGACCGGATCGGCGTCGTCGACGAGACGGGCGCGGTGATCTGGGCGGACCAGCTGCTGCTGTTCCTGGCCGGCGAGCTCCTGCGCGAGCACCCGGGCGCCACCGTCGTGGGCGACGTGAAGAGCTCGGGCGTGCTGTTCCGCGGCGTGGAGGCGCTGGGCGGCCGGGCCGTGGTCGCCCCCTCCGGCTACGTGCTGATCCGCGAGGCCATGCGGCGCGAGGGCGCGCTGCTGGCGGGCGAGCTCTCGGGCCACGTCTTCTTCGCCGACCGGTGGGACGGGACGGACGACGCCCTCTACGTGGCCGTGCGCCTGCTGTGCGCGCTGGGCCGCACGCGGGCGCCGCTCTCCGCCTTCCGCCGGGCCCTGCCGCCGATGCTGACCACGCCCGAGCTGCGGATCGCCTGTCCAGAGCCGCGCAAGGCGGAGGTGGTGGCCGAGGTAGCCGCGCGCACCGCCGGGCGGGGCGGACGCTACGACCCCGAGCTGGGGCTCACCGTCACGGGGCCGGACGGCTGGTGGCTGCTGCGCGCCAGCGGCACCGAGCCCAAGCTCACCTGCCGCTGCGAGGCGCCCGACGCGGCCGCCCTGGAGCGGTTGCGCGCGGACCTGCGGGCCGAGCTGTCGGCCAGCGGCGTCGCCCTGCCCTGAACGGGCGCCGGCGTGACAGCCGGGCCGCGCCCGCCGTAGAGAGCCGCATGGCCCGCGTCCGCTCCCGTCTCGCCCAGGACCTCGCCTGGCGCGTGGAGGCGGCCGCCTTCGACGGGGTGTCCCTCATCCTGCGACGCCTGCCGATCGAGCTGGTGTCTGGCCTGGGCGCGCGGCTGCTGCGGCTCCTCGGCCCGCTCACGGGGGCGCACCGCACGGCCCGGCGCAACCTTCGGATCGCCTTCCCCGAGCTGGACGACCCGGCGCGCGCGCGCCTGCTGGCCGAGCAGTGGGACAATCTCGGCCGCACCCTCTTCGAGTTCCCGCTCGCCGACCGGCTGACCCCGCGCTCCGGCCGCATCGAGGTGGTCGGGCGCGAGCGGCTGGAGGCGGTGGCGGCCTCGGGCGAGCCCACGGTGGTGATCGGCGGCCACTTCGCCAATTGGGAGGTGCTGGCGCCGGTGATCGTGGACGCCGGCGTGCGCTGCCGAATGACCTACCGCGCCGCCAACAACCCCTACATCGACCGGCGCATCATCGAGACGCGCGCCAGCTGCGGCGTGGAGCTGTTCGGGGCCAAGGGGCAGGAGGGGGGCCGCAAAGTGTTGCGCACCCTGGAGGACGGAGGCTCCGTCGCGCTGATGAACGACCAGAAGTTCAACGGCGGCGTGCTCGCGCCCCTGTTCGGCGCGCCCGCCCACACCGCGGTCGGGCCCACGCGGCTGGGCCTGCGCTTCGGCGGCCGCCTCCTGCCCATGTCGGTGGAGCGCCTGCCCGGCGTGCGCTTCCGGGTCACGGTCCATCCGCCGATCCTGCTGGCCCGCACCGGCGGCCGCGAGGCCGACCTGCGCGCCGGCGTGGAGCAGGTGAACGCCTTCGTGGAGTCCGTCGTCCGCGCCCACCCCGGCCAGTGGTTCTGGACGCACAAGCGCTGGCCGACGGACGCCTACGCCGACCGCTAGATGGCTGTTCTCCGCATGCTGCGCATGGGGAGGTGGCCGCGAAGCGGACGGAGGGGCCGCGCGACGGCGCGGAACACGCGAGCATGCGGCTTCCGCCCGGCTGCGCCGGTCGGCCCCCTCCCCCCTCCGGGGTGCGCTCCCCCATGCGATGCATGGGGGAGAGGGGTTCATATCTCGAAGGTCGCGGAGGCCGGGCTGGTCACGCCGTCGGCGGCGCGCCGCCAGGGGCCGGGGTGGTTCGGGTCCATCCGGCGGCGGCGGTCCGGGCCGAAGTAGCCGTCGGTGCGCACGAAGGGGCGAGGGCGCTGGATCACCGCCTCCAGCCGGCCGATCAGGGCGCGGAGCGTCAGCGGCTTGACCACGAATTCGGTGACGCCCGCGTCGCGCGCTTCCTCCACCCGCGAACGCTCGGAGTGGCCGGTCATCATGATCACCGGGGCGTAGACGTCCGGGCTCGTGGGGCTGTTGCGCAGCTCGCGCGTGAAGTGGACGCCGTCGACGGGCCGCATGAGGAAGTCCACGAGCACGATGTCCACCGGATCGCGCCGCATCACCTCCATGGCCTCCCCGCCGTCCTGAGCCTGGGCGAGATCGCGGACGCCCAGCCCCTGGAGCATGGCGAACACGATCGCCCGCATGTGCGGGTTGTCGTCCACCAGGAGCACGCGGAGAGCTTGAAGGCCTAGGGACATTCGCCGGGTTCGCGAGGAGGCTGGGAGGTCAGGCGCGGAGCATGAGGCTGGGATCCATGTGCCGGCCGCGCCAGGTCATGCGCCAGCAGAGATGCGGCCCGGTCGCGCGGCCCTTGCCGCCGACGAGCCCGATCGCGCGCCCCGCCGCGACGATCTCGCCCGCCCGCACCTGCAGCTGCGACTGGTGGAGATACATGGAGACCAGGCCCTGGCCGTGGTCGACCAGCGTCAGCCCTCCTTCGAAATGCATGTCGGGCTCCGCCAGCACCACGAGCCCGGGGGCGGGAGCCAGGATTGGCGTGCCTTCCGGGGCGGCGAGGTCCACGCCGTAGTGCGGGGTCTTCGGCTCGCCGTTCAGCACGCGCTGCGGGCCGAAGGCGGAGGTGCGGACGGCGCCGGGCAGGGGATGGCGGAAGCCCTGGGCGAACCCCTCGCCGTTCCAGCGTGAGCCGAGCGCCGCGTCCTTCCGCGCCTTCTCGGCGGCGATGCGCTCCAGCAGCGCGGGATTGGTGGGCGCGACCTGGTCGGCCGGCAGCCCGTCGATCCGCTGCACGGCGTAGGCGACGGCCGCCACGTCGAACTGCTGGCCGCGCCAGCCCTCCGGCTTCTCGACCTCGAGGTAGGCGGTGGCGGCGGCGTCGCGGTCGAAGCCGACCACCGCCAGGCCCGTCGCGCCGGCCCGCGTCTCCTCCGCCCGGTCCAGCCGCACGCGGCCGCCCGGCGTCGTGCGCACCACCGCCCAGCCGCCCTGGGTGAAGCGCCCGTCGACGCCGAACGGCAGGGGCATGATCGCCCGGGCCGGGCCGGCGAGCGCCGTCGCGCCCGCGCCCGTCAGCACGGCCCGGCGCCGCATCACGCCGGAGGACGGCCGGTGAGGGCGGCGGTGGCCTCCGCGGGGCCGGCGTACGGCTCCTGCCGGGTCACGCTCCAGTAGCGCAGCGCCTCCAGCGGCACGCGCCGGCCCGACACCGCGCAGACGACGTAGCGGCCCGGGCGCATGACCACGAACTCGTTGTCGCCGTAGTTGAGCAGCGCCTCGCCGTCGGAATTGCGTTCGATCGCGTTCATGCGGCCATTCTACTCAGGCGGCTCAGAACAGCGAGCCCTGGTCGACGGCCGGGCTGGCCGCGCGCCGGGGCCGCGGCGGCGCGGCGGCCAGTGCGCCGTCCACCACCGCCGGGCGTGCGCCGTCGCGGAACTTCAGCTCCAAGGGCTGGCCGGGGGCCAGCTCGGCGGCGGTGCGCACCAGCCGCCCCGCGCCGTCGCGCACGAGCGCGAAGCCGCGCTCCAGCGGGCGCTCGGGGTCGTTGGCGCGGTGCAGCTTGCCTAGGGCCTCCAGCCGGTCGCCGGCCCGGGCCAGGCGGCGCGCGGCCGCGGGATGCAGACGCGCCTCGATCTCCGCCAGCCGCTCCGCCTTGCGCGCGAGGGGGCGCTCCAGGAGGGCGGGGGAGAGCCGGGCGGCGGCGCGCAGCAGGTCGCGGCCGTGGGCGTCGGCGTTGCGGTTCAGCGCGGGCTTGAGCCGGCCCGCCGCCGCGTCGAACCGCTGCTCGGCCAGGCCCAGCAACTGGTCGGGGCGGGGCAGGCCGCGGGCGGCGGCGGTCAGCCGCGTGCGCCCGCGGTCCACGTGCGCGTGGGCGCAGCGGTCGATCCGCCGCCCGCCCTCGCGCACCCGGGCCATGAGTTCGGCCAGGACCGGCGTCGCCATCTCGGCGGCGGCGGTGGGCGTCGGCGCGCGACGGTCGCTGACGAAGTCGATCAGCGTGGTGTCCGTCTCGTGCCCCACCGCCGAGATCACCGGCAGGCGGCAGGCGGCCACCGTGCGGGCCAGCGCTTCGTCGTTGAAGGGCCACAGGTCCTCCACCGACCCGCCGCCCCGGGCCACGATCACGACGTCCGGCCGGGGGAAGGCGCCGCCGGAGGCGGGCAGGGCGTCGAAGCCGCGCAGCGCGGCGCACACCTGGGCGGAGGCCGCCTCGCCCTGCACCACCACGGGCCAGACCAGCACGCGGCAGGGCCAGCGCTCCCGCAGGCGGTGCAGGATGTCGCGGATCACCGCGCCCGTGGGGCTGGTGATCACGCCGATCACGGCGGGGGAGGTGGGGAGGGGCCGCTTGCGCTCGCGCTCGAACAGGCCCTCGCCGGCGAGCCTGGCCTTCAGCTTCTCCAGCTGCGCCAGGAGCGCGCCGACGCCCGCGGGCTCCAGCGTCTCGATCAGGAGCTGGTAGCCCGAGCGCGCCGGGTAGGTGGTGATCCGCCCGGTGACGATCACCTCCATGCCCGTCTCGGGCCGCACGGCGATCCCGCGCACGCTCTTCCAGATCACCCCGTCGATGCAGGCCTTGTCGTCCTTGATGGACAGGTAGGTGTGGCCGCTGGCGTGGCGCGTGACCTTGCTGATCTCGCCGCGCAGGCGGACGTGGCCGTAGGCGTCCTCCAGCGTCCGCTTCAGCGCGAACGCCAACTCGGAGACGCTGTAGGCGACCGCGTTGGTGGCCGCCGGCGCGGCCGCGTCCAGGGGCTCGGCGAGACTCATGGTCGGAGAGTAGGCGTTCCCCGCCCGTTCTGCACGTGCACGTGGAGTGTCCCCCCCCCGCTCCGTCGCCCTCGGACGTGATCCGAGGACCGAGCGTCGTGAGCCGAGCCGCTGGACGGCTGCAAGCCGCCGGCACGACCGGCGCCCGGCCCTCGGGTCAGGCCCGAGGGCGACGAAGGGTCGGCGGGAGGAAAGGAGCGAGAGGGTCTTCACCTCGACGCGAGACCTTCTAGGCTGCCCGAGTGACGGTCGAGGCGCGAGGACGGGTGGGGAACGACCCGGCGGCGCTGCGGCCCGCGAGCCGGGCCTCCATGGTCGTGGCGACCCTCTCGACCGTGGTCGAGTGGTACGACTTCACGCTCTACCTCTACTTCACCACCGTCCTCTCGCGGGTGTTCTTCGGGGACGGGGCCCTGGCCCTGGCGACCACGCTGGCCGGCTTCGCGGTGGCCTATCTGCTGCGTCCGTTGGGCGCGGTGGTGTTCGGGCGCGTGGGCGACCGGCTGGGCCGGCGGCGCATGATGCTGGGCTCCATGGCGCTGATGAGCGCGGCCATGCTGGCCACCGCGCTCCTGCCCACGCGGGACGCCATAGGGCCGGCGGCGGGGCTGCTGCTGCTCGGCCTCCGCTGCGTGATGAGCTTCTCGGTGGGCGGCGAGTACACGGGCGTAGTGGCCTACCTGCTGGAGAGCGCCGGCCCGCAGCGGCGCGGACTGGTCGCCTCGTGCGCCTCGGCGGCGAGCGAGATCGGCGGCCTCCTGGCGGTCGGCGTCTCCGCGCTGACGGTGCACGGCTTCTCGGAGGCGGACCTGGCGGCCTGGGGCTGGCGGCTGCCGTTCCTGCTGGGCGCGGCCCTGGCCGGCGCGGTGTGGATCGCCCGCTCCACCATGGACGAGTCTCCCGAGTTCGTCCGGCAGGTGGCCGCGGGCACCACGCCCAAGCGGCCGCTCCGGCACGTGTGGACGCATCACCGGGCGGGGATCGCCCGGTCGTTCGCCATCTCGGCGCTGGGGTCGATCACCTACTACGTGGGCATCACCTACGTGCCGGTGTTCCTGGCCTCCGCCGGCTCGCTGAGCGAGGCCGAGGCGCTGCGGCTGTCGACGATCGCGGCGGTGGTCGTGATCCTGGTGACGCCGGGCGTGGGCGCCCTGTCCGACCGGTTCGGGCGCAAGCCGGTGCTGCTGACGCTGGTGGCGTGCAGCGCGGCGCTGCCGGCGACGCTGTTCGCGCTGATGGGCGGCGCCTCGCCCGCCCGCGCGCTGTTCGGCGCGGTGGTGCTGGCCGGCGTGGCGGGCGGGGTGAGCGCGGTGGGGGCCGCCGCCACCGCCGAGCAGTTCCCCGGCGAGGGCCGGCTGACGGGGCTGGCGCTCGGCGCCACCGCCGCAACCGCCTTGTTCGGCGGCCTGACGCCGTTGCTGGCGCAGCTGCTCACCAAGGCGACCGGCTGGCCGGGCGCGCCGGGGGCGATGATCGCCGTGGTGGCGCTGGCGGTCGCGCCGGTGCTGCTGCTCGCGCCGGAGACGCGTCCGCCGCGATAGCCTTGCCTCCGTCGCCCTCGGGCTTGACCCGAGGGCCGAGCGTTGTGAGCCGAGCCGCTGAAGCGGCTGCAAGACGCCGCACGACCGGCGCCCGGCCCTCGGGTCGAGCCCGAGGGCGACGGCGTTGGAGTCGCGGACCCGAACGGCCGTCAGCTCGCCCGCGCTCGCCGATGAGCCTCGCCGATGAACCGCCAGAGCTCGGCCGAGAAGGGCATCTTGCGGGCGGTGTCCGGGTCGGAGAACGCGTCCTGGTACATGGCTCCAGATTTTGCGTTGATCCCGGGGTCGCCGCCGGAGAACCTGTTGACCTGCT
This sequence comes from uncultured Caulobacteraceae bacterium, assembly GCA_964244065.1. Taxonomy (GTDB): domain Bacteria; phylum Pseudomonadota; class Alphaproteobacteria; order Caulobacterales; family Caulobacteraceae; genus JASLDZ01. Next base: position 160,925 of record CAXTHH010000003.1, on the reverse strand, counting down.
CCATCCAGCGTCGCGCCAAATCTGCAGCGGCGGGAGAGCCGGGTTCCTCGCGCCGCGCGACCAGGGCGTTTCCTTCCGCGATCAACCCGTCCCAGGTACGCGTGACCTCGGTCTGGTCGAAGAAGTAATCGTCCTTACGTTTCAGTAGCGCCGCCTGCTCCTCCGGCGTGAAGTGCTTGTCGGCCAGCGGCTTGAACACGGCGGCCATCTCTTCGTCGTTCAGCTTGTCGGTCACGGCGGTCTCCCTCGTCAGTTGGGTCAGGTCGTCGGGGGAGAGGGCGCCGTCGCGGGCCAGCTTGGCGCGGGCGGCGGACAGGAGGGCGAGGCCCTTGTCCGTCTCCGCGCGACGCGTCTCCAGCACCTGCTGCTGCAGGGCCAGCACCGCGTCCAGGCTCGCCAGCTCGCCGGCCAGGAGCTCGCCGATGCGGGCGAGGCTCAGCCCCAGCCGCTTCAGCGCCAGCACCTGGTGCAGGCGGGCCTGCTGCTCGGGCCCGTAGGCCCGCCAGCCGGCCGCGGAGCGCACCGGGCGCACCAGGCCGCCGCGCTCGTAGACGCGCAGCGCCTTGACGCTCACCCCCAGGCGCCCCGCCATCTCCGCCGGCCCGAACCACCGCTCCGCCACGTCGCCCTCCTCCAGACCGCCCCTCTCGTGGGGCCGGACCCTGGGGACGGGTCAAGCGGCGATCCGGCGGAGCCGGTAGGGCGTTCCCGCCCGGGCCCCGGCGGGCTAAGCGGTGCGGCATGAACGTCCTCCTCGTCGGCTCCGGCGGGCGCGAGCACGCGCTCGGCTGGAAGCTCGCGTCGTCGCCCCGGCTGACCCGGCTGGTGGCCGCCCCCGGATCGCCCGGACTGGCGGCGCTGTGCGAGACGCGCCCGGTCGCGGCGACGGACGTGGAGGGCCTCGTCGCCCTGGCGGGAGAGATGGCGGCCGATCTCGTGGTGGTCGGGCCGGAGGCGCCGCTGGCCGCCGGCCTGGCCGACGCCCTGGCCGCGCGGGGGATCGCCTGCTTCGGCCCGAGCGCCGCGGCGGCGCGCATCGAGAGCTCTAAGGCCTTCATGAAGGAGCTCGCCGCCCGCGCGGGGCTGCCCACCGCCCGGCATTGGACCTGCGAGGACGCGGCGTCCGCCGGCGCCGCGCTCGGCCGGCTGCGGCCGCCGTTCGTGGTCAAGGCGGACGGGCTGGCGGCGGGCAAGGGCGTGGTGGTCGCCGCGGACCGGGCGGAGGCGGATGCGGCGGCGGCCGACATGCTCGGCGGCCGCTTCGGCGCGGCGGGCGCGCGCGTGGTGGTCGAGGAATTCCTGCCCGGCGAGGAAGCCTCGCTGTTCGCCCTCTGCGACGGGGAGACCGCGGTGGCCTTCGGCGGGGCCCAGGACCACAAGCGCGCTTTCGACGGTGATGCGGGGCCGAACACGGGGGGCATGGGCGCCTACGCCCCCGCGCCGGTGCTGTCGGCCGAGGTCGAGGCGCGCGCGATGGACGAGATCGTGCGTCCAGCGCTGGCGGCGCTGGCGGCGCAGGGCGCACCCTACCGCGGCGTGCTGTTCGCCGGGCTGATGATCGAGGACGGCGCGCCCCGGCTGATCGAGTTCAACGCCCGCTTCGGCGACCCGGAGTGCCAGGTGCTCATGCTGCGGCTGGAGAGCGACCTGCTGCCCTACCTGCACGCGGCCGCGACCGGCGGGCTGGCCGCCCTGCCGCCCCCGCGCTGGCGCGACGAAGCGGCCGTCTGCGTGGTGCTGGCCGCGCGGGGCTATCCGGAGGCGCCCCGCCCAGGCGGCGCGATCACCCTTCCCGACAACCTCGGCGAGAGCGTGGCCGTGTTCCACGCGGGCACGGGGCGCGACGGCTCGGGCGTGCTGACCGCGGCGGGCGGGCGCGTGCTCAACGTCTGCGCCCGCGCGCCGACCCTGCGGCAGGCGCGCGACCGCGCCTACGCCGCCGTGGATCGCATCGGTTTTCCGAGCGGCTTCCATCGGCGCGACATCGGCTGGCGCGCGCTTATGCCAGCTTGACCGTGCGCGGCGGCGGCGGACTCCTCCCCGCCCATGGTCCGCCCCGCCATGGCCCTGCTCCTCTGCGCGCTCGCCGCCGGGCCGGTGCATGCCGCCGCGCCGCTCCACGCCAAGCGCCCGCCGAGCGCTGACTTCACGGGCCTGTGGACCAACGGCAGCTGGACCACCTTTGAACGGCCGGAGGGGGTCAAGGCGCTGGTGCTCACGCCGGAGGAGGCGCGGACCCGCGAGGCGCTGCTCGGCAAGTCCGGCGGGTTCGAGGCCAACCCCAAGGACGTGCTCGGCCAGAACGACTCGGAGTTCCCGGAGATCGGCTCCGGCCTGATGCGCGTGCGGGGACAGCCGCGCACCTCCTGGCTGACCACGCCCGACGGCAAGGTGCCCTACCGTCCAGAAGTGCGCGCGCGCCTGCGCAAGCTGCGAGGCTTCGACAATCCGGAGGAGCGGCCTGGGCAGGAGCGCTGCCTCTCGGCGAACGGCAGCGGGCCGCCGCTGGTGGCCGAGGAGGACGCCAACCTGATGCAGATCGTGCAGGCGGGCGACACGGTGGCGATCGCCTCGGAGAAGAGCCACGAGGTCCGCACCATCCGCATCGGCGAGCGCCATCCGCACCAGCCCGCCAGCTGGGCCGGCGACTCGGTGGGCCGCTGGGAGGGCTCGACGCTGGTGGTGGAGACGCGCGGCTTCCGGGGCGAGGTGGTGGACCGCGACGAGTTCCGCCACTCGGCCGACGCGGTGATCGTCGAGCGCTTCACCCGCTCCGCGCCGGGGGAGATCGCCTATAGCTGGACGGTGACCGACCCGGCCTTCTTCCTTCAGCCGTTCGGTGGCGAGGGCGTTTTCCGGGCCGCCAAGGGGCCGATGTTCGAGTACGCCTGCCACGAGGGCAACTACTCGATCCGCACCATCCTGGAAGCCGCCCGGCTGGGGAAGCAGGAGGAGCCCAAACCCGCTCCGGCCGCGGCGGCACCGGCCGCGCCTGTGTCCGCCAGGTAACCGGACGGAGGTTGCCCCCGGCCGCCGCCGCCGCCTAGATTCGCGGCATGAGCGACAGCGCGCAGGACACCTTCTCCGGCACCAAGCCCGTCGACGCGCGCCTGGCGTTCGACGTCGCCGCGCTCGACCGCTGGATGGCCGCCCACGTGGAAGGCTACGCCGGCCCGCTGACGGTCAACCAGTTCAAGGGCGGCCAGTCGAACCCGACCTATGAGCTGGTCACGCCAGGCCGCCGCTACGTCCTGCGGCGCAAGCCGCCGGGCAAGCTCCTGCCCAGCGCGCACGCCGTGGATCGCGAGCACAAGGTGATCACCGCGCTCGGCGCCACGGGCTTCCCCGTGCCGCGCACCTACGGCCTGTGCACGGACGAGAGCGTGACGGGCACCATGTTCTACGTGATGGAGAAGGTGGAGGGCCGGATCCTGTGGGACCTGTCCCTACCCGATCTCTCTCGGGAGGAGCGGCGCGCCGCCTACCTGGACCAGGTGGAGGTGCTCGCGAAGCTGCACACCACCGACTACGCGGCCATCGGGCTGGGCGACTACGGCAAGCCCGGCAACTACTTCGCCCGGCAGGTGGACCGCTGGACCCGGCAGTATCGCGCGAGCGAAACCGACACGCTGGAGGCCATGGACCGGCTCATCGAGTGGCTGCCGCGCACCGTGCCGCAGGACGACCAGACCAGCATCGTCCACGGCGACTTCCGGCTGGACAACACGGTGCTGCACCCGTCGGAGCCGCGCATCACCGCCGTGCTGGACTGGGAGCTCTCCACCCTCGGCAACCCGATGGCCGACTTCAGCTACTACCTGATGCAGTGGGTCATGCCCTCGTCCGAGGGCCGGGGCATCGGCGGCAAGGACCTCGGCCAGCTGGGCATCCCTGAGCGCGAGGAGATCGTGGAGCGCTACTGCGCGCTCACCGGGCGGGCAGGGGCGCCCGATCTCGACTGGTACTTCAGCTACAACCTGTTCCGCCTCGCCGGGATCGTGCAGGGGATCGCCGGGAGGGTGCGCGACGGCACCGCCGCGAGCCCCCAGGCGGCCGAGATGGCCAAGCGGGTGCCGGGGCTGGCCGAGAACGCGTGGATGTTCGCCCAGAGGGCGGGGGCCTAGCCCTCCTCCTCGATCATCCCCGCGGAAGCGGGGACCCGGTGCGGACTCCGCGCACCTGGGCCTGACTTGATCGAGCGGGGCGGAGCCGCTCACACTGGCTCCCCGCTTCCGCGGGGATGAGCGGGGGGAAAGATGCGCAAGTCGATGTTGGGTGCGGCGCTGGCCGCGATGGCTGGCGGTGCGGCCCTCGCCCAGGCGCCGGGCGTACCGGGCCTGCCGGCGGTGATTCCCGGCCCGGCGGGAACGCCCACGCCCGCCACGGTCAGCTATGTCCAGGCCGGGCGCGTGCTGGCCGACCCGGCCACCGGCCGCGTGCTCCAGCAGAAGACGCTGGTGATCCGCGACGGCCGCGTGGCAGAGATCCGCGACGGCTTCGTCACGGGCGCCGACGGCGAGACCGTGGACCTGCGCGACAGCTTCGTACTGCCCGGCCTGATCGACACCCACGTGCACATCCTGCACCAGCAGGGCCCCACCGGCCGGCTCGACACGGTGACGAAATCCGACGCCGCCGCGGTGGTGGACGGGGCCGTCTACGCCAAGCGCACGCTGGAGGCCGGCTTCACCACCGTGGCGGACGCGGGGGATCCGGACAAGGCGATTTTCGCCCTGCGCGACGGCGTCGCCCGGGGCGAGCTGCCGGGCCCGCGCATCCTGGCGGCGGGCAACGCGCTCTCCGCGCACGGCGGCCACGGCCAGATCGCCGGCTATCGCGAGGAGGTGATCCACGCGCTGGAGGAGGACACCCTCTGCTCGGGCGCGGACGACTGCCGGTTCAAGACGCGCCGGCAGGTGGCGCGCGGGGCGGACCTGATCAAGTTCCACGCCACCGGCGGCGTGGGCGACCCGGGCGCCACGGGCCTGGAGCAGCAGCTCAGCGACGAGGAGATGGTCGCCATCATCAGCGCCGCCCACTCCATGGGCCGGCTGGTGAAGGCGCACGCGCACGGGACCAAGGGCATCAACGCCGCCCTGCGCGCGGGCGTCGACTCGATCGAGCACGGCACCTACCTCGACGGGGAGTCGATCCGGCTGTTCAAGGCGCACAACGCCTGGCTCGTGCCGACGCTGATGGCCGGGGACTGGGTGGCCCGCGAGGCCGCCAAGCCGAACACCTGGTATGTCGCCGCCACCAAGAAGAAGGCGCTGGAGGCGGGCCCGCTCATGCAGGCCATGGGCAAGCGCGCCCACGACGCGGGCATCAACGTCGCCTTCGGCACCGACAGCGGCGTCTCGCCCCACGGGCTGAACGCGCGCGAGTTCGTGCTCCTGGTGCAGGCGGGCTGGACGCCGGTGCAGGCCATCGCCCTGGCCACCACGCGGGCGGCGGAGTACCTGCGCCTGCCCGACGTGGGCGCGCTCACCCCCGGCAAGGCGGCCGACCTGGTGGCCGTGAAGGGCGATCCCACGGCGGACGTGTCGGAGCTCTCGCGCGTGTCCTTCGTCATGAAGGGCGGGACGGTGTACAAGCGCTGACCCGGGGCCGAGCGGGGCCGGCATGCGACAAGCAGGTGCGATCCTTGCGGCGCTGCTGCTGGCCGCCCAGTCCGGCCCCGCGCTCGCCGCTGCCTACCGCGCCCCGCGCACGCGCTGGGGCGCGCCCGACCTGCAGGGCGTCTGGACCAACCTGTCGCTGACGCGCCTGGAGCGACCGCGCGGGGTCGACACCTCGGAGGTCTCCGCCGCCGAGGCGCCCGCAATGGCCAAGCGCATGCGGGACGAGCTCAGGGGCGACGCCGGCGACACGCCCGTGGGCCAGCGCGCCACCGAGTGGGCCGAGGAGGGCGGAGTCGGCGTGGTGGACGGACGCTTCCGCGCGGCCTGGCTCACGGAGCCCGCCGACGGGAGGCTGCCGTACAACGAGGCGGGCCGTCGCGGCGTGGCCGCCGGCTTCGGCCTGCGCGCCGACGGGCCGGAGACGCTGACGGCCTCCGACCGCTGCCTGGCCGCGGGCTGGAGCGCGCTGGGGCCGCCCATGCTCAACCCGCCGTACGGGCCGATCTACACCCTGATGCAGACACCGACGGAGGTGGTGATCTTCGCCGAGGCGAACCACGAGGTGCGGACCATCCGCCTGGACGGCTCGCGCCCTCCCGCCGGCGCGCGCACCTGGGGCGGCTGGTCGAGCGGCCGGTGGGAGGGGGCGACCCTCGTCGTCGAGACCACCGGCTTCCACCCGGGGGAGTCCTTCCGGGCCCCGCTCTACTTCATGAGCCCCGACGCCAAGGTCACCGAGCGGTTCACGCGCACCGGCCCCGACCTGATCCGCTACGAGTTCGCGGTGGACGACCCCGCCGCCTTCACCCGCCCCTGGCGCGGCGAGCTGCCGATGCGCCGAACCACCGGCCGCACCTATGAGGTGGCCTGCCATGAGGGCAACTACTCGCTGCTGGGCATCCTGGGCGGCGCCCGCAGGGCGGAGCGGGACGCCGCGGCGTCTCAGGGGCGCCGCTAGCCGCTCACATGGGAGCGCTCATCCTCGGGCGAGCGCTGTCCGCAGCAGGGTGTCCAGCGCGGCCTCGTCCTCGAACCGAGCGCGCACGGGCCAGGCCGCCACGCGGTCCCGCCAGGCGGGCGGCAGGCGCGCCCAGTCCTTCTCGGTGGTGACGAGGCCCGCGCCGAACACGGCGGCGCGGTCGGCCATGAAGGCGAGGTCCGCCTCCGAGTAGGGGTGGTGGTCGGGCCAGGGGGCGAAGTCGGCCAGTTCGCACCCGGCGGCGCGCAGGGCGCGCTCCACCTTCCACGGCTTGCCGACGCCCGCGAAGGCGAGCTGCGGGCCGCGCGGCGGCGGCGCGGCCGGCTCCAGCCGGGCGACCAGCACAGGCAGGGCGCCGAGCACGGCCACGAGCTCCGGGTCGGGCGCCGGCAGGTCGGCGGGCAGCAGGAGCACCACCGCATCCGCCCGCGCCAGCCCGCGGCGTAGCGGCTCGCGCATCGGACCGGCCGGGAAGACCGAGCCGTCGCCGAACGGCCACTCGCCGCCCCGCGTCTCGCCGTCCACCACCACCAGGGACAGCGCCTTGCGGACGGTCGGGTTCTGGTGGCCGTCGTCCATGACCACCACGGCGGCGCCCGCTGCCACGGGGCCGCGCGCGCCGGCCGCCCGGTCGCGGGCGATCCAGAACGGGCCGTCGCCGGCGAGCATCAGCGGCTCATCGCCCACCTCGGCGGCGGTGTGGCGGGCGGGGTCGACGCGCAGCGGCCCGCGCTCCCGGCCGCCGTGCCCGCGCGAGAGCCCATGCGCCTGGACGCCCTGCGCGCGCAGCCGCGCCAGCAGCTCGCGCACGACCGGCGTCTTGCCCGCGCCGCCGACCGTGAGGTTGCCCACGCAGATCACGGGACCGCCTGTGTCGGCGGGCGTCGTCCGTGCGATCCGCCGCGCGGCCGCCGCCGCGTAGGCCCAGCCGAGCGGGCGCAGCAGCGCCCGGAGCACCGGGGCGGGCGCACCCTCGCGCACGTACCACCAGCGGGGCGTGGCGAGCTTCACAGGAGCGACAGCAACCGGCGGGCGGCCTCGGCCACGGCGGCCTCCTCGTCGCCGAGGCGCGCGCGGGCGTTGCGGGCGCGCTCGCGGGCGAGGTCGGGCGAGTCCAGGTCGGCGGTCCACAAGCGGGCCAACGCGTCGGCGTCCCCTGCCACGGGCGCGGCGTCGCCCAGGCGGGCGTAGACCTCCCGCCAGTTCTCCCGGTGTGGCCCGGCCAGGGTGGGCGCGTCCAGCCGCGCGGGCTCCACCGGGTTGTGGCCGCCGAGCGCCGGGGAGGAGCCGCCGCCGAGCCAGACCGAGGCGGCCAGGCTGAACCACAGCCCGAGCTCGCCCACGGCGTCAGCCACATGCACCGGCTCCGAGCCGAACGCCTGTCCCGCCCGTTGCCGCGTCACGCCGAGGCCGCGCGCGGCGGCAAGGGCGGCCACCTCCGCCCCGCGCTCCGGGTGGCGGGGGACCAGCACCAGCCGCGGCGAGTCCGGCCGGTCCGCCAAGCGCGCGTAGGCGTCGAGCGCGACCGTCTCCTCTCCAGGGTGGGTGGAGGCGGCGACGAGCACGGGGCGACCCGTCGCGGCCTCTCGGGCGCGCTGCAGGGCGGCGGCGTCCACGGGCGGGGGCCCGCCCGCGAGCTTCAGGTTCAGGCGGCCGTCGTCGCGCGCGCCGAGCGCCGCGAGCGCGGCGGCGGTGGCGTCGTCCTGCGCGAGCACCAGGTCGAAGCCGCCGAACAGCTCGCGGGCGGCGCCGGGCGCGCGCGCCCAGCCCCGCAGGCTGGACGGCGACAGGCGGGCGGAGACCAGGGCGGAGCGCCCGCCCGCCCGCCGCGCCGCGAGCAGCAGGTTGGGCCAGATCTCGCTCTCGGCCAGCACCAGCAGGTCCGGCCGCCAGCCGGCGACGAAGCGGCGGGCGACCCCCGGCGCGTCCACGGGCGCCAGCCGGTGCAGCGCGCCCCCGGGCAGCCGCCCGGGCAGAAGGCTCGCCGAGGTCAGGGTGACGGAGGTGACCAGAAGCGCGGCGTGCGGCGCCTGCGCCCGCAGCGCCTGCGCCAGCGGCAGCAGCGACAGGCCCTCGCCCACGCTCGCCCCGTGCAGCTGGATCAGCGGACCGGGCGGACGCGCGACCGGGGCCCGCGCCAGGCGCTCCGTCAGCCGGGCGGAGTCCTCCTTGCCGCGTCGCGCGCGGGCGCGGAGCACGGCCGGCAGCAGCGGCTCGGCGGCGCCCGTCAGCAGCCGGTAGGCGAGCAGCGCCGGGCTCACCGGAACGCCTCCGCCCGGTCGGTGACGGCCTGCAGCCGCTCGCGCCAGGCGTCCCGCAGCGTCTCGGGCGCGGCGTCGCGATCCGCCCGCAGGGGACCCTCCCATACGATCCGGCCGCGACCGAAGGGCAGGGGGACCACGTGGCGGTCCCAGGCGGAGAGGCGCAGGCAGGGGCGGCAGGCCAGACCCACCAGCAGCACGGGCGCGCCCGAGGTCCTGGCCAGCAGCGGCGGCCCCTCCGTCATGGCGCCCGCCGGGCCGCGCGGGCCGTCGGGCGTGATGGCGATCCCGCCGCCGCCCTTGAGCCAGCGCAGCGTCTCGCGGAAGGCGCTCGCGCCGCCCTTGGCGCTCGCCTTGCCGCCGCCGCCGCGGATCGCCGGGAAGCCCAGCCGCGCCACGGCGTCGGCCACGAAGGCGCCGTCCGCGCTGAGCGAGATCATGACCCGGGGCTCCTGCGCGCGGCCGAGCGGCCAGCAGGCGGGGGAGAGGGCGATGCGGCCGTGCTGGAAGCAGACGATCACGCCCCCTCCCGCCTCCCACACCCCCTCGGCCGCCGCGGCGTTCTCGGAGGTCCAGCGGATGGTGCGCAGGCCGAAGCGCAGGTAGCCCGCGAGCGCGCGTGCGAGGACCGCGCGGACCCACGGGATGCGGAGGGGTCTCATGGAACGCTCTCCCTCCCCCTTGTGGGGAGGGGGGACCAGGCGAAGCCTGGTGGGTGGGGGGCGTCCCAAGCGCGACGGATGGCGTCTGGGCTCGACCGGGGTGGGAGCCGTCTGGACGCCTCACGGCTGCGGCCCCCCACCCACCAGCCTGCGGCTGGTCCCCCCTCCCCACGAGGGGGAGGGAGAAGAAGCGCCGCCCGCGACCTCAGGAGACCGGCTCCCGCACCACGTCCAGGTTCTGCGCCCGGGCGAGGCGGGCGTAGAGGCCGCCGCCGGCCACCAGCGAGGCGTGTGTGCCCGTCTCCACCACCCGGCCGGCCTCGATGACGTAGATGCGGTCGGCGTCGCGCACGGTGGAGAGGCGGTGGGCGATCATCAGGGTGGAGCGGCCGGCGGTGAGGCGGCGCAGGGCGTCGGCCACCTGCCCCTCGCTCTCCGTGTCCAGGGCGCTAGTGGCCTCGTCCAGCAGGAGGATGGGCGCGTTCTTGAGGAAGGCGCGGGCGATGGCGATGCGCTGGCGCTGGCCGCCGGAGAGGCGCGCGCCCGCCTCGCCCACGGGTGTGTCGTAGCCCTGGGGCAGGGCGGCGACGAACTCGTGCGCGGCGGCCTGGCGGGCGGCGGCCTCCACCTCCTCCGGCGAGGCGTCCGGGCGGGCGTGGGCGATGTTGGCGCGCACGGTGTCGTCGAACAGGAACGGCTCCTGCGTCACCAGGGCGATGCGCGACCGCAGCGAGGGCAGGGTGACGGCGCGCACGTCGTGCCCGTCCACCGTCACCGCGCCCGCGGTCACGTCATAGAAGCGCGGGATCAGGTTCAGGATGGTGGACTTGCCGCCGCCGGAGGGGCCGACCAGGGCGACCGTCTCTCCGGGCCGGACCTCCAGCGTCACGTCCACCAGCGCCGGGGCGCCCGGGCTGTAGCCGAAGCCGACGCGTTCGAACCGCACGAGGCCGGGGCCGGCGGGCAGGGCGGGCGCGCCCGGGGCGTCCGCCACCTCGGGCTTGATGTCGAGGGCGGCGAACAAGCGGCGGGCGGCGGCCGTGCCCTCGGCGAACACGGCCTGCAGGTTGGCCACCTGCCGCAGCGACTGCGCCGCCATGGTCAGGAGCACCAGGAAGGCGGTGAGCTGGCCCAGCGTCAGCTTGTCGCTGGTGGCGCGCCAGCCGGCGTAGAAGATGACGCCCGCGGTGACCAGCACGCTGATCAGCTCGGTGGCCACCGGCGCGGCGGCGCGGGCCACGGCGCCCTTGATCACGTGCCGCTCGCGCCGGGCGACCACGGCGGCCACGCGCGCGGTCTCCGCCGCCTCGCGGTCGTCGATCTTGACCAGCTTGACGCCGTCCAGGCTCTCCATGACGGCGGTGGAGAGGGCGCTGGTCTCGTTCATGGCGCCCGCAGCCGCCTTTCGCGTGCGCTTGGCGAAGCGGCGCATGACGCCGCCGGCGAGCGGCCCGGCGATCACCACCAGCAGCGTCAGGTACGGGTCCTGGAACGCCATGGCGCCCACGGCGAACAGCACCGTCAGCCCCTCGCGCGTGTAGTTGACCACGCCCTGGGTCGCCGCCTCGCGGATCAGCCCCGCGTCGTAGAGCACCGAGGAGACGTAGGCGCCGGAGTGCTGGGCGCGAAGCTGCGCCAGGTCGGCGCGCACCAGCCGCTCGAACAGGCGCACCTGCATGGCGCCCACCATGCCGTGGCCGATGCGGTTCACCAGCGCCGCCTGCCCGTACTGGGCCGCGGCCCGCAGCGCGCCGAGCGCCACGATCAGGCCGGTGATCAGCAGCAGCGAGTCCACCCGCTTCTGGATGAAGACGCGCTTGACCACCGGGTTCAGCATCCAGCCCAGGGTGGCGGTGAGGAAGGCCACGGCGGCCGCGCACAGCAGGGCGGCCACCAGCCCCCGCCAGCGCGGCTGCAGGTGCTCGTGGAACAGCCGCATCGCGACGGCCCGGGCGGACGGCTCCTCGGCGGCGGCGGACATGGCGTGGCTTTTAGCGTGTCATCCGAAAGTTGAAACTGCGCCGCGTCGCGGTAGACCAGCGCCGTGGCCCGCTTCGACCTCGACACCCGTGCGGGCCGGCTCCGGGCCTATGCCGACTACCTGTGGAAGGACCACGCCTACCTGCGGCTGGCGTTCCAGAACGCGCACTGGATCGACCGCCACCTGATCCGCACCAACCAGCCGTGGCCGTTCCACCTGCGCTGGTGGCGCGACAGCGGCGTGCGCACGGTGATCAACCTGCGCGGCGGCGGCTTCGAGACCAGCTTCTACGTGCTGGAGCGCGCCGCCTGCGCCCGCCTGGGCCTGACCCTGGTGGACTTCCCGGTCAGCTCGCGCGAGGCGCCCTCCGCCGCCCAGGTGTCCGCCGCCAAGGCGCTGTTCGAGCGCGTGAAGTACCCCGCCGTGATGCACTGCAAGTCGGGGGCGGACCGGGCGGGGGTGATGAGCGTGCTCTACGCCCACCTGCACCTGGGCCTGCCCCTGCGCGAAGCGCTGCGCGAGCTTAGCTTCCGCCACCTGCACGTGAAGGCGGGCAAGACGGGCGTGATCGACTTCGCCTTCGCCCGCTACCTGGAGCAGGGCGAGCCCAGGGGCCTCAGCTTCTACGACTGGACGCAGGGACCGGACTACGACCCCGTCGCGCTGAAGCGTGAGTTCCAGGCCGGGATGTGGGGCAGCCTGCTCAGCGACCGACTGCTGCGGCGGGAATAGATTGTCATAGATGATTATTGGAGCTACAAAAATCACGCCTCGACTTGTCGCGGCGCTGACAACGGCGGCTGAAGCCCGCAGGAGCTAACCATGATCCAGCCCCTACGGAGGCCGCCTCCATGCGGATCACTTACCATTCAGCCAAACGCGTCTCGACCTTGCGAGATCGCGGGCTCGATTTCGAGGACGCCGCACAGATCATGCAGGGTCCGAAGCTCACGCACATCGACGATCGCCATGACTATGGCGAGCTGAGATTACAGACGATGGGCCGTCTCAACGGCGTCCTTGTCATGGTCGTATGGACCCAGAGAGGCGACGCCCAACACATCATCTCCATGAGGCGCTGCAATGATCGAGAAGAACGCAAGTTCGGACATCGACTGGTCTGATCCCGATCAGGCGCCGGAGTGGACGGATGATCAGTTCGAGCGGGCCGAGTTCAGCATGGGTGATCGCGTGATTCGCCCGGCCAACGGCACCCTGACTAAGGCTGGCCGCCCGCGCTCGCTTGATCCCAAGCGGCAGGTAACGCTGCGGCTTGACTCGGCGGTCGTCGAGCGGCTGCGCAGCGACGGACCGGGATGGCAGACGCGGGCCAATGCGCTGCTGCGAAGCGCGCTGGGACTGTAGTCCCTCAGAACGACCCGCCGCGCCGGGCCGCCTTCTCGCGCAGCACAGCGCGAAGGCCGTCGAACACGCGGCGCAGGCGGGGAGAGCGATTCAGGTCGTCGTGCGCCACCAACCATAGCGGCAGTGTGGCGGGCACGTAGTCTGGCAGTAGTCGGCGCAGCTGAGGCCGGGCGTCAGCCAGCCAGGTGACCAGGGCGCCGACGCCCAGCCCCGCCTCCATGGCCGCTAGACGCACATGCAGGCTGTCGCTGCGCACGCGCACGCCGTGGCGGCCGATGGGCGAGCCCATGGCGCGGGAGTGCTCGATCAACTCGGAGGCGTCGCGACTGCCGACCCACGGCCAGGGGATCAGCTCGGCGAGGTTGCGGGGCGGGTCGTGCGTGGCGATCAGCTCCGGCGAGGCGTAGAGGCCGACTTCCAGCTCCGCCACCTTGACCGCGATCAGCTCGGGCTCGACGGGACGGCCGAAGCGCACGGCCATGTCGGCGTCGCGTCGCACCAGGTTGTCGATGCGGTCGCTGGCCAGGATCTCGATCTCCAGGCCCGCGTCGGCCTTCAGCAGAGGCGGCAGCAGGTAGGGCAGGGCGTAGGAGGCGAACAGCTCGGTGGTGGTGATCCGCACCGTGCCAGGGCCCTGGCTGACGGGCGCGGCGAAGGCGCGGGTCAACCCTGTCACCTCCGTCTCCAGGGCGTTGGCCTGCTCGTAGAGCGTCTGCGCCCGTTCGGTCGGCGCCAGGTCGCGGCCGCGGCGGAGGAACAGGGGCTCGCCGCACAGCTCCTCCAGCCGGCGCACCTGGCGGCCGATGGTGGGCTGGGTCTGGCCGAGGTTGCGCGCCGCCGCGGAGAGGGTGCCGGTTCGCACCACCTCGATGAAGGAGCGGATCAGCGTCCAGTCGGCGGCTTCGGTCAAGGCGTCGGGCATGCAGAAATGCATAGCACCCGTGCAGAGCTTCGCAATGGCGGGCGCCGCCGATCACCGATAGGTTAGAGATGCCTGGAGGGGGTTCCTCCCCGTCACACCCCTCCTCAATCCTCCCTCTCCGGAGAGCCACTCATGTTTGTGCAAGCCCTCGCTGCCCTCGCCGTCGCCGCCGTGGCGGCCAACGCCCCGGCTCCCGCGGTCACGCCCGTGTCGCTCGCCAAGGGCGTCACCTATGCGCGCCTGGCCATCCCGCTGACCCGGCCCGCCGACCCGGTGATCGATGGGCGCATCTGGCACTGCGAGGCCCAGACGTGCCGCGCCAACGCCACCTCCACCGCCCGCGTGCAGTCGCTCGGCCGCGAGTGCGCCTCGGCCGCCAAGTCGTTGGGGGCCTTCGAGCTCTACCAGACCGGCTCGGACGTCGTGGCCGGCGACGATCTCGGCAAGTGCAACACCTCCGCCAAGCGCTGAGCTTTCCTCCGACACTCCCCCTCGGCCCCGGCGCGCCTCGCGTCGGGGCCGTCCTTTCGTCAGGCCGCATCCTTGGCCGGGTCGAGCAGCCGGTGGGCGTGGACGATGAAGTAGCGCATGTGCGCGTTGTCCACCGTGGCCTGCGCCCGGGCGAGCCAGGCGGCGCGGGCGCTGGCGTAGTCCGGATAGGCGCCCACGAAGTCCAGCTTCGACAGGTCCCGGAACTCGGTCCCGTCGACGTGGCTCAGCTCGCCGCCGAACACCAGGTGGAGAAGCTGCTGGGACATGGGCGGGCGGGGCTCCTGAGCGCGCGCGGCGGGCTTAGGGGCGAGGCGGGCCAAGATCAACGGCAGCAGCGCCGGCGCGCAGGCGACCAGGCCCGGCAGGCGCGCCTCGGGCGTGTTGAAGCGCAGAGGTCGCCCCTGCGCATCCGTGACGGCCGCGCCCGCCTCCGCGGCGATCAGGGCGCCGGCGGCCACGTCCCACTCCCACTTGGGCGAGGGGGCGATGGCGGCGTCGAACACCCCCGCGCCCACCGCCGCCAGGCGCCACGCGATGGCGTTGCGCCGTTCCACGGTGAAGGGCGGCCAGGCCGGCGGTCGCAGGAGGTCGGGGTCGCCCACCACGCGCGCGGTCGACAGGTCGGCTGCCGCCGGGGCGACGCGCACGGGCTCCCCGTTCAGGCGCGCGCCGCCGCCCGCCTCGGCCAGGTGCAGCTCGCCGAGCTCCGGCGCGAGCACCGCGGCGGCCACGGGCAGCCCGTCCTCCACCACCGCCAGCGAGGTGCAGAACCACGGCTTGCCGCGGATGTAGGCGGCGGTGCCGTCGATGGGATCGACCACGAACACCCGGCGGCGCGCCAGGCGGGCGGGATCGTCCGCCGTCTCCTCCGAGAGCCAGCCGTAGTCCGGCCGGGCCGCCATGAGCCTCTCGCGCAGCATGCGGTCGACGGCGAGGTCGGCCTCCGTCACCGGGGAGCCGTCCGGCTTGCCGTGCACGCGCACGCCCGGGCGCATGCGCGTCATCAGCGCCCCGGCCTCCCGGGCCGCGTCGGCCAGGAGGGCGAGGTCGCTCACTTGCCGGCGATCGCCAGGCCGTCGACCAGGATCGAGGGCGCCTCAATCGCGCCGCGGACGTCCAGGTCGCTGGCGGGAACCAGCCGGGCGTAGATCTCGGGCAGGGCGCCCGCGACCGTGATCTCGGTGACCGGGTAGGCGGGCTCGCCGCCCTCCCACCACACGCCGGCGACGCCGGCCGACCAGTCGCCTGTGTTGGCGTTCAGCGACGGGCCGAACATGGAGGTGACCTGCAGCCCCCGCCCGCCCGCGGCGCGCATCAGGGCCTCCGGGCTGTCCGGCCCCGGCTGGAGCACGAGGTTGTGCACGCTGACGCCGGAGGGCCCGGCGCCGCCCCGGCTGGCGTGGCCGGTGGGGGCCATCCCCAGCTGCCGGGCGCTGGCCAGGTTCAGCAGCCAGGTGGTGAGCACCCCCGCGTCCACCAGCTTGCGCGCGACCACCGGCAGGCCCTCGTCGTCCCACACGCCGGAGCCCATGCCGCGCACCACGAAGGGATCGTCGGTGATCGTCACCGCGGGCGAGAACACGGCCTTGCCGAGCCGGTCCTTCAGGAAGGAGGTGCCGCGGGCCAGCGAAGGGCCGGAGATGGCGCCGAGGAGGGGGCCGAGCAGCGAGGTCGAGTGCCGGTTGTCGAACAGCACGGGCGCGGTGGTGGAGGCGATCTTGCGCGCCCCGAGCCGCGCCACCGCCCGGCGGCCGCCCTCCGCGCCGATGGACTCGGGCGAGGGGAGGTCGCCGCGCCAGCGCGTGGTGCGCCCGTCCCCGCCGCGCTCCATGCCCGAGCCCTCGCCGGCGATGGCCGAGGCCGACACGCTCCACCAGCTGGCGCGCGACAGGCCGGAGAAGCCCTCGCTGGTGACGAAGCGGTGCGCGCCGGCGCTCCAGCTCGCCGAGCCGCCGTCGCTGTTGGTCACCCCCGGCACGGCGAGCGCGGCCGCGTCCGCCCGGCGGGCGGCCTCCTCCAGCGCCTCGGCGGTGGGCTCGGCGGGGTCGTAGAGGTCGAGGTCGGGGAAGGGGCCGCGCGCCAGGAGCTCGGGCGGGGCCAGGGCGGCGTAGGGGTCCTCGGGCGCGAGCCGGGCCATGGCCACCGCACGGTCGATCAGCTTGGCGATGGCGCCCCTGGACAGGTCGGAGCCGGACACCGCCGCCTGCCGCCGCCCCACGAACACGCGCACGGAGAGGTCGCGCGCCTCCTCGCGCTCCAGCTCCTCCAGCGCGCCCTCGCGGCTGGCCACCGACAGCGAGCGCCGCTCGGCCCCCACGGCCTCCGCCGCGTCCGCGCCCGCGGCTCGGCAGGCGGCCACGACGTCGTGCAGCAGGGTCTCGTCCATGAGGTCTCCGGGAGGCGGGGCGCGGCCCGATATGGCCGTCCGCACCGTCGGAGGCTAGGGCGGAGCGATGCCGTCCTCGCCCCCGACCGCCGGACCCGTGCTGGTCACGGGCGCCACCAGCCTGATCGGGCGCTGCCTGCCCGCGCGCATGGCGGGCGCGGACCTGTGGGGCGTGGGGCGCGGCGGGGGCGCCGAGGGGTACGAGCGCTGGGTCGCCTGGAACCTGGGCGCGGGCCTCCCTTCCCCCTCGATGGGGGAAGGGCCGGAGATGGGGGTGGCGGCACATCGTCTGACGTCCGAGCGCGGGAAGCGCCGCCCAAGTCCGCCGACAAGCGTCACGCCCTCACCCCCATCCGCGGCCCTTCCCCCATCGAGGGGGAAGGGAGTCGTGGCGCACCTCGCCCCGATCTGGCTGCTCCCGCCCGTGCTTCCGGAGCTGCTGGCGCAGGGCTGGACGCGCGTGGTGGCCGTCTCCTCCACCAGCCGCTGGACCAAGGCGCAGTCGTCCGACCCGGCCGAGCGCGGGGTGGCGCGGCGGCTCGCGGAAGCGGAGGCGGAGGTGGCGCGGCTGTGCGAGGCGGCGGGCGCGACCTGGACCGTCCTGCGGCCGACGCTGGTCTACGCGGAGGGGCGCGACCGCAACGTCTCGCGCCTGGCCGGGCTGGCGCGGCGCTTCGGCGTCCTGCCGCTCTCCGGCCGCGGCGAGGGTCTGCGCCAGCCCGTGCACGCGGACGATCTCGCCGCCGCCGTGATCGCCGCGCTGGCCAGCCCGGCGGCGGCGAACCGCGCCTACGACCTGCCGGGCGGCGAGACGCTCACCTACGCCGACATGTGCCGGCGCGTGTTCGCGGGGCTGGGCCGCCCGCCGCGCCTGCTGCACGCGCCGCCGTGGCTGTGGCGAGCGGGGCTGGCGCTCGCCTCGCCGCTGCTGCCCGGCGCGGGGGCCGCCATGGGCGAGCGCATGTCCGCCGACCTCGTGTTCGACCCCGGCCCGGCGCAGCGCGACCTGGGCTGGAATCCCCGTCCGTTCCGGCCGGACTTCCGATCAGCCCTGGAGCGCCCTGATCCTCCCCATCGCAGGTGGGAAGGTGGCCCAGAGGGCCGGAGGGGCCGTGCGTGAGCGCGGAAGACACGCCGAATGCGGCTTCCGGCTGCGCCGGCCGACCCCCTCGCTCCTTCGGCGGTTCGCTTATCTGCGACCGGGGAGTGGAGGAGACTAGCCGTAGCTCGCCACCGCCAGCTCCGTGCCGGCGGGGTCGCGGAAGTGGAAGCGGCGGCCGCCGGGGAAGGTGAAGATCGGGCGCACGATGTCCGCCCCCGCCGCGGTCACCTTGACCAGCATGGCGTCCAGGTCGTCGGCGTACAGCACCATCAGGGGCGCGGAGGGCGCCTCCGCGGCGTCCGCCTGGAAGCCGCCCTCGAGCCCCTCGTCGAAGGCGGCGTAGGTCGGGCCGTAGTCGGTGAATTCCCAGCCGAACGCCTCGGCGTAGAAGCGCCTGGACGCCGCCAGGTCGCGCGACGGCAGCTCCACGTAGTCGATCTTCCCCGTGACCCGCATCGCCGCCCCCGCTTGTTCCCGAAATGTTCCACGTGGAACACCGGCCGTCAAGCGAAGGTCCAGACCCCCGTGCGCTTGACCTCCCGGTCCTCCAGCTCGCGCGTGGTGGGCACGCGGTACTCGGCCAAGCGGACGAGGCCGGCGGGGTCGAAGTAGCTCCGCCCCGGATCGCCGATCAGCACCCGCGCCCCCGCCGCGTGCGCCCGGCCGAGCCAGGCGCGCACCCGCCCGGCCAGCGGCTGCTCGTAGGCGATGTCGCCCGCGAGCACGACGTCGAACGGGGGCGGCGCGGCGAGGGTGAGGTCGGCGTCGGTGAAGGCCATCGTCACGCCGTTCGCCGCCGCGTTCAGCGCCACCGCGGCGGCGCAGAAGCCGTCCACGTCCGCGCCCAGCGCCTCGGCCGCGCCGGCGCGCAGGGCCGCGATGGCGCACAGGCCCGAGCCGGTGGCCAGATCCAGCACGCGGCGGCCGCGCACCTCCGCCGGGTTGTCCAGCAACCAGCGGGCGAGCGCCTGGCCGCCCGCCCAGGCGAAGGCCCAGAAGGGCGGAGGCACGCCGAGGGCGCCCAGCTCCTCCTCCGTCATGCGCCAGATGGGCAGCACCTCGTCGGCCAGGTGCAGGACGAGCTCGGGCGCGTGGGGCGGGCTCTGCAGGCGGGTGTTGGCCAGCACGAAGGCGCGGCGGACGTCGGCGCTCAAGCCGTCACAGCGCCGCCAGCGCGAGGCCCGCGAACAGCAGCAGCCCCGCGTCGCGGTTGGACCTGAACAGCGCCAGGGCGCGCGCCGGATCCCGCGGCCGCAGCCGCGCCGCCTGCCACCCGAGGTGGGCGGAGAACAGCAGGGCGCCGGCGAGCGGCCCCGCCCGCCCTCCGGACGCGAGCGCTGCGACCAAGGCCAGCGCCCCCGCCGCGGCGTAGAAGGCGGCCACCCCGGCGCGAACGCCGCCGCCCAGCCTGCGAGCCGAGGACTTCACGCCGGCCAGGGCGTCGTCCTCGAGGTCCTGCAGGGCGTAGATGGTGTCGTAACCCAGCGTCCAGGCGACCCCGGCCGCGTAGAGCAGCCCGGCCGGGGCCTCCAGCCGCCCCGCCGCCGCGGCGAAGCCCACCAGCGCGCCCCAGTTGAAGGTCAGCCCCAGCCACGCCTGCGGCCACCAGGTGATGCGCTTCATGAAGGGATAGGCGGCCACCAGCGCGAGGCTCGCCACGCCCAGCGCGATGGCCAGGGGGCCGAGCGTCAGCAGGATGGCGAACGCCAGCAGGCTCAGCGCCACCAGGAAGGCGGCCGCGCCCCGCGGGCTTATGGCGCCGGAGGCCACGGGGCGGGCGGCGGTGCGCGCCACGCGCCGGTCGATGTCGCGGTCCACGATGTCGTTGAAGGCGCACCCCGCCGCCCGCATCAGCGCCGCACCGACGGCGATGCGCAGGAGCAGCGTCCAGTCCGGCCACGCCCGCTCCAGCCCCGCCGCCAAGGCCGCGCCCTGCCAGCCGGGGAGCATCAGCAGCCAGATCCCCGCCGGCCGGTCGAAGCGCCCGAGCTTCAGCCAGGGCCGCAGCGGGGCGGGCGCCCACCGGTCCACCCAGTTGGTCGGCGCGGCGTCGGGCAGGACGGCGTCGGTCATCTCGCGCGCTCTAGCACGCTTGGCGCGGGGCGGGTGGCCTCCCACGTGCGGGGCGATGCTGCCCGTCGTGCACCACCCCGCCTTCCACGCCGAGATGCCCGAGGGCCACCGCTTTCCGATGGACAAGTTCCGCTGGCTCGCCGAGGTGCTGGAGCGCGAGGGCGTCGTGGCCCCCGGCGGCTTCCACCGCCCGGAGCCCGCCGACTTCGACCTGGTCGCCGGCGTGCACGACCCCGCCTACGTGCGCATGATCTTCGAGGCGGACGCCCCGCGCGACATGGCGCGCCGCATCGGCCTGCCCATCACGCCGTCGGTGGCGGCCCGCTCCCGGGCGGCGGTCGGCGGCACCCTGCTCACCGCGCGCCTGGCGCTGGAGCATGGCCTGGCCTGCAACACCGCCGGGGGCAGCCACCACGCGGCGCGCGCCTACGGCTCCGGCTTCTGCACCTTCAACGACGTCGCCGTGGCCGCCCGCCGCCTGCTGGACGAGGGCGCCGTGCGCCAGGTGCTGGTGGTGGACCTGGACGTGCACCAGGGCGACGGCACCGCCTTCATCTTCGAGGACGAGCCGCGCGTGTTCACCTGGAGCGTCCACGCGGCCAAGAACTTCCCCGCCCGCCGCGCCCGGAGCGACCTCGACATCGACCTGCCGGACGGGACGGAGGACGCCGCCTACCTGGCCGTCGTGGCCGAGCACCTGCCCCGCCTGCTGGACGCGCTTCGCCCGGACCTCGTCTTCTACAACGCCGGCGTCGATCCGCATCGCGACGACCGGCTGGGCCGCCTCTCGCTCTCCGACGCGGGCCTCGCCGCGCGCGACCGCTACGTGCTCGCCACCTGCCGCGAGGCGGGCGCCGCGGTCGCCGGCGTGATCGGCGGCGGCTACGGCCACGACGAGGAGGCCCTGGCGCTCCGTCACGCCCACCTCCACCGCGAGGCGGCGAAGCTGACCTGACCCGGTCGCGGTCCGCGGCCGCGCGGCTCAGGCCACCGGATCGCTCGATTGCAGACGGGAGGGGGCGGTCACCACCTCCATGTTGTCCCGCAGGAGGTACCAGAGCTCGTCCAGCGCTGCACGCCGTCCCGCGGGGGCCGCGGCGCGCAGGGCGGCGACCTTGCGGGGCATGTCCTGGGCGATGCCCTTGAGGATGCACTTCAGGTCGCCGTCCGCACCGCGCCCGGCGAGGGTGAGGTGGCCCTTCATGTCGAGCGCGGCGAGCGCCTGGGCCCGGGCGTCCAGCCGGCCGAGCGCGGCCTCGTCGGCGGGGCTGCGGCCGGTGCGCAGGGCGTCCACCGCGTCGCGGAGGCGCGAGGCGTCGCGCACGATGGAGGCGAACAGCGGCTCGCGAGCCAGCGGATTGCCGGGCGGTCGGGCGGAGGCGGCGGCGCGGATCAGGCGTGGCGCCGCCGCGTCGGGGCGATAGCTGGCCAGGCGCAGGGCGAGGGCGATGGCGGCGGCGTCGCAGGACATGGCCGGAGTCTCGCGTGGGGAAGTAGCGGGACCGTTAACGACCACCTCTCCCTCCTCCTCGTGGGGGAGGGGGCCGGGCGGAGCTTGGCGGGTGGAGGCGCCCGGACGCAACGCTGACATGGCGGACCGACCTGAACGGCGCTTCTTCGCGCCTGGTGCTTGCCGCCCCCCGCCCACCCGCCTGCGGCTGGTCCCCCCTCCCCATGAAGGGGAGGGAGAAGGTTCGCCGGTTTCCTCACGGCGGAAAAAGCTTTAGGCGGACGCGCCCATGTCAGAGACCTCCTTCCGCCCCGGGGCGCGCACCCCGCGCGGCTTCGCCGACCGCCGCGCGGGCGAGATCGCGCGGCAGCGGGCCATCCTGGCGGCCGTGTCCAAGGTCTACGAGGCGCACGGGTTCGAGCCGCTGGAGACGTCGGCGTTCGAGTACGCCGACGCCCTGGGCAAGTTCCTGCCCGACGCCGACCGGCCGAATGAAGGCGTGTTCGCGCTGCAGGACGGCGCGGGCTCGGAGGAGGCGGGCGAGTGGATGGCGCTCCGCTACGACCTCACCGCGCCCCTGGCCCGCTTCGCCGCCCAGCACTGGGAGACGCTGCCCAAGCCCTTCCGCCGCTACGCGTTCGGCACGGTGTGGCGCAACGAGAAGCCGGGCCCCGGCCGCTACCGCGAGTTCGTCCAGTGCGACGCCGACACGGTGGGCAGCGCCCGGCCGGAAGCGGACGCCGAGATCGTGGCCATGGCCGTGGCGGGCCTTGAGGCCGCCGGGCTGCCGCGCGGGACCGCGGTGCTGAAGATTAACAACCGCAAGCTGCTCAACGGCTTGCTGGCGAGTGTGAACATCGACTCCGCGGGCCGGCGCCTGGCGGTGCTGCGCGCCGTGGACAAGCTCGACCGGCTCGGCCCGGAGGGGGTCGCGCTCCTGCTCGGCGCGGGCCGGCTGGACGAGAGCGGCGACTTCACCAGGGGCGCCGGGCTGGACGCGCGCGGCGTGGACGCGGTGCTCGCCTTCGTGACGGGCGGTGCGGCGGCAGGCTCGCGTGCGGAGGTGCTGGACCGCGTCTCCGCCGTGGTGGGCGGCTCGGCCGAGGGCGAGGAAGGGCTGGCGGAGCTCGCCGGCATCGACGCGGCGCTGACCGCGCTCGGCGTCGGCCCGGACCGGGCGCTGTTCGACACCACCATCGTCCGCGGGCTGGAGTACTACACGGGCGCGGTGTTCGAGGCGGACCTGCTGCTGGAGACCGTCGACGAGAAGGGCGCCCCCGTGCGCTTCGGCTCGGTGGGCGGCGGCGGGCGGTACGACGACCTGGTGGCCCGCTTCACCGGGCAGCGGACGCCGGCCACCGGCTTCTCCTTCGGCGTCTCGCGCCTGTCGGCGGCGCTCGCCGCGGCGGGCCGGGCGGCGGCCGAGCCCCGCGGGCCGGTGGTGGTGATCGCCTTCGACCGCGACCGGATGGCCGACTACTTCGCCGTGGCCGCCGAGCTGCGCGCGGCGGGGATCGCCGCCGAGGTCTACCTCGGCGAGTCGGGCCTGAAGGCGCAGATGAAGTACGCCGACCGCCGGCTCTCGCCCGCCGCCGTGATCGTGGGCGACGACGAGCTCGCGGCCGGCACGGTGACCGTGAAGGACCTGGACGCCGGGCGCGAGGCGGCCCGCGGCCTCGCCGACAACGCCGCCTGGAAGGCCGAGCGCCCCGGCCAGGCCACCATCCCGCGCGCCGAGCTCGCCGCCTTCGTGCGCCGCATCGTGGGCGCCCGGGCGTGACCACGCTCGCCCCGGAGCCTGTGGACCGGGCGGTGCTGGACGCGGTGCGCGCGCCCTTCGCCGCCTACGCGGCCCGCACCGGCGCGCGCTGGACGGACGCGCCGACGCTCCAGCCCCTGTCGCTGCTGCTGGACCTCGCCGGCGAGGGCATGCGCTCGCGCCTGTTCGTGGTGCAGGCCGAGGGGGCGGGCGAGCAGGCGCTGCGTCCCGACTTCACGGTGGCCCTGGCGCGCGCCTTCGCGGCCTCCGGCGCGGGCGAGGGGCGGTGGCTCTACGAGGGCCAGGCGTTCCGGGTCCCGCCGCCGGGCCCGCCCCGCCCGTCCGAGTTCCTGCAGCTGGGCGTGGAGGTGTTCGGGCCGGCCGCCGACGCCCCGGTGGAGGACGCCGAGGTGGCCGCGCTCGCCTGGGCCGGCGCCTGCGCCGGCGGCCGGGACGACCTGCGCCTCCTGTTCGGCGACGTGGGCCTGTTCGCCGCCTTCCTGCGCGCGCTGGGCCTGCCGGACGGGGTGCGCGGCCGGCTGAACCGCGCCTTCGCCGGGGGGCGGCCGGTCCGCACGGAGCTCGACCGGCTGGCGGAAGGCGCGCCCGCGGCCCGCGACGGCGATGGCCGGCTCGCCTCCATCCTGGCCGACCTGCCGGAGGCGGAGGCCGCCACGGCGCTCGAGGAGCTCTGGCGGCTGGCGGGCATCCAGCCGGTGGGCGGCCGCGGCGCGGCCGAGATCGTGCATCGGCTGGTGGAGCGCGCCGACGCGGACCGCGCCCCCCGGCTCTCTCCCGCCGAGCGCGACCTGATCGCGCGCTACCTCGCCGTGCGCGCCGCGCCGGCGGAGGCGCTCGACCGCGTGCAGGATCTGGCGCACGCCGCAGGGGGCGGGCTCGACCCCCTGACCGAAGGCTGGCGTCGGCGGCTGCACGCCCTGGCGCACGGCGGCGTGCCGAGCGCGGCGCTGGAGCTCGACTGCGGCTTCGCCCGGCCCTTCAGCTACTACGACGGGGTGCTGTTCGAGGTGCGCAGCACCGCGCTGGCGCCGGACGCGCCGGTGGCGGCCGGCGGCCGGTCCGACGGGCTGGTGGCCCGGCTGGGCGGCGCGCCCACGCCCTCGGCAGGCTGCATGGTGCGGCCCGGGAGGGCGGCCCCGTGAGCCTGGTCCTGGCGATCCCGTCCAAGGGGCGGCTGAAGGAGCAATGCGAGGCGTGGCTCGCCGACTGCGGCCTCAAGCTGGAGAGCGCGGGGGGCGAGCGCGGCTACCGCGCCGCCATCGCCGGCCTGCCCGGGGCGGAGGTGCGCCTGCTGTCTGCGGCCGATATCGCCGCCGGGCTGGACGCGGGCGAGCTGCACCTCGGCGTCACGGGCGAGGACCTGCTGCGCGAGCGCGGCGAGGGCCTCGACGCGCGGGTGCTGCTGCTGCGCGCCCTGCCGTTCGGCCGGGCGGACCTGGTGGTGGCCGCGCCGAAGAGCTGGATCGACGTGCAGGCCATGGCCGACCTGGCCGACGTGGCGCACCTGCACCTGATGCGCACGGGGGGTCGTCTGCGCGTGGCCACCAAGTACGGCGCCCAGACCCGCGCCTTCTTCGCCCGGCACGCCGTGGGCGACTACCGCATCGTAGAGAGCTCGGGCGCCACGGAGGGCGCCCCCGCCGCCGGCCAGGCCGAGGTGGTCGTGGACATCACCACCACCGGCGCGACGCTGGCGGCCAACAACCTGAAGGTGCTCGGCGACGGCGTGATCCTGCGCAGCCGCGCCCAGCTGGCCGCCGGGCTCGGCGCCCCGTGGAGCGCGGAGGGCCTGCGGCTCGCGCGACGGCTGCTCTCCGCCGCCGAGGCGCGGGCCCGGGGGCGCGATCTGGTGGCGTTGCGCTGGCCCCCGGAGCAGGCCGCCGCCGCTGAGGGCGCGGTTGCTTCCTTTCTGGCCCGGGGCGCGCAGGCGCGGGCGGAGGGGCTGTTCGCCCCCGAGGCGCTGCTGATCGACGTGGCGGAGGCGCTCGCCGCCGCCGGCGTCGGGCCGGTGAGCGTGACGCGGCCGGACTATGTGTGGGAGGCGGGCTCGGCGGCGGCGGATGCGCTCGCGGCGCGCGTGCGGGCGTAGCTCCCTCCTCTCCCCGATACTCCGTCGCCCTCGGGCTCGACCCGAGGCCGGGCGCCGGTCGTGCGCCGCCGTTCACCCGCAGCCCGTGGCACGCTCGGCCTCGGATCAAGTCCGAGGGCGACGGGATTGGTGGACGTACGCGTAGCTGGACCGTGAGGTCCCCGCTTCTGCCGGGATGGGCGGAAGAGGGTAGGGCCGCAGGCCCATGCGCCAGGCCAGCCGCAGCGTCAGCAGCGTCAGCACCGCCGGCGCGACCGGGACGTGCCACTCCACGCCGACCCACAGCATGGCGGCCGGCAAGGCCCAGGCGGCCAGCACGATCAGCGCGTCCAGCGTCCACACCCACCCGCCGCGCGGCCGCTCGCCGGGCCGCAGCAGCACCAGGGCGGCGAAGGCGGCGGGGATCAGGTCGTAGTTGAAGGCCTGCGGGGTCGCCAGGAAGGTGGCGGCGCACAGGAGGGCGGCGCGCTCGACGGCCGAGCCCGCCCCGTCGCGCCACGCTCGCCACACCAGCCAGACGCCCAGCGCGGTGAAGGGCGCCTGCGCCAGGAGCGCCGTGGTCCACGGCCAGTGCAGCAGCCGGCCGGCCATGAAGGCGCTGGTCATCATGCCGATGAACGGGCCGCGGCCCTCGCGCAGCATCTGCGACTGCATGGGCGCCGAGCCGTCGAGGAAGGCGCGCCAGCTGTCGAGGCCGAACACGGCGGTGGCCAGCGCGACGACCAGGACAGCCGAGGCGACCGCCCCCGTCATCATGCGCCAGCGCCGCCCGGCCAGCACCACCACCGGCAGCAGCAGCGCCACCTGGGGCTTGAACACCAGGAGGCCCAGCAGCGCCCCGCCCGCGAGCGGCCGCGCCTCGGCCAGGGCCAGTCCGCCCAGCAGCAGGGCGGCCGTGAGCGCCCCGTTCTGGCCCAGCCCGACGTTCACGGCCACGGCGGGCGAGAGCATCAGCAGCGCCGCCTCCACCCGCGAGCGCCGCCCGGGCGGGAGCCCCAGCGCCGCCCGCGCGGCGGGGAACAGCAGCACGAGCCCCGCCGCGGTCCACGCCGCCAGCGCCGCGAAGTAGCCGGGCGCAAGGGCGAACGGGGCGGCCAGCAGCAGGGCGGGGGGCGGATAGCTCCAGAAGTGGAAGGGCAGGGCGGGGGAGAACAGGCGGTGGTGCGCCGCCATGAAGGCGCGCGGCTCGAACACCTCCACCGCCCGGCCCTCGCCGATCAGCCGCCCGGCTGTCCACAGGTTCACGAAGTCCCGCCCGCGGGCGTGGTGCGAAAAGTCGAGCCGGCCCTCGCCGACGCCGAAGTACCAGGCGAGAAGCGCGAACGCGGCGGCCGACAGCAGCGCCAGCGCCGCGAGCGCGGCCGTTCTCGTGGGAGCGCTCACGGTCCGGGCCGCACCCGGTAGACGTCCAGCGGCGCGCCGGGCGGCGACAAGGGCTCCAGCCACGCGGGCGGCCTGCCCGCGTCGAGGCGCGCCTGCAGCGTCTCCGCGGCGAGGCCAGAGCGGTCCGCGTGGTTGCGGTGGTTGCGGCACTCCAGCAGGTAGACGGGCCCCAGCCGCCCGCCCGGGCTCAGCGCCAGCGCGCGCCCCCGCGCCTCCCCGTCGGCCCGGGCCGTGAGCACCCCGCGGGCGGCCAGGATGCCCGGACTCATGCGGTGGTAGGGCGCACTCATGGCCGAGCTCGGCGTGTGCGCCAGCACGAACGGGCCGAGGTCGATCTCGCTGACCACCACCCCCTTCGGCTGGGCCGCGAGGCCGCGGTAGGCGAAGGCCGAGAAGCAGAACTCCGGGGGCTCCCCGGGCGTCTTCGGCCGCGCCTGCGCGATCCGCTCGGATCCCGCAGCCAGCGCCAGCACCGCACCGAGCGGGACCACGACCGCGGCCAGCAGACCTGCCGAGCGCCAGCCCTCGCGCCGCCCGCGCAGCACCACCGCCACCAGCGCCGCGACCATCAGCACGCCCAGCAGCGGCGCGACGAGGGGCGGCAGCTTCACCGGGTAGAGGCCGGCGGCCATGAGGAGGACGCCGACCGCCAGGGTCGGGGCCAGCACCGCCCCCGCCGCGCCCGCCGCGGCGGCTCGGAAACGCGGCGCCCGGGTCGCGAGCTCGGCGGCGGCCACCGCCAGGGGCGCCACGGCGAACCATTCCAGGTAGCTGCGCATGCGCACGGCGGTCCAGGCGGCCACGCAGGCCAGGAGCAGGGCCCCGCCCAGCGTCCACCAGGCCGGGTCGCGCCGGCGCGCGGGCACGAGGCCCAGCGACGCCCAGGCGCCCAGGGCCATGAGCGCGGCCACCGCCACCGCCACCGCGTCCGCGCGGTCCGTCTTCCACAGGGCGGGCCAGGTCTTCACCTCGTTGACGTGGTCGAGCCAGAAGGGCCGGATCGCCGGATCGACGTCGGCGAAGACGCCCCGGGTGCAGTTGGGGTCGATCGCCAGGTACACGGCCAGCGCCGCGCCGCCCGCGATGGACAGCGCCCCCAGACGCCACGGCCAGCTCCGTCGCCGCGTGCTCCAGGCCGCCGCGCCGAGACCCAGCCCCGCCAGCACCGCGCCCGCCAGGAGGTTGGAGCCGAGCGCGTCGCAGGCGGGCGCCCCCCAGCGGGCCGGCGGCGTCTGGATCAGGAAGGCGAGGGCGGTCACCCCCGCCAGCGCCAGGCCGAAGGCCGCGGCGCGGGCCGCCTGACGGCCGTCCAGCAGCACGCGCAGGCCGAGGCTCGCCGCCAGCACCGCCTCGAACAGCAGCGCCTCCAGGCCCACGGCGAGGCCCAGGCCGGTGGCCGCCCCCGCCACCGCCGCGCCCCGCACGCCGCTGGCCATGGCGCCCGCGAGCACGACCAGCGACAGGGCGATCTGCACGTCGTGGTGGTCCACCCGGCCGGGGTGGAACTGGATGGCGAGCGGTCCGAAGCCGACCGCCACACCGACCCCGGCCGCCAGCACCGCCAGCCCCCGCAGCTGCAGCCCCCGCGCGCCCTGGCCCGCCAGCCGCCGCGCCGTCAGCAGCGCCGCGGTGATGGCGGGGGCGAGCCAGAGCAGCGGCCAGAAGGTGCGCGTCATCAGCTCGGCCTGCGCCGGCGAGGCGAACAGGCGGAAGCCGCGCGTCATCAGCGCCAGCCCGCCGTCGATCAGGCGCGACCAGTGCATCCAGGCGCCCTGCGGCGGCTGGAAGCGCCCCTGCAGCTGGTCCCACCAGCCGCGCCCGGCCAGGAGCTCGCGCATGGCCACCAGGCGCGTGGCGTCGTCGGTGTCGCCCAGCGCGGCCGGCAGATGGCGCGCGTCGCGCAGCACCAGGACCACAGCCAGCAACGCCGTCAGGGCGAGCGCGAAGGCGACCAGCCTCGACGTCGGCGACAGGTCGGGTCGGGGAGGCGGTCGCGGCATCGCGAGCGGGGCGTAGCCGCGCCCGCCCCGCTTGTCCGCTCCCGCCCGGGCGCTGCGGCTTCGGGACGCACGACGGCCCCGGCCAGGCGCCGCCCGGCTTGCGCCGGAACGGCTCGCTCACAATTTCGTGTTCAACTGGGGGTCGGACGGCTAGAAGCGGCCGCCCGCCCGTCGAGTCCGCAAGGCGTTCCCGCTCCATGACGATGATCTCTCTCGTGCAGCGCCTGGAGGCCGGGCGCCTCCGCCTGGCCGTGCCGCGCGGGCTGGCCGCCTTCCTTACGGTGGGGGTGCTGGGGCTGACCACCGACCTGGCGCTGGTGGCGTTCGGCGAGGCGATGGGCTTTCCCCTCTGGGCCACGCGCGCGGTGTCCATCCCGCTGGCCACGCTGGTCACCTGGGCGCTGAACCGTCGCCACACCTTCGGCGCGAGCGGGCTCAAGGCGCACGAGGAGGCGTTGCGCTACTTCGCGGTCGCCGCGGTCGCGCAGAGCGTGAACTACGGCGTGGGGCTCGGCGTGCAGGGGTGGATGCCGCACCTGCCGCACGTGGTGGACGGCTTCGTCGGCTCGGTGGTGGCGACCCTGTTCTCCTACACCGGCCAGCGCTTCTTCACCTTCGGCCGCGCCGAGCGCGCCTGACCCCATGGCCTTCGGAGAGTCCATGCCCAGCGAGGGCCAGCCCGCAGACGTCGTGATCGTGGGCGCAGGCCCGGCGGGCCTGACCGCCGGCTATCTGCTCACCAAGGCGGGCAAGCGCGTCACCATCGTCGAGCGCGACCCCGTCTACGTCGGCGGCATCAGCCGCACGGTGAAGTACAAGGACTTCCACTTCGACATCGGCGGCCACCGCTTCTTCTCGAAGTCCAAGGAGGTCGTGGACCTCTGGAACGAGATCCTGCCGGACGACTTCATCGACCGGCCGCGCCTGAGCCGCATCTACTATCGCGGCAAGTACTACAGCTACCCGCTGCGGGCGTTCGAGGCGCTGACCAACCTCGGCGTGTTCACCTCGGCCCTGTGCATGATGAGCTACGCCTGGGCCAAGGTCACGCCGGTGGCGGACCCGAAGACCTTCCACCAGTGGGTGCGCAACCAGTTCGGCGAGAAGCTGTTCTCGATCTTCTTCAAGACCTACACCGAGAAGGTGTGGGGCATGTCGTGCGACGACATCAGCAGCGACTGGGCGGCGCAGCGCATCAAGGGCCTCAGCCTGATGGCCGCGGTGCTGGACGGCGTGAAGCGCTCGCTGGGGCTGAAGAACAAGCCCTCGGCCGAGCTGGGCGCGCAGGGCGGCGTCAAGACGCTGATCGAGAGCTTCCGCTACCCCCGCAACGGCCCCGGCATGATGTGGGACGCCGCGCGCGACAAGATCGTGCGCCAGGGGGGCGAGGTGCGCATGGCGCGCGCGATGAAGACGCTCGACTGGGACCCGGCCGCCGCGCTGTGGACCCTGACCGTCTCCACGCCCGAGGGCGGGACGGAGACGATCCGCGCGCGCCATGCGATCTCGTCCGCGCCGATCACCGAGATGGCCGCCGCCCTGCGCCCCGCCCTGAAGGCGAAGGTCGAGGCCGACCACCTGAAGTACCGCGACTTCATCACCGTGGCGCTGATCACCAGGGTCGAGCACACCGAGAGCTTTCCGGACAACTGGATCTACATCCACGATCCCAGCGTAAAGGTGGGGCGCATCCAGAACTTCCTGTCCTGGTCGCCGCACATGGCGCC
This sequence comes from uncultured Caulobacteraceae bacterium, assembly GCA_964244065.1. Lineage (GTDB taxonomy): Bacteria > Pseudomonadota > Alphaproteobacteria > Caulobacterales > Caulobacteraceae > JASLDZ01. The sequence goes on along the minus strand of CAXTHH010000003.1, from coordinate 130,652 downwards.
CGAGGGTTACGCCTGCCTGGGGCTCGAGTACTTCTGCTTCGAGGGCGACGGGCTGTGGACGTCGCCGGACGCCGACCTCGTCGAGCTGGCCAAGGCCGAGATCGGCCGCATCGGCCTGATCCGCCCGCAGGACGTGGTGGACGCCGCCGTGGTGCGCCAGCCCAAGGCGTACCCCGTGTACGACGACGTCTACGCCGACAACGTGGCCGCAGTGCGGGCCGAGGTGGAGGCGAACTACCCCACGCTGCACCTCGTCGGCCGCAACGGCATGCACAAGTACAACAACCAGGACCACGCCATGATGACCGCCATGCTGACGGCGGAGAACATCCTGGCGGGCAGCCGCAAGTACGACGTGTGGGCGGTGAACGAGGACGCCGAATACACGGAGAGCGGCTACTCGGGCGCGCAGGAGGCGCTGAAGAGCGAGCGCCTGGTGCCCCGCAAGGTCGCGGCCTGATCTAACCCGCGGCGGGCGATCCGCCGCGGAACAGGAAGAAGGCGCCGGCCGCGATCAGCGCGAAGCCGATGGCGTGGTTCACCGTCAGCTTCTGCCCCAGGTACAGCACCGAGAAGCCGGCGAAGACGGTGAGGGTGATCACCTCCTGCATGCCCTTCAGCTGCGCCGCGGAGTAGACGGCGCTGCCCCAGCGGTTGGCGGGCACGGCCAGCCAGTATTCGAAGAACGCCACACCCCAGCTCGCCAGCACCACGAGCACGAGCGGCGCGGCCTTGAAGCGCAGGTGACCGTACCACGCCACGGTCATGAACAGGTTGGAGCCGACCAGCAGCAGGATCGGCAGGGCGCGGGCGAGGGCGGGACTCATCGGACCTCCGTCGCCCTCGGACCTGATCCGAGGGCCGCGCGCCGGCCGGGCGCCGACGCTGGCGGGTTGGTGCAGACGGCCAGGTCCCCGGGTCAAGTCCGGAGGGCGATAGAAAGGGGCTCAGCCGCCTGCCACGTCTTTGGCCAGCCGTCCCTCCACCTCGGGCGCGAGCGCGCCGCCGTTGCGTCCGGGCGCCCGGATCAGGGTGACCGCGATCAGCGCCGCCCCCGCCAGGGCCGCGCCCGCCCACAGGGCCGGTCCGAAGCTCCCGCTCCTGTCGTGGATCGCGCCCGCCGCCCAGGGGCCGACCGCCGCCAGGGTGGAGACCAGCGCCATGACGCTGAACAGCTCCAGGTTCCGGCGCGGGCCGAACCAGCGCAGCAGCAGCACGGCCGTGGCGAGATAGCTGAGCCCGTAGCCGCCGCCGACGCCCAGGGCGTAGACCCAGGCGCTCCAGCCGCCGTGCGTGGTCGCCAGGGCGCCCATGCCGACGATCAGTGCGGCGAGGGCGGCCAGCACCAGCCGCCGCGGGTCGACCCGCTGGCCCAGGGCGCCGCCGGCCGCCCGGGCGCCCGCGTTGATCAGGTTCTCCGCGGCCAGCAGCCCCGCCGCGGCGCCCGCGCCGACGCCGCGCTCGCCCAGGTGCTGCACCGCGGCGTAGTTCACCGTCACCCCGCACAAAAGGTAGGCGGTGTAGGCGGCCGTGACGACCCAGAAGGCGGGGTGGAGCAGGGCGCGGCGCACGCTCCAGCCCTCCACGGGCGGCGCGCCGGGCGTGGCCCGGTCCCGCGTCCACCGCGGGTCGACGGCGGCGGCGGCCAGCGCCGCCAGCAGCAGGCTCGCCGCGGCCATGGCCCACCAGTAGTCGCGCCAGGCGGTCTGCACGCCCAGCCTCCCCAGCAGCGGCCCCGCCGCCCCGCCGAGCCCGCCCGCGGTGAAGTAGAGCCCGAGCGGCAGGGAGGGCCGCGCGAAGCTCCGCGCCAGCACGAACGCCCCCGGGATGATGGCGGCGAGCGCGAAGCCCACGCCCGCGAGGCTCGCGCCCAACAGATACCCGCCCGCGCCATGCGCCGTGGCGAACAGGGCCAGCCCTCCCGCCAGCACCGCGCCGCCGCCCAGCAGCGTCGCGCGGACGCCCAGCGTGCGCATCACCACGGTGGGCGCGAGGCTCGCCAGCCCGCACGCCACGGCCAGCAGGGTGAAGCCCAGTCCCGCGTCGGCCCAGCCCCAGCGCAGCTCGGCCACCATGGCGGGCAGCACCACGCCGAGCGAGGTGAAGGTCGCCGCCGTGATCTGGAAGAACAGGGCGGAGAGCGCGGCCAGCGCCAGCCAGGCGCGCGGGGTCTCGGGGGCGGCGGCGGCGGTCACGGCGTCAGAACGCACGCCGCAGCCGCGCGCGCCAGGTGCGCCCGGCGATGGGCAGGGCGGCCACCTCGGCGTAGACGTCGGCCACGGGGGTGAAGGCGAGCTCGTCGGACAGGTTGTCGATGTTCAGCGTCAGCCGCCAGGGGCCGCGCTCGTAGAAGCCGCTGGCGTTGGCGGTCGTGTAGGCGGGCAGGCGCACCGCCCCCGGCAGGACGCCGCCCGTCTCGCCCACGCTGCTGAAGCCCGCGGTGGCGCCCAGCCGGCCAAAGTCGCGCCGGTCGCCCGTCCAGGTGGCGTAGAGGCTGGCCACGTAGCGGGGGATGCGCGTGTTCGTGTAGTCGCCCGGCCGCAGCCGGCTGGTGGCGAACACCGCGTAGCTGCCCCCGTAGGCGTCCTGCGGGGCCACGCCGGCCGCGGCGGGCGGGATCACCAGGAAGCTCGCGTCGGGCCCGCGCACCGTCGAGCGCTGCAGGTTGCCGGCGAAGGTGGCGCTCCAGTGCCGGTCGAGCACCGCGCGCAGCTCCAGCTCCGCCCCGCGGCCGAGCACGCCCACCACCGCGTTGTTCTGCCCCAGGCTCGTCCGCGTCTGCCGGTAGAGGCTGAAGGCGCCGGTCAGCCGGTCGCCGAACAGCCGCAGCTTCACCCCCGCCTCGGCCAGGTGCGAGGTGGAGAGGGCCGCGCCCGCCGCGATCAGCGAGGGCGGCACGCCGCCCGCCTGCCCGAGCTCCAGCGACTGCGTCCGCGCCAGCGTCACGTACGGGCGCAGGCCGAACGGCGCCGCGTAAGCCAGGCTGGCGTTCCCGCTCCAGCCGGTGAGCGAGTCCTCGTAGGTGCGGCCCGGCGTGGGGCCGAACACCAGCGCGCCGTCGTCGCGGGCGGCGAGGTCGAAGCGGTCGCCCCGCACGCCGGCGGTCAGCGCCAGCCCGCGCCAGCGCGCCTCGCCTTGGCCGAACAGCCCGGAGATCGTGTGCCGGCTGGTGACGTCCGTCTCGAAAGGCAGGCCGCCGTCCACGCTGAACGGGTCGTCCAGCACGTCGGTGGGCGAGGGGCCGGCGACCAGGTCGCGCCGGTCCAGCGCGATGTAGCCGCCGTTGAAGCTCTCCCGCTGGCGGCCCTCGAAGCGCCGCGCGTCCGCCCCGGCCAGCAGGTCCAGCCGCACGGCCCCGAGCTCGCGGCGGCCGAGCCAGGAGAGGCGGCCCTCCAGCGCCCGGCTGTCGTAGGCGGCGGGGAAGCCGTAGGAGACGAAGCGGCGGTTGTAGAGGTCGTCGTAGAACAGCTGCAGCGCGATCCGGTCGCCGTTGGCCAGCTCGCGCACGAGGTCGATCTTCAGCGTGCGCGTGTCCGTATCGTTGAAGTCGCGGGGCGAGACGAACACGGTGCGCCGGTCCAGCCTCGCCGCGCCCACGCCCGTGTCGAGGGTGAAGCGCGGGTCCGTTCCGGGCGGGCCGCCGAAGGCGCCGGCGATCAGCCCGCCCGCGCCCGCCTCGGTCGGCTGGAGCCGCCCGTCGCCGTTCGTGTCGCGCAGGGTGGTGTCGCGCCCCGTGAGGTACCGCCCTCGGTCGATCAGGGCCTGAGTCAGGCGGTTCCAGCCGGGCGTCTGCACGGCGCCCTCCGCCCGCTCCGCCTGCGCCGAGACGCCCAGCCGCCAGCCGGGGGCGAGGTCGAGGTCCAGCGCGCCCTGCACCACCGCGTGGCTCGGCTCGACGTTGCGGTAGACCTCCGGCCCGGTCTCCAGCTCGGCGTAGAGGAACACGCCGCCGTCGCGCCCGGCCAGCCGCACGGGGGCGCCCAGCTCGCCGGTGAGCAGGCCGTAGCCATAGGCCCCGGCGCCCGCCTCCAGCGCGCCCGTGGCCCGCGCCGGCCAGCCGCGCTCGGGGTCGCGGGCGGTGCGCGGCACGATGTTCAGCAGGCCGCCCACCTTGCCCGGGCCGAATACGGGGGAGGGCGGGCCGCGCACGATCTCCACCCGCTCCGCCGCGCCGAGCGGGGTGGGGTAGGCGCCGCGGTTCTCGATCCGCTTGAACCCGTCGAAGTAGGTCTCCGCCAGCGTGCCGCGCACGTTCAGGGCGCCCGGCACGCCATAGTAGCTGGCGGTGAAGGTTCCCGGCGCGATCTCGACCAGGTCCTCCACCGTGCGCACGCCGTAGCGGTCGAGGGTGGCGGCGCTGACGAAGGTGGCCGCCCGGGGCGTCTCCAGGAGCGGCGTCGGCAGCCCGTTCACCGCGCCGGAGGGGCGGCGCTCCAAGAGGCCTGCGCGGTCGGCGGTGACCACCACCTCGGCCACGGCGGGCGGGGTGTCGTCGGTGGCCGGCTGCGCGGCGGCGAGGACCGCAGCTCCGGCGAAGACGATGGAGGTCAGCATCACGGCCCAGCTAGAACGCTGTCGAGCATTGCGCAAGATGACGATAAGTACAGCGGCACTGAAATGTCAGCTTACATGCGGAACATCTATCCATGATAAAGCCCATCTAAGCACATCAACTCCGTCACCCTCGGGCTTGACCCGAGGGCCCAGCGGCCCGCAAGCGCGGGGAGGAAGTTGGCGCACGATCGGCGCCCGGCCCGAGGGCGACGGAATGCGCCCAGAGTGCGCGCGACTTCCGCTCCGCCTCCACCACCCCCATACTCCCCGCATGATCCCCGCTCCCCCGCTCACGGACGACGACGGCTGGGCGCCCGAGCTGCTGCGCGCGCAGGTGTACGAGGCGCTGGTGCTCGACGTGGTCACCGGCGCGCTGCGCCCCGGCGAGCTGCTGCTGGAGCGCACGCTCGCCGCCCGGCGCGGCTGGGGCCTGGCCGGGGTGCGCGACGCGCTGAACCGGCTGGCGCTGGAAGGGCTGGTGGTGCGCCACCCGCGTGTGGGCACCGTGGTCGCCCCCCTCGACCGGTCGGAGGTGGAGCAGGCGTTCGAGGTGCGGCGCCTGCTGGACGCGCGCTCCGCCGGCCTCGCCGCCCGCCACGCCACGGCCGCCGACAAGGCCGCCCTGGCCGCCGCCTTCGACGGGGCGGAGGCCGCCGTGGCCCGGGGCGACGCCCGGGCGCTGGTGGCCATGGACCGCGCCTTCCACCGGGCGGTGGCCCGGGCCACGCACAACGCCATGCTGGCCCGCTGGCTCGGCCAGCTGTGGACCGCGGCGGCCCGCTGGTGGGTGTTCGCCATGGGCGAGCAGGACCCGGCCGAGCAGCTGGCCGACATCCGCCTGCACCGCGACCTGGCCGCCGCCATCGCCGCCGGCGACGTGCACGAGGCCGAGGCCGCCATGGCGCGCCTGATCGGCGACCCGCCCAGCCTCGCCCCGCTCGCCCCGCGCCCCGCCGCCGCGCTTGGACCCGCGCGCGCGCCCGTCTAGGGTTAGCCCATGCCGCAGGTCACCGACGACGAGGTCAAGGCGATCCTGGCCGAGGAGGCCCGGGCGCCCTTGGACAGCCTGAACGATCCCGCCGCCACGCTCGACAGCCTGGGCGTGGCCTCCATCGACGTCATGTCCAGCCTGTTCACCCTGGAGGACCGCCACGGGGTGATCGTGCAGACGGAGGACCTGGAGGGCGTGACCACGCTCGGCGGCTTCCTCAAGGTCGTGCAAGACAAGGCCGCGGCCTGACCGCCTCATCGAGCGACTCGGGCCGCCGCCGCGTCCTGATCACCGGCCGGGGCTGCGTCAGCGGCCTGGGCCAGGGGCTCGGCCCCACCTGGGAGGCGCTCGCCGCCGGCCGCGGCGCCATCCGCCCGCTCAGCCGCCGGGCCGCGGACGACCCGGCGCACGCCTACGAGGGCCCGGCCGCCTTCGTGGAGGCGCTGGATCCCGCGCCGCTGGCCGCGCGCTTCGGCAAGCGCCCCTTCGCCGGCCTCGATCCCATGACCGCCTTCGCCTTCGCCGCGACGCACGAGGCGCTGGAGGAGGCGGGCCTGGCCGACCGGCCGGAGCTGCTGGCCGACGCGGCCGTGCTCTACGGCAGCGGCGCCGGGGGCGTCACCACGCTGGAGGAGGGCTACCTGCGCTTGCTGCACAAGGGCGCGGGCAACGTGCACCCCACCACCGTGCCGCGGCAGATGCTCAGCGGCCCGGCCAGCCACATCTCCATGAGCTGGGGCGTGCGCGGGCCGGTGTTCGCCCTGGCCAGCGCGTGCAGCTCCTCGGCCCACGCGCTGGGAGAGGCCATGCACCGCATCCGCTCCGGCCGGTCGCAGATCGTGATCGCGGGCGGGGCGGAGGCCTGCATCACCTATGGCTCCTGGCGCGGCTGGCAGGCGCTGCGGGCCATGGCGCCCGACACCTGCCGCCCCTTCTCGCAGGGTCGGCTGGGCATGGTGCTGGGCGAGGGCGCCGCCACCCTGGTGCTGGAGAGCGAGGAGAGCGCCGCCGCGCGGGGCGCCCGCGTCTACGGCGAGCTCCTGGGCGAGGGGGCCACCAGCGACGCGCACCACATCACCGCGCCGAGCGGAGAGGGGGCCGTGCGCGCCCTGCGCCTGGCGCACGCCGACGCGGGCACGCCCCTCGACGCGCCGGTGCTCTACTCGGCGCACGGCACGGGCACGGTGCTGAACGACCGCACCGAGGCCGCCGCCCTGCGCGAGGTCTACGGCGAGGCGCTGGCCCGCGACGTGGTGATCGCCACCAAGAGCGCGCACGGCCATCTGATCGGGGCCGGCGGGGCGCTGGAGTTGCTGATCGGGCTGGAGGCGCTGCGGGCCGGCGTGGCGCCCCCCGTGCTGAACGGCCTCGGCTCCGACCCGGAGTGCGACGTGCCGGTCGCCTGGGCGCCGACGCCGCTGGCGACCGACCTGCTGGTCAGCGCCTCCTTCGCCTTCGGCGGGCTGAACTCGGTGCTGCTGGCGCGGGCCGTCGTGAGCTGAACAGTCCTCTCCCTCGTCGCCCTCGGGCTTGACCCGAGGGCGACGGATAGGGTGAGGGGCGAGCAGAGTTGACGTACGTGAGGAAAGCGCAGCGGGAGGGCTGAATCACTCAGCCCGCCGCGGGGGATGATCGCGGCGGGCTGGGGTCGTTTCCGACGGTCTTAGAGGGCGTTTCCTCCCCGAAACGCCGGAGGCCCAGACGTCTCGGCGCCCGTTCTCCTCACGGGCATGACACAACGACGAATGACGGGGCGGGTCAAGGCGACGGGCAACATGAACGGCGATCACTTGGCGGAACGCTGCAATCTGACGCGGTTCCGAGAACGAGAACTGACGTTCGAGTGGAATCAGATCAGCACGTCCTCCGCCCGGGTGCAGGTGAGCACGTCGAACACCGGCTCCACGCGCAGCCGCTCGATCACGCACCGCTGCGTCACCAGGAGGTAGCGCTGCGAGCGCTCGCCGAAGAAGTTGGCCCGGTCGACCGTGAGCACGCCGAGCGCGCGCGCCAGGTCGCGGTTGCCGTCCGACAGGAACTCGACCGCGCCGTGCGGGTCCAGGCGCTCGGCCCAGGCGGCGAGCGTCCAGGGATCGTTCGGCGCGACGCAGATCACCGCGTCGTGCCCCGCCCGCTTGAGCGCCTCGGCGTTGGCCACGAAGTCCGGCACATGGTCCCGCGTGCAGACCGGCGTGAAGGCGCCGGGAACGCCGACCACCACGGCGCGCAGGCCCGAGAGCCGCGCCTCCAGGTCCACCTCCTCAAGGGCGCCGTGCCTCAGCCGCGCCAGCCGCACCGCGGGCGCCCGCTCCCCCACCTTCGCCATCGGACGCCTCTCGTCAGTGGCGCGCAGATAGCGGCCCGGCCGCGGACGAGGTGTGAACCGCGGCTGCGACGGATCGTCATGGGGTAGGGAGCAGCGGCTGACGTCGGCGTCGCCGCCGTGCTCGGCCGCGTCAAGCCACGCTCCGCTCTTCGGGCTTGACCCGCCCTGCGCGCGGCGGCCGTCCTGGAAGGGTCGGGACGCGGGGCGTCCCATAGAAGTTCGACGGCCTGCGGCGCGTCGAACACAGGGCTGAGGCTTGGCCGGAATGTGCGGTGAGGGTGCGCCCCCTCTCTTGGAGGGAGAGGGAGGGGCCCGCTCGCGCGAGCGAGTGGGAGGGTGAGGGGACCGACGGCGCCCGTGGCCCGCTCAGCTTTCTGACGGCAAGGTCGGTCCCCTCACCCTGCCCTCTCCCTCCGGGAGAGGCTTCCTCGCGCCTTCTCTTCTTCGCCCACAGCCCCGAGTTCGACGCCCCGCAGGGCGTTGAACTTACAGGAGGAGGAACGCCGTGCGTCCCGACCCCTCCGGTCAGCCCCCGCGCGCTGGGCAGGTCAAGGCAGCGGCGCAGCCGCTCCTGCACAGCAGGTCGCCTTGACGCGCCCGAGCACGGGGGCGCTAGAAGGTTAGCCGCCTCTGTGCTTTGGCCTCAGGTGCCTGATTCAGAGTCTGTGCGTCTTCCCGCAGCAGATGCATATCGATCAACTTCATGCTGAGGCCCATCTCGCTAATGCCGGGCACGCCGGTAATCATCACAGTGAGCGATTCAGCAGGCCAGCTAGCCCTCTGTCCTTGCGAAGTGACAACGACCTCGTTTGTTCCCCAACTTGCAGGTCCGCCGGGCAGCTGATTGAACGGCGGCACTCCATACTTCTGAGTGAGTTTTTGGGACAGCTCACGTCCGAGTCTAGGCGTGGGGGTGAAGCGACCTAATGGTCGATCTCGTTCGATCCGGTAGAGGCGACCCCGTCGGGTAAATGCCACCTCGTACTTGTCTCCGTTGCGACTGAACTGCCCTTCACCATTGCCAATGTCTGTCACAGGCACGCCGGCTAAGGCGACCACCTCACGGACTCCCATACCAAGCCGGAAGCCATCGATGTCTCTAGCCTTCAGAGGTTGTGCGTAGGCGGCATTGGCGAGAGCCGCGACAAGCAAGCCAGTGACTCGGAGTGTTGTCCGCGTAAGCATCTCTGCAAGCTGCATCCTGCTTGCCGTTCAAGCAAACGAAAACCCCCGGCCGCTTGCGCGCCCGGGGGTCTGTAACTCAGCTCAGGTGACTGGACCTTAGAAGTCCATGTCGCCCATGCCGCCCATGCCGCCGCCGCCGCCCGGGGCGCCGCCGCCGGAGGACTTCTTCGGGGCTTCGACCACGGCGGCTTCCGTGGTGATGAGCAGGCCGGCCACCGAGGCGGCGTCCTGCAGGGCGGTGCGGACGACCTTGGCGGGGTCGATCACCCCCTGGGCGAACAGGTCGCCATACTCTTCCGTCTGGGCGTTGAAGCCGAACGAGGCGCTGTCGTCGGCCATCACGCGGCTGACGACGATGGAGCCTTCGACGCCCGCGTTCTCGGCGATCTGGCGGATCGGCGACTGGAGGGCGCGGCGCACGATCTGCACGCCGGCGTCCTGGTCGTCGTTGTCGCCCTTCAGGCCGTCGAGCGCCTTGCTGGCCTTCAGCAGGGCCACGCCGCCGCCGGCCACGATGCCTTCCTCCACGGCCGCGCGGGTCGCGTTGAGGGCGTCGTCGACGCGGTCCTTCTTCTCCTTCACCTCGACTTCCGTGGAGCCGCCGACGCGGACCACGGCGACGCCGCCGGCGAGCTTGGCGAGGCGCTCCTGCAGCTTCTCCTTGTCGTAGTCGCTGGTGGTGTCCTCGATCTGCTTCTTGATCTGGGCGACGCGGCCCTCGATGCCGGCCTTCTCGCCGCCGCCTTCAACCACCGTGGTGTCGTCCTTGGTGATCGTGACCTTCTTGGCCTTGCCGAGGTCGGCCAGGGTGACGTTCTCGAGCTTGATGCCGAGGTCTTCCGAGATGACCGTGCCGCCCGTCAGGATGGCGAGGTCCTCCAGCATCGCCTTGCGGCGATCGCCGAAGCCCGGCGCCTTGACAGCGGCGACGCGCAGGCCGCCGCGGAGCTTGTTCACCACCAGCGTGGCCAGGGCCTCGCCTTCGATGTCTTCCGCGATGATCAGCAGCGGACGGCCGCTCTGCACGACGGCTTCCAGCACCGGCAGCATCGGCTGCAGCGAGGAGAGCTTCTTCTCGAACAGCAGGATCTGCGGCTCTTCGAGGACCGCCTCCATCTTGTCCGGGTTGGTGATGAAGTAGGGGCTGAGATAGCCGCGGTCGAACTGCATGCCCTCGACGACGTCGAGCTCGGTCTCGGCGGTCTTGGCTTCCTCGACGGTGATGACGCCCTCGTTGCCGACCTTCTCCATCGCCTGCGCGATCATCGCGCCGACTTCCTTGTCGCCGTTGGCCGAGATGGTGCCAACCTGTGCGATCTCGCTGTTGGCCTCGACCTTCTTGGCGGTCGACTTGATGTGCTCGACCACGACCGTCACGGCCTTGTCGATGCCGCGCTTCAGATCCATCGGGTTGCGGCCGGAGCCGACCGACTTCAAGCCCTCGACGACGATGGACTGGGCCAGCACCGTGGCGGTGGTGGTGCCGTCGCCCGCCTTGTCGTTGGTCTTGCTGGCGACTTCGCGGATCAGCTGCGCGCCCAGGTTCTGGAACTTGTCGGCGAGCTCGATCTCCTTGGCCACCGACACGCCGTCCTTGGTGGAGCGCGGGGCGCCGAAGGACTTCTCGATGACCACGTTGCGGCCCTTGGGGCCCAGCGTCACCTTCACCGCGTTGGCGAGGATGTTGACGCCCTGCAGCATGCGGTCACGGGCGTCGGAAGCGAAATAGACGTCTTTAGCGGCCATGAATGGCTCCTAGGATTTGGGATTGGAAGGAACGCGAGCGCTGCTGAGCGCTCAGCCCACGACGCCGAGGACGTCGCTTTCCTTCATGATGATCAGGTCTTCGCCGTCGATCTTCACCTCAGTGCCCGACCACTTGCCGAACAGGATGCGGTCGCCGGCCTTCAGCTCCATCTCGATGCGCTTGCCGTTCTCGTCCCGCGCGCCGGTGCCCGCGGCGATGATCTCGCCTTCCTGGGGCTTCTCCTTGGCGGTGTCGGGGATGATGATCCCGCCCTTGGTCTTGGATTCTTCTTCCACGCGCTTCACGAGCACGCGATCGCCAAGCGGACGAAACGCCATCGGCTATCTCCTGGTGTGGTGTTGAACAGGCCCGCACCGACTGCCCGGACCGCGCTTTGGCAGCCGGGGCGGTCGAGTGCTAACGCGCTGGAGATAGGCGAGGCGGCCCGGGGCGTCAAGCGCGCGGCGGTGAACCTTGCGTGACCGGTTCAGCTTCCCGGGCGGTAGGTGCGCACCGTGTGGACGCGCACCTGATCGGGGTGGAACCATACCTCGCGCAGGTCGCCGGCGGCGTAGCGGGCGCTCTGGTCGGCGAAGTGGGGGGAGGCCGGGTCGCCGCTCTCGCCGCCCGCGGTGACCGCCAGGGCGCGCACGCGGGGCCCGAACTCGACGGCGGCCACGAAGCTGTTACCGCTGGAGCCGTACCATCGCTTGGTGTTCGGGTAGGCCTTCGCGCCGAAGCTGGCCAGCGAGCCCCACTGGGCGCTGGCGAACGGCACGGGGATCGAGGGCCTGGCGTCGTCGAAGCGCGGCGCGATGCTGTCGTCCAGCCGTTGGAAGCGGTTGATCTCGCCCCATGGCGTGTCCCACCGGCCGAAGTCGGCGGCGAGCTTGGCCACAGCGGAGTCCAGCGCCTCCAGCCGTTGGGCGTCGCCGGCGCCGGCCGCCATCCAGTCGAGCGGCGGCAGCTTGGCCGCGCGCGCGGCGGGAGCGGCCAGCGCCCACAGCCGCTCGCCCCAGAACACGGCCACGGAGGTGGCCACGCTGTCGGCCGCCCAGCGCCGGTCCCACCCGCGCAGCGTGGCGACGGGGGCGGCCAGCCGCGCGCGGAGCGGGTCGGCGGCGGGCAGGGCCTCCCAGGCGCGGACCAGCGGCGAGATCAGGTGCTCGAAGGCGGGCAGGTGGCTGTCGTAGGCGGCCGCGCGCAGGCTCTCGAGCGTGAACCCGCGGCGGCCGTCGAGCACCTCCAGCGCGTGCTCCGTGCGCGCGTTGGAGCCGTTCTGATCCATGTACGCGGGGTAGGCGCTCGCCTTCAGCGTGCCCCTGCCGGCGACGTTCCAGGGCGCGTCGTTGCTGTTGTAGACGTAGCCCGAGGGGGGATCGACGGCGTGCGGCGTGTCGGCCGCCGGTGTGTCGCCCGCCCAGTCGGCGGCCGGGTCCGACCCGTCGACCGGCTTCGCGTAGTCGAAGCGGCTGTCGCGCTTGGGGATGAACTGCGGGTGCAGGTAGGCGATGTGGCCGGCGGCGTCGGCCAGCAGCGTGTTGTTGGAGCTGTTCGCCTTGTAGCGGTCGGAGACGGCCCGGAACGCGGCGACGGAGCCCGACTTGGTGCGCAGGAAGCTCTGCTCCAGCGCCTCCACGGGGCGGTACATCATGGCGAAGGCGATCCAGCGTTCGCCTTCCTTGCGGACCACGGGGCCGCGGTGCGTGTGGAGCGTGATGAACGTGCGGCTCGCGAGCGCGCCCGATCCCGTCCTCCACTTCAGGATCACGGGGCTTCGAAGGATCGGCCGGGTTTCTCGGCCGAAGCCGTAGGTCTCCCGACCATCGCCGTGGAGGTCGCATCCGGGCCTGTCGCCACAGATGGCGAGGCTTCCACCCGGCTCGATGCGGAACTCATCGACCGCGTCCACGCCGGAGCTCGTGTGCATCCAGCCCACGTGCGGGTTCCAGCCCTGGTAGATGAAAGGCTGGCCCCAGGTGGCGGCGCCGTAGGCGTTCAGCCCCGCGTCGCTGGTCACCTGCAGCTCCGAGCGGAAGTAGAAGCTGGTGTGCGGATTGATCAGCAGCAGGGCGTGGCCGTCCTTCGTGTTCTTGGGCGCGATGGCGATCCCGTTTGAGCCTGAGGGCTCGCGCCAGGCCAGCGAAGGCTCCGCCCGAGCCACCGCCCGCGGCTGCGGGCCGTCGTAGAAGGCCTGCAGCGCCTTCAGGTCGATGCGCTCGATGTCGCCGCCGATGGAGCCCTCGGTGAAGGAGAGCGCCATCCAGGGCTCGAAGCGGTTCAGCACCATCGGCTTCACGTCGCGGTGCGTGGCCAGGTACAGGTTCAGCCCGCCCGCCCAGCCGTCCATGATCGCGCGCAGCCAGGCGGGGGAGGCGGCGTACTTGGCCTTCAGGTCCTCCGGATCGACGTACAGGCGCTGGCGCAGGTCCTGCCACAGGCGCGCCTCGCCCTCCGCCTCCGCCATGCGGCCGAGCGCGGTCAGGTAGTTCACCTCCACCCGATGGAAGTCGTCCTCCGCCTGGGCGTAGGCCATGCCGAACACCGCGTCCGCGTCGCTGCGGCCGTGCACGTGGGCGACGCCCCAGCTGTCGCGCGCGATGCTGACGCGCGCCGCCTGCGCCCTGAGGCGGGGCAGGTCGGCGGCCGGCGCGGCCGCGAGCACGGCGGCGGCCAGGAGGGCGGGCCCAAGGATGGGGAGAGGCAAGGCGGGCGGCTCCGGACGGACGGCGCGAGCCTAGGGGCGTGCGCCGCCTGGCGGAAGCGGGCTCAGAACGGGCGGAAGCGGCGCAGCAGCTCGCGCGTCGGGTCCACCGGGGCCGGCGGCGCCGCGCCGGGTCGTCCCCGCCCGCCGCCCGCCGGGCTCCCGCCCATTCCCGGCATGCCTAGGATCAGGGTGGCGGTGGACTTCAGCCGCAGCTTGGCCCGCCAGCGGATGTCCCACGGGCCGCGGGCCGGCCGCGGCGGATCGGTCCAGCCCTGCTCCGGCCCGTAGCTGATGGCGCTGACCAGCCCCATGGGCGAGGCCTGGGCGACCTCGGCAGGGAGGGTGCACTCCTGTGTCTGCGGCGGCAGGATCGCGCCCACGCCGATCAGTCGGCGCACCTCCGCGGGGGCGATGTAGTCGGACAGGCCGCCGGCGAAGATGCCGGGCTTGGCCGAGCTCGACGACCAGAACACCATGTCGACGCTCTCGCCCCGCCCACCGCCGCCTCGCCCGCGGCCGCCGCCGCCCTGGGCGTCCACGTTGGCGCCGATCAGCATCAGGTGGTGGCCGGTGGCCTGCGCCGCGGGCGACCACGTCATCCGCCGTCCGCCTCCCCCGGTAGGCCCGAGGTTCTGCAGCTGCATCGGCGGCATGAAGTCCATGTCCGGCCCGACCTCGAAGGCGATATCCGGCGAGTAGCTCCCGCGCACCTGGTGGGAGCCGGCCAGCGAGCCGTTCGCCGGCACGCTCACCTGGCGGCGGCTGTTCGGCCACGACCCGTAGGTGGTGGCGCGCGACGGCGAGGGCGGGCGCTCCTGCGCCACGGTGAAGGCGGCGCCGATGTCGGGCAGGGGCGCCCCCGTGCCGATCGTGGAGAAGTCGAACACCACCGGCTGGCCCGGCCCGACGTGCTCGCCGCAGCCCCAGTAGATGATCAGCCGGCCGCGCGGGCGCTGGTAGCTCTCGGGCGTGCCCGGCTCCGCGGGCTCGGCGCGGCCGGGGGCAGGCGGCGCGGGGCTCACCAGCGGCAGGCTCGACCCGACGCCCAGGGCCGCAGGCACGAAGGCGTCGGCCTGCGGCGGTCCGGAGGTCGCCCGCGTGGAGCCCAGCTGCAGCGTCAGCCCGTGGCTCGGCCCGCTGTTGCGACCGGCCATCATGCCCAGCACCGAGCCCATGGACGGCCGCGCCCCGCCGGCGGCCAGGCCCGCGCCGAAGCCGCTCGTGGTGTCGGCGCTGACCCAGTACTCCGCCACGGGCCCGGTGATCGGCCCGACGACGGGTGCGGCGGCGCGGGCCGGTGGACGGCTCGCCGGGCGCTTCGGCGCCGCCCAGGCGCTCGCCGCCGCCAGCGCCATCAGCGCCGCGCCGCCCGCCAGACCGACGAACATCTTCCGCATGACGAGCCCCCCAGCCTCGGCAGCAAGCTAGCGCGGGAGCGCGCGCCGGCCTAGCCGTGTCGGCCGGCCGACATGGCGGGCGCGCTTAGCGGACGCCCGCCACCTCTCGCGCGCGCTCGCGGCCGTCGTGCAGCTTCTGCACGCTGTCGCCGTACTTGCCGTACTCCATGCGGGCGATGGTGCGCTCGTGCACCTCGTCCGGGCCGTCGGCCAGGCGCAGGGTGCGCTGGCCGGCGTACATCTTGGCGAGGCCCGGGTCGCTGGTGACGCCCGCGCCGCCGAAGGCCTGGATGGCGTCGTCGATGATGCGGCAGGCCATGGTGGGCGCCTGCACCTTGATCATGGCGATCTCCAGCCGGGCGCTCTTGTTGCCGGCCCGGTCCATCATGTCGGCCGCCTTGAAGCAGAGCAGGCGGGTCATTTCGATGTCGATGCGGGCCTGGGCGACGCGGTGCTCCCAGATGGAGTGCTCGCTGACGTACTTGCCGAACGCCTTCCGGGTCTGGATGCGCCGGACCATCTGCTCCAGCGCCACCTCGGCGGCGCCGATGGTGCGCATGCAGTGGTGGATGCGGCCCGGCCCCAGGCGGCCCTGCGCGATCTCGAAGCCGCGGCCCTCGCCCAGGAGCAGCCCCTCCTCCACGGGCACGCGCACATCCCTCAGGATCACCTCGGCGTGGCCGTGCGGCGCGTCGTCGAAGCCGAACACGGGCAACATGCGCACCACCTCGACGCCCGGCGCGTCCAGCGGCACCAGCACCTGGCTCTGCTGGGCGTGCTTCTGCGCGTCAGGGTTGGTCTTGCCCATGACGATGGCCACCTTGCAGCGCGGGTCGCCCACACCCGAGCTCCACCACTTGCGGCCGTTGATGACGTAGTGGTCGCCGTCGCGCTCGATGCGCGTCTCGATGTTGGTGGCGTCGGAGGAGGCCACGTCCGGCTCGGTCATCAGGAAGGCCGAGCGAATCTCGCCGCGCATCAGCGGGCGCAGCCAGCGCTCCTTCTGCTGCAGCGTGCCGTAGCGCATCAGCACTTCCATGTTGCCCGTGTCGGGCGCCGAGCAATTGAACACCTCCGACGCGAAGCCGACGCGTCCCATCAGCTCGGCGATGGTGGCGTAGTCGAGGTTGGAGAGCTGCACGCCCTCGAACGCGAAGGTGTCGTCCACGTGCGTCTGGCCGCTGTGGGGCGGCATGAACATGTTCCACAGGCCGGCGGCCTTGGCCTTGGCCTTCAGCTCCTCCAGCACCGGAACGACCTGCCAGCGTTCCGCGCCGAAGTCCTTCATCTGCTGTTCGTAGACGGGCACGGCGGGGAAGACGTGAGCGTCCATGAAGGTCGAGATCCGCTCGATCCAGTCGCGCTGGGTCTGCGAGTAGGTGAAGTCCATGGGGCGTCCTCCGGGGGGCGTTCGCGTGCGTTCTGGGTTGCCTGCGATCATAGGAGCCGCCGCCGCGTGCGCAAACCGCCACGCGCGCGTCAGCGCGTCAGCGCGTCTCGACGCACCGCACGGGCTGCGCGCCCGGGGAGGTGAGGGTGACCGTGTCGCCCAGGCCGCGCAGCTCCCAGCCGCCGCCCCGGTAGGCGCGGCCGGGCACGCCCTCCTCGCGCGGCGCCTCGACCACTTCCTTGCGCGACAGGCGCAGCTCGGCCGTGCCGCGGTCGAGGAAGTAGGTGGCGCGCAGCTTGCGCCCGTCATCGCAGGCGAACTCGGCGCGCACCTTGCGTTCGGACGGACCCGTGGCGCACGCGGCGAGGATCAGGGGCAGAGCGAGGGCGGCGTGACGCATGCTGACACGATACGTGCGCCGGCCCCGAACGTCAGCCCCGGCGCGAGCGGAAGAAGCTCCGCAGCAACGCCGCGCTCTCCTCGGCCAGCAGCCCGCCTTCCACCTGCGGGCGCCAGTGGCACTGGGGGTGCTCGAACACGCGGGCGCCGTGGAGCACGCCGCCGCCCTTGGGGTCCGAGGCGCCGAACACCACGCGGCCGATGCGGGCGTGGCTGAGCGCGCCCGCGCACATGGGGCAGGGCTCCAGCGTGACGTAGAGCTGCAGGCCGGTCAGGCGGTGGTTGCCCCGGGCGGCGGCGGCGGCGCGCAGGGCCTGCACCTCCGCATGGGCCGTGGGGTCGTGCAGGCGGATAGGCGCGTTGCGGCCCGTGGCCACCACCTCGCCCGTGGCGGGATCGACGATCACCGCGCCCACCGGCACGTCGCCGGCGTCGGCGGCGGCTTGCGCCTCCGCGAGCGCCATGCGCATGAGCCGTTCATGATCGACCATGCGGACGAGGAGCCCGAGGACGGCGCCCCCGGTCAAGCGGGCGAGGGCGGCGAGCGCGTGGCCAAGGCGCTGGCCCGCGCCGGCGTGGCCAGCCGCCGCGACGTGGAGCGCTTCATCGCCGCCGGGCGCGTGGCGCTGAACGGCCAGGTGCTCGACACGCCGGCCGTCAAGGTCGGGCCGGGCGACATCCTGACGGTGGACGGCCAGGTGGTGGACGGCCCGGAACCCACCCGCGTGTGGCGCCACCACAAGCCCGCCGGCCTGCTCACCAGCCACGGCGACCCGCAGGGGCGGCCCACGGTGTTCGAGCACCTGCCGCCCGGCTTGCCGCGGGTGATCTCCGTGGGCCGGCTGGACCTCGCCTCCGAGGGCCTGCTGCTGCTCACCAACGACGGTGAGCTGGCGCGCGCGCTGGAGCTGCCGGCCAACGCCTGGACGCGCACCTATCGCGCGCGCGCCTACGGCCGGGCCGACCAGGCGCGGCTCGACACGCTCAAGGCGGGCGTGACCGTGGAGGGCGTGCGCTACGGCCCCATCGAGGCGCGGCTGGACAAGGCGACGGGCGCGGGCGCGGTGGGCCGCGGCAGGGTCTCGGACGCGCCGGCCAACCTCTGGATCACGGTCACGGTGGAGGAGGGCAAGAACCGGGAGGTGCGGCGCGTGCTGGAGAGCCTGGGGCTGAAGGTGAACCGGCTGATCCGCCTCGCCTACGGCCCCTTCGCCCTCGGCGACCTGCCGCTGGGCGCGGTGGAGGAGGTGGGCCCCCGCGTGCTGCGCGAGCAGCTCGCCGGCCTGATCCCGCCCGAGAGGATGCCCCGCGGCGATCGCCGCCCCGCGCCGCCCGTCCGCGCCCAGCCCTCGCGCCGCGAGCCGGCCAAGCCCTCGCACCGCGCCACCCGGCTCGACCCGCCGGAGCGCCCGAACAGCCGCCCGGGCAAGCCGGGGAAGCCCGGCCCGCGCCCCTCGGGCGCCGCCGGCCGCGTCGCGCAGGCCTGGACGCCGCCGGGCGAGCGCAAGGGTCCCGCGCGGCCCGGCGCTCCGCGCAAGCCGGCGGGACGCGCCGGTCCCGGCGGACCTTCCGGTCCCGGCGCAAGCGCCAAGCCGGCGGGCGCCTGGGAGCGCAGGCCGGGCGGCAAGGCCGCAGCCGCGTCCGGCCCCGGCCGTCCCCGGCCCGGCGCCCCGCCCGGCGAGGGGCGCGAGCGGCCGCCCGGCGCCAAGCCCGGCCGCCCTCCGGAGCGGGCGGACGCCCGCCCGGCCCGCGGTCCCGGTCCGCTCAAGCCCACGACCAGGGCGTCGTCCAAGCCCCCGGCCAAAGGACCGCCCGGTCCGGCCGCCGCGCGCGGCGGTGCGGCCGAGCGTAAGCCGACGGGGCTCGAGCTCACCCCCGAGATGCGCCGCACCTTCCGCAAGCCGGGGGCCAAGCGCCCTCCACGCCCGCCGCGCAAGGACTGACGGATGAGCCAGCTGGAGGATCTGGTGCAGGACGAACCCACCGCGGAGCGGCTGGCGCGCCACGGCTACAACCGGCTCCTGCTCCTGTCCGACGCCGTCTTCGCCATCGCCATCACCCTGGCCGCGTTGGAGATCAAGCCGCGGGGCGAGTGGCGCACCACCGCCGAGCTGTGGCGCGGGCTGCAGCTGCCGCTCTTCGCCTACGCGCTCAGCTTCGCGGTGATCGCGATCTACTGGGTGGCGCACCGCGATCTGTTCGCCCGTCTGCACCGGGTGGACGCGGGGCTGACGGTGCTGTCGCTGCTGCAGCTGCTGTTCATCGCCGTCCTGCCCGCGGTCACCCAGCTGCTCTACGAGGAGGGGGTGCTGCCTGCCGTGCAGGTCTATGGCGCCGCGGTGGCCGCCTGCGGCTACGCGCAGGTGCTGATCTGGGCCTGGGCCGCCTTCCGCCCAGGGCTGATGCCGGATGGAAGTTCGCTCGCCTACCGCTTCGCCCGGCTCGCGGTGTCGCTGATCATGCCGGTGTACTTCACCTGGATGGTGCTGGTGGGGGTGCGCTCGGTGGGCGGGCTGTCGCTGTACGGCGCGATCGTCGCCTCGCTGGTGCTGGCGCTGCTGAGGTTCGGGCTCATCCCGCGCCTGGGCCCTCGCGCCCGCCCCTACGCGCCGGCTTGAGGATCGTCGCGGGCCGCCTGCGCGGCCGCGCCCTGGTCGCGCCCGAGGGCCGCGCCACGCGCCCCACCGGCGACCGGGCGCGGCAGGCGCTGTTCGACGTGCTGGCCCACGCGGACTGGGCGCCTCCGCTGGAGGGCGCGCGCGTGCTGGACCTGTTCGCCGGCTCCGGCGCCCTGGGCTTCGAGGCCCTGTCCCGCGGGGCCGCCTTCGCCCTGTTCGTGGAGACCGACGCGGCGGCCCGGGGCGCCATCCGCGACAACGCCGACGCACTCGGCCTGATGGGGGCCGCGCGGGTGCACCGCAGGGATGCGACGGACCTCGGCCCCCGGCCGGGAAGCGCCGGCGCGGCCTTCACCCTGGCCTTCCTCGACCCGCCCTACGGACAGGGCCTGGGCGAGCGGGCGCTGGCGGGGCTGGCCGGCGGCGGCTGGCTCGCGCCGGACGCGGTCGCCGTGTTCGAGCGGGGCCGCGACGAGCCCGACCCGGACCTCCCCGGCTGGCAGAGGCTGGACGCGCGGGCCTGGGGCGCGGCGCGCGTGCTGTTCCTGCGGGCTACTGGGCCTTGACGTCGGCCTCGGCGGGGGCGGGCCAGCGCTCCACCATGGGGGCGCCCCGGCGGTCCTCGCCCTCCTGCTCGGAGATCTCGTAGACCTGCACCTTGTCGGGATAGAAGGCGATCCGCCCCCGGATGGCGTCCACCGCCGGGTACGGCTCCTCGTAGGACCAGGCGCAGTTCTCCAGGAGGTCGCCGTTCACCAGCATGGAATAGTGCGTGGCGTCGCCCTTGTAGGGGCAGTGCGTGACCTTGTCCGTCTGGGACAGGAAGCCCGTCTCCACGTCGGCGCGGGGGAAGTACTGCACGGGGTCGCGCCCGGCTTCGCGCAGGGTCAGAGCGTCGGCGGTGTCGGCCAGCACGTGGTCCGCCACCCGCACCCGCACCCGGCGGGGATTGGTCTCGGTGTCGATCGGGTGGTCGGGACCGGGCGTCTTCATGGTCGGGCTTCCTGCGGACGGCTTCGCCCGGCGTAACGCCCGGCCTGCCGTAGCCGGTTCCCCACGCCCCCCATCGCGCTTAACGGAGCGTCAAAGCCTCATGTTGTCCAACCGCGGGGAGCATGGTGAAAGCGGCCCGCGGGGCGGTTCGCCTCCGCTCCTCGGCGTCCACAAGGTTCCGCATGAATATCGTTCTCGTCGCCGGCGTGGTCATCACCGTGCTGACGTGCATCCCCGTGCTCCTGCAACTCAGGGGACACCCTCGCGGATTGTTCGTGCTGTTCTTCGCCGAGATGTGGGAGCGCTTCTCGTACTACGGCATGCGCGCCCTCCTGATCCTGTATCTGACCAAGCACTTCCTGTTCGACGACAAGGCCGCCGGCGCGCAGTACGGGGCGTACACCACCCTGGTGTACCTGCTGCCGCTGGTGGGCGGCGTGCTGGCCGACCGCTACCTCGGCACGCGCCGGGCGGTGGCGTTCGGGGCCATCCTGCTGGTGGCCGGGCAGCTGACCATGGCCGTGCAGGGCGCGCCGGCGCGCCAGGTGCTGGAGTACGGCGGGGCCACCTACAGCTTCCAGGACGTGGGCACCGGCGCGGGCAAGACCGCGGTGCTGAAGGTGGGAGAGGCGACCTACGCGTACGGCTCCAACACCTCCGGCGGGCTCGTGATCAAGGGCCTGCCGGCCGCCTCTCCGCTGCCCACCGTGCTGCCGGCCGGCAGCTACAAGCTCAGCGTGGCGGACCGCAGCCAGCTGTACCTGAACTTCATGTACTTCGCCCTGTCGCTGATCATCATCGGCGTGGGCTTCCTGAAGCCGAACATCTCCACGATCGTCGGCCAGCTCTACGCGCAAGGGGACCCTAGGAGGGACTCCGGCTTCACGCTCTACTACTTCGGCATCAACCTCGGATCGTTCTGGGCGGCGATCCTCTGCGGTTACCTGGGCCAGACGGTGGGCTGGTGGGCGGGGTTCGGGCTGGCCGGCTTCGGCATGCTGGCGGGCTTCGTGGTCTTCGTCATGGGCCGCAGCTGGCTGGAGGGCCGGGGCGAGGCGCCGCGACCGATGGAGCTGACCCGGCCCGTGCTGGGCCCGGTGACGCGCGAGACGCTGATCTATGTCGCGGGCCTGCTGGGCGTCGGGCTGGTGTTCGTGCTCGTGCGCCACAACGACATCGTGGGCTGGATGCTGGGGGCGGGCTCCATCGCCGTGCTGGGCTACGTCGGCTGGTACATGTTCGCCAAGGCCGACAAGGTCTCGCGCGAGCGGCTCGGCTTGGCCCTGCTGCTGGTGCTCGGCTACATGGTGTTCATGACGCTGTTCGAGCAGGCCGGCAGCTCGCTGCAGACCTTCGCCGACCGCAACGTGAACCTGGCCCTCCTGGCCCGGCCCATCGTCTTCCCCCTGCTCGGCCACGAGGTGTTCCTGGGCTCCAAGGCGATGCTGGACGCGGCCGCGCCCGCCACGAACCGCTGGTGGGTGGACATGGGCGTCGCGGCCACCCAGACGCAGTCGTTCAACCCGGGCTTCATCCTGATCTTCGCGCCCGTGTTCGCGGCGGTGTGGCCGCTGCTGGCCAAGATCAACCGCAACCCGAACCCGCTGATCAAGTTCGGCCTGGGCCTGATGCAGGTGGGGCTGGGCTTCCTGCTGCTGGTGTGGAGCGCGCGGTTCGCCGACGCCGGGTTCCGCGTGCCGGTGATGTTCCTGGCCCTAGCCTACCTCCTGCACACCACCGGCGAGCTGTGCCTGTCGCCGGTGGGCCTGTCGGAGATCACCAAGCTGTCGCCCGCGCTGCTCACCGCCACGCTGATGGCCGTGTGGTTCCTGGCGCAGAGCTGGGCCAACTGGGTGGGCGGCTTCATCGCCCAGTTGGCGGGCACCGAGACGGTGGCCGGGATCGTGCTCGACCCCGCCAAGTCGCTGGCCACGTCGAACGGCGTGTTCGTGGTCATCGGCTGGGTGGCCGTCGGCATCGGCGTGGTGTTCATCGCCTCCAGCCCCTGGCTGAAGCGCTGGGCGCACGGGGTGAACGATCCGCTGTCGCACGCCATGCCCGAACCGCACGCCCCCACCGTGGACGGCGAGCGCGGTGCGGTCAGCCCCGCCATGCTCCGGGTCGAGCGGGGAGAGTAGCGCGGTCGCGACCCGCACCGCCCTCGCCTTCGCCGTCGCCGAGGGCGACGAGAAGAGGGAGTCGTGACGGGAGCTGGCTACCCGAACGTCTTGCGCAGGCGGATGTCGATGCGGGGCTGCGACTGCAGCGTCCGGTCCTCCTGCGCGCCCACCACGCCCAGGCTCCGCGGCCCGTCATAGATCGTGCGCTTCCGCTCGAAGGTGAAGGGCGCGAAGTTCTGCAGGCTGACGCGCAGCGCCACGTCGGGCGAGGGCTTGTAGTCGTAGAAGACGCTGAAGAACCCCGGTGGCGGGATGCGGAAGCGCTGCACCTCGTTCAGCCGGTAGTAGGTCTCCCGCCAGCCGTAGAACCAGCTGAACCCCCAGGTGCCGCGGATCGCCTTGGCGTCCTGCGTGAAGTCCAGCTGGATCACGTCCGGCCGCTGGCCCGAGATGCGCCGCCGCTCGCCGGTGAGCGGATCTCGCACGTCGCTGACGCGCCAGGTGGTGGTGGTCTTCAGCAGGCCGCCGGGGATCCTCAGCTTGTCGAGCGGGATGACGCCCTGGATCGCCAGCTCGTCGTTGGCCCCGTCGCCGATGTTGCCTGGGCTGTCGAAGGCGAAGCCCGGGCCTATCACGGGCAAGAGGTCGACGACGTTCTCGATCTCCTCGTGCAGGTAGCGCACCGTCACCGCGCCCCGGCCCCAGAACCGGCGCTCGTAGGCGGCCTCGAACTGCCAGCGCTGGTCGGGCTGCAGGTCGGGGTTGCCGGTGTTCAGGGTGGAGGACTGCAGGTCGGCGCGGGAGACGAAGTCCGAGAAGTTCAGCTGGCCGACCTTCTTCTCCGCGCGCAGGCGGATCTGGTCGTCCGCCGTCGGGCTCCAGGTCAGGTTCGCCCGCGGCTTCAGGTAGTAGAAGGTGCGCGACAGCGTGGCGTCGCCGGTCTCGGCGATGTTCGAGCCCTCGAAGCGCAGCGCGCCCTCCACCGTCAGCTTGGGCGACCAGGCGTAGCGCGCCTGCACATAGCCCTCGCCCCGGATCTCCTCCACGCGCACGTCGGCGGAGGGCAGGGGAATGTCGATCCCGTCCTGGGTGAAGCGGGTCGAGCCGTCCAGGAAGTTGAACGCGCCCTCCGCCCCCGCCTCCAGCGTCAGCTTGGGCGTGAAGGCCCGGCGGAGCACGGCGCGGCCGACGGTCTCGCCCGAGTTGTTGACCTGGCCGAAGTTGGTCTGAGAGAGCACGCCCCCCGGAGACGTCAGGCCCTGCGCCGAGCCGTTGAAGGTGCGCCCCAGCCGCTGCAGGAACACCGTCTCCAGCTCGTAGGGGCCGATCCTGCGGTCGTAGTTGAGGCCCGCCTCCGCCCGGCGCGTGCGGCTGCGGTCGTTGATGACCGCCGCGGGCGGGTACTCGCCGTAGCTCAGGCCCGACTTGAAGTAGAGCTGCTCGACCTTGAGGTTGGCGCGCAGTTCCCCGCCGAGCTGCGGCCCCTTGTAGGAGCCGGTGATCCCCACGCCCCCGCCGTCGCCGCTGGTGCGCGCGGGCACGCTGGTCACGCTGGCGCCCGGCGTGTTCGGGCGCGAGGTGGTCACCAGCCGGCCGTCGCCGACCGAGTCGTCGAAGGACTGATAGCGGCCGATCTGGCCCTCGTAGGTGTGGGCGCCGACACGCTTGTTGATCTCCACCTTGCCGCCCGGCACCGAGTGCCCGTCCTGCCAGACCGACTCGTTCGCCTGCACCGTGATGCGCGTCTGGTCCCCGCTGCGCCGGATCACGTTCGCCACCACCGCGCGGCCCTGCATGTCGATGCCGGGGGCGCCGCCGCGGATCACCTCGATACGCTCCACCTCGCGCGCCACGATCCGGCTCAGCACCGAGTCCAGGCTGTCGGTCTTGCTGGAGGGGCGGCGGCCGTCGACCAGCACGTTGCCCGCGGCGCCGGAGAAGCCGCGCACGCTGTCGCCCGCCTCGAAGCTGAAGCCCGGCAGGCGGTTGATCATGTCCAGCGCCGTCTGCGGCCGGTTGTCGGCGAAGAAGCTGGCCGGATAGGCGGTGACGCCCGCGGCCTGCGCCGGCGTGGTGCCGGACGTGTTGATGCTGGTCGAGGGCAGCTGCACCCGCGCCGGGCCGCCGGGCTGGGTGGGATCGCGCGGCTGGGCGGCGTCCTCCGCCCGCTGCGGCGGGGGGCTGGCCGGCGGCGGCGCGCGCGGCGCCCCCGCGGGTTGGCCGGATGCGACCGCGGCGACCGCGGCCGTCGCCGCCAAGAGACCTTCAAGACCCACGCTGCGCTCCCCCGACGTCGTGGGGGAGTTGAAGCGCGAGCCGGGTCCCGCGGGACAGTTACAAGGGCGAAATGTGAGTTAAATCCGAGTCATGGAGATCGTGCTGTCCGCGAACGCAGATCGCGCGCCTCCGTCGCCCTCGGGCTTGATCGAGGGCCGAGCCGTCCGGCGATCCACGCCCGAACTCGTGCACGACCCGCGCCCGGTCCTCGGTTCAAGCCCGAGGGCGAAGAGGCGAGAGCGAGGTCGGGCGAGAACCGAGTCTATACGCGCGTGCCGCCCACCGTCAGCCCGCTCATCTTGAGGGAGGGCTGGCCCACGCCCACCGGCACGCCCTGGCCCGACTTGCCGCACACGCCCACGCCGGGGTCGTAGGCGAAGTCGTCGCCGATCAGCTCCACCCGGGTCAGGGCGGTGGGCCCGTCGCCGATCAGCGTCGCGCCCTTCACCGGCGCGGTCAGCTTGCCGTCCTCGATCAGGTAGGCCTCGGTGCACTGGAACACGAACTTGCCGTTGGTGATGTCCACCTGGCCGCCGCCGAAGTTGGCGCAGTAGAGCCCCCGCTTCGTCGAGGCGATCATCTCCTCGCGGTTGCTGGTCCCGCCCAGCATGGCGGTGTTGGTCATGCGCGGCATGGGCGTGTGCGCATAGCTCTGGCGGCGTGCGTTGCCCGTCGCCTGCGTGCCCATCATCCGCGCCGAGAGCCGGTCGTGCATGTAGCCCACGAGGATGCCGTCCTCGATCAGCACGGTGCGCTCGGTGGGCGTGCCCTCGTCGTCCACGGTGAGGCTGCCGCGGCGACCGGGCTCCGTGCCGTCGTCGATCACGGTGACGCCCGGGGCGGCGACCCGCTCGCCGATGCGGCCGCTGAAGGCGCTCAAGCCCTTGCGGTTGAAGTCGCCCTCCAGCCCGTGGCCCACCGCCTCGTGCAGCAGGACGCCATTCCAGCCCGGCCCCAGCACCACGTCCATCTCGCCGGCGGGGCAGGCCACGGCGTCCAGGTTCACCAGCGCCTGGCGCAGCGCCTCGTCTACCTGGCTCCGCCAGCTGTCGCCGTCGATCCAGGCGGCGAAGCCCGCGCGGCCGCCCGCGCCGGAGCTGCCCGTCTCGCGCCGGCCGTCGCGCTCCACCGTCACGCTCACGTTCACGCGCACCAGCGGGCGCACGTCGCGGATCAGCCGGCCGTCTGCACGCAGGATCTCCACCGTGCGCCGCTCGCCCATGGCCGAGCAGGAGACCTGCACCACGCGGGGATCGCGCGCCCGGGCGAAGGCGTCGATCTCCTGCAGCAGCGCCACCTTGTCGCCGAACAGCGGATGCGCCAGCGGGTCGTCCTCGCCGTAGAGCCGGCGGTTCGTGCCGCGGGGGCCTTCGGCGGCCACGCCCGCATGGCCGCGCTTGGCCAGCGCCGCGCTGTCGGCGGCCCGCTTCAGCGCCGCCTCGGTGATCTCGCTGGCGTGGGCGTAGCCGGCGGTCTCGCCCGCCACCACGCGCAGGCCGAAGCCCTCGCCGGAGTCGTAGGAGGCGGTCTTCAGCCGGCCGTCGTCGAATACGACGCCCTCGCTCTCCGTCCGCTCCAGGAACAGCTCGCCGTCGTCCGCCCCGTGCAGCGCCTCCCGCAGGATGGCGAGCGCTCGCTCGGCGCCCACCTCGGCGGAGTCGAGGATGGAGGGGGTCGGCGCGGGAGCGTTCATCGCCCCCTAGATCGCAACGCCCGGGGTCGGCGGCAAGGCTGGCGGCGCACGCGGGAATCGCCTTTCACCGGGGCGGGACGGGGAGGGCGCGTGCGGGAGATCTACAGCCAGGCGCCGACGCTGCTCATGCTGATGGTGGGCGCGGCCGCCATCCGCTGGGGCGACGGGCAGGTCCGCGCGGCGGCGGGCGTGACCGCGCTCGGCTGGATCGCCACGCTGGCGGTGCAGACCGGCGCGGGGCGCGTCGCGCCCTGGGCGGCGCTGGCGGGGGTGGACGCGTTGGCGTTCCTGGCCTTCCTGGCGCTCGCCTTCCGCCGCGTGCGCGGCTGGGTGGTGCTCGTGCTGGCCGCGCAGGGCGTGGCCGTGGCGGTGCACGCGATCCGGGCCCTGGCGCCCTCCATGACCGCCTGGAGCTACCTGACCGCGCTGGCGGTGGCGGGTTACGGCGTGCTCCTCGCCCTGGCCTTGGGCGTGTGGCTCTCCCGACGGGCTGGACAATCCTAGACGTAGGACGATATTCCTGCGGTGCGTGGCCGCACCCCGTCGCGCGCACGGACCCGTGGCCATGCTTACGCACGCGCAGATCTGGGCTGGGCTCGACGCCCTGGCCGCCCGGCTGGACATGACCCCTTCGGCCCTGGCCAAGCTCGCGGGGCTCGACCCCACCAGCTTCAACCGCTCCAAGCGTGTCTCGGCCGACGATCCGCCCCGGCCGCGCTGGCCCACCACGGAGAGCCTGGCCAAGGTGCTGGCCGCCACGGGCGTGGGCTTCCCCGAGTTCGCCGACCTGGCCTCCGGCCGCGGTCGGCCCGCGCGCGGCGTTCCGCTGCTGGGCCTCGCCCAGGCCGGGCGCGACGGCTACTTCGACGACGCCGGCTTTCCCGCCGGCCAGGGCTGGGACGAGGTGGCCGCCCCCGGCGCCGAGGAGGGGACCTACGCTCTGGAGATCAGCGGCGACTCGATGCTGCCCGTGTACCGGGAGGGCGACCGCGTGGTCGTCCGCCCCCTGTCCGAACCGCCGCGCCGGGGAGACCGGGTGGTGGTCAAGACGCAGGGCGGCGAGGTCATGGCCAAGGAGGTGGCGCGCGTGACCGCCAGGCGGCTCACCCTGCGCTCCCTCAACCCGGAGCACCCCGACCGGACGCTCGACTTCGCGGAGGTCGCCTGGATCGCCCGCATCCTGTGGGCCAGCCAGTAGGGCTCAGCGGCGGCGGTCGGTCAGCGCCTTGGCCTCTGCGGGCGTGATCGCCTGGAAGTCCTGCACGATCAGCGGCGTCTGGATCGGCGTCTGCTGCAGGCCCACGCTCAGCTGGAAGTCCAGCGGGCTGCAGAGGGACGACGGCCCGCGTATCACGTTGAAGAACACGGCCTGTCGATCGGTGATCAGCGAACTGGGCGTGGTGGTCAGCTTCCACGCGCGGCCCCGCGAGGCGATCACGATGGTGTGGTCGTCCACCCCCACGTACTGCGACGTGTCGCCCGGCGTCAGCAGGATGCACCCGCCGGAGCGGGGCGTCGGAGCGGCGGCGAGGGCGAGGGCGAGGGCGGCGATGATCATCGGCTGGGCTCCTGGACGGCGGCGGCGTCCTTGAAACCGCCGCCGGGCCCTTCCGGTTCGAGCACGCCCAGGTTCTCGCCCGCCAGCACGCGGCCGATCAGCGCCACCGTGCGGTCCAGGCCGAAGATGGCGGCGAAGGAGCCGAAGCGCGGCCCCTGCGGCTGGCCCAGCAGCGTCTCGTAGAGCGCGCCGAACCACAGGCGCAGCGGCTCGAAGCCCGCCGCCTTGCCGGCCTCGTACACCTCCGCCTGGATCGCCTCGGCGTCCGCCCTCGCGGGCAGGGCCTCCAGCCGCGCCTTGAGGTCGGCCAGCGCCGCGCGTTCACGTGCATCGGGCGCGCGGAAGCGCTTCGTCGGGCGGACGTAGTCCTCGTAGAAGGCGATCGCCCGGGGCACGAAGCTGGCCAGGAGGGGCTGGCTCTCGGGCGTGGCGTCCGGGCTGTAGCGGCGGACGAAGCTCCACAGCATCTCCTCCGACCCGGCGTCCGCCGCGGAGACCACGTTGAGCAGCAGCGCGAAGCTCACCGGCGAGCCGCCGGGCGGCGGATGGCCGCCGTGGACGGACCAGACGGGGTTGTCCAGCCGCTTGGCCTCGTCCTGGGCGGGGTAGGCGTCGAGCTGCTGCAGGTACTCGTCCGCCGCCCGGGGGATCACGTCGAAGCTGAGCTTCTTGGCGCTCCTGGGGGACTGGAACATGTAGTAGGCCAGGCTCTCGGGCGGGCCATAGCGCAGCCACTCCTCCATGGTCAGCCCGTTGTTCTTCGACTTCGAGATCTTGGCCCCCTCGCCGTCCAGGAACATCTCGTAGCTGAAGCCCTCAGGCGGGACGCCTCCGAGGATCCTACAGACCTTGGTGGAGATCTTGACCGAGTCGATCAGGTCCTTGCCGCTCATCTCGTAGTCCACGTCGAGCGCGACCCAGCGCATGGCCCAGTCGGGCTTCCACTGCATCTTCACGTGGCCGCCGGTGACCGGGACCTCCGTCCGCGTCCCGTCCTCGTCCTCGAACACGATGGTTCCGGCCTCGACGTTCCGCTCCAGCGTGGGGACCTGCAGCACGTGGCCGCTCTTGGGGCTGATGGGCAGGAAGGGCGAGTAGGTGGCGCGGCGGTCGGGGCCGAGCGTGGGCAGCATCACCGCCTGGATCTCGTCGAACCGCTCCAGCGCCGTGCGCAGCGTCGCGTCGAAGTCGCCGCGCCGGTACGCCTCCGTGGAGGAGCGGAAGTCGTAGTCGAAGCCGAACCCGTCCAGGAAGCGCCGCAGTCGGGCGTTGTTGTAGGCGCCGAACGAGCTCTCCTGCTCGAAGGGGTCGCGCACGTCGGTCAGCGGCTTGTCGAGGTCGGCCTCCAGCCAGTCCTGGTGCGGCAGCCCCGGAGGCGCCTTGCGCAGGCCGTCCATGTCGTCGCTGAAGCAGATCAGCGTGGTGGCGATCGCGTCCTCTGTCAGGGCGCGGAAGGCGGAGCGCACCATG
Organism: uncultured Caulobacteraceae bacterium; assembly: GCA_964244065.1. Taxonomy (GTDB): domain Bacteria; phylum Pseudomonadota; class Alphaproteobacteria; order Caulobacterales; family Caulobacteraceae; genus JASLDZ01. Next base: position 101,227 of record CAXTHH010000003.1, on the reverse strand, counting down.
GCGGTCCGCGCCACCTCGCCGAAGGTGCCCACGTGCGGCAGGCCGCTGGGGCCGTAGCCGGTCTCCAGCACCACCGGCCGGGCGGCCAGCTCCGGGTGGTCGCGCACCACGGCCGCCGCCTCGCCGGCCGCGATGCGGGCCAGCGCATCGGCCGCCGCCTCCCGCGCCAGCCGCTTGCCGGCCACGTGCTTCAGGAGGGCGCGCGCCTGCTCGAACGGCCAGGCGCGCGCCGCGTGCGCCGGGACGGACAGGCCGGGGAGGGGCTTCAGCGACATGCCCGCCTCTTACGGCCGCCCAGGCTCGCGCGCGAGGGCGCCCCGGCCTATATCCCCGCCATGCAGACCAAGAACCCCTTCTTCGAAGAGGCGGCCAAGCTCGGCGAGCAGGCCATGGGCATGGCCCAGGCCGCCGGCGACGAGATGAAGACGCTGTTCATGACGCAGGGCGAGCGCATGGCCGTCAGCCTCGACCTCGTGCGCCGCGACGAGCTGGATGCGGTCAAGGCGGCGCTGCAGGCCGAGATCGCCGCCCTGCGGGCCGAGATCGCGGCGCTTCGGTCGCCCGGCGCGGGGGCGTCCACGGGCGGCGTTCCCTCCGCGGGCGACGCCGGTTGAGCCGACTCCCGGAACACGGTTACCTTCCGCTTACGGCCCTGACTCGCCCGCGTCCCTCGCGGGGGCGGGCGGCCGCTGGGATCGCCTGATGGACACGCCCGAAGGCCACGAACTCGAGCTCGGCCTCGACCCGCTCGACGTGGTTGAGCACGTGCTCAACGCGGAGAACCTCGACTTCGACCGCACCGACGACGGCGACCTGGCCTTTGCGATCACGGGCGACTGGAAGGACTACGAGCTGTGGTTCGCCTGGCGGCCGGAGGCGGACTGCCTGCAGCTGTGCCTGTCGCTCGACATGCGCGCGGGCAAGACCAAGCGCACCGCGGCCCACCACCTGATCAGCCTGATCAACCAGCGCGTCTGGCTCGGCCACTTCGAGGTGTGGACCGAGGACGGCGAGATCGTCTACCGCCACGCCATGAGCCTGCCCACGGGCGAGAAGCCGACGCTCGCCCAGGCCGCCAGCATGATCGACAGCGCCGTGGAGGCGGCCGACCGCTTCCACCCCGCCTTCGACTTCCTGCTGAAGGGCGCCAAGAACCCCGAGGAGAGCATGGCCGCCTGCATGTTCGAGACCGCCGGCACGGCTTGAACTCCGCGAGACGTTCGCGGCATGGTGGCTGGCTTTGCGCCCAGCCGTGCGCGGGCCTGATCGTGGGCGCGTGATCTTTGTGGATCCCGTGCCCCGGGCCAGCCACCGGCTGCAGGGGGTCAGGAAGATGCGCACGGAGCGGGACGAGCGCGGGGAGAAGCTGGCTGCGCAAGCTCGTCGCCTGCTGTTCCAGCGGCTCGAGGGTCGCCTGAAGCTCGATCCGGCCGCGGGATCCGCCCTGGCCGCCGCCGCCGTCGGGCCCTGGCGGGCGCCCAAGGGCCACTGCGTCAGCCGCGAGGGCGACCGGGTCGGCGAGCTCGCCATCCTGTTCGGCGGCCTGATGCTCTCCAGCCGCCGCCTGTCCGACGGGCGCCAGCAGCACGTCGCCCTCCGCGCACCCTGCGAGTTCCTGGACCACCAGGGATTCGTGCTCGACTCCGCGACGGTCTCCTCCAGCGCGCTCACCTCCTGCTCGGTGGTCAGCCTGTCGCGCAACACCCTGGCCGCCGTGTGCGAGAAGCACCCGGTGGTGGAGGCGGCGCTCCGACGCGAGCTCGCGCTCAGCGGCCGCATGGCGCAGGAGTGGATGGTCAGCATGGGCCGGCGCTCCGCCTACGCCCGCGTGGCCCACCTGGTGTGCGAGACGGAGATGCGGCTGCGCGCGGCGGACATGGTGGGCCCCGGCGGCTGTCCCTTCCCCCTGACGCAGGCCGATCTGGCCGACCTGGTCGGGCTTTCGGTGGTGCACGTGAACCGCGTGCTGCAGCAGCTGCGCGGCGACGGCCTGATCAGGCTGGCCCGCGGGCACGTGGAGGTGTGCGACTGGCCCCGCCTGAAGGTGGCGGCCGACTTCGACCCCGCCTACCTCCACCTCGAACCGGCGGGGGCCTAGGTGCCGCTGTTCTTCTTCGACCTGGCCGCCCCGGGATCGCTGGAGCGCGACGAGGTCGGCGTGGAGTTCGAGCACCTCGAGGCGGCCTACCTCGACGCCTGCAAGGCGGCGCTCGAGATCAGCGTCGAGATGCTGCGGGACCGGCGCGATCCGAACGGGACGGCCTTCCTGGTGCGCGACGCGCAGGGCCGCCGGCTGTTGGAGATCTCCTTCGGCGAGATCCTGCGCCCCCGCCCGCCCGCCCGGCCCGCCGGCGATCCCCAGGCGCTGCGCGGCCAGCTCGACGCGACGCTCGCCCGCAGCCGCGCGCTGAAGGCCGACCTGGGCGCCTGCGTCGCCCAGGCGCAGGCCACCCTGCGCGACACCCGGGCGCTGCTGGAGAGCTCGCGCGCACGCTGACGCGGCGGCGCGCCTCAGCCGTCCAGCGGCGCGCTCAGCCGGGCGCGGAGGCCCGAGGCCAGCCACTCGATCTCCGCCGACCCCTGCAGGCCATGCTGGGCCTCTCGCTGCACGAGGTTCAGGCCGAAGCCGCGCCGGTCGCTCCGGTCGACGGGCGGGCCGCCGTGCTCGGTCCACCGCAGCTCCAGCCGGGGTTCGGCGGCGTCGCTGACGGTCCACTCCACCGACACCCAGCCCTTGGGCGAGGACAGCGCGCCGTACTTCAGCGCGTTGGTGGCCAACTCGTGCAGCATCATGCCGAGCGAGAGCGCCGCCTTGGGCTTGAGCGTGACCCGCGGACCGGCCACGCGGACGCGGTCGGGGCCGAACGGCGCCAGCTCCTGTTGCACCAGCTCGTCGACCCGCGCCTCCGTCCAGCTCTCGCGCGAGAGCAGCTCGTAGGCGCGCGACATGCTCTCCATCCGCAGGGTCAGCGCCGCCACGTAGTCGGGCACGGAGGTGACGCCCTTGCCCGTCTGCCGCACCAGGCCCACCACCACCGCCAGCATGTTCTTCACCCGGTGGTTCAGCTCGGCGATCAGCACGCGCTGGTGCGCCTCGGCCTCCGTCACGCTGGTGATGTCCACGAAGGTGACGACCACCCCTTCGATCTCTCCGTCCGCCGCCGCGTACGGCCGCAGGCGCGCCAAGAAGTGGGAGCGCCCGTCCTCCCCCTCCACCTGCTGCTCGCGCGCATGACCCGAGGTGAGCGTCTGGCGCACATCGTCGGCCAGGCCGGGATAGTTCAGCCGGCCGGTGAAGTCGGTCAGCGGCCGCCCCTTGTCGGACGGCAGGACCTTGAACAGCGCGGACACCGGCGGCGTGAAGTTGCGGATGCGCAGACTCGCATCGAGGAAGATGGTGGCGATCTGCGTGGACTGGAACAGGTTGTGCAGGTCGCTGTTGGACTGGTCCAGAGCCTCCACCTTCAGCCCCAGCTCCATGTTCACCGTCTGGAGCTCTTCGTTCAATGACTGAAGCTCCTCCTTGGAGGCTTCCAGCTCTTCATTGGTCGATTGAAGCTCCTCATTGACCGAGACGAGCTCCTCGTTGGACAGCTTCAGCTCCTCCAGCGCCGTTTCGTACTCCTCGATCAGGGACTGAAGCCGGTCGCGCGTCTCCCGCAGCTCGCGTTCCACATGGGCCAGCGCCTCGTCGGGATGCGCGCGCGCCTGGCTGACGGCGTCGTCGCGCGACAGGGTGGGCCCGTCGTCCGCAAAGCTGATCAGGAACAGCGGCTCCTCCTCGCTTCGCAGGCTCATCGGCTCGATGGTCAGCGTGAGCAGCTGGACGCGGTCGTCGTCGGCGTCGAGCGCGATGTTCTCGCGCACCACCGGCCCGCGCCTGTCCATCGCCTCGCGCAGGGCGCCGCGCAGCTCCAGGCGCAGACCCCGGCGCGCCATGGCCATGACGGAGCGCGAGGGGGCGCCGGCCGCCGCCTCCAGGTACTTGCCCGTGCGGTTCGAGTAGTAGACGACGTCCCCTTCGCCGTTCACCACCACGTGAGGCGGGGTGAGGCGCTCCAGCACGTGGTGCTCCACCGCCTGGCGCAGCGGCATTCCCTGGCCGAGCGGAAACGGACTCGCCTTGCTGATGGAGGACAGGCGCGGCCCCGATAGCGAGGTCGGCACGTGCATCCGTGAGCGCCCGTCCTCCCGCGCGCGGAAGATGCGCTGCTGTTTGTCCACGGGCGCGAACAGGTCGAGGTGCTGGCTGACGTTCTCCGACGGCCCCAGGAACAGGTAGCCGTTCGGGCGCAGCGCGTAGTGGAAGGTGGGGATAACCTGTTCCTGTACCGCCGCCCCGAAGTAGATCAGCAGGTTCCGGCACGACACCAGGTCCATGCGCGAGAAGGGCGGGTCGCGGATCACGCTGTGCGGCGAGAAGATGCACAGGTCGCGCACCTCCTTGGCCACCACGAAGGCCCCGCCGTCAGGGGTGAAGAAGCGCCGCCGCCGCTCAGCGCTCACTTTATCCAGCAAGGGTTCCGGGTACCGCGCCGCCCGTGCGGCCGCGAGCGAGTGGTCGTCGATGTCGGTGGCGAAGATCTGCACGCGGGGCGGCCCGCGCAGGCCCTCCATGTGCTCGCGCATGAGGATGGCCAAGGAGTAGACCTCCTCGCCGGTGGCGCAGCCCGGCGCCCACACGCGCACCGTATCCTCGGCCCCGCGCCCTTCGAACAGCTTGGGCGTCACCAGCCGCTGCAGCGCATCGAAGGCGTCCGCGTCGCGGAAGAAGCTGGTCACGCTGATGAGAAGGTCGCGGAACAGGGCGGCCACCTCCGCCGGGTCCTGCCGCAGGCGCTCCACATAGCCCTCGACGCTCTCCAGCCCGGTGACCTGCATCCGGCGCTGCACGCGCCGGTCGAAGGTGCGCGTCTTGTAGCCCGAGAAGTCGTGGCCGATCTGCGAGCGCAGCAGGCGGTAGATCTCCTGTCGCGCGCCCTCGGCGCCCTCCTCGTCCGCCTGCCGCTCCGCGTCGGCCATGCCGTCGACGATCCTCAGCGAGCGGGCGAACTCGGCCAGCTTGCCGCCCATCTCCTCGGCGGGCACGGCGAAGTCGATCATCCCGGTGGCGATCGCGCTCTGCGGCATGGAGGGGTGCGCGGGGCCGCTGCCGTCGGCCACCTGGGCCAGGGTGAGGCCGCCGCGCTCCTTGATCGCCTTCACGCCCAGCGTGCCGTCCCCGTCCCCGCCCGACAGCACCACGCCGGCCGCGTACTCGCCGAGGTCCACGGCCAGGGCGGCGAAGAAGATGTCGATCGGCTTGCGCTCGCGCCGGGAAGGATCGAGCTTGCTCAGCTGAAGCACGCCGCCCTCCAGGCTCACCAGGGCGTTTTCGGGCAGCACATAGATGCAGTCCGGCTTCAGCTCCGCCCCATGGCGCACCGGGTTGACGGACATCGAGGTGAACCGCGCCAGGATCTCGGGCAGCAGGCTCTCCCGCTCGGGCGACAGGTGCGTCACGATCACGAAGGCGAGGCCCGTGTCGGTCGGCGTGTGCCGGAACAGCCGCTCCAGGGCCTCGATGCCGCCTGCGGAGGCGCCGATCCCGACGGCGGGCGTCCGGTGCGCGGGTCTGCTCATCTCGCCTCCTGCGTCAGCCGCCGAGCGGAGGGCGCGTACCGGCCGGGCTTAGGCCAGCCGAGCTGCGGGGTGAACGCATATCGGGACAAAGGGCGCCGCTGGCCGCGCTGGGCGCTTGTCTCGCAGCCCTCTCGCTCGGCCGCTCTCCGCGCTAGGATGCGCCCATGTCCAACGCTCATCCCCTGCTGCTCGTCGGCGCCGGCCGGCTCGGCGGCGCGCTCATCGCCGGCTGGCTGCGCGCGGGCGCCTTCCCGCCGCAGGCGCTCTGGGTGCGCGATCCCGCGCCCGGGCCGCAGGCGCGCGCCTCGGCGGCGCAGGGCGTGAACCTCGAAGCCGCCGACGAGGATCTGTCGGCAGCCCGCACCGTGGTGATCGCCGTCAAGCCGCAGGGCTGGCGCGAGACGGCGGTCGCCCTCGCCCCCCGGCTCGCCCCGGATGCGGTGATCGTGTCCGTCATGGCCGGCGTCCGCGGCGCGGACCTGGCGGCGACCTTCGGCGGCCGGCCGGTCGCCCGCGTCATGCCGACCACCGCGGTGGCGATCGCGCGGGGCGTGGCCAGCATCCACGCCGACGATCCCGCCGCCCGGGCGCGGGCGCACGCCCTGTTCGACCCCGTCTCCACCGCCGTGGACCTCGCCGACGAGGCGCTGATGGATGCGGCGGTGGGCGTCTCCGGCTCGGCCCCCGCCTACCTCTACGCCTTCACCGAGGCGCTGGCGGCGGCGGGCGAGACCGCGGGCCTGCCCGCCGCCGCCGCGGCGGCCCTGGCCCGCGCCACCGTAGAGAGCGCCGCGGCGCTGATGGCCGAGACGCCGGGCGCCTCGCCCGCCGAGCTGCGCGCCCAGGTCACCTCGCCCAAGGGCACCACGGAAGCGGCCCTCGACGTGCTGCTCCAGCCCGAGGCCCTGCCCCTGCTGCTGCGCCACGCGGTGGCCGCCGCCGCCCGGCGCTCGCGCGAACTGGCGACGGCCGCAACCGGCGTCGCCCCGGGCGGTTGATGGGGGCATGAGCGACACGCCTCCCGAAGCGCCCGGAACCGCCCCGCGCGACGATCTCCTCGACGTGGAGGCGCCGCCGGACGCGGGCGGGCGCGTCGATCCTCGCGCCTACGCCGTCCCTACCGAGCCCGGCGTGGAGCGCGCAGCCATCCCGGAGGACCTGATCGACGTGGAGGCGCCCCCGCCAGCGGCCGCGCCCGACGCGGACGCGCCCCCGATCGCCAGGCCGGAGCCCGGCGGCGCGGGTGCTGGAGCGGACGGGTCCGAAGGCGACCTGATGGACCGCGCCGCCGATGCGCTGTTGCGTCTCGCCGGAGAGCAGCCCTGGGCGGAGATCACCCTGCGCGACGTGGCGGCGGCGGCGGGCGCGCGCTTCGCCGAGCTATACGCCCGCGCCCCGGGCAAGCGCGCGCTGCTGCTGCGCCTCTCCGCCCGGCTGGACCGGCGGGCGCTGGAGCGGATCGAGGGCGACGACCAGCCGGCCCCCCGCGACCGCCTGTTCGAGGCCATGATGAGCCGGCTGGAGGTGATGGAACCGCACCGCGACGCCCTGCTGGCCATCGGCCTCGCCGAGGGCCTGGCCGTCGCCCCCGCCCTGCCGGCCACCGCCCGCGCCCTGCTGGAGGGCTCGGGCATCGACGCCGGGGGCGGCCGCGGCGCCCTGCGCCTGGCGGCGGTCACCGCCGTGTGGGGACGCGTGCTCCAGGTGTGGCGCGACGACGAGGGCGCCCTGAACCGCACCATGGCCGAGATCGACAAGCAGCTCGCCCGGGCGGACGGTAGGCTGAAGCGCGTGGGCGCGGGCTTCTAGGCGCGGCCCAGCACCGCGTCTCGCGCCTCGTCAGGCGAGGCGCCCTCGACGTGGATGAGCGCCCAGAGGCCATAGAACACGAGCGGCCACCAGCTCTTGCGCTGGGTGGGGTCGCGGAAGCCGGCGCGCACGGCGTCCAGGTCGCACACCTCCGCCACGCCTTGAACGGCGGCGACCCGCTCGCCGATGGCGGCGGCGTCCGGCGCGATCCAGTCGGCGACGGGCACGGTGAAGCCCTGCTTCCTCGCCCAGGGCTCCGCGGCCGGGCAGTGGCGCTCCAGCCACTTGCGCAGGATCCATTTGCCGTGCCGCCCGCGCACCTTCAGCCGGTCGGGCAGGGACCACGCGAAGGCGGCCACCTCCCGGTCGAGGAACGGCGTGCGCCCCTCCAGCCCGTGCGCCATCAGCATCCGGTCGAGCTTAAGCAGCAGGTCGTTGGGCAGCCAGGTGGCGATGTCCGCCCACTGCGCCTGCTGGAGCGGTGTGAGGCCGGTCGGTCGTTGAGCCTCCGCGGCGGAGCGCCAGCGGGCGAGGGCGCCGCGGCCGGCGTCCTTCAGGAAGCGCGCGTCCACCTGCGGCGCGGCTGGGCGACCTCCGAACAGCGCCGGGCGGAGCGCGCGCCGGTAGCGGCCGTAACCGGCGAACAGTTCGTCGCCGCCCTCTCCGGACAGAACGACAGTCAGCGTTCCCTTGGCCGCCTCGGCCAGCTGGAATGTGGGGAGGCAGGCGTAGTCCGTCGTCGGATCGTCCAGCGCCCAGGCGACCTGGGGCGCGATGCGGCGGAAGTCCTCCGCCCCGAAGGTGGTCTCGCGCCAGTCGAGGTTCAGCGCCCGCGCGACCCGCTCCGCCCCCGCGCGCTCGTCGGCCGCGCCCGGCGCGTCGAAGCCGCAGGTGAAGGCTGTCACCGGCCGGCTGTTCAGCCGCGCCATCAGCGTGGCGATCACGCTCGAGTCGATGCCGCCGGACAGGAACAGACCGTACGGCACGTCCGATCGCTGGTGCACGCGCACGCTGTCCTCCAGCACGGCGTCGAAAGCATCGAGCGCCTTCCCTCCCTCAGTGAGGGGGAGGGGGGCCTGCATGGCCGGCCGGACGCGCGCGGGCGAGGTCAGGACGTAGTTCAGCGCCAGCAGCTCCTCGGCGGCCTCCCGCTCCAGCCGCACGGGGCCGAGGGCGCGGGGCTCCGACGCGAAGCGCGCGCCCGCCACGTACAGCGGCTTGATCCCGAAGGGGTCGCGCACGAGCCACGTGCGACCGTCCGCGCCGATCAGGCAGAAGGCGTACATGCCGCGCAGGCGGGCGAAGGCGCGCTCGCCCTCCTGCGCGTAGATGTGCAGCAGCGGCTCGAAGTCGCTGCCCGTGCTCAATTTTCCGGCGAGGCCGAACGCCTCGATCAGCTCGACGTAGTTGTAGATCTCGCCGTTGCCGATCACCGTCGAGCCGGCGGCGTGCAGCGGCTGCCAGCCGCCCTTCAGGTCGATCACCGACAGGCGGGCGTGCGCCAGAGCCGCGCCGCCGACCGCCTCCACACGCACGCCGTCCGGACCGCGGTGGGCGAGGGCGGCGATCATGCGGCGAGCCTCTTCGAGGCTCTCCGGCCCGCGGTCCAGCGGGCCGAGCACCCCCGCGACGCCGCACATCAGCCCGGGCCCAGCCGCGCGAACAGCTCGCGCCAGCGCGCCACGACGGCCTTGCGCGAGAAGCCGGCGGACGCCCGGGCGCGCCCGGCCTCGGCCAGCCGGGCGGCGAGGGCCGGCTCTTCCAGCAGGCGGCGCACGGCGGCGGCCAGGGCCCCGTCGTCGTCCACGGGGACGAGCAGGCCGTCCTCGCCATCGGCGATCAGGTCGGCGGGGCCTTTGGCCGCGGCGGCCAGCAGGGGCAGGCCGTGGGCCCAGGCCTGGATTACCGTGTTGCCCAGGGGCTCGAACCGCGAGGGGAAGACGCACACGTCCGCCGCCCGGTACAGCGCGCCCGGGTCGTCGCGCCAGCCCAGCCAGCGGACGCGCCCGGCCACGCCGAGTTCCCCGGCCAGGGCGTGCAGCTCGGCCTCCAGCGGGCCGGAGCCGGCGATCCAGGCGTAGGCGTCCGGCAGGCGGACGAGCGCGCGCAGCAGTACGTCCAGGCCCTTGGCCGCGTGCAGCCGGCTCATGGCCAGGAGCAGCGGCGTGCCGTCCGGCGTGTCGAGCGCGGCGCGGGAGACGGGGTCGGCCTCGGCCGGCTCTGCGAAATTCGGGATCACGCTGACGCGGTCGGCAGGCCAGCCCTCGCCCGTGATCCAGCGGCCGATGTCGGCGGTGTTGGCCACCAGGTGGTCGAAGCCGGCGTAGTACTTCAGGTCGTAGTACCCGCCGAGCCGGCCCACCCGGGGTCGCCCGGACGGGGCGAACCGCGCGGCGCGGTTCATCCAGGCCACCTGCACCCGCGCCTCCTCGGCCCGCGCGAAGCGGCCGATGCGGCGACGCGTGCGCACGTCGAGCGGGCCGCCGAAGGGCGCGGTGGCGAGGGGAACGCCGGCCTCCGCGAGCACGCGCTCGCGGTGCGGGTGCGGGCGGATGGCGGCGGCTTGGTCGGCCCCGTCGTCGTGCAGGGCCACCACCAGGTCGAGGAAGTAGGTCTCGGCGCCGCCCTCGCCCGGGGAGCCCAGCAGGTGCAGCACGGTCACGGGCGCGCGCGCTCCGGGGGCGGGACTCGGGCTCTCGGCCGGGACGATGGTAGCTGGGGGCGGGATCGAACCGCCGACCTGAGGGTTATGAATCCTCCGCTCTAACCATCTGAGCTACCCAGCCCCGATCGTCCCGGCGAGCGCGAGAGCGGGGCGTATAGCGGCGATGCCCCGCCGCCTCAAGCGCGCTCACGCCCTTGCGGCCGGGGGCCGCTCGCGCGGCGTCCTCACCGGGGCGAAGCTGCGTGACTCCCGCACCGCGCAGGGCTCGCCGGCGAGGCCGAGCTGCCGCGCGTGCCCCGCCGCCGCACGCTGCGCCTCGCGCCGGGTGGCGAAGCGCTCGTGCAGGCGGCGCGGGTGACGCACCGTCCACTCCTCGCCGAGCGGGGCGACGATCACGTCCGTCACGACCGGAAGCCTCAGCCGTGCGCCTGGCGGGGCGGCGAGCGCATCAGCGCGGCGCGGTACGCTTCGAAGCAGCGCCGGCCGCACTCCAGGCGCATCAGGGCGCCCTCGGCGATCCAGCGGCCTACCGACGGATCGGCGGCCAGGGAGGGCTTCAGCGCCTCCTCGTTCCAGTCGGCGGAGTGCTTCACGTCGAGCACGGCGTGCAGGTCGAAGTACTTGCGCGTGCGCGGCTCGACGCCGATGCGCTTCAGGCCCTGCGCGACCAGCGCCACGCGGCCCGGCGCCGTCAGCTCCACCGCGCCGAGCGCGCCCACGCTGTGCCAGGCGTAGCGGCGCGTCGTGGCCAGCGCGGTCATGGTGTTGGCCAGCGCCAGGGCCTGCCAGATCGTCTCGTCGATCCTGGGCTCCAGGCCCAGATCCGCCGTGGTCTGGTCTAGCAGCACGCCGTGCATGCCGCGGAGATTGCCTCGGCCCATCTCGTCCCAGTAGTTCCGGGCGAGTTCGAGCTTGGCGAGGGCGGGCAGCTTCACCTGGGTATAGGCCACCAGGTCGTCGAACCCCGCCTCGCCCGCAGCCTCCTGCGTCAGGAACCAGCAGAGCTCCTCGCGCGTGGCCTCTTCGGCCAGGAAGGGGAACAGGGCGTCGTCCTGGCCGGGACCGGTCGTCTGGAGCTCTTCGAACCAGGCGACGAAGCCTTCAGGATCGGTGGGCGCCTCTGCGGCGCGGGCGACGACGTCGGCGCGCAGCTCCTCCACCCAGGCGCCTTCCAGCGTGCGCATCGCGCACTCGTGCTGCAGGTCCTCGCGCCAGGAGTCGGTGGGCGCCGCTGGGCTCAGGCGCTCGTGGTTCCAGTGCGCCAGGCGCCGGTGCAGCACGGCGGGGTCGGCCTTCGCGCGGTCAGAGGCGCCGGCGTTTCGGGGAAACGGCGTGATCGTCATGGGAGGAGCGTTCTCGTCGTCTGTCGAAAGAAGAGGCGGCGCCGTGTCGCGCCTTGCCTGAACAACGGCCAAGGTGCGAAGGGGTTCCTGCCGAGTTCGTCGAACAAGTTCGTCAATACCGTCCTGTGTCGAGTGCCCGACTCAGGCGGCGTGTCTGAGGTAGACCGCTTCGGCCACCTCGCCCCTGCTCTGCACGCCGCCCCAACGAAGGCGGGCGGACTCGTTCAACTCGTCCAGGAGCTCCAAGAGCTCGACGGCTTGAGGCGCAGGCCGGCCGCCCTTGCGCACGACGACCCGAACCTCGCCATGCCGCTCCGCCAGGCGGAGCAGGGCGCGACGGCGCCGCGCGCGGCCGTCGGCGACGGGCGGGCGGGGCCCCGACGCGCGGGCGGGCGCGACGGGGAGGGAGGTGTGCAGCGCCGGCATCGTGTCGCCAACCGGCGGGCCGACGGGAATGTTCCCGCGCTCAGGCGGCCGCGAGGGCGGGCGGCCGGATCACCTGGGCCGAGAAGCGCTCCATCTCCTCCAGCTGCGGGCTCATCTGCAGCAGCAGCAGGTCGAGGCCGGCGGCCTCGTACTCGGCGACGCGGGCGCGGATCGCCTCGGGCGTGCCCACCAGGTTGGCCCGCAGCCCGCGGTTGCTGACGCTGTATTCCTGGATCTTGAGCTCGCGCTCCAGCTCGGTGCCGCTGAGCCACTGGCCGAAGTTGGCGAAGCCCGGGGCGTTGGGGTCCAGCGTGGTGATGCGCTCCACCTCGCGGCGGGCTTCGGCGTCGCTGTCGCGCACGATGGCGTAGGCGGCCATGCCGAAGCGCATGGGGGGCAGGCCGGTCGCCTCGCGGCGGCGGCGCATGTCGGCGATCTTCCCGGCGATCACGGCGGGCTCGTCGCCGTGCATGACGTAGGCGTCGCACCGGTTGGCGATCAGGGTCTTGGCCGCCTCGCTTTCGCCGCCGGCGTAGATCACCGGGCGCGGCCGGGCGACGGGCTTGGGCTCGCAGATGGCGTTGGTGAGCTGGTAGCGTGCGCCCTGGTGGGTGAACGGCGTCTGCGTCCACAGGCCGTCGACCACCTCCAGCCACTCGGCGGTGCGGCCGTAGCGGTCGTCGTGCTGATCGAACTGGAGGCCGTAGCTGGTCGCCTCCTCGGCCCACCAGGAGCTGACCACGTTCAGGCTCAGCCGGCCGCCGGCGATATTGTCGACGTTGGCCGCCTGCTTGGCGAACAGGGCGGGCTGGTGGAAGTTGGGCCGCACGGCGACCATCAGCTCCAGCCGCTCGGTCACGGCGGCGGCCGCGGCGGCGGTGGACCAGGCGTCCATGGCCGGGGCGCTCGTGCCCTTGATGTCGTTCAGGTTCAGCTCGGCGATCAGCGTCAGGTCGTAGCCGATCCGCTCGGCCCGTCGCAGCAGCTTCGACATGTAGGGCCAGGTGGCCTCCATGCCCTCGTCCGGCACGTTGCGCAGCCAGCCGCCGAAGACGGGGGCCCAGAAGCCGTATCGCATGTCAGGCCGCGTCCTTCTGCGTGCGCACGATCAGCGTCTCCAGGACATCGACGAGGTTCTCGTGCGGGTCGTAGCCCAGGACGTCCAGCGGGTTCGCCACGAAGTTGCTGAGCGCGTTGATGTCGTAGAAGCGGGGCGCGCCGTCCCGGTCGTCGATCATGACCTCGACCCCGCCCACGTCCAGGTGCGCGGCCTGGGCGACGCGCTCCACGGCGGCGATGGTCGCGGCGTCCGGCTGGAAGGCGCTGATGGTGATGGCCGGCGCGCCCGAGGCGGCGCGGTCCGCCGCGCACACGTCCGCGGGGCACAGGTCGAAGGTGGATCCCGCGCCGTCCAGCGCGATGGCGTAGAGAAAGCGGCCGTTCAGCGTCTCGCAGCGGACCACGCGGCCGTCGCGGGCGGGCACGTACTCCTGCAGCAGCGCCACGCCGTCGACGCCGACGGGCGTGGTCCCGTCCTCCGCCCACATGCGCAGCTCGTCCAGGCTGTCGTAGCGCACGATGCCGGCGCCTGAGCCGCCGACGTTGGCCTTGACCATCAGCGGGAAGCGCAGCCCCTGCGCCGCCGGGACGAGGTCGGCGCGGCGGTGGACCACGCGCGTGGCCGGGATCGCGAGGCCCAGCGAGGCGAACAGGCTCAGCTGGCGCGCCTTGTTGCTGTCGATCGCCAGCGCGGCCGAGCCGTTGACCACGCGCGCGCCGACCAATTCCCAGTGGGCGATGGCGGCCTGGCTGTAGAAGATGGCGTGCTCGCCCTGGCGCAGGAAGCTGCTCATCGCCAGCCGGTTGAACACGACGGGGGCCGGGGCGGTCAGCTCCGCCGGGTCGAAGCGGTGGTCCTCGATCCCGAGCCTGGCGTAGGCGATTCCGCGCCGGTCCAACACGCGGAACAGCGGTTCGAACCACTGCGGGTGCTCGTAGAAGACGGCGAGGTCGGTCACGGGCGGTCCTTGGCCTGCATTCTCTATCCGCTCATCCCCGCCTGCGCGGGGATGAGCGGATAGAGGGAGCGACGGGCGTTCTCTAAGGCTTCTGAGACCCTGCGCCGATCTCCTCGGCCAGCGATGTGGCGCCCGCGTCGTCCGCCGCGATCTCGGTGTGGTCGTCGTCGCGCGGACCGGCTGCGCGCGTCGCCTCGAAGGCGCGGACCAGCGGGTCGGTGGCGTTCGGGCCGGCGGGGGAGGGGGCGGCGTCCTTCGCGTCTGTGGGCGGCAGGGGGTTCGGGGTCGAGGCCTGGTCGGGCATGGGCGGGCTCCGCTGAGGGGTCGCGGGCTTAGCGGGCGAGAGGGCCGCCGCGTTCCCGCTCGGGCGCCGGCGCAGCTCCCGGCGGTAGGCCTTCAGCCGGCCTTCCATGTCGGAGCACACGTCGTCCAGCTGCCCGTAGAGCCGGCCCAGGCAGGCCTGGTCATAGGTGCGCTCCAGCTGGGCCAGGGTCTCGGCCGTCGCGGGCTGGAGCGCGAGGGCCAGGGCCAGGATCGGTCCCACCGGCCGGGCCTCAGCCCCCGCCGGCCTGTTTGAGAAGGCCGTCCATCACCTCGCCCGCGCGGCCGGTGGGGGCGGCGGCCGTGGCCTCGGCCAGGTTGGCGGGGGGCTTGGGGCCGACCACGACGACGCCGACCATCCCCATCACCAGGTGCGGCGTGCACTGGTAGCCGTAGACGCCGGGCTCCTTGAGCGTGACGGTCAGCTTCTCGTTGATCTGCCCGGCGAAGGGCGTCGCGCCCTTCGGGGTCATGCCCTCGAGCGAGACGGCGTTGTGGCCCGGGTCGGTGGGTTCGAAGGTGACGGTGTCGCCGGGCGCCGCCTGCACGAAGGCGGGCTCGAAGACCATGAAGCCGCCGTTCGCGCCTTGGTTCTTCATCTGCACCACGTGGTCGGCCGCGCTCGCCGCGCCCGCCGTCGACAGCAGGGCCAAGCCCGCCAGCAGTCCCGTCGCCAGTCGTCTCACACCGTGCTCCTCGTTCCGATGGGCGGTGCGGCCGCCGCGCCCCGCCGTGCGTCGCGCCGCAGATAGTGCGCCGACGCCAGTTGGCACAGGAAGGCGAGGCCGAAGAACGGCGTCAGGCACAGCATGGCCAGCTTCAGCGCCTCCGCTGCGCCGTGCGTCGGCTTCAGCGCGTCGGACACCATGCCCACGAACAGCGGCCCGCCGCCCAGCCCCACGATGTTGAGGACGAAGAGCAGCAGCGCGCCCGACGTCCCGCGGGCGGCGGGCGGCGCGTTGTTCTGGATCACCGCGATGGCGGGGGCGAGGTAGGTGTTGTTGAGCAGGGCCGGCCCGGCGAGGAAGGCCACGCACACCGGCCAGCTGGGCGCCAGCGCCGCGCCCCACAGGAAGGGCGTGGAGCACAGGATGGCGATGCCGGGCGCGAGCGCGTACCAGGCGTTCCCGCGGCGGGCGAGGCGATCCACGGTGGGCCCGCTCAGCGCCGTGCCGGCGACGTTCATCAGCCCGGTCACCAGCGCGTAGGCGACCGCCACCTGCGCCACCGGCATGCCCTTCACGCGCAGCAGCAGCGACACGTTCCAGTTCAGCATGCCGTAGCCGACGAAGGCGGTGAGCCCCGCCGCCAGCGCCGTGAACATCAGCGTCGGCGAGCGCATGAAGAAGGTGATGGAGCCGAACATCGTCGGCCGCGGCTCATGCGCGTCGATGGCCGGATCGGGCTTGGCGTCGAAAGCGCCGCGCACGGGCTCCTTGACCAGGAGCGGGATCAGCGGCGTCAGCATCAGGCCGGCCGCGCCCAGCGCGAAGAAGGCCGTGCGCCAGCCGAACGCCGCGCCGATGAACCCGCCCGCCATCGACCCGAACATGGAGCCCAGCGGCACGCCGAGCGAGTAGAGCGACAGGGCCGTGCCGCGCCTCTCCTTTGGGAAGTAGTCGGACAGGATGGAATAGGAGGGCGGGGAGCCCCCGGCCTCGCCCACCGCGACCCCCACCCGGGCGGCCATCAGCATCGGAAAGCCCGTGGCCAGGCCGCAGGCGACCGTGAACAGGCTCCAGGTCGCCGAGGCGACGCTGACGATCCGCACGCGGTTCGACCGGTCGGCCAGCGCCGCGATCGGGATGCCGCACACGGTGTAGAAGATGGCGAAGGCGAGCCCGGTCAGCATGCCGAGCTGGGTGTCCGACAGGTCGAGGTCGCGCTTCACCAGCTCCTGCAGCACCGACAGGAACTGACGGTCGAGGAAGTTGAAGGTGTAGACCACCGCCAGCACGCCGGCGACGACGTAGCTGTAGCCCGTGACCCGGGGCGCGGCCGCCGCCGGCGGAGGCGCGGCGTCAGTCATGCCCGGCGCCCCGCGGACCGCGAGGAGGGCTCACTTCTCGGGATGCGTCAGGGCCTGGTAGGTCAGGGTGCGCGCCTGCTGGCCCAGGTCGTCGCCGCCGGTGCCGCCCATGCGCTGGATCATGCCCACGAAGAACAGGTCGTTGGTCGGGTCCACCCAGAACCAGGTGCCGGCCGCGCCGCCCCAGCTCATGGAGCCCTTGCCCTCCAGCGAGCCCGCCTTGCGCGGGTCGTTCACCACCATGAAATCGAGCCCGAAGCCGACCGCCTCGTTGAAGCGCGCCACGCTGGTGCCGTTCGACGAGACCAGCACGCTCTGCGGGATCACGTTGGCGCCCATCAGCTCCACCGTGGCGGGCGCCAGGATGCGCGCCCCGTCCAGCTCGCCGCCGTTCAGCAGCATCTGGCAGAAGCGCGCGTAGTCGCGGGTGGTGGAGAGCAGGCCGCCGCCGCCCGACTCCATGGTCGGCGGCTTGGTGTAGTCCGGCGGCGCGCTCATGCCGAACAGGCTGTCGGCCTCCTTGATCTTGCCCGTCTTGGCATCGCCGACGTACAGCGCCGCCAGCCGCTTGGCCTTCTCCGGCCCCGTGTAGAAGGCCGTGTCGTTCATCTTCAGCGGCTTGAAGATCCGCGTGGCCATGAACTGGCCCAGCGGCATGCCCGACAGCTTCTCGACGATGTAGCCCTGGATGTCGACGGCGCTGGAGTAGCTCCAGTTGGTCCCCGGCTGGAACATCAGCGGGATCTCCGCGGTGCGGTCGATCATCTGCTTCAGGCCGTTGGAGCCGAGCACCTGCTTGGAGCGGTAGAGCTTGTCCACCGGGTGCTGGTCGGCCAGGCCGTAGCCGAAGCCGGCGGTGTGGCTCATGATCTCGCGCATGGTCGGCGGGCGCTTGACCGCCTCGGTGGTCATCTGGCCGTCGGCGCCGACGCCCGTCATCACGCGCAGGTTCCGGAACTCGGGCACGTACTTCGTGACCGGGTCGTCCAGCCGCCAGCGGCCCTCCTCGTAGAGGATCATCATGGCTACGCCGGTGATCGGCTTGGTCATGGAGTAGATGCGGAAGATGGTCTCCCGGTCGACCGGCGCGCTGGTGGCCAGGCTGGCCGAGCCGTACGTCTTGTCCATGACGACCCGGCCGTGCCGGGCCAGGAGGGTGGACATGCCGGCCACGCGCCCGTCGGCGACCACCTTGGCCATGTAGGCGTCCAGCCGCTTCAGGCGCTCGCCGTCGAAGCCCACCGACTCGGGGCTGGCGGCGGGCTGCAGCGGGCGCGGCGGGCCGAGCGCCGCGGCGGGCTGAGCGGCCAGCGCGACGCCGAGGACGGCGCCCAGAAGCGTGCGGCGGATCATGCCAGTCGTCTCCCAACGGATCTTTTCCGGCGAGCTTAGGTGCGCCCACACGGGCGGTGCAACGCGGATCGTGTTTCCTGGCCGCGACCTTTGACGACGCCGTCGATAAAGGCCGTCCAGGGCCGCTTTCCGTGTCCCCGCCGCCGCAGGTGCGGCCGCTCGGCGACGGGCGCAGCGCTTTTCACTTGAGGGGCGGAACGTTTTTCGCTGTAGCCGCGGGGACGACCCGCCGCTCGCGCCGTCTCCCCGACTCGACCCCGGCCGCCAAGAGCCGGATCGCGCCGGGGCGCCGAGGGTCGAAGCAAACAGCCCGCGACCGGACTCCGGCGCGTGCAAGGGGGATGGAATGTTGTCCAGGTCGCGTCTGTTCGTCTCCACCGTGCTGGCCGGCGTCTGCGTCGCCGGGGCCGCCTACGCCCAGCCCGTGCAACCGCCGGGCGCGCCGCCCTCCACGCCCGCGGCCCAGGGCGCGCAGAACGCGCTGGGACCCGCCGGTCCCCCCGGCGGCCCGACGCCGCAGACGCAGGCCGACCTGGCGGGCAACCGCCAGGGCGCCAACCAGACCGCCGAGAACCCGGGCGGCGACACCAGCGTCCTGACCGAGATCGTCGTCACCGCCGAACGCCGCGAGCAGAGCCTGCAGCAGGTGCCGGTGGCCGTGACCGCCTTCACCAGCGAGAAGCGCGACCTGATCGGCATCCAGAGCATCGTCGACCAGACCAACTACACGCCGGGCCTGACCTATCAGCCCGCGCTGGACCGCCTGTCGCTGCGCGGCGTCGGCCGCCTGTCCAACTCGCACTCGGTCGACTCCGGCACCGCCATCTACGTGGACGGCGCCTTCACCACCTCCACCTTCGAGGCCGGCCGCGATCCGCTGTTCGTGGAGCGCACCGAGATCCTGCGCGGCCCGCAGGGCACGCTGTATGGGCGCAACGCCATCGGCGGCGCCTACAACGTGATCTCCAAGCGCCCCACCAAGGAGCTGTCGGGCGAGGCGCGCCTCACCGTGGCCAATTACGATCGCCAGGAGATCACCGGCCGCCTGTCCGGCCCGATCACCGACTGGCTGCGCTTCAGCGTGGGCTACCAGAAGATCCTCCAGGGCGAAGGCTTCGTGCGCAACCTGTCCGGCGCGCCCGGCCTGCGCTTCACCACCACCGACGGCGTGCGCGACCAGGACTATTTCGAGGCGCAGCTGGCCGGCGAGATCGGCAAGTTCGACTTCTGGTTCTACTATGGCAAGAACCAGTGGAACGACAGCGCGCCTCCCGGCACCGTCACCAACGGGGGCACCTTCTCCCCGCCCGAGATCAACCCCTATGTCGGTTCCGGCGGCACGGGCCTGGCCCCGATCCCGAGCTTCGGCTTCACCGGCGGCCAGAACACCCGCTTCTTCGGCCCCATCCGCGGCAACCCGGCCCTGGTCACCGGCGACCCCTTCAACGTGCAGACCAACGTGGCCTTCAAGAACACGCTGCATGAGAACGACATCTTCCGCACGCAGCTGGCCTATCACTTCAACGATTTCGACGTGAAGTACATCGGGGCGTTCAACCGGTACAACTACTTCTACACCAACGACACCGACCAGACCTCGATCACCTCGTACCAGATCCCGCTGAACCCGAGCGCCGCGCCGGTCACCACCATCGCCACGCCGGCCGGCCCGGTCGGTGTGAACTGCTTCCAACTGCAGGCGGCGGGGGCGTGCTCGCCCCTGACCGTGTTCCCGAACACGATTAACACGTACAACGAAGACGAAGAATTCTACAGCCACGAGTTCAACATCGCCTCGACTTGGGACAAGCCGATCCAGTACATCGCGGGTCTGTATTACTACCACGAGAAGTTCCAGTACCCGATCGACGTGTTCCAACCCGAGCAGACGCAGCTCTCGACGCCGCTGAACGCCACGACGGCGCTGCCGGCTCCGGCGAACTCCCGCCGCCTGCTGCTGCACAACAACACGTTCTCGAGCATCAGCTCCAAGGCCGCGTTCATCCAGCTCGATTACAAGTTCTTCGAGCACTTCAAGCTGACGGGCGGCCTGCGCTACACGTCCGACGAGAAGAAGGCGGTCGAAGAGCAGCGCGTGGTCTGCTTCGTGGTCTGCAGCATCGGCGCGCCGCTGAACCTCGACCCCGCGCGCTTCGGCGCGCTGATCGGCACCAACCCGGCCATTCCGCCCTCGCTGGACATCACGCTGAACCAGGGCGGCTTCCTGGCGTCCAACAGCGCGGCCCAGCAACTGGCGCTGGCCACCACCGGCGCGACGAACGGGGCGGGCCAGCAGGGGGTGATCGGCTACACCTACGATCGGACCACGGGCAACCTGCGCCGGTCGCTCCGCGACGGCTGGAACGCCGCGACGGGCACGGCGGGGATCGAGTGGACGCCCGACCGCCGCACGCTCGCCTACTTCAAGTACAGCCGCGGCTACAAGGCGGGCGCCTTCAACACGCCGCAGGGCACGACCTTCAGCCAGATCCCCTACTCCAAGCCCGAGCAGGCCGACGACTTCGAGCTCGGCCTGAAGAAGGACTGGACGCGTCGTTTCCAGACCAACGTCACCGGCTTCTACGAGCTGTACTACGACGCGCAGTTCCCGCTGACCGTGCCGCAAGGCGCGGGCACCTCGTTCGGCGTGTTCTACAACATCCCGCGCTCGGTCGTTCAGGGCGTGGAGCTGGAGGCGGTGTACGCCCCCATCGACCACCTGAACCTGCTCTTCACCTACGCCTACCTGGACGCGCACGTGTCCAAGGGCGGCGGGGTGTCCGACCCGAACGACCCGACGGCCAGCCAGCCGGGCGCCTCGCCGCTCGCCGGCACCAGCGGCCAGGGTGCGGTGGACACGCTCACCGGGTTGCCCAGCCGGGCGCAGAACCTGAAGGGCAACGACCTGCCTCTGTCGCCCCGCAACAAGCTGGCCTTCAACGCCACCTACAGCCTGGATCTGGGCCGGTACGGCACGCTGATCCCGTCCTTCTCCTACATCTGGCGGGATGAGCAGTATTCGTCGATCTTCAACCGCGAGTACAACCGCTCGCCGAGCACCGACCAGATCGACCTGCGCCTGACCTACAAGGAGCCGAAGAACCGCTTCGAGGTGGTCGCCTACGCCCGCAATGTCACCGACAACACCAACTACGAGACGCTGAGCGGCACGCGCTATTCCACGGGCCAGGTCTACCAGACCTACGTCCTGCAGGATCCGCGCACCTTCGGCCTGCAGATCCGCGGCCGCTTCTGAGACTGGGGCGCGGCGTCCGGCCCCGGGTCGGTCGCCGCGCCCATCGGTCGCGGCGACGCGACGGGGCGCGAGGCGCACCGTCGCCGCCCCGTCGCGGTCGTGCTCCCTGGCGGACGGAGTTCCGCCATGACCGGAGTCGCCTGCCTCGCCGCCTTCGCCCTCGCCCTCACCGCCGTCCCGACGCCGCCCGCCGCGCCGCCGCTCGCGCCCGCTCCAGCGACGGCCGAGCCCGCCGCCGGCACGGCCGAGGACATCGCGGGTTGGGCGGACGTCGCGCGCCGCATGAGCGTTCCCGTGATGGTGAACGGCAAGGGCCCTTTCCGCTTCATCGTCGATACGGGGGCGGACACCAGCGTGCTGGCCCGCGAGCTCGCCGCCGAGCTGGGGCTCGCCGCCGGGCGGCCCCAGAAGGTGCACAGCGCGTTCGGGGCGGAGATCACGCCCGCCTCGCAAGTGGCCTCGCTCGAGGTGGGGTCCCGCCGCCTCACCGGCCTGAGCCTGCCGACCCTGCCCGGACGGCATCTGGGCGGCCAGGGCATCCTGGGCCTGGACGCCCTGGCCGACCAGCGGATCGTGCTCGACTTCGCCCGGAGCAACATGCGGGTGGAGCGCTCGCGCGGCATGGGCTTCAGCGATCCCGACGCGGTCGTGGTGCGCGCCAAGCGGCGCTTCGGCCGGCTAGTGCTGGTGGAGTCGAGCCTGGTCGGCAGGCCGGTCTACGTGATCCTGGACTCGGGGGCCCAGAACACCATCGCCAACGCCGCGCTGCAGCGGCTGCTCACAGGCCGGCGGAGACCGGCCCCGCGCCTGGACGCCGCGCCCCCGGCCGACGGCTCGCCAGCCGTGGACGAGTCCCTCGTCTCCATCCTCAGCGTCACGGGGCAGACGGGGCAGGGCCGCGAGGGCACGCTTAGCGAGATGGTGCTGGGCGGCGTCGCCCTGCGCAACGTCCCCGTGATCTACGCCGACCTCCACGCCTTCGAGAAGTTCGACCTGGCGGGGGAGCCGGCCATGCTGCTGGGCGTCGACGTCATGCGCGCCTTCCGGCAGGTGGACGTGGACTTCGGCCGGCGCGAGGTGCGCTTCGGCCTGATGGCGCGTCGGCCCGGCGGGGCGGGGGTCAGCCTCGCCTTCGGAGGCTCCTCGCGCGTCCGCTGACCCGGGCGCGCACCCGACGCCTCCCGTGGGCTAGCCTTGCCGAGCGGCGGCATCGCTCCGCAACGCGGCGCGCAGCGGCCGGCCAAGCCGGCGCGATCTGCTAAGCCGCACCGCGTGGAGAGCGTTGTCGAGATTCGCGTGGAAGGCGGCGGGCGGGACGGCCTGCCGCCGTACGCTGGAGCGGCGGCCGCGGGGGCGTTCCTGCTGCTCGCGGCGGCCCTGCTCGCGGCCGTCCTGGCCGCCACCGGGGGCGTGTTCTCCTTCACGCTGGACGATCCCTACATCCACCTGGCCATGGCCGAGGAGATCGGGCGGGGCGGGTACGGGGTGAACCCGGGGGAGGCGGCCTCGGCGTCGTCTTCGGTGCTCTATCCCTTCGTGCTGGCGGGCCTGCTCAAGCTCGGGCTCGGCCAGGTCTCGGCGCTGCTGGTGAACCTCGTCGCGGGGGCCGCGTCGTCCGCGCTGCTGGTCGCCCTGGCCGGGGAGGGCGGGCTGGTGGATCGGCGGACGCCGGCCTGGGCGGTCGCGCTGCTGGCGGCGGGGCTCGGCCTGGCGCTGAACCTGCCCGGCTTGGCGCTCACGGGCATGGAGCACGGCGCGCACGTGGCGCTCGCGCTGGCGGCGCTGCTGGGCGTGCAGCGGCTGGCGCGCGCCGGGCGGGAGCCGGCCTGGCTCGTGCCCGTGCTCGTGGCCGCGCCGCTGGTGCGGTTCGAGGGGGCGGCGCTGCTGGGGGCGGGCGTGCTGGCGCTGGCCGCCCGGCGGCGGTGGACGCCGGCGGTCGTGGCGGCGGGGGCGGCGGGGCTGGCCCTCGCCCTGTTCGCCTGGCGGCTGCACGCGCTGGGGCTGCCGCCGCTGCCCTCCTCGGTGCTGGCCAAGGCGGCGGACGGGGCGCGCGGGCCGGCGGGGCAGTTCCTGGAGAACCAGCATGTGCGCGAGGGCGTGCTGGTGATCCTCGCGATCGCCTTCCCCCTCGGGACGGAGGTGCTGGCCCGAGGCCCGAGGCCGCTGCGCATGCCCGCGGCCTTCGCCGCCGCCTGCCTCGCGGCGCAGCTGCTGGTGGGCAGCTTCGGCTGGCGCTGGAACGGGTGGCTGCACCGGTACGAGGCCTGGGCCATGGCGCTGGCCGCGGGCGTGCTGCTGCTCTGCTACGGCGGCCGGTTGCGGGCGTGGCTGTCGGACGGCTCTCCCGGGCGGCTCACCCTGGCCGTGATCGCGGCGGGCCTGTCGCTGCAGCCGTACATCCTCACGACGCTCTCGGCGCCGGAGGACGCCCGCGCCATCCGGCTGCAGCAGCGCGAGATGCACCGCTTCGCCGCGGAGGTGCTGCGCGCGCCCGTGGCGGTCAACGACCTCGGCTGGGTGGCGTACCGCAACGACAACCCCGTGCTCGACCTGTGGGGCCTCGGCTCGGAGACCGCCCGCCGCGCGCGGCAGGGCGGCGCGGCGCCCGAGTGGATGGACAGGCTGGCGCGGGCGCGGGGCGTGCGCGCGGCGATGATCTACGACTATCCGCCCTGGATCGCGCACCCGCCCACGCGCTGGACCAAGCTGGGCGAGCTGCGGTCGCGGGCGCCGACCTCCGGCTGGCCGAGCGTCGCCGTCTACGCGGTCGAGCCCTCCGATGCGCCGGCGGTGCGGGTCGCGGTCGACGCCTGGGTGCGGGGACTGCCTCGTGAGGACGTCTTCGTCGCCGCGCCGACGCCCGGGCCATGACGGCGAATTCATGACGGGCGCGGCCGCATGACCCCGATTTAAGCTGTGGCCGGGCGGGGAGGGGCCTAGCCTTTCTCTCAGATCGCGCCCTCCCGGAGACCCCGCCATGAGCCCCGCCCCGCTTCTCGCCACAGCCGGCCTCGCCGCCCTCGCCCTGTCCGCCGCCGCCGCTCCGGCCCAGGCGGCGCCCGGCGTGCGCGTGCAGGACGCCGCCGCCCGCCTGGTGGTGATCCCCGAGGCGCGCCGCGACGTCTCCGTGAGCATCAGGCCCGGCGACCCCCGCCTGCCGCCGCTGCGCACCCGGCAGGACGGGGAGGTCCTGGTGGTCGAGGGCGGGCTGCAGGACCGGATCGAGAGCTGCGGCGCGATCAACATGAACCTCGGCGGCCTGTTCACGCACCGTCGCGGCGATCCCATGCCCGGCCAGCGGGTGAGCGTGCGCGGTGTCGGCCTGGTGCCCATCGAGGCGCTGCCGGTGATCACCGCTCGCGTGCCGATGGACGCCTCGGTGGCGGCCGGCGGCGCGGTGTGGGGCGAGGTGGGGCCGACCGAGCGCCTGCGCCTGGCCAAGAGCGGCTGCGGCGACTTCCGCGTGGCGGACGTGCACGGCGACTTCGACCTGGCGAGCCACGGCTCGGGCGACACGGGCGTGGGCCGCACCGGCCGGCTGCGGGCGGCGCTGCACGGCTCGGGCGACCTGACGGGCGCCGACGTGGGCTCGGCGGCCGACATCGCGGTGTCGGGCTCGGGCGACGTGCGGCTCGGCCGCGTCGGCGGCGCGGTGGCGGCCATGGTGCGCGGCTCGGGCGATGTGCGCGTGGCCGAGGTGCAGGGGCCGCTCAACGTCTCCGTCGCCGGCTCGGGAGACGTGACGGTGGATGGCGGGCGCGCCCCAGCGGTGTCGGTGCGGGTGGCGGGCTCGGGCGACGTGCGCTTCGGCGGGGACGCCGGCTCGCTGTCCGCCCAGATCGTGGGCTCCGGGGACGTGCGCATGGCCCGGGTGAACGGCCCCGTCGCCAAGAGCGTGCGCGGCTCGGGCGAGGTCTACGTCGGGCGGTAGGCGCGGGCCGGGGCGCGCCGATCCGGCGGAGGGCGACCTGCCGGTTGCGGGTTGACGGGGCGGGGCGGCCCGCGTATCTCCCCGCCTCCGATGGATCGGCTGTGGGCCTCGCTTGCGAAGCCCAGACGCGATGCGCGGAAACGGTGGTCGCCTCCGCGTTCTCGCGGACCGCGCGACGGGGCCGGCGGTCGGACCGCCCGGCCCCTTGCTGTTTCAGCCGTCACGCTCGCTCAGCCGCTCCGGCGGGAAGTGTTCGGGACGCGTCGTGGTCGCTCGCAAGGGCGGCCGTTGGTCTTTGAACTGTTCAGGCGTGGGGCGCTCTCACCGAGCGACCGCGAGAGGTTTGGAACGAGATGGATCGTCAGAACATCCGCATCAGGCTGAAGGCCTTCGATCACCGGGTCTTGGATCACTCCACCCGCGAGATCGTGCAGACCGCCAAGCGCACGGGCGCGCAGGTGCGCGGGCCCATCCCGCTGCCCACGCTCATCGAGAAGTTCACCGTGAACCGCTCGCCCCACGTGGATAAGAAGAGCCGCGAACAGTTCGAGATCCGCACGCACAAGCGCGTGCTCGACATCGTCGATCCGACCCCGCAGACCGTTGACGCGCTGATGAAGCTCGACCTGTCGGCCGGTGTCGACGTCGAGATCAAGATCTAAGGAGCGCAACAGACATGCCCTCCATCAACTCCACCCGACGCTCCGGCGTCCTCGCCAAGAAGCTGGGCATGACCCGCTTCTTCGACGAGACCGGCGCGCACGTGCCCGTCACCGTGCTCTCGGTCGAAGGCTGTCAGGTCACCGGCCTGCGCACCGCCGACGTGGACGGCTACTCGGCCGTGCAGCTCGGCATCGGGGCGAAGAAGGCCAAGAACACCACCCAGCCCCTGCGCGGCCACTTCGCCAAGGCGCTGGTCGAGCCGAAGGCGCACGTGGCCGAGTTCCGCGTCGCCGAGGACATGCTGCCCGAGCTGGGCGCCGACGTCTCCGCCGACCACTTCGTCCCCGGCCAGTACGTGGACGTGCAGGGCACGACCATCGGCAAGGGCTTCGCCGGCGCCATGAAGCGCTGGAACTTCGGCGGCCTGCGCGCCACCCACGGCGTGTCCGTGTCGCACCGCAGCCATGGCTCCACCGGCCAGCGCCAGGACCCCGGCAAGGTGTTCAAGGGCAAGAAGATGGCCGGCCACCTGGGCGTCGAGACCGTCACCACCCAGAACCTGACCGTGTTCCGCATCGACGCCGAGCGCGGCCTGATCATGCTCAAGGGCGCGGTGCCCGGCCACGAGGGCTCGCTGGTCCGTATCCGCGATGCGGCGAAGAAGGCTCCGCCCAAGGACCTTTCGCCCACCGCCGGTTTCCGCAAGGCGAGCGCGACCGACGCTGCGGCGTCCGCCGCGGCCGAGGCTCCGGCCGCCGACACCACCGTTCAAGAAGGGGGCGAGGCGTGAAGCTGAACGTCACGAACCTCGACGCCGGCCAGGCCGGCGAGATCGAGCTGTCGGACGCGATCTTCGGCATCACCGAGATCCGCCGCGACATCCTGCAGCGCATGGTGACCTACCAGCTCGCCAAGCGCCGCGCCGGCACGCACAAGATCAAGACGCGCAACGAAGTCGCGCGCACCGGCAAGAAGATGTACAAGCAGAAGGGCACGGGCGGCGCCCGCCACGGTTCGCGCAAGGCCGCGCAGTTCGTCGGCGGCGCCAAGACGCACGGCCCCGTCGTGCGCAGCCACGCCTGGGATCTGCCCAAGAAGGTGCGCGCCCTGGCGCTGCGCCACGCGCTCTCGAGCAAGGCCAAGTCGGGCTCGCTGATCGTCGTGGACTCGCTGGTCGTGACCGAGGCGAAGACGTCGGCGCTCGCCGCCCGCCTCGACAAGCTCGGCTGGACCAGCGCCCTGGTCATCGCCGGCCCGGAAGTGGACACCAACCTGAAGCTCGCCGCGCGCAACATCCCGATGGTGGACGTGCTGCCGGACGCCGGCCTGAACGTCTACGACGTGCTGCGCCGCGACACCCTGGTGCTGACCCGCGACGCGGTGTCGGCCATCGAGGCGCGCTTCGCCGACCTGCCCCGTTCCGACGTGAAGGAGGCCGCGTGATGGCCCAGGCCACGCCCCGGCACTACGACGTGATCGTAGCCCCGCACATCACCGAGAAGGCGACCGTGCTCTCCGAGCAGAACAAGGTCGTGTTCCGCGTGAGCATGGACTCCACCAAGTCGGAGATCGCCGAAGCGGTCGAGACGCTGTTCAACGTGACCGTGACCAAGGTCAATACCCTGATCCAAGAGGGCAAGACCAAGCGGTTCCGCGGCGTGAAGGGCCGGCGCTCCGACATCAAGAAGGCGATCGTGACGCTGGCCGAGGGCCAGTCCATCGACGTGACGACGGGTCTCTGACGCCATGGCTCTGAAGACGTTCAACCCCACCTCGCCCGGCCGCCGCCAGCTCGTGCTGGTGGACCGCAGCGAGCTGCACAAGGGCCGCCCGGAGAAGTCCCTCGTCGAGGGCCTGACCGGCAAGGGCGGGCGCACCAACTCGGGCCGCGTCACCGTCCGCTTCCGCGGCGGCGGCGCCAAGCGCCTGTTCCGCATCATCGACTTCAAGCGGCGCAAGTTCGACCTGCCGGCGACGGTCGAGCGGCTGGAGTACGACCCGAACCGCTCGGCCTTCATCGCCCTGGTCCGCTACGAGGACGGCGAGCTGACCTACATCCTGGCCCCGCAGCGCCTTGCGGTGGGCGACCAGATCGTGGCCGGCGAGAAGGTGGACGTGAAGCCCGGCAACGCCATGCCGCTGCGCGCCATGCCCGTCGGCACGATCATCCACAACGTGGAGCTGAAGCCGCTGAAGGGCGCCCAGATGGCGCGCTCGGCCGGCGCCTACGCCCAGCTGGTCGGCCGCGACGCCGGCTACGCCCAGATCCGCCTCGGCTCGGGCGAGCTGCGCATGGTGCTCGACAGCTGCATGGCCACGGTGGGCGCGGTGTCCAACCCCGACCACATGAACCAGAGCCTTGGAAAGGCCGGCCGCAAGCGCCACATGGGCTTCCGGCCCCACGTGCGCGGCGTGGCCATGAACCCCGTCGACCACCCGCACGGCGGCGGCGAAGGCAAGACCTCGGGCGGCCGTCACCCGGTCACCCCCTGGGGCAAGCCGACCAAGGGCCGCAAGACCCGCACCAACCAAGAGACGGACAAGTACATCATCCGCTCGCGTCACGCTCGGAAGGCTCGCTAACCGATGACCCGCTCCGTCTGGAAAGGCCCGTTCGTCGACGGCTACCTCCTGCGCAAGGCCGACGCCCTGCAGAACAGCGGCCGTAAGGACGTGATCAAGACCTGGTCGCGCCGCTCCACCATCATGCCGCAGTTCGTGGGCCTGACCTTCGGCGTCTACAACGGCCACAAGCACGTGCCGGTGTCGGTGTCGGAGGACATGGTCGGCATGAAGTTCGGCGAGTTCTCGCCGACCCGCACCTTCTACGGCCACGCCGCCGACAAGAAGGCCAAGAGGAAGTAAGATGGCCAAGCAATCGAAAGGTCGCCGCGTGGGCGAGACCTCGGCGATGGCCAAGGTCGTCAACCTGCGCACCAGCCCGCGCAAGCTGGGCTTGGTGGCCCAGTCCATCCGCGGCCTGCCCGTGCAGCGCGCGCTGAACGAGCTGGAGTTCAGCCACAAGCGCATCGCGCAGGACGTCAAGAAGGCGCTCTACTCGGCCATCTCCAACGCCGAGAACAACCACAACCTCGACATCGACTCGCTGGTCGTGTCCGAGGCCTTCGTGGGCAAGAATTTCGTCATGAAGCGGTTCTCCGCCCGCGCCCGCGGCCGCGCCGCGCGCATCGAGAAGCCGTTCTCCGAGATCACCGTGGTGGTCCGCGAGCTGGCCGGGGAGGCCGCGTAATGGGTCAGAAGGTCAATCCGATCGGCCTGCGCCTGGGCGTCAACCGCACCTGGGACAGCCGCTGGTTCGCCGCGGGCCAGGAATACGGCAAGATGCTGCACCAGGACGTGAAGATGCGTCGCGCGCTGAAGCAGCGCCTGAACGCCGCCGGCGTCTCGCGCATCATCATCGAGCGCCCGCACAAGCGCTGCCGCGTCACCATCTACGCCGCCCGCCCCGGTGTGATCATCGGCAAGAAGGGCGTGGACATCGAGAAGCTGCGCAAGGACGTGGCGGCGATGACCGAGGGCGAGGTCAGCCTGAACATCGTCGAGGTGCGCAAGCCCGAGACCGACGCTCAGCTGGTGGCCGAGTCCATCGCCCAGCAGTTGGAGCGCCGCATCGCCTTCCGCCGCGCCATGAAGCGCTCGATCCAGAGCGCCATGCGCCTGGGCGCCAAGGGCATCCGCATCAACGTGTCCGGCCGCCTCGGCGGCGCCGAGATCGCGCGGATGGAGTGGTATCGCGAAGGCCGTGTGCCGCTGCACACCCTGCGCGCCGACATCGACTACGGCTTCACCGAAGCGAAGACGACCTACGGGATCATCGGCGTGAAGGTGTGGGTGTTCAAGGGCGAGGTCCTCGAGCACGACCCCATGGCGCAGGACAAGCGCTGGGCCGGCGAGGCCCAGGGCCCGTCGTCCTCCGAAGGCCGCGACCGCCCCGACCGGGGCCCCCGACGCGACCGCCGCGGCCCTCCGGGCGGCGGTGACCAGCCGCAGGCGTAAGAGCGATGCTGTCCCCGAAGAAGACCAAGTTCCGCAAGCAGTTCAAGGGCCGCATCCACGGCGCCTCGAAGGGCGGCACGGCGCTGAACTTCGGCTCCTACGGCCTCAAGGCCCTGGAGCCCGAGCGCATCACCGCGCGCCAGATCGAGGCCTGTCGCCGGGCGATCACCCGCGAGATGAAGCGCCAGGGCCGCGTCTGGATCCGGATTTTCCCGGACCTGCCGGTCACCGACAAGCCCGCCGAAGTCCGGATGGGCAAGGGCAAGGGTGCGGTCGAGTACTGGGCGGCGCGCGTCGCCCCCGGCCGCATCATGTTCGAGATCGACGGCGTGCCGGACGAGGTGGCGCGCCAGGCGCTGGCGCTCGGCGCCGCCAAGCTCCCGATCCGCGTCAAGGTGGTCACCCGCCTCGACGCCGGCATCGTGGCCCACACCGAGGCGGAGGCCGCGTGATGAAAGCTGACGACGTGCGGGCGATGACGCCCGACCAGCTGACCGACAACCTGCTGAACCTCAAGAAGGAGCAGTTCAACCTGCGCTTCCAGCAGGCCACCGGGCAGATGGAGAAGACCCACCGCGCGAACGAGGTCCGCAAGGACATCGCCCGCATCAAGACCGTGCAACGGCAGAAGAAGGCGTAACCGGATGCCGAAGCGGATCCTTGAAGGCGCGGTCGTCTCCGACAAGGGCGACAAGACCGTCATCGTGCTCGTGGAGCGCACCTTCCAGCACCCCGTGCTGAAGAAGCCCGTGCGCCGCTCCAAGCGCTACCACGCGCACGACGAGAGCAACGCCTTCCACACCGGCGACAAGGTCCGGATCGTGGAGTGCGCCCCGAAGTCCAAGCTGAAGACCTGGGAAGTGCTGCCTGCGGGCGACGCCTCCTCGGCCTCGGCCTGACGCAGTCTGGAAGGTAGAATCCCATGATCCAGATGCAGACTAACCTGGACGTCGCCGACAATTCGGGCGCGCGCCGGGTCATGTGCATCAAGGTGCTCGGCGGCGCAGGCCGTCGGTACGCCGGCGTGGGCGACGTGATCGTCGCCTCCGTGAAGGAAGCCATCCCGCGCGGCCGCGTGAAGAAGGGCGACGTGGTGCGCTGCATCGTCGTGCGCACCGCCAAGGACATCGCCCGCAAGGACGGCTCGACCATCCGCTTCGACAAGTCGGCGGCGGTGATCGTGAACAAGCAAAACGAGCCGGTCGGCACCCGCATCTTCGGGCCCGTGCCGCGCGAGCTGCGCGCCAAGAACCACATGAAGATCATCAGCCTCGCGCCGGAGGTGCTGTGATGGCCGCCAAGATCAAGTCGGGCGACCGCGTCGTAGTCCTCACCGGCCGCGACAAGGGGAAGACCGGGCGCGTCACCAAGGTGATGCCGAAGGACAACCGCGTCCTGGTGGAAGGGATCAACATGGTCCAGCGCCACACCAAGCCGAGCCAGTCCGACCCGCAGGGCGGCATCAAGCACAAGGAAGCCACGATCCACGTCTCGAACGTCGCGATCGCGGACTCCGCAGGCAAGGCGACCCGCGTCGGCTTCCGCACGGAAGGCGACAAGAAGGTCCGCTTCGCCAAGACCACGGGAGAGACGATCAGTGGCTGACGTCCAACAATCGGGCGACGCCTACGAGCCTCGCCTCAAGACCGAGTACAAGTCGCGCATCCGCCAGACGCTGCGCGAGCAGTTCGGCTACACCAACGAGATGCAGGTGCCCAAGCTCGACAAGATCGTGCTGAACATGGGCATTGGCGAAGCGGTGAACGACTCCAAGAAGGTCGCCGCGGCGGTGAAGGACCTGACGGCGATCGCAGGTCAGAAGCCCGCCACCACGCGCGCCAGGAAGTCGGTCGCCCAGTTCAAGCTGCGCGAGAACATGGTCATCGGGGCCAAGGTCACGCTGCGCAAGGATCGGATGTACGAGTTCCTGGACCGGCTGATCACCATCGCGCTGCCGCGCGTGAAGGACTTCCGCGGCCTGAACGGGAAGAGCTTCGACGGCCGCGGCAACTACGCCATGGGCCTGAAGGAGCACATCGTGTTCCCCGAGATCAACTACGACCAGATCGACCAGATGTGGGGCATGGACATCGTCGTCTGCACCACGGCCAAGAGCGATGACGAGGCGCGCGCGCTTCTGAAAGAGCTCCAGTTCCCGTTCGTTGCGAACTGAGCGGGGAGAGGACCTAGACCATGGCCAAGAAATCCGCCGTCAACCGCAACACCCACGTTGCGCACCTGATCAAGCAGTACGCCAAGAAGCGCGAGGAGCTGAAGGCGATCGCCAAGGACGAGTCGCAGCCGCTGGAGGAGCGCTTCGATGCGCGCCTGCGCCTGGCGGAACTGCCGCGCTCGTCCTCGCCGGTGCGCTACCGCAACCGCTGCGACGTCACCGGGCGCCCGCGCGCCTACTACCGCAAGCTCAAGATGAGCCGCATCGCGCTGCGCGACCTCGGGTCCGCCGGCCAGGTGCCCGGCCTCGTCAAGTCGAGCTGGTGAGGGAACGCTAGATGTCCTTCAACGACCCCCTGAGCGACATGATCGCCCGCATCAAGAACGCCGCCGAGCGCAAGCGTTCCACGGTGCGCACCCCCGCCTCCACCCTGCGCCGCCGCGTCCTCGACGTGCTGCAGGACGAGGGCTACATCCGCGGCTACACGCTCGTTGAGCGTGAGGGCGCACATCCCGAGTTCGAGATCGAGCTCAAGTACTTCGACGGCCAGCCCGTGATCGCGGAGATCTCCCGCGTCTCGACCCCCGGCCGCCGCGTGTACTCCTCGATCAAGGACCTGAAGCCGGTGAAGAACGGCCTCGGCATCTCGATCCTGTCCACGCCCAAGGGCGTGATGAGCGACTCCGTCGCCCGGAACGAGAACGTCGGCGGCGAAGTCCTCTGCCGAGTCTACTGAGGCCGCCATGTCCCGTATCGGAAAGAAGAGCATCGCCGTCCCCTCTGGCGTGACCGTCACGCTGGACGGGCAGTCCGTGCGCGTGAAGGGCCCCAAGGGCGAGCTCTCGCACACCCTGCCGGAGGAAGTGGCGGTCACCCAGGCCGACGGCCAGCTGACCATCGCCCCCACCGGCGACAGCCAGCGCCACAACGCCATGTGGGGCCTCAGCCGCACCCTGACCAACAACATGGTAGAGGGCGTGACCAAGGGCTACGAGGAGGTTCTCGAGCTCGTGGGCGTGGGTTACCGCGCCGCGCTCAAGGGTCGCGACCTGTCGCTGCAGCTCGGCTTCAGCCACGACGTCGACATGCCGCCGCCCCAGGGCATCACCTTCGCCGTGCCGCGCCCCGTCGAGATCCGCATCGCGGGCATCGACAAGCAGCTGGTCGGCGAGACCGCCGCGCGCATCCGCCGCGTGCGTCCGCCCGAGCCCTACAAGGGCAAGGGCGTGCGCTACCAGGGCGAGACCGTGCGGCGCAAGGAAGGCAAGAAGAAGTAAGATGGCCCTCACTCCCCGCGACACCCACGCCCGCCGCGCCCAGCGCAACCGCACCCGCCTGCGCAAGCTGGCCGGCGAGCGCCTGCGCCTGAGCGTGTTCCGCTCGGGCAAGCACATCGCCGCCCAGGTGATCGACGACGCCAAGGGCGTCACCGTCGCCGCCGCCTCCTCGCTGGAGAAGGTGGGCGAAAGCCGCGCCAAGGGCTCCAACCTCGAAGGCGCGCAGGCCGTGGGCCAGCGCGTCGCCGAGCGGGCCAAGGCGGCCGGCGTCACCGACGTGGTGTTCGACCGCGGCGGCTACCTGTTCCACGGCCGGGTGAAAGCCCTGGCCGACGCCGCGCGCGAAGCCGGCCTGAACTTCTGAGGTAAAGCGAATGGCTCGTCCCAACGAAGGCGGCAATCGCGACCGTCGGCCCCGCGATCGCGAGGACGGCGACAGCGACATCGTCGAGAAGCTGGTCCACATCAACCGCGTGGCCGCCACCGTGAAGGGCGGCCGCCGGTTCTCGTTCGCCGCCCTGATGGTGGTGGGCGACGGCAAGGGCCGCGTCGGCTTCGGCCACGGCAAGGCGCGCGAGGTGCCCGAGGCGATCCGCAAGGCCACCGAAGAGGCCAAGAAGACCATGATCCGCGTGCCGCTGCGCGAGAGCCGCACCCTGCACCACGACGGCGCGGGCCGTCACGGCGCGGGCAAGGTCATGCTGCGCGCCGCGCCTCCCGGCACCGGCGTGATCGCCGGCGGCCCGATGCGCGCCGTGCTCGAGACGCTCGGCATCCAGGACGTGGTGGCCAAGTCGATCGGCTCGTCCAACCCCTACAACATGATCCGCGCCACCTTCGATGCGCTGAAGGCCCAGTCCTCGCCGCGGACGGTCGCCTCCAAGCGCGGCAAGAAGGTCGGCGACATCATGGGCCGCCGCGCCGACGGCGCGAGCGATCCCACCGCGATGGAGTCCGCCTGATGGCCACCTTCACCGTCCGCCAGACTGGCAGCCCGATCCGCCGCGCCGCCACCCAGCGCGCCACGCTGGTCGGCCTCGGCCTCAACAAGATCGGCCGCGAAGTGCAGCTCGAGGACACGCCCGCCAACCGCGGCGCCGTGGCCAAGGTGCGGCACATGGTGGCCGTGGTCGAGACGCCGACCGCCTGACCTGTTCCGCTCGTCCCCGCCGCGGGGATGAGCAATTCTATTTCGCCGAGTCCGGTCTGCGCCGGGCGCAACCTCTCAGGAGAAGGCCATGAAGCTCAACGAACTCTCCCCCCGCGAGGGGTCGGTCAAGGCGCGCATGCGCATCGGCCGCGGCGGCGGCTCCGGCAAGGGCAAGACCGGCGGCCGCGGCGTGAAGGGCCAGACCTCGCGCACCGGCCACGGCATCAACGGCTTCGAGGGCGGCCAGATGCCGCTGCACATGCGCATGCCCAAGCGCGGCTTCAACTCGCTGAACCGGCAGGAGTTCGCCGAGGTGAACCTGTGGCGCATCGCCCAGGCGATCGAGGCGGGCAGGCTGGACGGCGCGGCCGCGATCGACGCGGACGCCCTGGTCAAGGCGGGCGTGATCCGCCGCGCCAAGGATGGCGTGAGGCTTCTGGGCCAGGGCGAGGTCACCGCCGCGCTCAACATCAGCTGCCATTCCGCCAGCGCCGGCGCGCGCAAGGCGATCGAGGCGGCCGGCGGCTCGGTCACCACCACCAAGCCCGCCGAGGCGCCCGAAGCCTCGGCCGAGTAAGGCTGAAAACTTCCGTCGTCCTCGGGTCTGACCCGAGGACCGGGCGCCGGCCGCGCGCGACGTGACCCGTCGAAGTGCGGACGGCCCGGCCCTCGGGTCAGGCCCGAGGACGACGGAGTGAAGCGGCGGAAGGGTGGGCGCCGCGTGACAGCCGCCCCGCCGCCGACTATCTCTGACGTTTCCGGCTTCCTTCCGAGTACGCCATGGCCTCCGCCGCCGAACAGCTCGCCGCCAACATGAACGTCGGCGCCTTCGCCAAGGCGACCGACCTGCACAAGCGCCTGCTGTTCACGCTGGGCGCCCTCCTGATGTTCCGGCTGGGCTGCTACATCCCGATCCCCGGCATCGACGCCGGCGCCTTCGCCAACGCCTTCGCGGGCCAGTCGAAGGGCATCCTGGGCATGTTCAACATGTTCGGCGGCGGCGCCGTTGAGCGGATGGCGATCTTCTCGCTGAACATCATGCCGTACATCTCGGCGTCCATCATCGTGCAGCTGATGGCCACCATCTATCCGCCCTGGGAAAAGCTCAGGAAGGAGGGCGGGGAGGCCGGCCGCAAGACGCTGAACCAGTACACGCGTTACCTCACCGTGCTGCTGGCGCTGATCCAGAGCTTCGGCATCGCCATGGGCCTGCAGAACACGGCCGGCATGGTCTCCGTGCCCGGCCCCTTCTTCATCCTGTCCACGGTGGCGACGCTGACGGGCGGCACGCTGTTCCTGATGTGGCTGGGCGAGCAGATCACCAGCCGGGGCGTGGGCAACGGCTCCTCGCTGATCATCTTCGCGGGCATCGTCTCGGTGCTGCCGCGCACGCTGTGGCAGATGCTGTCGCAGACGCGCACCGGGCAGCTGAGCCCCGTGGTGTTCCTGCTGCTGGCGGCCATCTCGGTCGGCGTCGTCCTGGCCATCATCTTCGTGGAGCGGGCCCAGCGTCGCCTGCTGGTGCAGTATCCCAAGCGCCAGCAGGGCAACCGCATGTACGGGGGCGACAGCTCCTTCCTGCCGCTGAAGGTGAACACCGCGGGCGTGATCCCGCCGATCTTCGCCAGCTCGCTGCTGCTGCTGCCCGCCACGGTGATGGGCTTCCTGGCGACCGCCAACCTGCCCAGCTGGGCGCAGTGGGTGCCCGCCGCGGTGGGCCAGCTGCAGCACGGCCAGCCGCTGTTCATCCTGCTCTACGCGGCGATGATCGTCTTCTTCTCGTTCTTCTACACCTCGATCGTGTTCAACCCGGACGAGACGGCGGAGAATCTGCGCAAGTACGGCGGCTTCCTGCCCGGCATCCGGCCCGGCAAGCGCACGGCCGAGTACATCGACCACGTGCTGACGCGCCTGACGGTGATCGGCGCGGCCTACATCACCGCGGTCTGCATCCTGCCGGAGCTGCTGGGCGGGCTGACCGGCGGGGGCCAGCGCGTGTTCGGCGGCACCTCCATCCTGATCGTGGTGACGGTCACCATGGACACGGTGGCGCAGATCCAGTCGCACCTGTTGGCCCACCAGTACGAGGGCCTCATCAAGAAGTCGAAGCTGCGCGGCTCCCGCGGGGGCGCGGGCGTGCCCGCCGTCCGCGGCGCGCGCTGACCTCGACCTATCCCAGCCGGGGGGCGACTTGAATCTGATCCTGTTCGGCCCGCCAGGCGCGGGCAAGGGCACGCAGGCCCTGCGCCTGGTGGAGCGGCGCCGCATGGTGCAGCTCTCCACCGGCGACATGCTGCGCGCCGCCATCGCCTCGGGTTCGGCGCTCGGCCGGGAGGTCGAGAGCGTGATGGAGCGCGGCGACCTCGTCACCGACGAGATCGTGATCCGCCTGATCGATCACCGGCTGGACGAGGCGGAGACCGGCGGCGGGGCCATCTTCGACGGCTTCCCGCGCACGGTGGCCCAGGCGCAGGCGCTCGATATCCTGCTGGAGGGCCGCGGCCGCCAGGTGGACCGGGTGATACGGCTGAAGGTGGACGACGCGGCCCTGATCTCGCGCATCACCGCGCGGTTCGAGGCGCAGGGCCGCAACGACGACAATCCCGAGGTGTTCGCCCACCGGCTGAACGCCTACGTGAACCAGACCAAGCCGCTGCTGTCCTTCTACGAGGGGCAGGGCAAGCTGCAGGAGGTGGACGGCATGGCCCCCATCGCCGAGGTCTCCGCCGCCATAGACGCCGCCCTGGACCGCCCGCCGGGACAGGCTTGACGAAGCCCGGATTTCGTTCCCGTCGCCGTTGACGGGAACGCAATCCCCTCTATAACCCCTCGCTCCCGCAAAGGGCGCGACCGGCGCCGGCGCACTCGCACGAGGGCGCCGGGGCCCTCTCGCGTTCTTCACGGCGGCCCAGGAGAGACACAGACGTGGCCCGTATCGCAGGCGTCAACATCCCGACCAACAAGCGCGTCGTCGTCGCGCTCCAGTACATCCACGGCGTAGGCCCCAAGGTCGCCCAGGAGATCATGGAGCGCGTCGGCATCGACGAGAGCCGCCGCGTGAACCAGCTCAGCGACGCCGAGGTGCTGCAGATCCGCGAGACCATCGACCGCGAGCATGTGGTCGAGGGCGACCTGCGCCGCGAGACCACCATGAACATCAAGCGGCTGATGGACCTTGCGTCCTACCGCGGCCTGCGCCACCGCAAGGGCCTGCCGGTCCGCGGCCAGCGCACCCACACCAACGCCCGCACCCGCAAGGGCCCCGCCAAGCCGATCGCCGGCAAGAAGAAGTAAGGCTCACACCCGGATGGCCAAGGCTCCCGAGCGCGTCAAGAAGCGCGAGCGCAAGAACATCACCAGCGGCGTCGCGCACGTGAACGCCAGCTTCAACAACACCATGATCACCATCACCGACGCCCAGGGCAACGCGATCTCCTGGTCCAGCGCCGGCACCATGGGGTTCAAGGGCTCGCGCAAGTCCACGCCCTACGCCGCCCAGGTGGCCGCGGAGGACGCGGGCAAGAAGGCGCAGGAGCACGGTGTGAAGACGCTGGAGGTGAACGTCTCCGGCCCCGGCTCCGGCCGCGAGTCCGCGCTGCGCGCCCTGCAGGCCGCCGGCTTCACCATCACCACTATCCGCGACGTGACTCCGATCCCACATAACGGTTGCCGGCCGCCCAAGCGCCGCCGGGTCTGACGCCTTCGCCGGCGTCGACCTCCGCAACCGCCAATCCGCTGCTTGAGGCGCCCTCCTTCCGGGGGGCGCCTCGCACCTGTCCGAGAGACCGCCCGTGATCGAACGCAACTGGCAAGAGCTGATCCGCCCCGAGAAGCCCCAGATCGAGACGGGCAACGATGCGCAGCGCAAGGCGCGCATGGTGGCCGAGCCCCTGGAGCGCGGCTTCGGCGTCACCCTCGGCAACAGCCTGCGCCGGGTGCTCCTGTCCTCGCTGCAGGGCGCGGCCGTCACCGCCGTGCAGATCGACGGCGTGGTGCACGAGTTCTCCTCCATGGAGGGCGTGCGCGAGGACGTCGTCGACATCGTCCTGAACATCAAGGCGCTGGCGCTGCGCATGCACGCCGAGGGCCCCAAGCGCATGACGCTGCGCGCCACGGGCCCGGGCCCGGTCACCGCCGGCCAGATCGACGCGCCGGGCGACATCGAGATCCTGAACAAGAACCACGTGATCTGCACGCTCGACCAGGGCGCCTCGGTGCGCATGGAGCTGACGGTGCAGAGCGGCAAGGGCTACGTCTCGGCCGAGCGCAACCGCCCGGAGGACGCGCCGATCGGCCTGATCTCCATCGACGCGCTCTACAGCCCGGTGAAGCGCGTGGCCTACCGCGTGGAGCCCACCCGCCAGGGCCAGTCGCTCGACTACGACAAGCTGGTGCTCGAGGTGGAGACCAACGGCGCGGTGACGCCCGTGGACGCGGTGGCCTACGCCGCCCGCATCCTGCAGGACCAGCTGAACATCTTCATCACCTTCGAGGAGCCGCGCCAGCGCGTCAGCGACGAGGCCAAGCCCGAGCTGCCCTTCAACCCGGCTCTGCTCAAGAAGGTGGACGAGCTGGAGCTCTCCGTCCGCTCGGCCAACTGCCTGAAGAACGACAACATCGTCTACATCGGCGACCTGATCCAGAAGACGGAGGGCGAGATGCTGCGCACCCCGAACTTCGGCCGCAAGTCGCTGAACGAGATCAAGGAAGTGCTCACCGGCATGGGCCTGCACCTCGGCATGGATGTGCCGAACTGGCCGCCCGAGAACATCGACGAGCTCGCCAAGAAGTTCGAAGACCAGATCTGACCTCCCGCTCATCCCCGCGAAGGCGGGGATCTCGGGCTGTGTAGGCGCCTGCACGTCCACCAGATCCCCGCCTTCGCGGGGATGAGCGGATGGGGTAGGGGAACGCTTCCGCGTCGTCACCGACCGGACCCATTGAAGCCGCCCAGGCGGTGGAGGGTCCCGACGCTTCGCTATGGCCTCGCCGGGTGGTGGTGAGGATCGTGTGAGACAGGGACCCGCGGGTCCGAGGAGATACCCCCATGCGCCACGGCGTCGCCCGTCGTAAACTCGGCCGCACCACGGCCCATCGCCAGGCCATGTTCGCCAACATGGCCGCCTCCCTGATCAAGCACGAGCAGATCGTGACCACCCTGCCCAAGGCGAAGGAGCTGCGGCCCTTCGTCGAGAAGCTGGTCACGCTCGCCAAGCGCGGCGACCTGCACGCCCGCCGCCAGGCCATCAGCTCGGTCCGCGACGTGACCCAGGTCGGCAAGCTGTTCGAGACGATCGGCCCCCGCTACGGCGCCCGCCAGGGCGGCTACATCCGCGTGCTCAAGGCCGGCTTCCGCTACGGCGACAATGCGCCCATGGCCGTGATCGAGTTCGTCGACCGCGACGAGAGCGCCAAGGGCCAGGACTCCGGCCCCGTGGCGGAGAGCTACGGCGAGGACTGATCCTCGCCCGAGCCAGAGTTTCGGAGACCCCCGGCCCACCGCCGGGGGTTTTTCGTTGCGGGTCCACCCGCCTGAACCCCGTCGCCCTCGGGCTCGACCCGAGGGCCGGGCCATCCGCCTGCGGACGGGCGACGTCGGCGCACGACCGAGGCTCGATCCTCGGGTCGAGCCCGAGGGCGACGGGGAGCGGTGCGGAAGGCCGGGCCCGATCCCGCCGCCAAGCTCGGCTGTACGCACCGCCTCTTCCGGGCGCGCTGACGCCGGGGGTAGGCGTCTACGCGGCGCCCCGGCCGGCGCAGCGTGATGCAACGGTCGCACAGCCGGGGTAAGCGCGGGGCCATGCTCCGCGCGCTCCCGCTGCTCCTCGCCCTGGTCTTCGCCGCCGCCGCCGCCCGGGCGCAGCCGGCCGCGTCTCCGACGCCGCGACCGGGCCCCGTGATCCTGATCTCGCTCGACGGCTTCCGCGCCGACTACCTGAAGCGCGGCGCGACCCCCACGCTCAGCCGCCTGGCGCGCGAGGGGGGCTGGGCGGAGGAGGGGATGCGGCCGTCCTTCCCCTCGCTGACCTTCCCCAACCACTACACCCTGGTCACCGGCCTGCGTCCCGACCACCACGGCATCGTCAACAACACGATCGAAGACCCCTCCATCCCGGAGAACCCCAAATTCACCCTCTCCGACGTGAACGCCAACGCGGACACCCGCTGGTGGGCGGCGGGCGAACCGATCTGGGTGACGGTGGGCAGGGCCGGGCTGCGCACCGCGACCGTGGGCTGGCCGGGATCGGAGGCGCAGATCGGCGGGCGGCGGCCGGACCGCTTCACGCACTACGACTTCGACACGCCCTACAGCGCGCGCGTGGACACGGCCCTCGCCTGGCTCGGCCTGCCCGCCGCCAAGCGCCCCGACCTGCTGACCCTGTACCTCGACGAGCCGGACCACACCGGGCACGAGGCGGGGCCGGACTCCCCCGCGCTCACCGCGCAGCTGCGCCGGGTAGACGCGGCGGTCGCCCGCCTGGTGGCCGGGCTGAAGCGGCGGGGCGTCTACGACCGGGCGAACATCGTCGTCGTCGCCGACCACGGCATGGCCGCCGTGCGCCGCGACCGCGTCCTCTACCTCGACGACCTGGCGGACGCCGATCAGGTGCGCGCCGTCACCCTCGGCCCCGTCGCGGGGCTCGAGCCGAAGACGCCCGAGGCGGAGGCCAAGCTGCTGGCCCCGCACGACCACCTGCGCTGCTGGCGCAAGGGCGAGATGCCGGCCGCCTTCCACTACGGCGCCAACCCCCGCGTGCCCCCGGTCGTGTGCCTGGCCGACCTCTCCTGGCAGCTGCAGACGCGTGCGGCGGCGGCCAAGTGGAACGGCTTCAACCTGGGCCAGCACGGCTTCGACCCCGCCGCGCCCGAGATGCGGGCCCTGTTCCTCGCCCACGGGCCGGCGTTCCGCCCGGGATCGCGGCTGCCCGCGTTCGACAACGTGGACGTCCAGCCCCTGCTGGCGCGCCTGCTGGGCGTAGTCGCTCCTGCGGCGGACGGCTCCATCGACGTGTTCCGGGCCGCCCTGCGCTGAGGGCGCGGCGCGACCATCAGCCTATCGCGCCGCGCGCCGGCTCCGCTTAAGACCCGGCGGCGCGCCGGGAGGGCGGCCCATGACCACCGAGCCGCTGGCCGACCCGCACAGCGATCCTCTGCTTCCGCCCGGTTCGCAGCCGGAGGGCGCCTCGGCGAAGCCTGCGCCCGCGGGCTCCGCGTCCGGCGGCGGGCGCCGCGCGGCTGTGGCCTTCGTGTTCGTCACCGCGCTGATCGACATCATGGCCATCGGCGTGATCGTCCCCGTACTGCCCAAGCTGGTGGAGAGCTTCGCGGGCGGCACGGCGCGGGGCGCGCAGATCTTCGGCCTGTTCGGGGCGACCTTCGCGCTGATGCAGTTCGTGTTCTCGCCGATCCTCGGCGCCCTGTCCGACCGGTTCGGGCGGCGGCCGGTGCTGCTGATCTCCATCTTCGGCCTGGGCGCCGACTATGTGCTGATGGCCCTGGCGCCGAACCTGGCCTGGCTGTTCGTCGGACGGGTGATCGCGGGGATCACGGCGGCGACCTTCTCCACCGCCAACGCCTACATCGCGGACGTGACGCCGCCCGAGCGGCGGGCGCAGGCGTTCGGGCTGATGAGCTCGGCCTTCGGCATCGGCTTCATCGCGGGCCCGACGCTCGGGGGCCTCTTGGGCGAGACGTTCGGCGCGCGCGCGCCGTTCTGGGCGGCGGCCGCCCTGGCGCTGGTCAACGGCCTCTACGGCCTGTTCGTGCTGCCCGAGTCGCTGCCCAAGGACCGGCGGGCGCCGTTCCGGCCGCGCAACGCCAACCCGCTGGGCAGCCTCGCCTTCTACCGCACGCACCCGGAGCTGGTGCGGCTGGCGGGGGTGATCTTCCTCTTCTACCTGGCGCACCAGGTGCTGCAGTCGAGCTTCGTGCTCTACACCGGCCACCGCTACGGCTGGGGGCCGCGGCTGGTGGGCATCTCGCTGGCGATCACCGGGACGGGGTCGATCCTGGTCTCGACCTTCGTCGTGAAGCGTGCGGTGGCCCGCTTCACCGAGCGCGGCGCCCTCTACATCGGCCTGGCCTGCGGCGCGCTCGGCTTCGCCTGGTACGCCACGGCCTGGACGGGCTGGCTCTACTGGTTCGGCGCGCCCGTGTTCGCGCTGATGGGGCTGG
Source organism: uncultured Caulobacteraceae bacterium (assembly GCA_964244065.1). GTDB lineage: Bacteria > Pseudomonadota > Alphaproteobacteria > Caulobacterales > Caulobacteraceae > JASLDZ01. The sequence continues at coordinate 58,999 of CAXTHH010000003.1, read as the reverse complement.
TGGGGCCGGGCATCAACGGCCTGATGAGCCGCCGCGTCTCGCCCACCGAGCAGGGCCGGCTGCAGGGCGCCAACGCGGGCCTGATGGCCATGGCCGGGCTGGTGGGCCCCATCTTCTTCACCGAGGTCTTCGCCTGGTCGATCTCCGGCGGCCGCGAGCTGCCGGGGCTTGCGGTGTACATCGCCGCCTTCATCCTGGCGGGCGCGCTGCTCCTGGTATGGCGTACCCCGCGGGCGAGTGCGGTTGCGGCATGAAGGGTGACCTTCAGGCGCGGCTCACAGCATTCATCATCTTTGTGGGAGGGCCTCTTCTGCCCCTGCTTGTTTGGGGCATCGCCATGCTGGTGAACAAGATGCTGACACCCTGGTGGCGCAGGTCCGATGCTGCGCAAGTGACGGCGGGCGGTCTCTGGGCCGCCATACAGGTGCTCTATGCCTTCGGCGGGGCACCGGCGGCCTTTACGGGGATGTACGCCGCCCTGGTGGTTCGTCCGCGAGTTCCGAACCGCTTCACTATGATGTGCGTGATCGTCGGGACCATAGCGTCCGCCGGCTTCTTCTTGCTATTCCTCGTTGTCATGAAGTCCCTGCAGGGGATAGCTTTGGTCATCCTCCCCTCGTCCATCGGCGCGGTCTCGGCCTGGCTATGTGCAGAGGTGGTTCGCGCCATAGTAGGGGAGAGGCGCGACATCGCCGCCGAACAAGGATGACATGCCCGTCATCCTTGTTTCCGCCGAAAACGTTGGGCAATGCGCAGGCATGACGCTCCGCGCTTCCGCCCGCCTGCTGATCCCCTCGCTCCTGGCGCTCGCCGCCTGCGCGCCGCCGTCGGGCGCCTCGGCCCAGCTGCCGCCGCGGGGGCCGAACGTCGGGCTCGCCACGCCCAATCGCGCCGTGCCCGGCGACGTGACCACCATGAAGATGAGCTTCGCGCCCATCGTGAAGCGCGCGGCGCCCGCGGTGGTGAACATCTCCAGCAAGCGGGTGGTGCGCCAGCAGGTCGATCCGTTCTTCTCCTTCTTCTACGGCATGAACCCCCGCCCGCAGGTGCAGGGCAGCCTGGGCTCGGGCGCCATCGTGCGCGCCGACGGGGTGATCGTGACCAACAACCACGTCATCGAGGGCGGGCAGGAGATCACCGTCTCCCTCGCCGACCGGCGCGAGTTCACCGCCAAGGTGCTGCTGGCCGACACGCGCAGCGACCTCGCCATCCTCAAGATCGACGTCGGCAGCGAGAAGCTCCCCGTGCTGCCCATCGCCGGCGTCGCCGGGCCGGCGGGCGAGGTGCAGGTGGGCGACCTGGTGCTGGCCATCGGCGACCCCTTCGGCGTGGGCCAGACCGTCACCAACGGCATCGTCTCGGCCCTGTCGCGCACGGGGGTGGGCGGCGACGCCAACGACTTCTCCAGCTACATCCAGACCGACGCCGCCATCAATCCGGGCAACTCGGGCGGCCCGCTGGTCGACATGGCGGGCAACCTGATCGGGGTGAACACCTTCATCCTGTCGCGCTCGGGCTCCTCGGCGGGTGTCGGCTTCGCCGTGCCGGCGCCGCTGGTGCGCCGCGTGGTGGAGACCGCGCTCGGCGGCGGGACCAGCGTGCAGCGCCCCTGGCTCGGCGCCCGGCTGGAGAGCGTGAACGCGGAGACCGCCCGCAGCCTGGGCCTCGACCGGCCGCAGGGCGTGCTCGTCACCGGCGTCTACCCGGGCGGTCCGGCGGAGCGGGCGGGCGTGCGCGAGGGCGACCTGATCCTCTCCGCCGACGGGGCTCCGGTGAACGAGGAGCAGGCCGTCAACTACAGCGCCGCCACCCACCGGGCGGGAGAGACCGTGCGCCTACAGCTGCGTCGCGGCGGAGCGACGCGGGAGGCGTCGGTGCAGCTCGCCGCCCTGCCCACCGCGCCGCGCGACCAGCGCACGCTCTCGGGCCGCCAGCCGCTCTCGGGCGCGACGGTGGTGAACCTGTCGCCCGCCGCCGCCGACGAGTTCGGGCTCGACCCGTTCAGCCGCGGCGTGGCGCTGATCCAGGCGGACGGCATCGCCGCCCAGCAGGGCTTCCGCGCCGGCGACATCGTGCGCACCGTCAACGGCCAACGCATCGGCTCCACCGCCGAGCTCGCCCGCGCCCTGCAGGCCGGCCGCTGGTCGATCGTCGTCGAGCGCGGCGGCCGCGAGATCGTCGCGGAGTTCTGAGTCGGCCCGCCCCGCGGCGCCGCGTGAGGGCTAGGCCTTCGACCGCCCCTTCGGCCGGGCGAGCGCGGCGGCGTGGGCGCAGGCCAGGGCGCCCGCCAGCGTGGCCTCTTCCGCGGCGGCCAGGGTGACCAGGGTGGAGCCGTTCCGTCCCCAGGCGCCCGCCGCCGGCCGGAACGCCTCGGGTGCGGCCTCCACGCGCATGGCCTGCTCCTCCGGCGGCAGCTGCACCATGGCGTGCGCGGCGTCGGGCGAGCCGAGGCTGGCGAAGATCTGACCGTTGGCGCGGAAGTCGGCGTGGCCCATGTGCGCGCCCTCGCTCGCGCCCGGCAGGGCGAGGGCGAGCTCGCGGAAGGCGTCGGGCGTGCTCACCGCCGTCAGCGCCCGCGCGGCGGCGCGATGAAGGCGCCGACCTGAGAGAGCCAGCGGACGAGGGGCGGGCGTTGCGGCGGCGCTTCGGAGACATGCCCGCGCTGCACGGCCCCGTCGATGAGACTCCTGGCCCGCTCCAACCAGGCCCGGGCTTCCGCGTCGTTCTCGCCGATGATCAGGTCGTCGCGGCTGACCTCGTCCTCGAACCGCTTCAGCAGTCCGTCCGAAGGGCTCGCCAGCAGCGTATCCAGCTCCTTCACCGCCGCCCGGCCGTCCTCCGCCGAACCGGTGCGCGCGAACTCAAGGATGACCGCCTCGACCGTATCGCCATGCACGTCGAAATCCTGGTTGAGGTAGGCGCTCATCAATTGGCGGAGGCGAGGGAAGGCGGTCACGGCTCACAGCTCCGGGAAGGCGGTGAGGATGTAATTGAGCTTGCCGTTGAACGCCTCCTTCTTCAGCACCACCCGCACCATCCTCCCGGCGACGGGGCTGGCCGCGCCCCGGGCGAGCACGCGCCCGACCGGCCGCGCGACGGCCATGACGAAGGCTTGGCGATCGCCGACGGCCGCGGTCCTCGCCCAGTTGGCGATGGCCGCACGCTGGGCCCGCATCACGCCGGAGACGGCGGTCTCGGCCTCGGCCACCGACGCGAACCTTGGTCACCATGGTGGGCTCGGGCGCGAGCAGCAGGGCCCCCGCGCCCAGCTCCTCCAACCCCCCGAACAGGAGCTTCGCCCCGCCCCACGCCCGCGTCCAATGGCTGGCCGGGGCCTGCGCCTCCAGCGTGCCGCCGGAGATCACCGCGGCCATCGCCGCGGGAGTCAGCACCACCGTGAAGCCGTCGGTCTCCAAGGTGCATGCCCCCTTGCGCGCAACCGTCATAGCCAAGCGGTGTGACGTTCTCGACTCACCGGCCGGAAGTCGTCATCCGCTAACGCATGGCCGATCTGTTCGAAGCCGCGGGGCTGGAGCCCTCCGCGCCCCGGCCGCTGGCCGAGCGGCTGCGGCCGACGACGCTCGGCGAGGTGGTGGGGCAGGGGCACCTCTTGGGCCCCGACGGACCCATCGGGCGGATGGCGGCGGCGGGGCGGCTGGCCTCGCTGATCCTGTGGGGGCCGCCCGGAGTGGGCAAGACCACCATCGCGCGCCTGCTGGCCGCCGCCGCCGGATACGAGTTCCAGCAGCTGTCCGCCGTCTTCTCCGGCGTCGCCGACCTCAAGAAGGCGTTCGAGGCGGCCCGCGCGCGCCGCCGCGCCGGCCAGGCCACGCTGCTGTTCGTGGACGAGATCCACCGCTTCAACCGCGCCCAGCAGGACGGCTTCCTGCCCTATGTGGAGAGCGGCGACGTCACGCTGGTGGGCGCCACGACGGAGAACCCGAGCTTCGAGCTGAACGGCGCGCTGCTGTCCCGCTGCCAGGTGTTCGTGCTGCGCCGGCTGGACGACGCCGCCCTGTCCGAGCTCCTGGCCCGGGCCGAGGCGCTGGAGGGCCGGCCGTTGCCGCTGACACCCGCCGCGCGCGAGGCGCTGCTGGCCATGGCCGACGGCGACGGGCGCTTTGTGCTGACCCTGGCCGAGAGCCTCTTCGCCTTCGGCCTGGCCGAGCCGCTCGACCCCGCGAGCCTCGCCGCCGCCCTGCAGCGCCGCTCGCTCGCCTACGACAAGGACCGGGAGGAGCACTACAACCTCATCAGCGCCCTGCATAAGTCGATCCGCGGCAGCGACCCGGACGCGGCGCTCTACTGGCTGGCGCGCATGCTGGAGGGCGGGGAGGAGCCGCTGTTCCTGGCCCGCCGCATCGTGCGCGCGGCGGTGGAGGACGTGGGCGCCGCCGACCCCACGGCGCTCCTGGTCGCGCTCGCCGCCAAGGAGACCTACGACTTCCTGGGCTCGCCGGAGGGCGAGCTGGCCCTGGCGCAGGCCGTGGTGCACCTGGCGACCGCGCCCAAGTCGAACGCCGTCTACGCCGCCTTCTCCGCAGCGCGGAAGGCGGCCAGGGAGACGGGCTCGCTCGGCCCGCCGCTGCACATCCGCTCGGGCGCGACCAAGCTGATGAAGAGCCTCGGCTACGGCCGCGGGTACCAGTACGACCCGGACGCGGAGGAGGGCTTCTCCGGCGCCGACTACTGGCCGGAGGAGATGGAGGCGCGCACCTTCTACGCGCCGAAGGGCGAGGGCGCCGAGGCCAAGATCAAGGCCCGCCTGGACCGCTGGGCCGAGCTGCGGAAGGTCAAACGTGGGAAGTGAGGCTGGCGGCTTTTCTCCCTCCCCCTTGTGGGGAGGGGGGACCAGGCGAAGCCTGGTGGGTGGGGGCGTCCCGGGCTCGACGCCTGGCGATCGGCCTTGAGCTGGATGGCGTTCACCAGCAAACCTCACGGATGCAGCCCCCCACCCACCAGGCTGCGCATGGTCCCCCCTCCCCACGAGGGGGAGGGAGAGCGTTGAGCCGCCCACCGCCACCGCTCACCCCCGACGAGGTCGCGTATGTCCGCTCGCTGGTGATCTGGCAGGACAGCTTCGTGCTGGCGCTGAACAAGCCCGCCGGCCTGTCCAGCCAGGGCGGGCGGGGCCAGCACCGCACGCTCGACGACCTGCTGCACGCCTTCGCGCGCTCCAACGGCAAGCGGCCGCAGCTCGTGCACCGGCTGGACCGCGACACCTCCGGCGTGATCCTGGCGGCCAAGACCCAGCCCGCCGCCTCCGCGCTCGGCAAGGCGCTCCAGGCCCGCCGCATGCTGAAGACCTACCTCGCCATCGTCGGCGGCGGCGCTCCGGAGCCGCGCTCCGGCGTCGTCGACCTGCCGCTCCGCCGCGAGGAGATCGGGCGCGAGGCCTATACGCGCGTCGCCTCCGCCGAGGCCGGCGACGAGGCGCTGACCCGCTACCGCACCCTGGCCGACACGCCGGAGGCGGCGCTGGTGGAGGCGCGGCCCGAGACGGGGCGCATGCACCAGATCCGCGTGCACATGGCCGCGCTCGGCCGCCCGCTGGCCGGGGACGTCCGCTACGGCGGCGCGCTCGTGGTGGCCGGCGCCCCCGCGCCCCGGCTGATGCTGCACGCCGCGGCCATCGAGTTCCCGCACCCCGAGGGCGGCCGCCGCCGGATCGACGCGGCGGCCCCCGAAGACTTCCGCGGCCTCGGCGCCGCCCTCGGCCTGGACTCGTAGCCAAGCTTTCCGGAGGATGGCCCGCGCGGGCGCGGGCGGGCGATCGATGCGGAGCGTGTGGACGGGAGCCGTGCTCGCGGCGGCCCTGGCGAGCACGGCCGCGGCCGCGTCGCCCAGGACCGGGCCGGCGGCGCTTGAGGCGGCGGTCAGGTCGGCCATGGCGCGCACGGGCGCCCAGGGCCTCGCCACCGCGGTGATCGAGAACGGCCGCGTCGCCGACGTGCGCGTCTACGGCCTGCGCAACGCCAAGGGCGATCCGCTGACGCGCCAGACGGTCATGTACGGGGCCTCGATCACCAAGGCGGTGGTCGCGTACGTGGTCATGCAGCTGGTGGACGAGGGGCGGCTGGACCTCGACACGCCGCTGGCCGCCTACCTGCCCAAGCCGCTGCCCGAGTACGGGAACCTGGACGCCTACGGCAATTGGGGCGACCTGGCGGGCGACGAGCGCTGGCGGCGGATCACCGCCCGCCACGTGCTGACGCACGCCACCGGCTTCGCCAACTTCAGCTTCCTGGAGCCGGACGAGAAGCTGCGCATCCACTTCGACCCCGGCGCCCGCTACGGCTACTCGGGCGAGGGCATGATGCTGCTCCAGTTCGCCCTGGAGACGGGGCTGGGGCTCGACCTCGCCGCCGAGGCGCAGCGGCGCGTGTTCGATCGCTTCGGCATGCGGCGCACAAGCCTGCGTTGGCGGCCCGACTTCGCCGGGAACCTGGCCGACGGCTGGCGGCAGGACGGCAAGGCGTTCCGGCACGACGAGCGGGAGCGCACCCGGGCTGCGGGCTCCATGGACACCACGCCGGAGGACCTGGCCCGCTTCGCCGCCGGCTTCGTGCGGGGCGAGGGGCTGAGCGCTCGCTCCTGGGCGGAGATGGTCCGGCCGCAGCTGCCCATCACGACGCGCACGCAGTTCCCCACCCTGCAGCTGGAGGCCGAGCCGGCGCGCCGCTGGCCGGGGCTGGCGGCGGGCCTGGGCGTGGTCAGCTTCACAGGCCCGCAGGGAAGGGGCTTGTTCAAGGGCGGCCACGACGACCAGACGGCGAACGCCTGGGTCTGCGTTCGACGCGGCAAGCGGTGCCTGGTGATTCTGTCGAACGACGTGCGCGCCGAGCCCGCCTTCGCCGACCTCGCCCGGGCCGCGCTCGGCGAGACGGGGTGGCCGACCCGGTGGGAGTACGGCGAGCCGCCGCCCGCCAGGCCCTAGCTCCGGAACGGCGGGCGTCGAGCACGGTTGATCCCGCATGCGCCGCTCCGCCCCCACCCTCGCCGCCATGGCCCTGCTGCTCGCCGCCCTGGCCGCCTGCACCACCCCCACACGCTATGCGCCGGCCGCCGGACCGGGCGACGTCGGCTACGCCGAGCAGCGGATCGAGGCCGACCGGTTCCGCGTGAGCTTCACCGGCGGCGACGGGACCACCCCGGCCAAGGCCTTCGACCTCGCCCTGCGCCGCGCCGCCGAGCTGACGCTGGAGCAGGGCGGCCGCTGGTTCACGGTGTTGGAGCGCGCGGACGGGGCGATCGCCTCGCGGGGCCCAAGCTTCGGCGTGGGCCTGGGCGGCGGGAGCAGCGGTCGTGGCGGCGGCGGCTTCGGCTCGCTGGGGGCGGCCTTCGGCGGCGACCCGGGCTTCACGACGGCGCTGGAGATCGCGATCTCGCGCGACGCTGCGAGGCCGACGCCGACGGCGTACGACGCGCGGCAGGTGGCGGACGCCCTGGCGAGCCAGCCGCCGCATCCGTAGCGCCGCCGATCACCGGGCGGCAGCCCTGCCGCGCCGGCGGTGGGCGAAGCTGACCACTGCCCTCACCTTACCCGCTCACAGCATCCACTCATCCCCGCGAAGGCGGGGATCTCCTGCCGAGCAGGCCGGGCGGTGGTGCGCACTCGGCACGAGATCCCCGCCTTCGCGGGGATGAGCGGACGAGTGGAGGCATCCCGCCTTCGCGGCGCTGAGCGGATGCGGCTATAACCCCGCCCGATGCTCTCCTGGCTCTTGGTCTTCCTCGGCGGAGGCGCCGGCGCGGTCGCGCGCTACGGCGTCGGGAGCGCGTGGCTGCGGCTGGCGGGGCCGCAGCATCCCTGGGCCGCGACGCTGCTGATCAACACGGCGGGCGGCCTCGCCATGGGCGTGCTCATGGCCGTGCTGGCCCTGCGCGGCGGGGGCCCGGCCGCCGACGAGCGATGGCGGCTGCTGCTCGGGGTGGGCGTGCTCGGCGGGTTCACGACCTACTCGGCCTTCTCGCTGGAGACCGCGGGCATGCTCCTGCGCCGCGCCTACGGCCTGGCCGCGGGCTATGCGCTCGCCTCCGTCCTCCTGACCACGGGCGCCTGCCTGCTGGCGCTCGTGCTGCTGCGGCGGCCGGCGTGAGAGAGGTCAAGACGCTCGTGGTGGCCGCCGGGGAGGACGGCAGCCGGCTGGACCGCTTCCTGAAGCGGCGCTGGCCGCACCTGAACCACGTGCACCTGAACCGGCTGACGCGCACGGGCCAGGTGCGCGTGGACGGCGCGCGCGCCAGGATCGACACCAAGCTGACCGTCGGCGCCCAGGTGCGCGTGCCGCCCCTGCCGGACGCGCCCCCGCCCGGCGAGGTGCAGCGCCTGCCCGCGCGCGACATCGCCTACGCCAAGTCGCTGGTGCTGTACGAGGACGACGAGGTGCTGGCGCTCAACAAGCCCAGCGGCCTGGCCGTGCAGGGCGGCACCAAGACCACCAAGCACGTGGACCGGCTGCTCTCCGCCTGGGGCGAGGGGCCGGAGCGGCCGAAGCTGACGCACCGGCTGGACCGCGACACCTCCGGCGTGCTGGTGCTCGGCAAGACGCCCGCCGCCGCCGCGCGCCTCTCCGGCGCGTTTGCGCGACGCCGGGCGAAGAAGACGTACTGGGCGCTCGTGGCCGGCCAGCCCAAACCGGCCGAGGGCGTGCTGGAGATGCCGCTGGTCAAGAAGGGCGTCGGCGACCGCGAGATGGTCGTGCCGGCCGACCCCAAGGAGTTCGGCGCGGAGCCCGCCGAGACCGAGTTCGTCACCCTGTCCCGCGCGGCGGGCCGCGTCACCTGGATGGCGCTGCGCCCGCACACCGGCCGCACGCACCAGCTGCGCGCGCACATGAAGGCCATCGGCCACCCCATCCTGGGCGACCCCAAATACGGCGACGAGGCCTCCGCCGGGCTGGGCGAGGGGCTGAAGCTGCAGCTGCACGCGCGCCGCCTGTCGATCCCGCACCCCTCCAGCGGCCAGCTGATCCTGGAGGCCCCGATCAGCCCCGAGCTGAAGGCCGGCTTCGCGCGCTTCGGCTTCGACGAGCACGAGGCCGACCCCGAGCCGTTCGAGCTGCGCGGCGGGGGAAGCCGCCGCCGGTGAGCTGGCTGCCGCCCCAGGAGATGCAGCGCCGGTTCGAGGCGGCGCAGCGCCTGCTCGCCGCCGGCCGCCTGCCAGAGGCGCGCGACCAGCTCGCCCCGGTGGCGCAGGCCGCCCCGCGCGATCCCGCCGTGCGCCAGTTCCTGGGGCAGATCCTGGCGCAGATGGGCGACCTCGCCGCCGCCGAGCGGGAGCTGGCCGCCGCCGTCGCCGCTCTCCCGCCGGGCGTCAGGGCGAGCGCCCCGCTCCGCATGCAGCTGGGCGTCGTTCAGGCCCACGCTGGCCGGCCCGAGGCCGCGGAGGCCACCCTGCGCGCCGCCGTGGCCGCCGACCGGCGCTTCCCGCCCGCCGCCGGCGCGCTCGCCGAACTGCTCACCGGCCAGGGCCGGGCGGAAGAGGCGGTGAAGCTGCTCGAGCCCCTGCGCAACGTGCCCGACTACGCCGTCGCCAACGCCCACGCCGATGCGCTCAAGGCGCTCGACCGCAAGGCGGAGGCCGCCGAGCAGCACCGCCGCGCCGTCGCCCTGGAGCCGAACAACGCCGTCGCCTGGCACAACCTGGCGGGCGCGGAGGGCGACCTGCAGCGCTTCGCCGCCGCCGAGGCCGCCACCGCCAAGGCGCGGGCCCTGGGCCTCGACGCACCGGAGACCTGGCTGGTGCGCGCCCGCGCCCTGGCCGGCCTCGACCGGCTGGACGAGGCCGAGGCCGCCTACCGCGAGGTGCTGAAGCGCCGCCCGGACTACGCGGACGCCCTGCGCGAGCTCCCCCAGCTGATCTGGATGCGCACGGGCGACGCGCAGGCCGCCGCCGGGCCGCTTCGCGCGCTCGGCTCGGCGACGGCGGCCGCGGAGCTCTCGCGCTTGTTCCGCTACACGGGCGATCTCGCCGCCTCCGACGCCGCCCTGGCCGAGCTGGCGGACCGGCCCGCCACCGACCCCCGCATCAAGGCCGTGGCCGCGCAGACGGCGGTGCACCTCGATCCCGACCGCGCCGCGCGGTACGCGGCGGCGGCCGTCGCCGCCCGGCCGGACGATGCGGACATGCGCCGCACCCTGGCGGAGGCGCGGCTCGCGCAGGGCGACTGGCGCGCGGCCCTGGCGATCGCCGACGCCCTGGTGGGGGAGTCCCGGGGCCTGAACCAGCACGACCTGATGCTGCAGACCACCGCCTGGCGGCTGGCGGGCGACCCCCGCGGCGCGGCGCGCGAGGACTACGACGCCCTGGTGCGCGCCCGCACGATCGACGCCCCGCCGGGCTGGGCCGACCTCTCCGCCTACCTCGCCGACCTGCGGGAGGGGCTGGAGGCGCTGCACACCCTGCACACCCACCCCATCGGCCAGTCCCTGCGCGGCGGCACCCAGACCAACGCCAACCTGCTGGAGAGCGAGCACCCCGCCGTGCGCGCCTTCCCCCGGGCGGTGGACGGGGCGATCCGCGCCTACCTGGCCGGGCTCGGCCACGGCGAGGACGCCGTGCGCGTGCGCAACACCGGCCGCTACCGCTTCTCGGGCATCTGGTCGGTGCGCCTGAGGACGGGCGGCCACCACGCCGACCACATCCACCCGCAGGGCTGGATCTCCTCCGCCTGCTACATCGCCGTGCCCCCCGTCGTGGAGGCGGGCGGCCGCGAGGGCTGGATCAAGTTCGGCGAACCCGGCGCGCCGACCCGCCCCGCGCTGTCCCCCGGCCGCTTCGAGAAGCCCGAGCCCGGCAAGCTGGTGCTCTTCCCGAGCTACATGTGGCACGGCACCGTGCCCTTCACCGGCGAGGCGCCCCGCCTGACCGTCGCCTTCGACCTCGTGCCGGACTGAGCGCGCCTGCCGCGCTCGGTCCGGCTGGTGACTCAGCCGCCCACGTACTGCGCGACGGCCTTCGCGGCCTTGTCCGCCGCCTTCTGCTTCTCCGTCAGCGCCTGCTGAGGCGTCGTCAGGGCGGCGTTCTGGAAGTCGGCCTGCAGGCGCTGGCGCTCTTGCGCCTGCTTCTGCAGGTCGGCCTGCATCTGGGTGGCGATAGCGGCCGCATGCGCCTCGTTGAGGCTGGGCGATTGCGCGATCCGGTGCGCGCTCGCCATCAGCGTGTTGAACAACTGCAGCTGCAGCGGGCTCATGTCAGGCATCGTCTCGCATCCTTCTACGCATCAACGCTGTGGTCCACAGCGGAAGGCGCAAGGCCGGCGCGCAACGGGTCACAACGGGGTGCGCACGCCGACGGAGCGCCCCATCTGCGCCCCATGAGCCTCGCCCACGCCGATCGCGTCGTCCCCCGCCCTCGCCGCGTCTACACGGCCGTCACCGTGGAGCCGGAGGCCGCCGGCTTCGCCGTGAAGCTCGACGGCAAGGGCGCCAAGACCCCGGACGGGGCCGCCCTCGTGCTGCCCACCCGCGCCCTGGCCGAGCTGTGCGCCGCCGAGTGGGAGGCGCAGGCGCGCGACATCGACTTCGCCGCCATGCCCGCCACGCGCCTGGCCTTCACCACGCTCGATTGCGCGGCCGCCACCCGCGACGCCCTGGCGACCGAGCTGGCCCGCTACGCGGCCTCCGACGGCCTGGCCTACTTCGCCCCGGAGACGCCCAGGCTGCACGCCCGGCAGCAGGCCGAGTGGTCGCCCGTGCTCGCCTGGGCCGCCGACGCCCTCGGCGTGCGGCTGGAGCGGGTGGCGGGCTTGATGCACCGGCCCCAGCCCCCCGCCTCCATCGCCCGCGCCCGCGAGCTGGCGGCGGGGGAGGGCGACTTCGCCCTTGCCGGCCTCGCCTTCGCCGCGGCCCTGTTCGGCTCCGCCGTGCTCGCCCTTGCGGTGCGCCACGCCCGCCTCACGGGCGCAGAAGCCCACGACCTCGCCCGCCTGGAGGAGGCGCACCAACAGAGCGAGTGGGGCGAGGACGCCGAAGCCGCCGCGCGCACCGCGGCGCGCTTGGCGGAGGCCGCGTTCATCGACCGGTGGTTTAAAACCCTCTCCCCCTCGATGGGGGAGAGGGCAGGGTGAGGGGGTGGAGGCAGGCTGACGCCGGTCAGGCTCGGAGACGTCTCCGCGCCCGATCAGCAACCGTGTGCCTCCACCCCCATCCCCGTCCCTTCCCCCATCGAGGGGGAAGGGGGTAGGTCTGCGCTCCCACCGCCGGAGCGCCCGCCTTGAAGGACATCCTCGAACAGCTCGAAGCCCGCCGCGAGGCCGCCCGCCAGGGCGGGGGCGAGCGGCGCATCCAGGCGCAGCACGCCAAGGGCAAGCTGACCGCGCGCGAGCGCATCGGCCTGCTCCTCGACGAGGGCTCGTTCGAGGAGTTCGACATGTTCGTCGAGCATCGGGCCGTCGAGTTCGGCATGGCGGAGAACAAGATCCCCGGCGACGGCGTGGTCACCGGCTGGGGCACGATCGGCGGGCGCACCGTGTTCGTCTTCTCCAAGGACTTCACCGTGTTCGGCGGCAGCCTCTCCGGCGCGCACGCCAAGAAGATCCTCAAGGTGATGGAGCAGGCGCAGAAGGTGGGCGCGCCGGTGATCGGCCTCTACGACGCGGGCGGCGCGCGCATCCAGGAGGGGGTGGAGAGCCTGGCGGGCTATGCCGACATCTTCCTGCAGAACGTCATGGCCAGCGGCGTCATTCCGCAGATCAGCGTGATCATGGGGCCGTGCGCCGGCGGCGACGTCTACTCCCCCGCCATGACCGACTTCATCTTCATGGTGCGCGACACGAGCTACATGTTCGTGACCGGGCCCGACGTGGTGAAGACCGTCACCAACGAGACCGTCACCGCCGAGGACCTGGGCGGCGCCCGGGTGCACGCCGGCAAGTCGGGCGTCGCCGACGGCGCCTTCGACAACGACCTGGAGGCCCTGGCGCAGGTGCGCCGCCTGGTGGGCTTCCTGCCCTCGTCCAACCGCGCCAAGGCGCCGATCCGCGAGAGCTACGACGAGCCTGACCGCGAGGAGCCCAGCCTCGACACCCTGGTCCCCTCCAACGCCAACAAGCCCTACGACATGAAGGAGCTGATCCTGAAGGTCGTGGACGAGGCCGACTTCTTCGAGATCGGCGAAGAGTTCGCCAAGAACATCGTCTGTGGCTTCGCGCGGATGGACGGCGAGACGGTGGGCATCGTCGCCAACCAGCCGCAGGTGCTGGCGGGCGTGCTGGACATCGACAGCAGCCGCAAGGCGGCGCGGTTCGTGCGCTTCTGCGACGCCTTCGAGATCCCGATCCTGACCTTCGTGGACGTGCCGGGCTTCATGCCGGGCACGCGCCAGGAGTACGGCGCCCTGATCAAGCACGGCGCCAAGCTGCTGTTCGCCTACGCCGAGGCCACCGTGCCCAAGATCACCGTGATCACCCGCAAGGCCTACGGTGGCGCCTACGACGTGATGAGCAGCAAGCACCTGCGCGGCGACATCAACTACGCCTGGCCCACCGCCGAGATCGCCGTGATGGGCGCCAAGGGCGCCGTGGAGATCATCTTCCGCGCCGACGCCAAGGACCCGGAGGCGATCGCCACCCGCGAGGCCGAATACAAGGCGAGGTTCGCCAACCCGTTCGTGGCGGCGTCCCTGGGCTACATCGACGACGTGATCATGCCGCACGGGACGCGGCGGAGGGTGGTGCGGGCGCTACGGTCGCTGCGGACGAAGGAGCTGCGGAACCCGGCGAAGAAGCACGATAATATTCCGCTTTAGACGACCATGGTTAGCTGAGGGACTACGATGCGACGCGTCCTGCTGACATTGCTCGGAGCCTTCACGCTTACAGCCGCTGCTGTTAGGCCTGCGGTAGCGCCTCCTTCACCGTCGGAACAAGGCGAGCTGGAGTTCCGTCGAACTTACGGCGTCCCGCAGACTCTCGGTGAGTGCGATCAGGTGGGCACCCCTCCATTGGAGGGCGAGTCGGAGGTGCTACAGCAACAGCAAGTGCTTCTTAATCGGCTGAAGAGAGAGAACTGTCTTCTTGCTTGGCGTCAGCGTCAGGCGGAGCTGAAGGCTGAGGACCCCGATCCGCCTGCCGCGCGGAGATCGGAAGCAAGCGCACCCCTCGTGTCCGTCTTTCCGCCTCCGACTACAAGCGCTCCACACATGCCTTCGGACGGGCTTCTTGCGCCAGACATTTCGGCGCAAACGCGCGACATCAGCAACCAGGCCCAAGAGCGAAGATCCGAATGCGACGCTCAGGTTGCGCAGGCAGAAAAGGCGAGCGCTGCTTTCGCCCGTGGAGATAGCGCCACAGCGCAGGTAGTGATGAATAACCTGCAGAATGGCTCTCCCGAGCAGGTGCTCAGCGGTAACCGGCCGACCGTTTGCGATCGCGCCCGTGAGATACTGCTGGAGATCGCGGCTGCCGACAGCTCATCAAAGGCAGCGTCGCCGTGGCCCGCTTGGGGTGTCTACACAGCAGTCGCGGTCGGGTGCTTGGCGCTAGGAGCGGCGGCGAGCTGGCTGCTCTTGAGGCGAAACGCGAGCGTGTAGCCGTGCCACCCCGCCCGGGCGCGTCAAGGCGACCTGCCTGCGGCAGGCTCCGCTTCGCTCCGACCTTGACGCGCCCGGGCGGGGCGGCGGTTCTGGAAGGGTCGGGACGCGGGGCGTCTCTCCCCATTCAAGTTCGACGCCCTGCGGGGCGTCGAACTCGGGCTGATGCAAACAAGAGCGGCTGTGAGGTCGAGCCCCTCTCCCGGCGGGAGAGGGAGGGGCCCGCGGGCGCAGAGCGGCCGTGGGAGGGTGAGGGGTTACAGGTCCGGCCAGGTGGGCGCGGGATCACCGGCGGACCGCAGCCACACCGGCAGGACCTGTAACCCCTCACCCAACCCTCTCCCGCCGGGAGAGGGCTCTCGCGTTCCAGAGCCCCACCCTCTTGTTTGCTCCAGCCCTGTGTTCGACGCGCCGCAGGCCGTCGAACGTCTATGGGGACGCCCCGCGTCCCGACCCCTCCGGTCAGCCGCCGAGCGCAGGGCGGGTCAAGGGCGGAGAGCGAAGCGTCCCTTGACGCGGCCGAGCACGGCGGCATCGCCGACGCTGGCCGCTTACCACCGTCGTCCTCGGGCTCGACCCGAGGACCGGGCGCCGGTCGTGCGCCGACCTCCACCCGCTCATGCGCGGCTCGCTCGGCCCTCGGGTCAAGCCCGAGGGCGACGGAGAGGGCGGCCGAGAGGGAGCCTAGGAGCGGGGACAACTTAAAACTTATCCCCGCCCCCTCCGGCGGGGCGCATGTTTCTCGGCGATCCCGTCGCACGGGGAGGGCTCCTGGTACCGGCCCAATGAGCGCGGCGGGGTGCGGTCGAGCGGGGCCGAGGGCGGGGGGATGGAACCCGCCTATCCGCGGAGGCGCCGAGTCCTCCGCGGCCCGCCCGTGGCCGGTCCGCCTGGGGGCCCACCAAAGCCCCACTGGCGGCGCGCTGCGGAGCACAGGCCGTGCGGAGCGTCGCGTCGCCGTCGAACCGGTACACTCAACCCACACCCACCGGGCGGGACGCCCGGCGCTCCGCCGCACTCCCCACCCCCTCCGCCGGTCGCCGGCCGGAGCGCGCGCCCGCGTGCGCGTTGCGCCGGGGGGCGGCGCGGCCTATCTCGCGCCCTCCGAACGAGGACGAACCCCATGCGAGCGGATGTCTTGGCCCTGGCGGCCGACATCGAGCAGAGCGTCGCTCTGCTCAGGAGGAGACTTTGACTGGGAGCCCGCGCTCCGCCGTCTGGACGAACTGAACGCCCGGGTCGAGGACCCGACCCTGTGGGACAGGCCGGAGGAGGCGCAGGCCGTCTCCCGCGAGCGCTCCCGCCTCGCCGACAGCGTGGAGGCGGTGCGCGCGCTGGAGCGTGAGCGCGCCGACGCCATCGAGCTGGCGGAACTCGCCGAGATGGAGGGCGACGCCGGCGTGGGCGACGAGGCGGCGGCGGCGCTACGCGCGCTCAAGGAGCGCGCCGCGCGGGCGGAGCTGGAGGCGCTGCTCAGCGGCGAGGCCGACGGCAACGACGCCTTCGTGGAGATCAACTCGGGCGCCGGCGGCACGGAGAGCGCGGACTGGGCGCTGATGCTGATGCGCATGTACTCGCGCTGGGCGCAGGCGCACGGCATGAGCGTGGAGGTGCTGGAGGAGACCCCCGGCGAGCAGGCGGGCATCAAGAGCGCCACCCTGCAGGTGAAGGGGACCAACGCCTACGGCTGGCTGAAGACGGAGAGCGGCGTGCACCGGCTGGTGCGCATCTCGCCCTACGACAGCTCGGCCCGGCGCCACACCAGCTTCGCCAGCGTGGGCGTCTCGCCGGTGGTGGACGACACCATCGTGATCGACATCAACCCCGCCGACGTGCGCACCGACACCTACCGCGCCTCGGGCGCCGGCGGGCAGCACGTGAACAAGACGGACTCGGCGGTGCGGCTGACGCACATTCCCACCAACATCGTGGTGGCCTGCCAGATGGGCCGCAGCCAGCACCAGAACCGCGACGAGGCCTGGAAGATGCTGCGCGCCCGCCTCTACGAGGCCGAGCTGCAGAAGCGCGAGGCGGCCGCCCAGGCGCTGGCCGACGCCAAGACCGAGATCGGCTGGGGCCACCAGATCCGTAGCTACGTGCTCCAGCCGTACCAGATGGTGAAGGACCTGCGGACGGACGTGGAGACCAGCGACACCCAGGGCGTGCTCGACGGCGATCTCGACGCCTTCATGGGCGCCAGCCTGGCCAAGCGCGTGGGCGTGACGCGGGACGCGGAGGCCGAAGCCTAGTGGCTCGGGCAGCGGAGGACGTGCGGCCCGTGGTGATCTTCCACAACCCGGGCTGCTCCACCTCCAGCAAGGTCCTGGGCCTGATCCGCGAGCGGGGGATCGAGCCCGAGGTGGTGCGCTACCTGGAGCGCGGCTGGACGCGCGCCTCGCTCGGCCGGCTGATGGACGCGCTGGCCATGAAGCCCCGCGACCTCTTGCGCGCCCACGGCGGCGAGGCGCGCCTGCTGGCCGAGAAGGCCGACGACGCGGCCATCCTGCAGGCCATGCTCGAGGACCCCTCGCTGGTGGAGCGCCCGATCGTCACCAGCGCCAAGGGCGCCGCGCTCTGCCGCCCCGCCGACCGGGTGCTGACGCTGCTTTAGCTCCGCTCCCCGGCAACCCTCCGCCACGATGCACGCTGAAGCTTGAGACGCCGTCCGGAGCGCCCGATGCCCCCATCCCCCATCGACATCAAAGGCTTCCCCAAGCCCGCTGCCGACGGCGCGGTGACGGAGTACCTGATGCCGGAGGTGACCCGGGCGCCGGGCTACCAGGCCTCGCGGAAGGTCATCTTCATCAACGGCATGGCCAACTCGGGCGACGATCACGCCCAGTCGGCGCTCGCCCTGTCGCTGGTCCAGC
Organism: uncultured Caulobacteraceae bacterium; assembly: GCA_964244065.1. Taxonomy (GTDB): domain Bacteria; phylum Pseudomonadota; class Alphaproteobacteria; order Caulobacterales; family Caulobacteraceae; genus JASLDZ01. Next base: position 41,596 of record CAXTHH010000003.1, on the reverse strand, counting down.
TCTGCACGGTGATCGGCGTCTACAACAAGAGCACCAGCGGCTGGGCCGACTTCAAGCAGTGCGTGGGGGACAAGAACCAGTTCCAGGGCCCCCTCTCGCTCAGCGCCTCGAACCGGGTGGCGATCGGCTCGCTGTTCAACGGGGGCATGCCGGAGCAGGCGGCCATCGACGCGCTCTCCCGCAACCCCTGCCAGGTGGCCGTCTTCCGCCTGCTGCGGCGGCCTGAGAACCGCCGCCGGGAGATCTTCGCGCACAGCCAGGGCAACCTAATCCTGTCCAACGCCCTGCAGGCGATCGCCGCGGTGGATGGCGACCAGGCGGTGGCCGGGCGCGTGGTCAACACCTTCGGCTCGCCCACGGTCAACTGGCCGCCGGGCATCCGCAAGTACGAGCACGGCTTCACCTTCGATCCCGTCAACTGGCTGTCCGGCTTCGACCGCACCTGGTCCATCTCCAAGGTCGGCTGGCCGTCTGGCACGCACAACCCGATCACCCACGGCTTCGTCTGGTACCTGCAGGAGGACCCCGCCTTCGTGGTCAACCGCTACCGCGTGGGCGGCTGGGGCATGACCTTCAACATGGACGAGGACGGGCTGGCCGACGCCCTGGCCGCCATGGGCCCCAACACCCCCCGGCTGCTGAAGATCTTCGAGCACCTCGACGCCAACCACAACAGCGACGCCGACGACGTGGCCGTGCGCTATGTGGCGCGCATCCGCAACCGGCCGGACGTGGCGCAGGCCATCGGCCGCAACCGCCCGCTCCGCGACCGGCTGATCAAGGTGATGGACGAGGGCTACACCAGCCCCGAGGAGCGGCGCGCCATCGACTGGCTGCGGGGCCTGTGACCGGAGCGCCCTGCGGCTAGGCCGCCGCGGCGGCCTCCGCCTTCGTCGCCTCCAGCACCTCGTCCACGTGGCCGGGCACCTTCACGCCGCGCCAGACGCGCTTGAGCAGGCCGTCCGGGCCGATCAGGAAGGTGGAGCGGTCGGCGCCCATGTACTTGCGGCCGTACATGCTCTTCTCCTGCCAGACGCCGTAGCGTTCCATCAGCGCGTTGTCCTCGTCCGAGCCGAGCACGAGGTCGAGGCCGTACTTGGCCTTGAACTTGTCATGGCTCTTCGGCGGGTCCTTGCTGACCCCGATCACCACGGCTCCGGCCTGGGCGAAGTCGGCCGCGCGCTCGGTGAAGCCCTGCGCCTCCTTGGTGCAGCCCGAGGTGTCATCCTTGGGGTAGAAGTAGAGCACCACGGCGCGGCCCACATAGTCGGCCAGCCGCGCCCGGCCCCCGCCATCGGTGGGCAGGTCGAAATCGGGAGCCTTATCCCCGGGTTTCAGCTCGGTCATAGGATGCGCTCCGGGTCAGACGGGACGGACGAGGATGATCTTCTTCTTGCCGGCGGCGACCTTGATCACGCCATCGCCGGTCAGGTCGGCGAGGGTGACAGCCACATTGGCGTCCGTCACCGCCACGTCGTTCAGGCGGAGGCCGCCGCCCTGCGCCAGCCTCCGGGCCTCGCCGTTGGAGCCCGCCAGTCCCGCGCGCACCGCCAGCGCCGCCAGCGACAGGCCGGTGGCGAAATCGGCGGTCGCCACCTCCACGGTGGGCAGGTCGGCGGAGAGGCGGCCCTCCTCGAAGGCGGCCCGCGCGGCCCCCGCGGCGGCCTCGGCCGCCTCGCGCCCGTGAAGCAGCGCGGTGGCGGCGTCGGCCAGTGCCTTCTTGGCGGCGTTGATCTCCGCGCCCTCCAGCGCCTCGAGACGCGCGCACTCGTCCAGCGGCAGGTCGGTGAACAGGCGCAGGAAGCGGCCGACGTCGGCGTCCTCGGTGTTCCGCCAGAACTGCCAGTAGTCATACGGCGAGAGGCGGTCGGCGCTGAGCCACACCGCCCCCGCCGCCGTCTTGCCCATCTTGGCGCCCGAGGCGGTGGTGATCAGCGGCGTGGTGAAGCCGAACGCCTCGCCCGCGTCCTTGCGGCGGATCAGCTCCACCCCGCTGACGATGTTGCCCCACTGGTCGCTGCCGCCCAGCTGCAGCGCGCAGCCGTAGCGGCGGTGCAGCTGCAGGAAGTCCACCGCCTGCATCAGCATGTAGTTGAATTCGAGGAAGGAGAGCGGCTGCTCGCGCTCCAGCCTCAGCCTCACCGAGTCGAAAGTCAGCATGCGGTTGATGGTGAAGTGCGGCCCGTACTCGCGCAGGAACTCGACGTAGCCGAAGGCGGAGAGCCACGCGTCGTTGTCCACCATCAGCGCGTCGGCGGGTCCGTCGCCGAAGGTGAGGAACGGCTCGACGTTGCGGCGGATGCCCGCGAGGTTGGCGGCGATGCCCGCGTCGTCGAGCATCTGGCGCGTGGCGTCCTTGCCCGAGGGGTCGCCCACCTTGGTGGTGCCCCCGCCCATCACCACGATCGGCTTGTGCCCCGCCTGCTGCATGCGCCGCAGCATCATGATCTGCACGAGGCTGCCCACGTGCAGCGAGGAGGCGGTGGCGTCGAAGCCGATGTAGCCGGCCACCACGCCCTCCGCCGCCCGCGCGTCCAGCCGCTCCAGGTCGGTGCACTGGTGGAGGTAGCCTCGCGCCACGAGGGTGCGCACGAGCTCGGATTTCGGCTGGAACGACGACATCTCAGCCGCTGTAACAACCCGCTCCTCCCCGCGGAAGCGGGGACCCGGCGCGAGCGGCGCTTCTCTGGCCGGTCAGGTGCGCGTAGTCAGACCTGGGTCCCGGCTTCCACCCGGATGAGCGGACGGTGAGATGCGCATCCTCGGCTTCATGTCCGGCACCTCGCTCGACGCCATCGACATGGCGGTGATCGAGACGGACGGGGAGAGCGTCACCGCGCTCGGGCCGGCGGGCGAGGCGCCGCTGCCGGAGGAGCTGCGGGAGCTGGTGCTGTCCGCCATCGGCGCGGGGCGGCGGTGGTCGCGGGGCGCGCCGGAGCCCAACAGTTTCGCCGAGGTGGATGCGCAGGTGGCCGACGCGCATTTCGAGGCGGCGGACGCCTTCCTCGGCGCCCACGGCCTCGCCTGGAGCGACATCGACTTGATCGGCTTCCATGGCCAGACCGTGCTGCACGAGCAGCCGGAGCCCGGGCGGCCCGGGCGCACGCGGCAGCTCGGCGATGGCGCGCGGCTCAGCCGCCTGGCCGGCGTGCCCGTGGCGTTCGACTTCCGCAGCGCGGACGTGGCGGCGGGTGGGCACGGCGCACCGCTGGCTCCCGCCTACCACCTGGCTCTCGCCCGGCGCTCGGGGCTGACGCCGCCCGTGGCGGTGCTGAACCTCGGCGGCGTCGCCAACCTGACGCTGATCGGGCCGGGCGAGCAGATGACGGCGCTCGACACCGGGCCGGCCAACGGCCTGCTCGACCTGTGGGCCGAGCTGCACGGCCACGGACGGTTCGACGCTGGCGGTGCGCTGGCGCTCGCCGGGCGGGTGGACGAAGCGGCGCTCGACCGGCTGATGGCGCATCCCTATTTCGCCAAGCCTGGCCCCAAGTCGCTGGACCGCTACGACTTCGACCTCGCGCCCGTGGAGCACTTGGACGGGGCGACAGGGGCCGCCACGCTCGCCGCCTTCACCGCGGAGGCGGTGGCGCTGGCGCTGCGGCAGGCGGGCTTCGCCAGCGCCGCGCTGGTGGTCTGCGGCGGCGGGCGGCGCAACCCGTCGATCCTGCGCGAGCTCTGCGCCCGCACGCGCCGCCCGGTGATGACCGCCGAGGCCGTGGGCTGGCGCGGCGACAGCGTGGAGGCCGAGCTGTTCGCCTTCCTGGCCGCGCGCACGCTCAAGGGGCTCCCCATCAGCTGGCCCGGCACAACCGGCGCGCCGGAGCCGCTGGCGGGCGGGGTGGTTACGAAGGGGTGATCCCCGCCGCGCCACCGCCGCCCGCCGTCGCCGCGCCGGCGCCCCGGCCCGCGGACTGGCCCGTCGAGGAGCTGGTGGTCTCCGCCTCACCCGGGCCGGTGTTCTGGCGGGTGACGCGCGGCGACGGCGAGGTCTGGATCCTGGGCGTGCCGGAGGTGTTCGAGCGCGGCCGCCGCTGGAACACGCGCCGCCTGCGCCTCCTCCTGAGCGGCGCGCGCGAGCTTCTCACCTCCGCCCAATACGAGCTGCAGGGCGGCGTCTCGCGGCGCCGCGAGACGCCGCGGCCGCTGGCGACGCGCCTCCCGCCGGAGCTCGCAGCTGAGGTCGCCGCCGCCGCCCGGAGCGCGGGCGAGGCGTCTGAGCGCTACGCCGGACTCTCCGCCGTGGACGCCGCCTACCGGCTGCGCACCGACCTCCTGCGTGCGGCGGGGCTGACGACCGACCAGCCGGATCGCGACGTGCGCGGCCTCGCCGGCCGGCGCTTCCTGACGGTGCGCGCCGTCGCCCGCTATGACACCCCCTTCGCCGAGCAGGCGGCGGCGGAGGCGCAGGGGAGCCGCTGCGTGGCCGGCGCGCTTGCCGACGCCGCCTTCGCGCGCGAGCACGCCGTCGCCGCCAGCCGGGCCTGGGCGGTGGGCGACCTGCGCACGGTGCGCGACAACACCGTGGAGCCGCAGACGGCGAGCTGCCTCGACCAGGCGCCCAGCTTCGCCGCCCTGTCCGAGCGCGTGCAGGCGGACACGGCCGCGGCGCTGGGCGCTGCGCTCGATCGAGGCGGCCGGACCGTGGCGATGCTGACGCTCGGAACGCTGCTCAAGCGGGGCGGCGCGCTGGACCGGCTGCGCGCGGCAGGGGCGCAGGTGACCACGCCACGAGCCGCGCGCGACCTCAGTCGGTGAGCCCGTTCATCCGCTGGTCGAGGTAGTGGTTCACCTTGTGCTCCACCGCGTCGAGCTGGGCGGGGCTGTTCCAGAAGTGGGTGGCCCCCTCCACCAGCTCGTAGGCGATGGAGATGCCCTTCTGGGTGCGCAGCTTGGCGACCATCCGGTCCACGTCGGCCTGCGGGGCCACCGTGTCCGCCGCACCGTGCAGGATCAGGCCGCTGGCGGGGCAGGGGGCCAGGAAGGTGAAGTCATAGACGCTCGCCGGCGGCGTCACGCTGACGAAGCCGTCCGTCTCCGGACGGCGCATGAGCAGCTGCATGCCGATGTAGGCACCGTATTGGTAGCCGGCGACCCAGCACTGGCTGGCCGTGGGGTTGCCCGCCTGCAGCCAGTCGAGCGCGGTGGCCGCGTCCGCCAGCTCGCCGACGCCCATGTCGAACTCGCCCTGGCTCTTGCCCACGCCCCGGCTGTTGTAGCTGAGCGTGGCGAAGCCGTGGCGCATGAACACCCGGTGCAGCTGCACCGTCACCGCATTGTTCATGTGCCCCTGCGTCTTGGGATGCGGGTGCAGGATGAGCGCGATGGGCGCGTTCTCGGTGCGCCCCTTGGTGAAGCGGCCCTCCAGACGCCCGGCGGCGCCGGCCAGGATCACTTCGGGCATTTGCAGAACTCCTGGCGGTGATTGCGAGCTCTTCGCAGCTGCGAAAAGTTGACCTGCGGGGTCGGAAATCCTATCTCCCGGCCTCAACAGGGGCGGGCCTGTAGCATGTCCGCGCCGCCGATCTCCAGATTCCTGAAAACGGGGCGATGCACCTTTCCACCAAGGGCCGATACGCGGTGATGGCGATGGCCGACCTGGCGCGCCAGGCGGATCGGGCCGGTGCGCGCGCCACCAGCCTGGCGGCGATCGCCGGCCGGCAGGAGATCAGCCTGGCCTACCTGGAGCAGATCTTCGCCCGCCTTCGCCGCGGCGGCCTTGTGGTGGGCGCCCGCGGCCCGGGCGGCGGCTACGTGCTGGCGCGGCCCGCGGCCGACATCCCCGTGTTCGCCGTGATCTCCGCGGTGGACGAGCCCACCGAGGTGACCCGCTGCCGGGAGGGTTCGGGCTGCCTGCAGCGCGGCGAACGCTGCCTGACCCACGGGCTGTGGGACGCGCTGGGCCTGGCCATCGAGCGGTTCCTGTCGGGCGTGACCCTGGCGGACGTCGTGGCGGGTCGCTTCGACGCGCCCGCCGTGGGGCTCGGGGCGGAGGCCGCTTGATGCGTCCCACGCCCGTCTATCTCGACCACGCCGCCACCTCGCCCGTCCGGCCGCAGGTCGCCGCGGCCGTCGCGCGCGAACTGGAGCTGGGCGGCAACGCGTCGTCCGTCCACGCCGCCGGCCGCGCCGCGCGCGACCGGATCGAGCGCGCCCGCGCGGCGGTGGCCACGCTGGTCGGCGCCGACCCGGAGCGCACCCTGTTCACCTCCGGCGGGGTGGAGGCCGACAACCTGGCGGTGACGAGCGCCGTCGCCTCCGGCGCGCGCCGACTGCTGGTCGGCGCCACCGAGCACGTGGCCGTCTCCGCTGCGGCGGCCGCCACCGGCCTGCCCGTCGAGGCCGTGCCCGTGGACCGGCGCGGCGTGGCCCACCTCGGCTGGCTCGCCGACCGCCTGCGCCGCTGGGACGCCGCCGACGGCCGTCCCTTCGTGGCGCTCATGCTCGCCAACAACGAGACCGGCGTGATCCACCCGGTGGCCGAGGCCGCCGCCCTGGTGCGCGAGGCGGGCGGATGGCTGCACGTGGACGCGGTGGCCGCCGCCGGGAAGATCGCCGTCGACGTGGAGGCGCTGGGCGCCGACACGCTCGCGCTGTCCGCGCACAAGCTGGGCGGCCCGCAGGGCGTGGGTTCGCTGCACTGGTCGGAGCGGGTCGAGCCCGTGCGCGCCCTGCACGGCGGCGGACACGAGCGCGGCCGGCGCGCGGGCACCGAGAACGCGCCCGGCATCGCCGGCTTCGCCGCCGCCGCACGGCTCGCCGCCGAGCACCTGCCGCACATGGCCGAGCAGGCCGCCTGGCGGGACGCCGCCGCAGCGCGCCTGAAGGCGGCCGGCGTGCGCGTGGCCGGGGAGGGCGCGCCGCGCACCCCCGCGACGCTGTCCATCGCCGCCGAGGGTTTCGCCTCCCACCTGCAGGTGATGGGGCTCGACTTGGAGGGCGTGATGGTCTCCGCCGGCAGCGCCTGCTCGTCCGGCAGGGTCAAGCCGTCCGGCGTGCTCGAGGCCATGGGCTTGGGCCCCCTCGCCGCGGGCGCCCTGCGCGCCTCCGGAGGGTGGTCCACGACCGAATCCGACTGGGCGCGCTTCGCCGACGCCTGGCTTCACATCCACGCGCGCGCCTTTCGCCGCGCGAGCACCCCCGAGTACGCATAATCATGGCCGCCGCCCGCGAGACCGTCGCCACCGTCCAGGCGCTGGAGGCCTACGCCTACGGCTTCTCCACCGACATCGAGCAGGAGTTCGCGCCCAAGGGGCTGGACGCCGACACCGTGCGCTTCATCTCCGCCAAGAAGGGCGAGCCCGAGTGGATGCTGGCCTGGCGCCTGGAGGCGCTGGAGCGCTGGTTCGCGCTGGAGGAGCCGAACTGGGCCAAGCTCGGCTACCCGAAGATCGACTACCAGGACCTGCACTACTACGCCGCGCCCAAGGCCAAGCCCGAGCTGGACAGCCTGGACGAGGTCGACCCCGAGATCCTGAAGACCTACGCCAAGCTCGGCATCCCGCTGCACGAGCAGGAGGTGCTGCTGGGCGTGAAGGGCACCGGCCGCGTCGCGGTGGACGCGGTGTTCGACAGCGTCTCGGTGGTCACCACCTTCAAGGCCGAGCTCGCCAAGGCCGGCGTGATCTTCATGCCCATCAGCGAGGCGCTGAAGGAGCATCCGGAGCTTGTGCGCAAGTACCTGGGCACTGTGGTGCCCGTCAGCGACAACTACTTCGCCTGCCTTAACAGCGCCGTCTTCTCCGACGGTTCGTTCGTCTACATCCCGCCCGGCGTGCGCTGCCCGATGGAGCTGAGCACCTACTTCCGCATCAACGCCGAGAACACGGGCCAGTTCGAGCGCACGCTGATCATCGCCGACAAGGGCAGCTACGTCAGCTACCTGGAGGGCTGCACCGCCCCCATGCGCGACGAGAATCAGCTGCACGCCGCGGTGGTGGAGTTGGTGGTGCTCGACGACGCGGAGATCAAGTACTCCACCGTGCAGAACTGGTACCCGGGCGACGCCGAGGGCCGGGGCGGCATCTACAACTTCGTCACCAAGCGCGCCGACTGCCGCGGCGACCGATCCAAGGTGAGCTGGACGCAGGTGGAGACGGGCAGCGCCATCACCTGGAAATATCCGAGCTGCATCCTGCGCGGGAACGGCAGCCAGGGCGAGTTCTACTCGATCGCGGTGACGAACGGCCGCCAGCAGGCGGACACGGGCACCAAGATGATCCACCTTGGCGAAGACACCCGCTCGCGCATCGTGTCCAAGGGCATCAGCGCCGGCCGCTCGTCCAACACCTATCGCGGCCTGGTGAGCGCGCACGGCAAGGCCAAGCGCGCGCGCAACTTCACCCAGTGCGACTCCTTGCTCATCGGCAAGTCATGCGCGGCGCACACCGTGCCCTACATCGAGGCCAAGACGCCCAGCGCCCAGTTCGAGCACGAGGCCACCACCACACGCCTGTCGGACGCCCAGCTGTTCTACTGCATGCAGCGCGGCCTGAACGCCGAGGAGGCCGTGGCCCTGCTGGTCAACGGCTTCGTCCGCGACGTGCTGCAGGAGCTCCCGATGGAGTTCGCGGTCGAGGCGCAGAAGCTGGTGGCGGTGAGCCTGGAAGGGAGCGTGGGGTGATGGCCGAAGGCGTGCACGAACCCGAGGCGGCCTTCGACCACGAAGCCGAGGTGATGTCTCCGCAAGACCCGCGCGCCGAGCAGCTCGCGCGCGAAGCCGGCATGCCCGAGGACCTGATCGCCATGATCAAGGAGGGGCTTGAGGACTCGCGAGCGGGTCGGTTCAGCCCGTCCTCCGAGGTCTTCGCCCGACTCGCCAAGCGTTATGGACGGTGAGGCGGTATGGACCCGACGTGCCGAACGACAGCTGACCGCCTATCTCGACCACCTCGCCGACATCCGGCCCGAGCTGCTCGACGAAGCCTTGATCGACCTGCGCGCTGCCGCCGACGCCGTGGCGCGCCGGCCTGGCGTCGCGCGTCCGGCGCGCTGGCGCGGAGCTCTCGAGCAGAGCGTGCGGCGCTGGCGCAAGCTGCTCGTGCTGGAGCACGTCGCCGATCAGGTTCGTGTGCTCGCGCTGTACGACCAGCGGCAAGACCTCTCGACCGTCGACCCCTTCTCCGAGTGACCGCCTAGACAATGCTCTCCATCACCGACCTCCACGTCTCCGTCGGCGACACGCCGATCCTCCGCGGCCTCAGCCTCGAGGTGCCCGCCGGCGAGGTGCACGCGGTCATGGGGCCCAATGGCGCGGGCAAGTCGACGCTCAGCTACACGCTGGCCGGGCGGGGCGGGTACGACGTGACCGGCGGTGCGGCCACGCTGGACGGCGAGGACCTGCTGGCGCTCGACCCCAGCGAGCGGGCCGCCAAGGGCGTGTTCCTCTCCTTCCAGTACCCGCTGGAGATTCCCGGCGTGCCGGCGCTCACCTTCCTCCGCACCGCCATGAACGCGCAGCGGCGGGTGCGCGGCGAGGCGGAGATCTCCGCGCCCGAGTTCCTCAAGGCGTCGCGCAAGGCGGCGGCCGACCTGAAGGTCGATTTCGAGATGCTCAAGCGCGGGCTCAACGTCGGCTTCTCGGGCGGCGAGAAGAAGCGGATGGAGATTCTGCAGATGGCGATGCTCGCGCCGCGCCTGCTGATCCTCGATGAGACCGACTCGGGGCTGGACATCGACGCCCTGCGCATCGTCGCGGACGGGGTGAACGGCATGCGCAGCCCCGACCGCGCCATGCTGGTGATCACGCACTACCAGCGGCTTTTGGACTACATCCGCCCCGACCGGGTCCACGTGCTGGTGGGCGGCCGCATCGTCGACAGCGGCGGGCCGGAGCTGGCCCTGGAGCTGGAGCGCGCGGGCTACGACAAGTACGGCGTGCGCGAGGCCGCATGAGCGCGCTCGCCCTCAAGGCCGCCAATGACTCCGAGGTCGGGGCGACGGTCAGCGGCCGCGAGCCGGAGGCGGCGCACCCCACGCGCGCGCATCTGGCCCAGGCGATCCGCGCCTGCGACGTGACGCTGCTGCCCGGCCGGCGCGACGAGGCCTGGCGCTGGACCGACCTGCGCGGCGCCGTCCGCACCATTCCGCCCGCGAGCGGTTCCACCTCCACGGGCGGGGCCGACCCGTTCGCCGGCGCGGGCGCCACCCGCGAGGTGCGCGTCCCGAACGGCCGGGCTGACGTGGCCGCGCTGGAGCTGGCCGACGGCGAGACGGTGGCGCTCCGCTTCCTCAGCGCGGGCGCGGGGGCGCACGCCTGCGAGCTGTGCGTGGCCGTGCCCGCCGGCGCCTCCGCCGTGCTGCTGGAGAGCTACGAGGGGGAGGGCGCCTACGTGGCCGCCGCCGACCTCGACATCCGCCTGGGCGAGGGCGCCTCGCTGGAGCGGATCGTCGTGCAGGCGGATGCGGTGCAGGCGGTCAGCGTCTCCACGGCCGACGTGCACCTGGCGGCCCGCGCCCGCTTCGCCCAGACCGTCGCCACCACCGGCGCCCGCCTCCAGCGGCACGAGACGCGGCTGGTGCATCCCGGGGCCGGCGCGCATGTGCGGATGGACGCGGTCTACGTGCTCCACGACCGCCATGCGGACCTCACCAGCGTGGTCGAGCACCGCGGCCTGGACGGGACCACCTCGGAGATGGCCAAGGGCGTCGCGGGCGGCCGCGCCCGGGCGGTGTTCCAGGGCCGCATCGTGGTGGCCGAGGGCGCGGACGGCACGGACGCCCGGCTGCGCCACGACGCCCTGATCCTGAACGAGGGCGCGGAGGTGAACGCCAAGCCCGAGCTCGAGATCTACGCCGACGACGTCCAGTGCGCGCACGGCGCCACCGTGGGCGCGCTCGACGAGGAGCAGCTGTTCTACATCCGCTCCCGCGGGATCGCAGAGGTCGAGGGCAAGGCTTTGCTCATGCGTGCGTTTCTGGGCGAGGTGATCGAACGAGTTGAGCACGAAGGCGCGCGCGAGGCGCTGGCCGCGTGGCTCGACGGCCAGCTTCAGGCGGTCGCGTCATGAGCTTCGACGTCCAGGCGGCGCGGGCGCAGTTCCCGATCCTCAAGCGCCAAGTGAACGGCCGCCCGCTGGTCTACCTGGACAGCGCGGCCTCCGCCCAGAAGCCCCGGGCGGTGATCGACGCCATGACCTCGGCCATGGAGGGCAGCTACAGCAACGTCCACCGCGGCCTGCACACGCTCGCGAACGAGACGACGGAAGCCTATGAACAGGCTCGCAAATCCGTGGCGCGGCTGATCAACGCCCGCGAGGGCGAGCTGGTCTTCACCAAGGGCGCGACCGAGGCGATCAACCTCGTCGCCGCCAGCCTCGGCCTGCACTGGCGCGAGGGCGACGAGGTGATCGTCAGCGAGCTCGAGCACCACGCCAACATCGTGCCTTGGCATTTCCTGCGGGAGCGCAAGGGCGTGATCCTGCGCTTCCTGCCCGTGCGCGACGACGGCGCCATCGACATGGACGCGCTCCCCGGGCTGCTCGGCGAGCGCACGCGCATGGTGGCGCTGACGCACATGAGCAACGTCACCGGCTGGGGCGTGGACTCGCCCGCCGTGGCCGAGCAGGTGCACGCCGCCGGCGCTCTGCTGCTGCTCGACGGGTGCCAGGCGGCGGTGCACAAAGCGCTGGACGTCCAGGCGCTTGGCTGCGACTTCTACGTCTTCTCGGGCCACAAGCTGTACGGCCCGACCGGCATCGGCGCCCTGTGGGCGCGGCGCGAGCTCCTGGACGAGATGCACCCCTACCAGGGAGGCGGCGAGATGATCGGCTCGGTCGGAACCGATGCGATCACCTACGCGGAGGGTGCGCACAAGTTCGAGGCCGGGACGCCCGCGATCCTGGAGGCGATCGGCTTCGGCGCGGCCGCCGAATGGCTGATGGCGCAGGACCGCGAGGCCATCGGGGCGCACGAGCACGCCGTCTACACCCGAGCGGTCGAGCGCCTGCGAGGTGAGAACTGGCTGCGGATGATCGGCGACCATCCCGACAAGGGCGCCATCCTGACCTTCGCGGTGGAGGGCGCGCACGCGCACGACGTGGCCCAGGTGCTGGACCGCTACGGCGTGGCCGTGCGGGCGGGCACCCACTGCGCCGAGCCCCTGGCCAAGCGCTTCGGCCTCACGGCTTCGGCGCGCGCCAGCTTCGCCCTATATAACACCGTGGAGGAGGCCGACGCCTTCGCCGACGCGCTGCTCAAGGCCAGGGAGTTCTTCCAGTGATGGACGACGCGGGCGCGCATCGCGACATGCTGCACACGGGCGAGGCGCCTCCGGCCGCCGCGGCCGACGCGCAGGTCTCCGCCATCCCTCAGGAAGAGCTGGACCGGCTCACCGAGGAGCTGATCGCCGCGCTGAAGAGCGTGTTCGATCCCGAGATCCCGGTCGACATCTACGAGCTGGGGCTGATCTACAAGGTGGACATCTCCGACGACCGGGACGTGATCGTGGAGATGACGCTGACCGCTCCCGGCTGCCCGGTGGCGGGCGACATGCCGGGCTGGGTGCAGGACGCGGTGACCCAGGTGCCCGGCGTCCGCTCCTGCCACGTGGACCTGACGTTCGACCCGCCCTGGGACCCTTCGAAGATGAGCGACGAAGCCAAGCTCCAGCTGAACATGTTCTGAGGCGAACGATGGAAACCGCTGCCCTCGCCCCCCGCGTCCGCCGGCCCCGCCCGGCGGTGGTCACCCTGACCGACAGCGCCGCCGCGCGCGTGCGAGAGATCATGGAGCGCAGCGCCAAGCCCTACCTGCGCGTGGGCGTGAAGAACGGCGGCTGCGCGGGGCAGGAGTACGTGTTCGAGTACGCCGACGCCGCCGGCCCGATCGACGAGGTGGTCGAGGAGAAGGGCGTGCGCATCCTGATCGAGCCCAAGGCGGTGCTGTTCCTGATCGGCTCGGAGATCGACTACGAGACCACCAGGCTCGCCTCCAAGTTCGTCTTCAGGAACCCGAACGAGACCGACGCCTGCGGCTGCGGCGAGAGCGTCACCATCGTTCCCGCCCTGGAACGCCCCGAGTAGGCCCGTGGCGGTCGATCCGGGGCTGGCCGACCGCGTGATGGAGTTGTTTTGCGGGCTGGGCGACCTGCGTTGCAGGCGGATGTTCGGCGCGCTCGGCGTCTACGCCGACGACCTGTTCTTCGCGGTCGCCGACGACGGGGACGTCTATGTGAAGGCCGACGACGCCACCGAGGGCGAGTTCCGCGCCGCCGGCTCCGAGCCCTTCGGCTTCATCGACGGGGAGGGGCGGGTGCAGACCCTGCGCTACTGGCGCCTGCCCGCCTCGGCGCACGACGATCCCGACGAGGCGCAGCGCTGGGGCCGTCTGGGCCTGGAGGCGGCGCTCCGCACCCGGTCGGGCAAGCCGGGGCGGCGCTGACGCGGGCGAATCTCGTCTATGAACAGGCCCGCGAAGCCTTGGGGCGGGGAGGCGATCTGTGAAGATGCGGCTTGGGCTCGTCGCCCTCCTGTCCGGCTTGGGCGTCGCGGCCGCCGCGCCTGCGCAACCCCGGCCGGCCAGGCCCGTGTTCGCCTGCGGGTTCGGGGCCAGGCAGGTGCGGGTGACCGGCTCGCCGCAGGGGCTCACCTACCGCTTCGGCACGGCGACGACGGCCGAGATGACGCTGACCGCAGGCCCGCAGACCCGGACGGTGTTCCAGAAGACGGAGCTCTTCGCCCGCGCGGTGAACAGGCACCTGCGCTTCACCCAGGGCGCGTTCAGCTACGTGCTGTTCCATCGCGAGTACTTCGGCACGGCCACGCACAAGGGTGCGGAGGACGTGCAGGGGCTGCTGGTGCTGAAAGGGCCCAAGCTCCTGGCCAAGATGACCTGCAGGAGCGGCCCCGGGTTCGGTGACGCCGACCTGTCCGCGCTGCCGGAAGACGCGGGCTTCGACCTCGCGGACCACATGTGATGCCGACGCCGGGGGCGGTCGTGGCGACCGGCGGGGACGCCGGCTACTTCCCCCTGGTGGACGAGCTCTGCGCCTCCGTCCGCGCCTTCCGCTCGGCCGACGCGGTCGCGCTGGCGGTGATCGACGGGGGGATGACGGGGGCCCAGCTCGCCCACCTCTCGGCCCGCTGGGGCGCGCGCGTGCTCGACGTGGGCTGGGGCTTCGACATCCCGGAGCGCCAGCGGCGCAGGCGACCGGCGCTGAAGGTGCTCACGGCCCGCACGTTCCTCGACGAGCACCTGCCCGAGGCCGAGGTGATCGTCTGGATGGACGGCGACACCTGGGTCCAGGACCCGGCCGGCCTGGACCTGATGATCCGTGGCGGCGAGACCGGGCGGCTGGCGGTGGTCAGCCAGGCCTCGCGCTACGCCGCCAAGGCGATGAGCGTGCGCTGGGCGGGCCTCGGCTACGCCCAGGTGCGCTCGATCCTCTACAAGGGCGCCCGCCGGGCGCGGCTGCCGGAGAGGTTGGCGCGCCAGATCGGCGACAAGCCGACCTTCAACGCCGGCGTCTTCGCCCTGCGCCGCGACGCCCCGCACTGGGAGGCGTGGCGCCGAAGGCAGGCCGAGTGCCTGCGCCACGGGCGCGTCTTCACGAGCGACCAGCTGGCGCTCGGGATCATGGTCCACGCCGATGGATTGCCCGCCGAGCTGATGCCGGAGACCTGCAACTACATGGGCCCGAACTGGGCGGCCTCGGCGGATGGGCGGACGCTGGTGGAGCGCTACCTGCCAAACGCGCCGGTCGGGATCGTGCACCTGGCCGGCTACGACGCCATGCGCACCGACCCGGAGCTCAGGATCGAGATCCCAGCGCTGGACGGCGGCTTCGTGCGCCGCTCTTTGCGCCGGTTCGACTGGATCTGACGGGTCTGGACGCGGGCGGGGGAGCGCCTAGGCTTCCGCCCGTGCACCGACTGCTCCTGATCCCGTCTGTCCTGGCGCTCCTCGGAGCAGCGGCGCCCGCGCCCTCCACCGTGAAGGAGGTCATGCGCGACATGGTGAACCCCGCGGCCGAGCTCTACTGGAAGGCGGGGGGCGAGGTGGACACGGCCGAGGGCGCCCAGACACGCGCCCCCGGCGCCGGCGACGAGGCCCGCTGGCGCGAGACGGTGCAGGCCGCCGAGACCCTGGAACGCGCCGGCCCGGCGCTGATGCGGCCGGCGATCGCGCGGGACTCCGGCAAGTGGGCGACGTTCTCGAAGCAGCTCGCCGCAGCCGCAGCTCAGGCCGTGGTCGCCGCCAAGGCCCGTGACGAGGCCAAGGTGTTCGAGGCCGGAAGCGCCCTGTACGACGCCTGTTACGCCTGCCATGCCGCCTACATCCCGCGCCCGGCCAACTCGCTCTACCGGCAACGCACGCCCGACGACGCGTTCAAGCCGCCGGGCTGAGGGGGCGGTTCAGGCGGCCCGGCGCAGCAGGTGGAGGCCGAGGTCGCGGAGGGTCTCGTGCGCCGTCGGACTGTCTTCGGCGACCACGCCGACGCCCTGCCGGTATGACAGCTCTCCCCCAAGCCAGGCCGTAGCGCCCAGCAGCGCCATCGTCGCGGCGGAGAGGGCGATCTCCGTCGCGCCGATCTCCGCCTCCGGATCGCGTCGCCGCAGCAGGTTCGCGCCGACGAGCGCGAGGGCCACCGCGTTGCCGATCGCATGGGCGTTCCCGCCGGGCGAGCGGCGGACCTCCTTGATCGCGAGATAGTCGATCAGCCCGACCGCGGAGGCGGCCACGCCCGAGACCAGGCCGCCCAGCAGCAGCCACCGCGAGGCGCGCCTCCAGAAGGGATCCCCGGTCGCCACCGCCGCCACGTCGCTCAGAGGCGCGGCCATCAGCGTCGCCACCGGGAAGGCGATCATCATGGGGTGGATCGGGTGGTGAAACACGGCGGCCGTGCTCTCCACTCCGTGCGCGTGTGCTCGGCCCATCCGTCTCTCTCCTCGGCTGCGAGGGGGAGACGCCCCGACCCGCCCTGGGGTTCCGCCGTCAGCGGCCAGTGAAGCGCGCCGTGCGCTTCTGGAAGAAGGCCTGCACGCCCTCCACGAAGTCCGCGGTGCGCCCCGCCTCGCGCTGGGCCTCGCGCTCGGCATGCAGCTGCGCCTCCCACCCGGCGGTCTCGCCCGCCCAGACGAGCCGCCGCGTGGCGCCGAGGGAGGCCGGGCCGTCCGCCAGCCGGCGCGCCAGGTTCATCGCGGTCGGCATCAGCTCGGCGTCGGGGACCACGCGGTTGACCAGCCCCCAGTCGAGCGCGGTGCGGGCGTCGATCTTGTCGCCCAGCAGCGTCATCTCCATCGCCCGGACGCGGCCGATCGTCCGGGGCAGCATCCAGGTGGCGCCGCCGTCGGGCACGAGCCCGATCCGGCGGAAGGCCTGGAGGAAGTAGGCGCTCTCCGACGCCACGATGAGGTCCCCGATCAGCGCCAGCGAGCAGCCGATCCCCGCCGCCGCCCCGTTCACCGCCGTCACCAGCGGCACGGACAGGTCGCGCAACGCGCTCATCAGCGGATTGTAGCCGCGCTCCAGCCCCTCGCCGAGGTCCGCCGCCTCGCCCTCGCCGCCGGACATCGCGGGCGAGCGCGACAGGTTCGCGCCGGAGGAGAAGCCGCGGCCCGCGCCGGTGATCACCAGGCAGCGTACGCCGCCTTCGCCGCCCTCCACGCCCCGGATCACCTCGTGCAGCGCCGCGGCGGTGTCGAGGCCGCAGGCGTTCAACGTGGAGGGATCGTCCAGGGTGGCGACGCAGATCCCGTCCGCCGTCTCCACCCGCACCGTGCCGCCCATGCGTCCTCCCCCTCGCTCCGGAAGCCGCGAAGGCCTCGCGCTCACAGGCCGGCCGCGTCGCGCGTCCGTCAAGCGGGGCGTCGCCGCCCGGTTCCGCTCAGGCGGCGACGGCGGCGGCGTCCGCGTCCGTGCAGCGATTGCGGCCGGTGCGCTTGGAGACGTAGAGCGCGGCGTCCGCCCGCTCCATCACGCTGGAGGCGCTCTCGCCGGCCCGGCGCTCGGCCAGGCCGGTCGAGACGGTGACGGCGCCCAGGTCGTCGTTGGTGGAGCGCCGCTTCAGCATGCGCGAGCAGATCTCCACCCGCACACCCTCCAGCGCCTGCAGCACCTTCTCGCGCCGCTCGAAGGGGAACAGCAAGGCGAACTCCTCGCCGCCGTAGCGCGAGGCCACGCGCGGGGCGGCGCCGACCCGGCCGATGATGGAGGCCACGTAGCGGATCACCTGATCGCCCGTCTGATGCCCCCAGGTGTCGTTGAATTTCTTGAAGTGGTCGATGTCGATCACGGCGACGGTGAGCGGCGCGCCCGTGTCGTCCGCCTCGGTGCAGGCCCGCTCGAGCGCCTCGTCGAACGCCTTGCGATTGGCCAGCAGCGTCAACGCGTCCGTCATGGCGTCGCGTCGCACCTGCTCCAGATGCTCGCGCAGGCGGCGCACCTCCTGGGTGGAATGGGCCAGGCGCCGCTCCAGGGCGCCGTTCTCGCGGCGCACGCGGGTGGTGGCGAAGGCGAGGTGTTCGACCAGCCGCTTCAGAGCGTCGGGCTCGGAGGGCGCGCCCAGCTCCCGCGAGGCGCCCTCCAGCGTGCGGCCGAAGGTCTCATTGGACTTCTGCGCCACCTCGATCGCCTTGGTGATGCTGTCCAGCTGGCGCGAGAGCTGGTCGCCGGCGTCGCGGATTTCGTCGTTCAGGCGCAGCCGCGGCAGGTACTGCGAGGCCAGCTCCTCGCTGACATGCTCGGTGAGCGCCTCCCCGGAGGCCAGGATCCGGTGCAGCGCCTTGGCCAGCTCGCCCTCGGGGTCGGACATGAAATGCAGCCAGAGCTCGTAGTTGAGCGGGGTGGGCCACACCTTGTGCTCCGCCAGGGACTCGACGGCCTTGTGCGCGAGCACGTATGCGTCGGGCCCCCGAACGGAGGCGTTCAGGCTATCGGACATCGGCGTCCCCCAAGATCAGCGCCAACGATGGGGTGCGAGTCGCTTACGGCCCGTAAAGCTTAGCCGGTGCGACAGCCAGCCGCAGGCTCAGCCCAGCCGGGCCTTCTCGATGCGGCCCGGGTTGGCCGGCGGCTCGCCCTTGGGGAGCGCGTCGACGTTCTCCATGCCCTCGATGACCTCGCCCCACACGGTATACTGGTTGTCGAGGAAGCGGGCGTCGTCGAAGCAGATGAAGAACTGGCTGTTCGCCGAGTCCGGGTGCGGCGTGCGGGCCATGGAGCAGACGCCGCGCACGTGCGCGGTCGCGCTGAACTCCGCCTTCAGGTTGGGCTTGTCAGACCCGCCCCGGCCGGTGCCGCCGGGATCGCCGCCCTGCGCCATGAAGCCGGGGATCACGCGGTGGAACGGCGTGCCGTCGTAGAAGCCCTCGCCCACCAGCTCCGCGATGCGGGCCACGTGGTTTGGGGCGAGGTCCGGGCGCAGTCGGATGGTCACCGGGCCGGTGGACAGCTCCAGCGTCAGGGTGGTCTGGGCGTCTTCGGCCATAAGCTCAGGCTTTCGGGCGGGAACGGCGGGGGAGGCGGCGTTCTATCGACCTCGCCGGGCGTCGCCAAGCGCATGTGATGGTCAGGCCGTGTTAACCGTGCGCCCGGCAAGACCTGCCCATGGGCGCGGTCGGGATCGTGGGGCTGAGCGCGGCGGTGGAGTCCGCCGTCCGCAGCGCCGCGGGCGCCACCGGCGTCGACTTCGGCTTCCTGCTCAAGACCGCCCGGCGCGAGAGCGGCTTCAATCCCCTGGCCCGGGCGGGCGCCTCCTCGGCCGCCGGACTGTTCCAGTTCGTGGAGCAGACCTGGCTGGCCACCCTGAGGCGCCACGGCGGCGCGCACGGCTTCGCCCGGTACGCCGACCTCGTCACCGAGCAGGGCGGCCGCTTCGGCGTCGCGGGAGGCGAGGAAGGGCGTCGCGCGGTCATGGACCTGCGCTTCGATCCGCACGCCTCGGCGGTGATGGCCGCCGAGCTCGCCTCCGACCACGCCTCCTATCTGCGCGGCCGCACGGGGCGCGAGCCCACGGGCGGCGAGCTCTATGCGGCGCACTTCCTCGGCCCGGCGGGATCGGCCCGGCTGATCGAGGCGGCGCGCTCGACGCCGGACGTGGCGGCCGCCGCCCTGTTCCCCGAGGCGGCCGCAGCGAATCGCGGGGTCTTCTACGCGGGCGGCGCGCCCGTCTCCGTCGCGCAGCTGCATCGCAACCTGTCGGCCACCGCAGGCGACGGCGCGGGCATCGTCGGCCCTGCGCCCGCGCCCGACCCGGGGGAGGGCGCCTTCGCCGCCTATGCGGGCGCCGCCCGCTCCGAGCGCAGGCGCGAGCAGGACCTCCTCGTCCAGTTCCTGCTGCAGGGCGCGGGCGGAACGGAGCCTTCGCGGGGCGCCACGGGGTCCATGTTCACCGCCGAGCTCCTGTCCATCCTGTCGGACGCCCGCACCACGCCGACGGCCACGGACGCGCCCAAGCTGACGCCGACGCCGGTCCCCACCACGGCCGCAAGGTGAACCGGCTGTTAAGCACGCCGGCGCAAGCTCTCTAGAGCGGGCGGACGCGCCCGCGGGGGAGCTACCGCCATGGCCGTCCGCGCCGCCTTCGACGATCACGACATCCGCGCGCTGCTCAAGGGGCCGACCGACGACGAGCGCGCCCTGGTCGCCCACCGCCTGTGCCGGCGGATCGACGGTGGGCTGAGCGAGGCGGACCGGGCGCACGCGCACGAGATCCTCCGCGTCATGGCGGCCGACGCCGCCGAGGTGGTCCGCCGCGCCCTGGCCGTCACGCTCAAAGCCAGCCGCGAGCTGCCCCGCGACGTGGCCCTGCGCCTGGCGGAGGACATCGACTCCATCGCCGCCCCGGTGATCGGCTTCTCGCCCGCCTTCACGGACGACGACCTGGCCGAGATCGTCCGCTGCTCCGGCCCGACCAAGCAGCTGGCCGTGGCCGAGCGCGCGGTGCTGGGCGAGAGCACCACCCTGGCGCTGGCCGAGCACGGCCATGAGGACGCCGTCGAGGCGGCCATCGCCAACGACAACGCCCGATTCGCCGACCGTGCGCTCGGCGCCGTGCTGGACCGCTTCGCCGACAGCTCGGCCATCACCGCGGGCATGGCCTACCGCCGCGTGCTGCCCATGTCGGTCGCCGAGCGGCTGGTCGAGATGGTGGGCGACGAGGTGCGCCGCCGGCTGGTGGATCGCCACCAGCTGTCGCCCGAGCTCGCCGTCGAGGTGGCCCTGGACACGCGCGAGCGCGCCACGGTCGATCTCATCGCCCAGGCGGACGAGGCGGCCGATCTGCCGGCCTTCTGCGGGCACCTGCACCGCCAGGGGCGATTGTCGGCCTCGCTGCTGCTGCGCGCCGTGGCCGCCGGCCGGATCGCCTTCGTCGAGCACGCTTTCGCCAGGCTGGCCGAGGTGCCGCACCACCGGGCGTGGCTGCTGCTGCACGACGGCGGGCCGCTCGGCCTGCGCGCCCTCTACGAGCGCACCGAGCTGCCCTCGGGGCTGCTCCCCGCCTTCCGCGCGGGGCTGGAGGCGCACCGCGCGCTGGTGGCCGAGGGCGCCGACCTCTCCCGCCTGCAGGAGCGGATGCTCGAGCGCTTCCTGACCCAGCCCCGCGGCGTCGCTCCGCCCGCGGACGTGCTCTACCTGGCGGACCGGCTGGACGCCTTGCCCGTGGGCGCCGGGCAGGCTCAGGAGCTCCTTCGCGGCGCGGCCTGACGCCGCGTCCGCCCACGGCGGATGACAGGCCGGAGCCCCGCCGCTAAACGATTGAGCCGGGAGGGCGACGGGACGCGGGCGCCTGGCGCCCCCGATCATCGGAACAGCCGTTTGCGCCGACGCCGCCTCGCCTGCGCCGCCCTGCTCGCCTCCGCTTCCCTCGCGTCTGGCCTGGCTTCGCCGGTCGCCGCCGCCGAGCGCAAGGCGCTGGTGCAAGGCGTCGCCGATCGCGAGCTCTCGACCCTGCTCCAGCGCGCCGTGGGCGAGTCCCGCGCCGCGCCCGCCAACCGGCTGGAGGCGCGTCGCCGGGCGCGGGAGGCGGCCGAGACCGTCGAGCAGGTGCTCCGCTCCGAGGGCTGGTACGACGCGGAGATCACGCCCGACATCGGCGAGGGCGCCCGGCCCCAGCCCGTCGTCAAGGTCGCCCTCGGCCCCCGCACCACGGTGACCGCGGGCGAGGTGCGCTTCGCCGAACCGCCGCCCGAGGCCTCGGCCCGCCTGGGCGCCGTGGCGGCCGCCTTCATCGACCGGGGCGCTCCCGGTCGGGCCGCCGACATCCTGGCGGCCGAGGGGCGCGCGCTGGCCCAGCTGCAATCGCTCGGCTACGCGGACGCGAAGTCCGAGCCGCGCGAGGTGTTCGTCGACCACGCGGACAAGACGATGCGGCCTGTGTTCCACATCGCCTCGGGCGCGGTGGTGCGGCTCGACGGGCTGCGCCTGGACTCGGTGGGCCGCACCCGTCCGGCCTGGGTGCGCGCGCTCGCCCCCTGGACGCGGGGCGACCTCTACCGCCCCGACGACGTGGCCGAGCTGGAGCGCCGGCTGCAGGACGCGCAGGTGTTCGACACCGTGGCCGTGGCGCTCGCCCCCGCCAACGACGCCACCGGCCTGCGCCCGGTGGTGGTCAGCCTGACCGACCGGCCGGCGCGGGCCCTCGACTTCTCGGCGGGCTACTCGACCACGGAGGGCGCCGACTTCGACCTGCGCTTCACGCGCTACAACCTGCTGCGCCGGGCCGACACGCTGACCCTGCAGGCGCGCCTGGCGGAGCTCGACAGTCGTTACGGCGGCGAGCTCTCGCTGCCGCACTGGCGCAGGCCGGGCCAGACGCTCCGGGGATCGGCCTACTACCTCGACACCACCACCGACGCGTACATCGAGCGTGGCGAGCAGGTGTCCACCGACCTCACCCGGCGCTTCCGCAAGACCTCCTACCTGACGCTCGGCGGCTCGCTGACCAACACGGCCGTGGACGACCGCCACGGGCTGGTGCTGGACATCCAGTCGTTCCGGGCGTTCGGCGCCTTCCTGCTGGACCGCACGGACGCGCCGCTGGACGCGCACTCCGGCTATCGGCTGGACGCGCGCATCTCGCCCACGCTGGTCACGGGCGACACGTCGGCCACCTACGTGAAGGCCACCGCCCAGGGCAGCGTCTACCGCAGCCTGGACCGGGAGGGCGGGTCGGTGCTGGCGTTCCGCGTGCGGGTGGGCTCCATCGCCGGCAAGGGCGTAACCGGCGTGCCGATCTCCGACCGCTTCTTCGCCGGGGGCGGCGGCTCTGTGCGCGGCTACGAGTACCAGAGCATCGGCCCGACCTTCGCCGACGGCGAGCCCCGGGGCGGCCTGTCGCTGTTCGAGACCTCCGCGGAGTTCCGCAAGCGGATCGGCCGGACGCCCTTCGGCGTGGTCGCCTTCGTGGACGCCGGCGCCGTGGGCAGCGACGTCTACCCCGACTTCGGCACGCTCAGCCCCGCCGTCGGGATCGGGCTGCGCTACGATCTGAAGTTCGCGCCGGTGCGGATCGACGTGGCGACGCCGCTGCGCAACCCAGCGGGCCGCGACCTGCCGCCGCTGCAGATCTACCTCAGCATCGGGCAGAGCTTTTGAGCGACGCTCTGCCGCCGCCGGAGGAGGCCGCCGAGCGCGATGCCGAGGCGCCCGCCCCTGCGCGGCGCGCCCACCGCTGGCGCTGGGCCTCGCACGGCGCGAACCTGCTGCTCACCCTGCTGCTGCTGACGGTCGCCGCGGCGTTGCTGGTGCGGTTCGGGGCGCTGACGCCGGCGGGGCGGCGGGCGGTGGTGGCCGTGGCCAACGCCATGCACGCCGGGCCCGCGGGCCGCATCCTGGCGGAGGGCCTGGAGGGCGACCCGTTCGGCCGCTTCCGCCTGCGCCGCCTGCGCATCGTCGACGCCCGGGGCGCCTGGCTGGACGCCCGGGACATCCGCATGGACTGGCGGCCGCTGGAGCTGCTGGGCCGACGCGTGCACGCCCGCTCGCTCAGCGTCGGGGACCTGTTCGTCCCGCGCGCGCCGGTGCTTGAGAAGCGTCCGCCCCGCCCGCCGGAGGACCTGCCCGTGGCCGTGCGGCTGGACGCCGTCTCGGCCCGCGTGCGCACCGGCCCGGCCCTGACGGTGGCGGCCGGCGACTGGGACGCGCAGGGCGCGCTCGACCTGCTCCGCGACAAGCGCACGGCCTCGCGGCTGGAAGCGGAGAGCCGCATCCACCGGGGCGACCACCTGCGCTTCGACTTCGACCTGAAGGAGCTGGAGCGCCTGCGCCTGACCGCCGACGCCACGGAGGCCGCGGGCGGCGCGATCGCGGGCGGCCTGGGCCTGCCGGCCGACCGGCCCTTCAGCCTGCACGCCGTGCTGGTCACAGACGCGCAGGGCGGGCGGCTGGACGCCGACAGCCGCTCGGGAAGCGTCACGCCGCTGCGCGCCGTGGGACGCTGGTCCAAGGCCGGCGCGGACGTGGAGGCCGTGGCCATGCTCGCCGCCTCGCACCACACGGACAAGTACGTGCCGCGCATCGGGCCGGAAGCGCGGCTGCGGCTGCACGCCGTGCCGCGGGGCAAGCTCTACGACGTGCAGGCGGTGCTGGAGGGCGCCTTCGCCCGCGCCACCGCCCACGGCCCGTTCGACTCCGGCCGGCGGCGGATCGAGGGCATGGCGGTGGAGGCGCGGGTGGACGACCTCTCCACCTGGTTCAAGCCGCCCAGGATCGGCCAGACCCGCGCGGCGGGCACGGCGCGCGGCGGCTGGGACGACCTGCGCATCGAGGCGCGCGTGGCCGCCGAGCGCCTGGACGAGCTCGACCTCGTCATCGGCCGCATGGACGGCGCCGCGGTGGTCACCCACGAGCGCGACAACTCCTGGCGCGTGGTGACCGACGCCACCGGCTCGGCCGTGGGCGGCGTGGGTCTGCTTCCGCCGCTGCTCGGGCCCAAGCCGGTCACGCACGTGGATCTGGCGCGCCTGCCGGACGGCCGGGTGCTGTTCCGGGCGCTGAACGTGGTCGGCCGCTACATCCGCCTGGATGCGGACGGGGCCATCACGCTCCTGGGCGATCTCAGCTTCAAGGGCCGCTTCTCCGCGCCCGACTTCCGCGGCCTGCGCCCGGGCTCGCACGGGGCTGTCGACGCCACGTTCAACGCCGCCTCGAAGAAGGGCTCGGACTTCTGGACGCTCACCGGCGAGGGGCGGGGCGCGGCCTTCGCCACGGGCCTTGGCGAGCTGGACCGGCTGCTGGGCGCCGGACCGCGGCTGACCGCACGGGGCAGCTGGACGCCCGCCGGCTTCAAGCTCGACCGGGCGGACCTGACCGGCGCGGCGGCCGACGCCACGGCGGTCGGAACCTACTCCACGCAGAAGGTGATGGACTTCGCCCTCGACTGGCGCGCGCGCGGGCCGTTCACCGTGGGTCCGCTGGAGATCGCGGGCGCCATGACCGGCGACGGCAAGCTCACAGGTCCGCTCGCCACGCCCCGCGCCGACCTGCACGCCCGACTGCAGACGCTGGATCTCGGGCGGCTGCAGGTGACGCCCGCCGCGCTGGACCTCAGCTTCCTCAGCGACGGCGCCGGGACGCTGGACGGGCGGATCGCGGTAAGCGGGCCCAGTAACTACGGCCGGGCGACGGCCAAGGCCGCCTTCCGCTTCGCCCCGCGCGGGGTGGACCTGCGCGACATCGCGGCGGACGCCGGGGGCGTGAAGCTGGGCGGGTCGCTGGCCCTGCGCGACGGCGAGCCCTCCACCGCCGACCTGACGCTGGCCGCCGGGCCGGGCGCCTTCCTGGCCCGAGGTCGGCTGACCGGCACGGCCAAGATCGCGGCGGCCGCGGGGGCCGCGCCCGGCGGCGCGCGCGCGACGCTGCGGCTCGACGGGCGCGACTTGGCGCTGGTGGGCGCGGGCTGGGCGGTGCGCTCCGTGCAGCTGAGCGCGGACGGGCCGCTGGACCGGCTGCCCTTCCGCGTGGATGCGGACGCGGGCGTGCCGATCGACTGGCGCTGGGCCGGTTCCGGCGTGCTCGCCAAGGCGGGCGCCGCGCGGGAGCTGACGCTGGACGGCGCCGGCCGCCTGCGGGGCGCGCCCGTGCGCACGCTGGAGACGGCGCGCCTGCGGTTCGGGCCGGACGAGCTCTCCACCCGCCTGCGCCTGGCGCTCGCCGGGGGCAGCCTGTCGCTCGACGGCCGGCAGGCGGGCGAGGCGCTCGACGCCCGGGCCGAGCTCGCCGGCGTGGGCCTGGGCGCGTTCAACGAGGACTACGTGGGGCAGGTCACCGGCCGCCTGGCGCTGAACGGGCGCGGCCGCACGCTCGGCGGCCGGTTCGAGGCGGCGCTGAAGGGCGCGCGCACCCGGGACGCCACCGCCGATCTGGCGCTTGACGCGAGCGTGCGCGGAGACCTGGCGGGTGGGCGGCTGCGGCTGGACGCCTCGGCCACCAACGCCCAAGGCCTGAAGGCCGACGGCCGGCTCGATCTGCCGGCCGAGGCCGCCGCCAGGCCGTTCCGCGTGGCGGTGGACCGCACGCGCCCGTTCACCGGCGAGGTCGCGGTGGACGGTGAGCTGCGGCCCCTGTGGGACCTGTTCCTGGGCGGCGAGCGCACCGTCTCGGGCAAGCTGACCGCCCGCGCGGCGCTCGCCGGCACGCTGGGCGACCCCCGGGTGACAGGCGGGGCGCAGCTCGCCGGCGGCGCGGTGACCGACAGCGGCATCGGGCTCACGCTGAAGAACCTGGAAGGCTCCGCCGAGTTCGGCCGCAACCTCGTCACCGTGCGCCGCTTCGCGGGGGATGACGGCAAGGGCGGCACGCTGGCGGGGGAGGGGTCGGTCAGCCTGGCGCGCGACGGCGGCTCCACCCTGAAGCTGGACGTGCGCCGCTTCCACCTGTTCGACAACGAGTACGGCCGGGCCACCACCTCCGGCCAGGTCACCGTCACGCGCGACGCCGCCGGGCGCGCCAAGCTGGTGGGGCGGCTTGGCGTCGACCGCGCCGACTTCACCGCCAAGGCGCCCACCACGGTCGGCGTGGTCGCCCTGGACGTGATCGAGCTGAACGCCCCCGCGCGCCCGGGCGCCGATCCCGCGAGCGGGCCGCCGCGCCGCGCCGCCGCCACCGCCGTAGGCCTGGACGTGAGCATCACCGCGCCCCGCGGCCTCTACGTGCGCGGCCGGGGACTGGACGTGGAGCTCTCGCTTGACGCGCACGTGGGCGGCACCACCGCCGCCCCCGACCTGACGGGGACGGCGCGGGTGGTGCGCGGCTCCTACGACTTCTCGGGCAAGCGGTTCGACTTCAACGAGTTCGGGACGATCCGCCTGGCCGCCAAGCCCGAGCTGATCCGCCTGGACCTCACCGCCGAGCGCAACGAGAACGGGCTGGACGCCCGGGTGAGGGTCACCGGCGCCGCCTCCAACCCGCAGATCGCGCTGACATCCATCCCCGTGCTGCCGCAGGACGAGATCCTGTCGCGGGTGCTGTTCGGCGTGTCCGCCTCTCAGCTCTCGCCCTTCGAGGCCGCGCAGCTGGCGTCGGCCGTCACCGCCCTGGCCACGGGCGGCGGGCTCGACGTGCTGGGCAGCCTGCGCCAGTTCGCGGGCCTGGACCGGCTGGCGCTGGGGGGCGGGCCTTCGGGCGCCACCATCAGCGGCGGCAAGTACCTGACCAACGACGTCTACCTGGAGCTCACGGGCGCGGGGAACGGCCGCGGCGAGAGCCAGACGCAGAACCTGGCCACCGGCCGCACCGGCTCCTCCGCCACCCTGGAATGGCGGGTGCGGCGCAACCTGTCGCTGCTCGGCCAAGTGTGGACGGGCGGGGCTTCGCGTCTGTCGGTGCGGTTCCGGCAGAACCGCTGATCGTCCCGGGCCAAGCGCCGGCCCTCAGTCGCCCTCGGGCGAACCCGAGGGCCGGGCGCCGGTCGTGCGCAGAGATCGATCGGGAGCGCGCCGACCGCTCGGCCCTCGGGTCAAGCCCGAGGGCGACGAGGGAGGTGGCGACAGGGGTCCGCCAAGTCGGCTCAGCCGACCGCTTCGCCGCCGCGGGACAGCGCATGTACCTGGCTGCCCCGGCTCAACACCCGGTCCTCTGGCAGGACGCCGGCGATGGGGATGTCGGCCAGCGTGGGCAGGCGGGCGTAGAGGGCGGCGAAGTCCGCCTGCGTCTCGTCCTGCAGCTGCTGCAGCGAGTCCGCCACGAAGTAGACCTGCTGGAAGTCGTCGATCCGGTAGGGCGTGCGCATCACCCGCTCCAGGTCGAAGCCGATGCGGTTGGGGTCAGGCGCCTCCAGGGCGAACACGCTCTCCGCCGGGGAGGAGACGATGCCGGCGCCGTAGATGCGCAGGCCCTCCGGCGTGGTCAGCAGCCCGAACTCCACCGTGTACCAGTAGAGGCGCGCCAGGTTCTTCAGCCGCCCCAGCTCCAGCGCCCGCCGCCCGCCCCGGCCGTAGGCGGCCATGTAGTCGGCGAAGGTGGGGTCGGTGAGCATCGGCACGTGGCCGTAGACGTCGTGGAAGACATCCGGCTCCTGCAGATAGTCCAGCTGGTCGGGCCGGCGGATGAAGGCGCCCGCCGGGAAGCGCCGGTTGGCGAGGTGGTCGAAGAAGACGTCGTCCGGCACCAGCCCCGGCACCGCCACCACGCTCCAGCCGGTCAGCGCGCGCAGCGTCTCGGAGAGCTGCAGGAAGTCGGGGATGCCCGCGCCGTGCAGGTCCAGGGCGTCGAGCCCGCGGAGGAAGGCGTCGCAGGCGCGGCCCGGCAGCACCTCGGCCTGGCGCTCGTACAGGGTCACCCAGGTGCGGTGCTCCTCGGCGGTGTAGCGCTCCCAGCCCTGCGGGATCGTCCAGTCGGCGAGGGCGCCCTCGGGCGGGGCGGGGAGGTGTCCGTCTGCGCTCATGCGGGAGAGCCTAGCATGCCGGCCAAGCGCGCGGGCGAGGGGGAGCGTTCCGGCCTTCCCAAGCGGGCCGGCCCCAGGCCGATGTCGTGTCGCGTGCACTTCGGCGACACGACACGCGACGCGACAAGAAGGAGGCCGGGGAGGGGGGTCGCATGCGTGCAGTCTATGTCAGCCCCGAAGGGAGAGCATAGCGCGCCGCGCGTTGGTGGACCGGGCGTCGGCGCGCCCCGCGCTCAGTGGGCGACGTGCGCCCGGCGGCGGTAGCGGCCGTCCAGGTAGCCCGCGAACATGACGTCGGCCTGCGGGTGCCCCACCGGGCCCGCGTCGTCGGGCAACAGGTTCTGCTCGGAGACGTAGGCCGTGTAGGAGCTGTCCGCGTTCTCGGCCAGGAGGTGGTAGAAGGGTTGGTCCTTCGTCGGCCGGATCTCCTCCGGGATCGCGGCCCACCACTCCTCCGTGTTGGCGAAGGTCGGGTCGACGTCGAAGATGACGCCCCGGAAAGGGAACAGCCGGTGGCGCACCACCTGGCCGATCTGGAAGCGCGCCGTTCGAGTCTCCATGACATGACCATGACCGAGGCGACCTGACACGTCGATGAACGGGAAGTCGCAGGGCGGCGGGCGCCCGCGCGACGGGCGCCGGGTTCGCAAGAGCGGCCGGGACTGCTACGCCGTTCGGCAAGGCGGCGGGGCTCACGGGGCGCTCGGCCGGGAGAGGGCGGGCGCATGACGCCATCCGACGGGGCCGCGGCCCCGCGCGTCACGGAGCGTTGGGGCGGCGGCCGCCCGCCCGTCTGCTACGGCGCGCTCGACCTCGGCACCAACAACTGCCGCCTGCTGATCGCCACGCCCGACTCGTCCCCCGACGGCGACGGGTCGGGCTTCCGCGTGGTGGAGGCCTTCTCGCGCATCGTGCGCCTGGGCGAGAACCTGTCGCGCACCGGCCGCCTCGACGAGGGGGCCATGGACCGGGCGGTGGCGGCGCTCTCCATCTGCGCCGACAAGCTGCGCCGCCGCCGCGTGGTCAAGCTGGAGGCGGTGGCCACCCAGGCCTGCCGCGCCGCCGAGAACGGCGCCGCCTTCGTGGACAGGGTCGCCGCCGAGACGGGCATCCGGCTGCGCATCATCGCCCCCGCGGAGGAGGCGCGCCTCTCTGTCGCCGGCTGCGCGGCGCTGACCGATCCGGAGGCGCCCGCCGCCCTGGTGGTGGACGTGGGCGGGGGCTCCACCGAGCTCTCGTGGGTGGACCTTGAGCGCACCCGTGCGGAGGGCCGCTCGCACATGGCCGCGTGGCTCTCCGTGCCCCTCGGCGTGGTGACGCTGGCCGAGCGCTTCCCGGAGCCCGAGCCGGCGGGCGCGGCCTGGTTCCGGGCCATGGTCGACCACGTGAAGGCCGAGGTGGCCAAGTTCGAGGCGGCCGACCCCCTGCGCCCGCACTTCACCAACGGGCGCGCCCATCTGATCGGCACCTCCGGCGCCATCACCAGCCTTGCGGGCCTGCACCTCGGCCTGCGCCGGTACGAGCGCGCCCGGGTGGACGGGCTGTGGCTGACGCGCGCCGACTGTCGCGCCGCCGCGGACCGCCTGATCGCGCTGGACCGTGACGGTCGCGCGGCCGAGCCGTGCATCGGCCCCGACCGCGCCGACCTGGTGCTCGCCGGCGCCGCGATCCTGGAGGCGGTGCAGGAGCTGTGGCCCTGCGAGCGCGTGCGCGTGGCCGATCGCGGCCTGCGCGAGGGCCTGCTGATGAGCCTGATGGCCGAGCGGCGCGCGCCCAGCGGGAACGCGCGACGGCGCCGGCGGCGTTCAGGAGGCGGGCGCTCCGGCGCCGAGCCGCAAGGAGACGTGCAATGACCCCGCTCTACACCGCCGAAGCCGCCACCAATCAGGGAGGGCGCCAGGGCGGTCACGCCGAGACCAGCGACGGCAAGGTCAAGGTCGACCTCGGCTTTCCCAAGGAGATGGGCGGCGACGGGAACGGCACGAATCCCGAGCAGCTGGTCGCGCTGGGCTACTCGGCCTGCTTCGCCGGCGCGGTGGGCGCGGTGGCGCGCTCCACCAAGCAGGACATCTCCGGCCTGAACGTCACCTGCCGCGCCACCATCGGCAAGGAGGGCGAGGCCTTCGCGCTCGCCTTCGAGATCGAGGCGACCCTGCCGAAGCTCAGCCAGTCAGAGGCGGAGGAGCTGGTGGCCAAGGCGCACGAGGTCTGCCCCTACAGCCGCGCCTTCCGCCACACCGCGCCTGCGACCGCGACCGCCAAGGGCGGGGCCTGAGTCCGGCATGGCCGAGGACGAGCCCCGACGCCGCATGGTGCGGCCGCCCACGGGCGGGGCGGCAGGGGGGCGCGGCCTCGGCCAGCGCGTGAAGACGGCCGCCGATCGGTCCATGTCCTCGGCGGAGTGGCTGCGGCGGCAGCTGAACGACCCCTACGTCCAGCAGGCCAAGGCGGAGGGCTGGCGCTCGCGCGCCGCCTTCAAGCTGCTGGAGATCGACGACCGCTTCCACCTGCTGCGCCGCGGTTCGCGCGTCATCGACCTCGGCTGTGCGCCGGGCGGCTGGGTGCAGGTGGCGCTCAAGCGCGGGGCGGCGGCGGTGGCGGGCGTGGACCTGCTGCACGTGGACCCGATCCCTGGGGCCGAGCTGATCGAGGGCGACTTCACCGACCCCGCCATGCCCGCGCGCCTGTTGCAGGCGCTGGGCGGCGTGCCCGACCTCGTGCTCTCCGACATGGCGCCCAACACCAGCGGCCACCGCGAGACCGACCACCTGCGCATCGTCGGCCTGATCGAGGCGGCCGCCGCCTTCGCCGCTGAGGTGCTGAAGCCCGGCGGAAGCTTCGTGACCAAGAGCTTCCAGGGCGGGGCGGCCGGCGAGCTCCTGGCCCGGCTCAAGGCGGACTTCGACGAGGTGAAGAACGTCAAGCCGAAGGCCAGTCGCGCCGAGTCGAGCGAGGTCTACCTCGTGGCCACGGGGCGTCGGCGCCTCGCGGGTTGATCGCCGGGACCACCGTCGATAGACCCGCCCCGCAAAACAGGGGCTCCGCATGGAGATTCGCGAAGGGCTCACCTTCGACGACGTTTTGCTCGAACCGGGGCCGTCCGAGGTGATGCCCGGCCAGGTGTCGACAGCCACGCGGCTGACGCGCGAGATCACGTTGAACGTGCCGCTGATCTCCTCCGCCATGGACACGGTGACCGAGAGCCGGCTGGCCATCGCCATGGCGCAGGCGGGCGGGCTGGGCGTGATCCACCGCAATCTCTCGACCGACGAGCAGGCCGACCAGGTGCGCGAGGTGAAGCGCTATGAGAGCGGCCGGGTGATCAACCCGATCACCGTCTCGCCGCAGACCACGCTGGGCGAGATCCGCGCGCTCAAGGCGCGGCGGCGCGTGTCCGGCTTTCCGGTGGTGGAGGCCGACGGGCGGCTGGTGGGCATCCTGACCAGCCGGGACGTGCGGTTCGAGGAGGACGACGCCACGCCCGCCTCCGCGATGATGACGCGGGAGAACCTGGCCGTCGTGCGCGACGGGGTGAGCCAGGCGGAGGCTCGGGCGCTGCTGCACAAGCGCAAGATCGAGCGGCTGATCGTGGTGGACGAGGACGGTCGCGCCACCGGCCTGATCACCGTCAAGGACATGGACAAGGCCGAGGCCTATCCGCTGGCCGCCAAGGACGAGCAGGGCCGCCTGCGGGTGGGCGCGGCCTCCACCGTCGGCGACGCCGGCTATGATCGCTCCATGGCGCTGGTGGACGCCGGGGTGGATGTGGTGGTGATCGACACCGCCCACGGCCACTCGATCCATGTCGCCCGCGCCGTGGAGCGCGTGAAGCGCGAGACCAACCGCGTGCAGATCGTGGCCGGCAACGTGGCCACCTACGACGGGGCGCGCGCCCTGATCGACGCGGGGGCGGACGCGGTGAAGGTGGGGATCGGCCCGGGCTCGATCTGCACGACCCGGATCGTGGCGGGCGTGGGCGTGCCCCAGCTGACGGCGATCTTGGACGCGGCGCGGGCGGCCCGGGGCACGGAGGCGACGGTGATCGCCGACGGCGGGATCAAGTCCTCCGGCGACCTCGCCAAGGCGCTGGCGGCCGGCGCGCACGTGGCCATGCTGGGCTCGATGTTCGCCGGGACGGAGGAGGCCCCGGGCGAGGTGTTCCTGCACCAGGGCCGATCCTTCAAGGCCTACCGCGGCATGGGCTCGGTGGGCGCCATGGCCTCCGGCTCGGCCGACCGCTACTTCCAGAAGGAGGTGAACGACAGCCTCAAGTTCGTGCCGGAGGGCATTGAGGGTCAGGTCGCCTTCAAGGGCCCCATCGGCCCGATCCTGCACCAGCTCACCGGCGGCCTGCGCGCGGCCATGGGCTACGTCGGGGCCGCCCATATCGCCGAGCTGCAGGCCCGGGCGCGCTTCGTGCGGATCACGGGCGCGGGCCTGCGCGAGAGCCACGTCCACGACGTCCAGATCACGCGCGAGGCCCCGAACTACAGGTCCGGCGGTTGAAGCCCTCTTAGCTCGGCAGCCGCTTCAAGTTCTCCACCACATCGCCTCCGTCGTACTCGCCCGTCCAATGTCGGAGGATCATGTCCTCGTTCAGCTGGATCCAAGCGGCGACCTGTTCCAGGTCGGAACGGCTGAGTTGACCGTGAACAAGATGCGGCGCGGGGCGCACGCCGACAACCGCCGCCGTGCGAAGATCGATGCGGTCGCCGGGCGAGGTGCTCACCTTGATGCGCACGTCGTGGCGTGCACCGGAGCGTGGGCCGACCCACACCGTCATCGGCAAGCCCGTGCGTCGCGGATACAAGTTGGTCATGAGGAAGCTTTCATCCTCCTCAGACGTCGTCCATTCGAGCGGTGCTTCATCGGGCATGCTGCACAGGCTACGCTCCGCCAAGCGCGTCGCCAAGGCGCAGGGGAATCCGCATGACCACCGAACTGATCGCGCTGGCCTGGGCCGTGGTGCTGGCCTTCGTGCACCTGTTCGCCGCGGCGGGGGCGCGGAACCGGGAGACCGGGCTGGCCTACAACGCCGGCAACCGCGACGCGGAGGGTCCGCCCGTGGGCGTGGTCACCGGGCGGCTGCGGCGGGCGCAGGCGAACTACTACGAGAGTCTGCCGCTCTTCATCGCCGCCGTGCTGATCGCGTCGACGGCGGGGCGCCACAACGGGCTGAC
Source organism: uncultured Caulobacteraceae bacterium (assembly GCA_964244065.1). GTDB lineage: Bacteria > Pseudomonadota > Alphaproteobacteria > Caulobacterales > Caulobacteraceae > JASLDZ01. The sequence goes on along the minus strand of CAXTHH010000003.1, from coordinate 8,593 downwards.
GAGCGGGGGCGCCTGGACGTTCGTGCTGGCGCGGGCGGCCTACCTGCCGATCTACGCCGTCGGCGTGCCCTACGTCCGCACGGCGGCCTGGGCCGCGGGCGTGACGGGGATCGCGCTCGTGCTCTACGGCGCGCTGCACGGCGCCTGAGGCCTTGACCCCCGGCGCGCGGCTGGCGGCGGCGATCGAGGTGCTGGACGCCCTGGCCGTGGAGCGGGCCGCGGCGGACCAAGTGCTCAAGGCCTGGGGTCGCGAGCACCGCTTCGCCGGATCGGGCGACCGCCGGGCCATCGCGGGGCACGTCTACGACGCCCTGCGCGCCCGGGCCCGCTCGCAGTGGCGGCTGGGCGCGTCGGACGGGCGCGCGCTGGTGCTGGGCGCGCTCGGGCTCGAGACCGCGGAGGCGGCCTTCACCGGCGAGGGCCGCGACCCCGCCCCGCTCACCCCCGAGGAGCGCGCGCGCCTCGCCGCGCCGGAGGGCGCGCCGCCGGCCTGGGTGGCCGCGGGCGTGCCCGAGTGGATCGCCGGCAAGCTCCAGGACCGCTTCGGGGTCGACTGGCTGGCGGAGGCGCAGGCGCTGGCCGGCGTGCGCGCACCCGTGGACCTGCGCGTCAACGCCCTGCGCGGCGGCGCCGAGGCCGCCCTGCGCCTGCTCGACACCGACGAGGTGAAGCCGGAGCGCGCGCCCTGGTCCGCGCTCGGCCTGCGGCTGCCGCCCGCCTACAGTCGCGACGTGCAGGCCACGCGGGCGTGGAAGACGGGCTGGGTCGAAGTGCAGGACGAGGCCAGCCAGCTCGCCGCGGCCCTGGCCGACGCCCGCCCGGGCGCCACGGTGGTCGACTACTGCGCGGGCGGCGGCGGCAAGACTCTGGCCCTGGCCGCAGCCATGGGCGGCGAGGGCCGGCTGGTCGCCACCGACACGGACGCCAAGCGGCTGGCCGCGCTCGCGCCGCGGCTTGAGCGCGCGGGCGCCCGCGCCGACGTGCGCCGCATCGGGTCGGAGGGGGAGGGCGCCTACGACCTGCAGGGGGCGGCCGACCTCGTGTTCGTGGATGCGCCGTGCACTGGCGCGGGCACCTGGCGGCGCCACCCCGAGGCGGCTTGGCGGCTGACCCCCGAAACGCTCGCGCGCCTGGCCGCCCTTCAGCCCTGCATCCTCGCCTGCGCCGCGCGGCTGGTGCGGCCCGGCGGTCGGCTCGCCTACGCCACCTGCTCGGTGTTCGCCGAAGAGAACGAGGCCGTCGCCGCGGTCTTCGCCGCCGGCCACCCCGGCTTCCGCCCCCTCCCGATCGCTACGGCGGCGGAGGCGGCGCCCGGGCTGACGCCCGCTGGCCGCGAACGCCTGTCCGCCCTGGCGCGGGGCGGGAACACGCTCCAAATGACGCCGCATCGCACGGGGACGGACGGCTTCTTCCTCGCGCTCTTCGAAAGGACCGGATGACGGACGCCTCGCCCGCCCCCAAGCACGAGCGCGTGCTGATCGTCGACTACGGCAGCCAGGTCACCCAGCTGATCGCCCGGCGCGTGCGCGAGGACGGCGTCTTCTGCGAGGTCCACCCCTGCCAGAACGTCGACGACGCCTTCGTGCGGGAGTTCGCTCCGGCCGCGGTGATACTGTCCGGCGGGCCGGAGAGCGTGACGCACGAGGACAGCGCCCGGGCGCCCATGCAGGTGTTCGAGCAGGGCGTGCCCGTGCTGGGCGTCTGCTACGGCGAGCAGCTGATCTGCGCGCAGCTGGGCGGTGCGGTCTCTTCGGGCTCCGCCGAGTACGGCCGTGCGGACATCGAGATCACCCGCGAGAGCCCGCTGTTCGACGGTTTCGGCCCCGTCGGCCACCGCGAGCCCGTGTGGATGAGCCACGGCGACTGCGTCACGGCGCTGCCGTCCGGCTTCGAGGCGATCGCCACCAGCCCGGGCGCGCCCTATTGCGCCATCGCCGACGAGGGCCGGCGCATCTACGGCGTGCAGTTCCACCCGGAGGTGGTGCACACGCCCCGCGGCGCCCTGCTGCTGCGCAACTTCACGCGCCGCATCGCCAACCTGCGCGGCGATTGGACTATGGCCGCCTTCCGCCAGGAGGCCATCGCCCGCATCCGCGAGCAGGTCGGCTCGGGCAAGGTGATCTGCGGCCTGTCCGGCGGCGTGGACAGCTCGGTCGCCGCCGTGCTGATCCACGAGGCGATCGGCGACCAGCTCACCTGCGTGTTCGTCGACCACGGCCTGCTCCGGCAGGACGAGGCGCGCCAGGTGGTCGAGCTGTTCCGCGGCCACTACAACATCCCCCTGGTGCACGTGGACGCCCGCGACGACTTCCTGGGCGCCCTGGCCGGCGTCAGCGACCCCGAGACCAAGCGCAAAACCATCGGCCGACTGTTCATCGACGTGTTCGACCGCGAGGCGCACAAGATCGACGGCGTCGCGTTCCTGGCGCAGGGCACCCTCTACCCCGACGTGATCGAGAGCGTGTCGGTGCACGGCGGCCCCTCGGCGGTGATCAAGAGCCACCACAACGTGGGCGGCCTGCCCGAGCGCATGAAGCTCAAGCTGGTCGAGCCCCTGCGCGAGCTGTTCAAGGACGAGGTGCGTGCGCTGGGCCGGGAGCTCGGGCTCGACCCCCGCTTCGTCGGCCGCCATCCCTTTCCGGGCCCGGGCCTCGCCATCCGCATCCCGGGCGAGGTCACGCCCGAGAGCGTGGCCGTGCTCCAGCAGGCGGACGCCATCTACCTCGAGGAGATCCACAGGGCCGGGCTGTACGACGCGATCTGGCAGGCCTTCGCCGTGCTCCTGCCCGTGAAGACCGTGGGGGTGATGGGCGACGCCCGCACCTACGAGAACGTGCTGGCGCTGCGGGCGGTCACCAGCCTGGACGGCATGACCGCCGAGGTGTTCCGCTTTCCGTGGGACGTTCTGGAGACCGCGGCCACCCGCATCGTGAACGAGGTCAGGGGCGTGAACCGCGTCGTCTACGACGTGACCAGCAAGCCCCCCGGGACCATCGAGTGGGAGTAGGCCCGCCCCGGCGATCGGGCCGCGACACCGGGCCGAGCTGACGGCGCGCGCGTTGCGACGTAGCCTCCTCGCAACAAGGGGGCTCGGTCATCAAGACGGGCGCGCGGATCGCGCCGGCGGGAGGGACGGACCTGCCGGCCCGCGACACGGTGCCTGGCCGGCTCTCGCCAAGCTGAGCCTTACCGCGATTTAACCCGGCCGGGCGCCTCCACGGGCCCGGCCGCGAGCCTCTTCCCTGCGAGCGCCCTATCTGTCGGGCCGCACCGGAGCTTGACCGCCATGGACACCGACATCCTCGTTCCCATCGTCTTCTTCGGCTTCCTGGCCGCGATCATCATCGTGCCGCAGGTGCTGAAGTCCCGCGACCGCCAGCGCATGCTCGACACGGTGCGCGTGGCCTACGAGAAGGGCCAGGAGCCCCCGCCCGAGCTGGTCGCGGCCATGACCCGCGGCCGCGGCGCTGACCTGGACGCCGTGGACGCCCTGGCCCAGACCTCGCACGACCGCGACCTGCGCCGCGGCGTGGTGTGGACCGCCATCGGCGTCGGCCTGCTGCTGATCGGCCTGATCAGCTACGTCGGCGGCTACGGCGCGGGTGGCGACAGCTGGCGCGCCGACGCCTTCAACGTCTGGGCCGGGCTGGGCGTGATCCCCCTGTGCGTGGGCGGGGCCTTTCTCGCCCTGTGGTTCTTCGGCCGCAAGAAGGCCGCCTGAAGCGCCGTCGCCCGGCCAGGTCCGCGTCCCGCCCTCCGGATGAGCCCCGCCTCCGTCAGGAAGCCGCCGGCCGCCATGCACGACATGGAGCTGGCGGCGCTGGCCGCCGCCGGCGACCGCGCCGCGTTCGGCGAGCTCGTGCGCCGGCACGGCTCGGCGGTCCGCGCCCTGGTGCGACGGATGGGCGCCCAGCCCTCCATGGCCGACGACGTCGCGCAGGACGCCTTCCTGGCCGCCTTCGAGCGGATCGGGGAGTTCCGGGGGGAGGGCGCCTTCGCCGCCTGGGTCTGCCGGATCGCCGCCCGCCTCTATGTGAAGCGGGTGCGCCGACGGATGGACGGCGCCTTCGACGAGGAGCTCCAGGCGGAGGAGGGCGGGGGACCGGGCGAGGGCCACACCTTGGCCAAGATCGACCTGGACGGTGCGCTCCAGGCGCTGTCGCCCGCGGAACGGATCTGCGTCTCCATGTGCTACGGCGCAGGCCTCACGCACGTCGAGATGGCCGAGGCGCTGGGGGCGCCGCTGGGTACGGTGAAGAGCCACGTGAAACGGGGGCTGGAGAAGCTGAGGCGCAGGCTCGGGGTGACCGCGCCGGCTTCCGCCGCCTCCGCCGAGAGGGAGGGTTGCGGCCATGTCTGATCCGCGATTCGAGCACGACCTGCACCGGATGTTCGCCCAGGCCCCGCGCCGGCCCGACGCGGACCTGTTCGCCGCCCAGGTGCGCGCCCGGCTGGACCGGGACTGGACCGTGCGGCGCATGGTGATCGGCGTGGCCGGCGCCGGTGCGGGCGTGGCCGCCCTGTGGCAGCTGGCCGGCGCCCAGCTGCTTCGCCGGTTGGAGGGGCTCAGCACCCTGCCCATCGCCGCCCTGTGGCGCGACGGGCTGCCGTTCGGCGGCGCCGCGCCCGCCCTGCGCGCGCTGCCTGTGCCCATGGAGGTGGTGTGGCTGTGCGGAGGGCTGATGCTGCTCGCGGCCGGCATGCTGGTCACCCGGGTGGTGGACGAGCTCTGAGCCGCCGCGCATAGGGGCGCGCTTCTCGCCGGAGCCGCCCTATGTCCGCCCAGACGCCCGCCGCGGCCCCGCGCCGCCTCGCCGCGCCCGACATCGCCGCGCGCAAGGGGGGCGAGCCGGTGGTGTGCCTCACCGCCTACACCGCGCCGGTGGCAGGGCTGCTCGATGAGCACTGCGACCTCCTGCTTGTGGGCGACTCGCTGGGCATGGTGGTGCACGGCCTGCCCAACACCGTGGGCGTCACGCTGGAGATGATGATCCTGCACGGGCAGGCCGTGATGCGGGGATCGCGCCGGGCCATGGTGGTGATCGACATGCCGTTCGGCTCTTACGAGGCCGGGCCAGAGGCCGCCTACGCCAACGCCGCCCGCGTGATGAAGGAAACGGGCGCCCAGGCGGTGAAGGTGGAGAGCGGGCCCACCGTGCCCGACACCGTACGCTACCTCGTGCAGCGCGGCGTTCCGGTGATGGGCCACGTGGGCCTGCGCCCGCAGGCGGTGCTCACCGACGGCGCCTTCAAGGCCAAGGGCCGCACCGAGGCGGAGCGCGAGCGCGTGCTGGCCGAGGCGCTGGCCACCGAGGCCGCGGGCGCCTTCGCCATCGTGATCGAGGGGGTGGCCGAGCCCCTGGCCCGCGAGATAACCGAGCGGCTGTCCGTACCCGCCATCGGCATCGGCGCCTCGGCGGCCTGCGACGGCCAAATTCTCGTCACCGACGACATGCTTGGTGTGTTCGACTGGACCCCGAAGTTCGTGCGCCGTTACGCCGACCTGCGGACGAGCATCGCGGACGCCGCCCGCGCCTACGCCGAGGACGTCCGCGCCCGCCGCTTCCCGGCGATGCGCGAGACCTACTTCGCCAGGCGCGCCGCGGAGGTGTGAGGCCCGGCCGCGGTCTTCGCGTCGCGTTGCCGCCGAAGCCGGCACGGACTAAGGGGTCCGACCCGCCGCCCCTCCGGGCGCGCGCCGATCCGCACCGCGCCGACCGCGCGCGCCCTGGGAGGGCCGACTTGGCCGACATCTTCACCGAGGTGGACGAGGACCTCCGCCAGGAGCGGGCGTTCAACCTGTTCCGCCGGACCTGGCGCTGGGTGGCCGGCGCGCTGGTGCTGGCCCTGGTGGCCGCGCTCGCCTGGTGGGGCTGGAGCGCGTGGAGCCGCGCGCAGGACGCCCGCGCCTCCGCGGCCTACTCCAAGGCGCTGGACCTGCTGGCGACCGGCAAGCTGGACGAGGCGGACCGCGCCTTCGGCGAGGCGGCCGGGACCGGCTCCTCCGGCTACCGCGCCCTGTCGCTGATGCAGCAGGCCGGCGTGCGCGTGCTGCGTAACAGGCCGGCGGAGGCCGTGCCGCTGCTCGACAAGGCGGCCAGGACCACCCGGGCGCCGCTGATCGCCGACGCCGCCGCGCTCGAGGCGGCCCTGGCGGTGATGGACACCGCACCGCTGGCCCAGACGCAGACCCGCCTCCAGCCGCTCACGGCCGTGGGCCGGCCCTATCGCGACATGGCCCGCGAGGCCCTGGCCTTCGCCAAGCTCAACGCGGGCCGCACCGCCGAGGCGCGCGCCGACCTCTCCGGCCTGTCGCTCCAGCCCGACGTGTCCGAGGGCGCCCGGAGCCGCGCGCGCGCCGCCGTGGCGCTGATCGACTCGGGCGGCGCCGCCGTCCTTCCCGCCGCGGTGAAGGCCGACCTGGCCCTGCCGCCGCCGCCCCCGTCCGCGCCGCCCCTCGCCCAGGGCGCCGCTGGAGCCCCGTGAGCATGATCCGTCCGTCCCTGACGGCCCGCGTGGCCGCCATCCTCCTGCTTGCGGTCCCGCTCTCGGCCTGTGGAGGCATCCGCACGCCCAGCCTGCCCAAGGTGTTCGGCGGCGGCGACAAGAAGCCCCGCTCCAAGCTGAAGGGCGAACGCATCCCCGTGCTGTCGCTCGACGACAAGCTCCAGCCCTCGGACGCGCTGAAGGACGTGGGCTTCCAGCTGCCCGCCGCAGTGCAGCTGCGCGAGTGGCCGCAGGCCGGGGGCCGGCCGGACCACGCCATCGAGCACGTGCAGGCGGCGCCCGAGCTGCAGATCGCCTGGCGCCGCCGGTTCGGGCCCAAGCCCGGCGCCCGCGGCCACGTGACCGCCCAGCCCGTGGTGGCCGACGGGCGCATCTTCGTGATGGACGGGCAGGCGGGCGTCAGCGCGCTCGACCTCGCCACGGGCCGCCAGATTTGGAAGGTGAACCTCGCCCCCCGCAAGGGCCGCGACCGCGAGGGCTACGGCGGGGGCCTGGCCGTCGACGGCGGCCGGGTGTTCGTGACCTCCGGCTTCCGCTTCGTCGCCGGGCTCAAGGCGGAGGACGGGTCCACCCTCTGGCGCAAGGACGTGGAGACGCCCGTGCGCGGCGCGCCCACCGTCTCCGGCGGCCGCGTCTACGCGGTGGACGCCACCGACCAGCTGATCTCTTACGCCGTGGCCGACGGCGCCCCGGGCTGGACCTACCAGGCGCTGGAGGAGCCCGCGCGGCTGCTCCGCTCGTCCAGCCCCGCGGTGTCGGGCGAGACGGTGGTGGCGCCCTTCGCCTCCGGCGAGCTCACAGCGCTGCAGGCGGGCAACGGCACCGAGCTGTGGTCGTTCGTGCTGTCGCTCACCAGCCGCAACAACGCCTTGTCCGAGATCCGCGACATCGCCGGGCGCCCGGTGATCTACCGAGGGGACGTGCTGGCGGGCAGCCACTCGGGCGTGTTCGCCGCGGTGGACCTGCGCTCGGGCCAGCCGCGCTGGTCGCTGCCGATCTCCACGTCCACCTCGCCCTGGCCGGCGGGGGACGTGATCTACGTGACCGACCAGGCGGGCCAGCTGATCTGCATCAGCCGCGAGGCGGGGCAGGTGTACTGGACGATCGACCTGAACAAGGGCGTGGCCGCCAAGCGCCGCCCCGTCTGGTCAGGTCCGACGCTCGCCTCCGACCGCATCATCGTCGTCTCCAGCGCGGGCGAGGTGCGCGCGCTGGATCCGAAGGACGGCAAGATGCTGAGATCGCTCAAGCTCAAGGTGAAGAGCGCCGGCTCGCTCTCGCCCGTGCCTGTCAACGGCGAGCTGCTGATCGCCACCGACGACGCCGAACTCCTGGCGATCCGCTAAGCTCGCGCGGGCGGCCGCCCGGCCGTCCGCGTCCCACCCCCGCCGGAGCCCCTCGATGGCCCTGAAGCTCGCCATCGTCGGCCGCCCCAACGTCGGCAAGTCCACGCTCTTCAACCGCCTGGCGGGCCGCAAGCTCGCCATCGTGGACGACCGCCCGGGCGTGACTCGCGACCGCCGCAGCGCCCCCGGGCGCCTGGGCGACCTCGACCTCGAGCTGATCGACACCGCCGGCTTCGAGGACGTGTCGGACGAGAGTCTGGAGGCCCGTATGCGCATCCAGACCGAACGCGCGCTCGACGACTGCGACGTGGCGTTGTTCGTGATCGACGCGCGCGAGGGCGTGACCCCGCTCGACCGCATCTTCGCCGACCTCGTGCGCACGCGGAACAAGCCCGTGGTGATGATCGCCAACAAGGCCGAGGGACGCGCGGGCGACTTCGGCGCCGCGGAGGCGTACGGGCTCGGCCTCGGCGAGCCGATCGAGCTCTCCGCCGAGCACGGCGAGGGCATGGGCGAGCTGTTCGCCGCCCTGGTGCGGATCACGCCCGAGCCCTCCGACGCGGACGAGGAGGAGGCGGGCGACAAGCCGATCCGCATCGCCATCGTCGGGCGGCCGAACGCCGGCAAGTCCACCCTGGTGAACCGGCTGATCGGCGAGGACCGCCTGCTCGTCGGCCCCGAGGCGGGCATCACCCGCGACGCCATCCCCGTGGACTGGGAGGTGGACGGCCGCGCCGTGC
>CAXTHH010000002.1:646117-730706 GCA_964244065.1 uncultured Caulobacteraceae bacterium | reverse complement strand
GCCAAAAGACACCGCCGACCACGTGTCCCCTTCCCATTCAACAATGTCAAAGACCGTGAACCTGCCGGAGAGGCCGATCCGCCGCTTTAACGCCCCGGCCAGGCGATGAAGACGATCTAATGACCGGCTCCGAAGTTGTCAACTCATCGATCCGAAGACCTTTGAGGGAAGACCACGGCGACCGAGGCCGCCCTGCTCTTGCGTCGTCCAGTCGCCGTAGCGCCCGGACCGACCGTCGTTTAACGCCCGACTTGGCGGAGGCGGCGATCTACAGATCGTCCGCACCCAGGTCAACCACCCTTCCAAGAAGGATCGCCAACTCGCCGCCGAAAGCGGCGCGACGAACCCCGTTGGCCGCGATGTGCGGCCCAGGCGTTCGGGCGATGTGATTGAGCTCGCCAAGATGGCTGGCGAGCGACGTTCCGTCAAGGGCCGAAACCCTCGCGCCCACCGCTCCCGGGCGGCGGCGTCTAGGGGCCTCGCCGCCCGCTCGGAGCGTCAGCCCGCGGCGATGTAGGCCTTCAGGTCGGCGGCCTCGGCCTCGATCTCGGCGATCTTCACCTTCACGAGGTCGCCGATGGAGACGATGCCCATCAATCGGCCGGCCCGGCAGACGGGGAGGTGGCGGATGCGCCGGTCGGTCATGAGCGCGAGCAGCTGGTCGACCGTGTGTTCGGGGTCGGCGTAGACCACCTCGCGGGTCATGGTGGCCGCGACGGGCCGGTCCAGGGCGGCGGCGCCCTCCTCCCCCACGGCGCGGGCCACGTCGCGCTCGGAGAGGATGCCGGCCACCGCGTCGCCCGCCCCCATCACCACCACCGCACCCACCCTTCGCTCGCCCAGGCGGGCGGCGGCCTGTAGCAGGGTGTCTTCGGGCGCGACGGTGAACACCGTGTCCCCCTTGGTCTTCAGGATCTGCGCCACCAGCATGTCCGCCTCCGGTCCGCCGTCGGGGGGAGCGTCCTCCCGAAACGCCGCCGGATCAACCGCCCGGGCGCGACGGGGGCCCGAGCAGCGCCAGCGCCGGCCCGATCAGCAGCAGGCCCGCGGCGTAGCCGGCCAGATGCGCCTGCCAGGCGATGGGCGCGCCGCCGGTCCCGACGTCGAGACCCACCAGCGCGAACACGAGGTTGGCCCCCAGCCACGCCAACGCCATCACGACCACCGGGCGCGCCGTGAGGGGCAGCAGCGATCCGGGCTCGCCCGCCAGCAGGCGCGAGGAGGCCCCCATCAGCCCTGCGATCCCGCCGGACGCGCCCACCAGCACCGCACCGCTTCCCGGCGAGATCCCCGCGAAGCCAAGCGATCCCGCCACGCCGCAGACCACGAAGAACAGCAGGAAGGCGGCCGCGCCGAGCGCGCCCGTTCCCATCCGCCGCGCCACGGGCGCCCCGAAGGCCAGCGCAGTCAGCCCGTTCAACAGCGCGTGCGTCCATCCCGCGTGCACGACCAGGGCGGAGAGGAGCCCCGTCCAGCCGCCCTGCATCAGCAGCGCCGGGCGGAAGCCCAGCCGGTCGGCCGTCGCCAGCGGATCACCTCCGAGGTGCTGGAGCGCGTAGCCGACCGGCGGCAAGAGGGCGAGCAGCAGCGCGGGCCAGGGCGCGCGCAGCGCGGGCTCCCGCGGCGCACGCTCGGGCGCCGGCCCGCCAGAGCCGGCGCGCCCCCAGCCGGAGCCGTCTTCACCGCGCCGCGGATCGCCGCCGGCGCTGTCGCGGAGGAAGGGTGAAGCGAGGGGCATCTCCGGCAACATGGGGGCCGCCGCTCCGCCCGCCAGGGCGGCCCGCCCCGTTCGGGCTTGGTTAAGACGTGGGAGGCTAGGTTCGGCTTGGAAGGCCCGGACTCTCCCGGCGCCGGAGCCCGCGCCATGCGCCCCACGCTCGTCCTGTCGGCCGCGATCGGCGCCCTCGCGCTGGCGGGGGCCGGAGCGGCGCGCGCGCAGTCCAACGGCGGCGGCTCGGCCTACAACGCCGGCTACGGCTTCGGCTCGGGCGAGCTGAGCCGGCCGATCAACGTCAGCCGGCGGGCAGACGGCAGCGGCAACACCGTGGTGGTCGACGGCGTGACCCGGATCGGTGACGACCAGAGCGTCTTCTACGGCCGCCGCACCGGCGGGGCGGGCGACAGCTACGGCGGCGTCGGCGGGCTCGGCACGGCCACGGCGGTCGGCAACAACCTGGTGGTTTCCGTCCAGGGCTCGAACAACACCGTGGTGGTGAACTCCACCCAGATCAACAACGGCGCGGTCACGGCCAAGACCGTCCTCAACGGCAAGGTGAACCTCGATGAGGCGGACGGTGGCGGTGAGTAAGCGCGCGATGCTGCGCACGACCGGCGCGCTGACGGCCGCGAGCCTCGCGCTCGCCGGCTGCATCTCGCCCGTGGCGGGCCCCAACGGGCTGTACGCCACGCCGATCGGCAACGCGCCGGTGACGAGCAATTCGACCCCCTACTCTACGGCGCTGGTGTGCCTGGCCGGCTACGCCCGCCAGTACGGCCTGCGCGCGCCGCACGTCGCGGTGGGGCGGATCGCCGATTACACGGGCAAGGCCGAGGACAACGGCGGCCGCCAGGTCACCCAGGGCGCCTCTCTGATGGCCATGAGCGCCCTGGCCAAGGCCGGCATGCCCATGGTGGAGCGCTACGACACCTCCGTCAGCGAGCTCGAGCTCAAGTACGCCAACAACAAGCTGATCTCCGACGGGCAGGAGGGCGCCTCCAAGGAGTACCGCAAGATCGTCGCCGGCCAGGTGCCGGGGAGCGACTTCTACATCGTCGGCGGCATCACCGAGCTGAACTACAACATCAAATCCGCCGGCTTCGACGGCCAGGGCGGCAAGCAGGACGCGACGCAGGGCAGCGGCCAGCTCACCGGCAAGAGCTACGTCATGAACGTGGCCCTCGACCTGCGCCTGGTGGAGACCCGGACGCTGGAGGTGGTGGACGTCATCTCCTACCAGAAGCAGATCATCGGCCATGAGGTCGGCGCCGGCTTCTTCAAGTTCTTCGACACCAACGTGGTCAACGTCTCGGCCGGGGCCGGGGCGCTGGAGCCCGTGCAGCTGGCCGTGCGCGCCATGATCGAGCGCGGCGTGGCCGAGATGACCGCCAACCTCTACGGCGCGCCCGGGCCGCACGCCTGCATGGGCGCCGACCCCCTGGGCGTGGCCGGCACGACCGGGGCCTTCATCCCGGCCTACAACAACCTGGACCAGAACAATGCGCGCAGCCGCGAAGACCCGAGCCGCTGGAACAGCCGCCGCGATCCTGACGTGCGCGCTTCTCACGGCCGGTTCTAGCGTCGCCTTCGCCCAGGACCCTCCCGGGCGGGACGTGATCAACGGCCAGGTGCAGCTCGGCGACGTGTTCGCCGAGGGCAAGCTCGCCGTGACCACCGCCGCGCAGACCGTCACCAGCGCCACCGCGGTAGGCAACATCGCCAGCGCCGTCAGCGAAGGCGCCGGCATGAGCTTCACCAGCGAGCAGACGACCTCGGGCGCCTCCAAGGCCGTGGTCACCGCCAGCGTGATCGACTCGGGCGCCTACGCCGGCGCGACCGCCTCCGCCTCCGGCAACGCGGCCACGGCCAGCACCTGCTGCGGCCCGGTCAGCGGCTCCAGCAAGCAGAGCGCCGGACCCAGGGACGTGATCTCCGGCTCGTACCTGGACGTGACCTCCTACGCCTACCAGCTGTCCAACGACGCCGCCTCGGTCGGCAATACCCAGGGATGGCTCTCCACCAACGGCGCCGTGCGCGCCTACTCGCAGCAGGCGCTCACCGGCCCGGTCACCGCCGACGCCTCCACCCGCGCCGGCGAGATCGAGACCCTGTCGGGCACGAGCGCCACCGCCATCGGCAACGACGTGACCACCGCCGTCGCCAACGGCACCGTGGACCTCGTCACCGACCAGTCGAACACCGGCTTCGCGGTGAAGGGGACCGTCACCGTCCAGCAGGCGGCAGGCGACACCGTCGCCGCCCAGGCCGCCGCCACCAGCAACAACGTCACCGTGGACAACGCGGGCGGCGCCTCCCTGAGCGCGCACACCCAGGCGAGCTCGGCGGAGGTCGCCGCCGACAGCGCCGTGGGCCTGGGCGCCTGGAACAACGCCACGGTCGGCGCCTACGGCGTCGGCAACTCGGCCTACGGCAACAACGTCGGCCCCCAGACCGAGTTCGCCGCCGACCAGACCAACACCGGCGCCATCAACGCGCGCAGCCTGCTCACCGCCTCGAACGGCGGGGCCGACAGTTATGTCAGCGCCACCGCCGTCGGCAACGCCATCCAGGCCAGCGCCTGCGCCACTTGCGACGGCGGCGTCGGCTTCCGCGGCGCCCAGACCAACGGCGGCCCCGTCACCGCCTCCACCAGCTACAAGGGCCCCGCCACCGGCTCGGTGGTCAGCGCCGCCAGCGCCGTGGGCAATACGGCCACCTACACGGTGCGCAGCGCCGGCGGCTGACGCGCAGCGCCGCGCACTCCGACGCGCGGGCGCGCCGGAGGTCGGGTGGGAAGGGCTGCGGAGCGCCGGGCCGCGCCCGGAGCTGTGGAAGCAGTTACCGTTTCGACGCGTCGCATGCGCTCCGCGGGACCGTTTTCGCATAGGCCAGCCAGGCGTACGGAGCCTACCGACCCCGCTTCCGCCCCCGTTGCGCTCCGCCCTTGTGGGGCGAAGACGCCGTACGAACCCCCGCACGGGCGGCGGGGCGACGACCCCTGCCGATGGGCGGCCCATCACCTCCGCCCTCTGACCCGCTCGGTCCCGTCCCGCCGCCGCCTGAGGCTCGCCGGCCGAGCGCCCTCCCCGTGCGACGGGACGCACTAAGACTGCACCCGACCGGAGGGGGCGGGGATAGATCGGGAGTTATCCCCTCTCCCGCGCGCGGGAGAGGGAGGGGCCCGCGCCGATAGGCGTGGGAGGGTGAGGGCTACGGGGTGGTGCTTGGGCGGCCGACGTCGGCGCTGCCGCCGTGCTCAGGCGCGTCAAGGGACGCTCCGCTCTCCGCCCTTGACCCGCCCTTCGCGCGGCGGCGGTCCTGGAAGGGTCGGGACGCGGGGCGTCCCTTAGTAGGTTCGACGGCCTGCGGCGCGTCGAACACAGGGCTGAAGCGTGCCCGAGCTTGGACCGAAGGTCGCGGGCGTGGGAGGGTGAGGGGTCACGCGACCGGGGATTCCAGCCGGGCCAGCGCGGCCCGCCCGGTGCGACCCCTCACCCTCCCACCGCTGACGCGGCGGGCCCCTCCCTCTCTTGCAAGGGGAGAGGGGCTAATCCCCGTACTCCGCGTCCGTCACCGGCTCGCGCCAGGTCACCGTCTCCCCGCCCTGCGCCGCCTGCACGGCCAGGTGCGTCAGGCCCACGGTGGCGGAGGCGCCGTGCCAGTGGCGCTCGCCGGGGGCGAACCAGACCACGTCGCCGGGGCGCACCTCCTCGCGCGGGCCGCCCTCCCGCCGCACCCAGCCGAGCCCCGCGGTGACCACCAGCGTCTGGCCGAGCGGGTGCGTGTGCCAGTGCGTGCGCGCCCCGGGCTCGAACGTCACAGACGCCATGCCCGGCCGCACCCCCTCCTCCGCCGCCGCGAGCGCGTCGATCCGCACCCGCCCGGTGAACCAGTCCGCCGGCCCGGACTGCGAAGGCTGTGACCCGGCGCGCGTGATCTGCATGGCGGCGGAACGCGCGGGCGCGGGGTCGGTGGCGTGGGAGGGGCCGCCGTGCTCGGCCGCGTCAAGGGACGCTCCGCTCAAGCCCTCGACCCGCCCTGCGCGCGACGGCGGACGGATGGGCGTCGGGACGCGGGGCGTCCCTACAAGATGTTCAACGGCCTGCGGCGCGTCGAACACAGGGCTGAGGCCGGGTGCTGCGTGCGCGGAGGTGGCGCTCCTCACACCTCTCCCCTTGCGGGAGAGGGAGGGGCCCGCCGCGCAGCGGTGGGAGGGTGAGGGGTCGCGCGACGGCGGAAGACCAGGGGGAGCCAAGCCCCGACAGCCCGGCGCCACCCCTCACCCTCCCAGCCTCCGGCCGGGCCCCTCCCTCTCCCGCAAGGGGAGAGGTGTGGAGGCCCACATCCTTCTCTTCCTGCCGACAGCCCCGAGTTCAACGCGCCGCAGGCCGTCGAACTTCACCTGGGAAGGGACGCCTCGCGTCCCGACCCCTCCGCCCCGCCCCCGCGCGCGGGGCGGGTCAAGGCAGCGGCGAAGCCGCTCCTGCGCAGCAGGTCGCCTTGACGCGCCCGAGCAGGAGGGGCACTCGCTCGCACTTACCCGTTCGGCAGCTCCAATATTAGATCTATGCCGAAGGTGACGCCCATGACATCGCAGGCTGCCCGGATAGTCTTAGTCTTTTCGCGGTTGGAGCAGTGTGTTCCGAAGAGCCATCCCTCCCCAAGGTCGGCTGCCTTAGCGAGATCAGGTCGAGCTGGATTGATCTCCTCCGGAGAGCGAGCAATCGGTGCTCGGCGGCGGCTGCGGACGCGGACTGCCAAATCGGGCATCCGCTCGGGATGGCGACTGGCGAGGCGACGTAGGATGTCCACCGTTGCCGCCACAGCGGTAGGCGCTCCAAGCTTCTCGCCAAACCACGTGTATGCGACTTTTCCGTCCGCGAACTCCACCGCCTTGACCGGCTCAGTAGGGCTCCGCTCAGCGGCAGGAGGACGCTCGAGTGGCGCCGGGCGAAGCCGCCTAACCGGGAGCGCCGCAGCGTCAGCCGTTGAGCCGACAAGCCCACGGAGGAAGCTTAAGACGTCGGCGGCGGCCGGTTTCACCCCACAGAGCTGTTCCGCCTCGTCTGACAGGAGTTCTATCAACAGCCCCTCCCCCTTATCGACGAGGTCGGACCAAGCTCGCGGGAGCATACGGACCGCCTCACGCTTGGAGGAGATGTCCCGGTAGTCTCGTTGCGCGTCCTCATAAGCGCGTCCGTCTTGAACACGGTCACGCGAGAGGTAACGCTGGAGGCGAGAGACGGCCTCCGCAAGTTCCCGCTCATCCATCTGCAAGCGATAAACGCGGCGGTCCTCATAAGCGCCCTGCCCGCCGGGCAGGTAGAAGGCCCACTCACGCCCGTCTGTGAGCAGGCACAGAGGCACTCCAGTATGAAAGGCGTACTCGAAGAGCTGGCGATCGCCGTCCAGCGAGCGCCCGACACCTTTTACCTCAATGAACACCACGGGGCGACGCCCCTGCTTGCAGAGAGCATAATCAACCCGCCCACGCTCGTTAGCGAACTCTGGCGCGACCTCGTCCGTGTCTGACGTATCCCATCCGAGCTCCGCAAGAATTGGAAGCACAATTCCCTGCGAAACCGCGGCCTCGTTCGAGTAGCCGGCGGCTGCGAGTCTAGCTCGCACGCGCTCAAGCACCGCCTGTAGACCCAACCGCCGCTCCTCCTGAATGCCGGGACAGTGCGTTCAAGTTGAGAACGCCGTCAAACAAGGTCTCTAAGCCGCAAGCGCTAGTGCACCCGCGCCCGCCCCACGCTAAGCGCATCCCCGTCAGCCCCCACCTCGATCACAGCCCCGTCCGCGAACTCCCCTGACAGCACCTTCCGGGCGATCGGGTCCACCAGCGCCTTCTGGATCACGCGCTTGAGCGGCCGCGCGCCGTACACCGGGTCGTACCCCCGCTCGCCCAGCCAGTGCAGGGCGTCCGGCGTCAGGGCGATGGCCATGCGGCGGTCGGACAGGAGCTTTTCCACGCGGGCCAGCTGCACGCGCACGATGCCGTCCATGTTCGCGCGCGACAGGCGCTGGAACAGGATGATCTCGTCAATGCGGTTCAGGAACTCGGGGCGGAAGTGGGCGCGGACCACCTGCATCACGGGCTCGCGCACCGCGTCCGTCGGCTCGCCCTCGCGCTGCTCGGCCAGGTATTGGCCGCCCAGGTTGCTGGTCATGATCAGGAGCGTGTTCTTGAAGTCCACCGTGCGGCCCTGGCCGTCGGTGAGGCGGCCGTCGTCCAGCACCTGCAGCAGCACGTTGAACACGTCGGGGTGCGCCTTCTCCACCTCGTCGAACAGCACGACCTGGTAGGGGCGGCGGCGCACGGCCTCGGTGAGGGCGCCGCCCTCGTCGTAGCCGACGTAGCCGGGGGGCGCGCCGATCAGGCGGCTGACGCTGTGCTTCTCCATGTATTCCGACATGTCGATGCGCGTGATGGCGGCGTCGTCGGCGAACAGGAACTCGGCCAGGGCCTTGGTCAGCTCGGTCTTGCCCACGCCCGTGGGGCCGAGGAACAGGAAGCTGCCGATGGGGCGGTTCGGGTCGTTCAGGCCGGCGCGGGCGCGGCGCACGGCGTCGGCCACGGCGGCCAGCGCCTTGTCCTGCCCGATCACCCGCTTGCGGAGGGCGTCCTCCATGGAGAGGAGCTTCTCGCGCTCGCCCTCCAGCATCTTGTCGACGGGCACGCCGGTCCAGCGGCTGACCACCTGGGCGATCTGCTCGGCGTCGACCACCTCGGGGCTGACCTTCTCCGCCTCCGCGGCGGCCTCGGCCTCGGCGAGCTGCTTCTCCACTAGCGGGATGCGGCCGTAGAGGATCTCGGATGCGGCGGCGAGGTCGCCGCGGCGCTGCGCCTGGTCCAACTCGCCGCGCAGCCGCTCCAGAGCCTCGCGGGCCGTGGCGGCGCTGCCGAGCTGCGCCTTCTCCGCCCGCCACTTGGCGGTGAGCTCGGTGGACTGGCGCTGCAGGTCGGCCAGCTCGGACTCGAGGTCGCCGAGGCGGTTCTTGCTGGCGCTGTCGGTCTCCTTGCGCAGCGCCTCGCGCTCGATGGAGAGCTGCATCACGCGGCGGTCGATCTCGTCCAGCGCCTCGGGCTTGCTGTCCACGGCCATGCGCACACGGCTGGCGGCCTCGTCCATCAGGTCGATCGCCTTGTCGGGCAGGAAGCGGTCGGCGATGTAGCGGTGGCTGAGGGTGGCGGCGGCCACGATGGCGCCGTCGGCGATGCGCACGCCGTGATGCACCTCGTACTTCTCCTTCAGGCCGCGGAGGATAGAGACGGTGTCCTCCACCGTGGGTTCGGTGACGAACACGGGCTGGAAGCGGCGGGCGAGCGCGGCGTCCTTCTCCACGTGCTTCCTGTACTCGTCGAGCGTGGTGGCGCCGACGCAGTGCAGCTCGCCGCGGGCCAGGGCGGGCTTGAGCAGGTTGCTCGCGTCCATGGCCCCGTCGGCCTTCCCGGCGCCGACCAGGGTGTGCATCTCGTCGATGAACAGCACGATCCCGCCCTCGGCGGCGGTCACCTCGCTGAGCACGGCCTTCAGGCGCTCCTCGAACTCGCCGCGGTACTTCGCGCCGGCGATCAGGCTGCCCATGTCGAGGGCCAGGAGCTTCTTGTCACGCAGGCTTTCGGGCACGTCGCCGTTGACGATGCGCAGGGCCAGGCCCTCGACGATGGCGGTCTTGCCGACGCCGGGCTCGCCGATCAGCACGGGGTTGTTCTTGGTGCGGCGGCTGAGGACCTGGATGGTGCGGCGGATCTCCTCGTCGCGGCCGATGACCGGGTCGAGCTTGCCGTCGCGGGCGGCGGCGGTCAGGTCGCGGGCGTAGCGCTTCAGCGCGTCGTAGCCCTCCTCGGCGGACGCCGAATCGGCGGTGCGGCCCTGGCGCACCTGGGCCACCGCGGCGGCGAGCTTGTCGGGGGTGACGCCCGCCGCCTTCAGCGCCTCGGCCGCCGCGCCCCCGTCCTTGCCGGCGAGCGCGATCAGCAGCCGCTCGGTGGTGACGAAGCTGTCGCCGGCGGCCTTGGCCTCGGCCTCGGCGGCGGCGAACACGCGGGCCAGGGCGGGGGCCATGTACAGCTGGCCGGAGCCGCCCTCCACCTTGGGCAGCTTGCCCAGCGCCGCGTCCACCGCGCGCACGGCCGCGTTCGGATCGCCGCCGGCGGACTTCAACAGGTCGCGCGCGAGCCCTTCGCGCTCGTCGAGCAGCGCCTTGAGCAGGTGCTCGGGCGCGAACTGCTGATGGCCGGTGGCGAGCGCCGCACTCTGCGCGGCCTGGAGCGCCGACTTGGCGCGGTCGGAGTAGATGTCGATGTTCAAGGTCGGTCCCCTCGGAAGGCGGATGTCGCCCGGCCGCCTCGCCTGAGCACGGCCGGACGGCCCGGATGTGGTGTGGCCGTGTGGACACACAAGGTGGCCGCGCGGCTGACGGGAACGTGAGTGGCGCGGACGGAGGTCGCGGCTAAGCTGCCGGCCTCGTCCACGGGAAAGCCTTCGCCCCTTGCGTGGGAGACGCGGGACCGCGCCCAGATCCACGCCAACGAGCGGGCGCACTTCACGCCGACGGTGGTCAAGGCCGGCCCGCTGATGCGGATGTTCGGCCCCAGGGTGGACGGCCGGCTGAAGACGGACGATCAGTCCGGGCCGGTCCGCACGGCGACGTACAAGAGCCTGGCCGGGTTCATGCGGGCGAACGGGCTGTTGCAGGCGGCGGACAGCCTGACGTTCAGGCGGTGAGCGCCCAGACCTGCGCCCGCCCCGCTCCGCTCGCCGGACGGCGGCCCCCCTCTCGATTGATCGCACCTGCGTGTGCGGTAGGAGCAGCGCTGCCGCGCCGTCTTTGCGGAGTGCTGCGACGTCTTCGCCGCCCGTGAACAAAACGGGAGCGTGCTAGGCTGGCACGGCCATGATTCCCGCGCTCCTCGCCCTCGCTTGCCTGCTCTCCGCCGGCGGCCTCGTCTTCGGCATGCTCGCTTGGCGCGCCGCCACGTCGCCCGCCGCCCCGGACGCGCATCCCGAGCTCCTGTCCCGGCTCGCGTTCGTGGAGCGCGCGGTCAGCGACGCGCCGCGGGACGCGCGCAAAGATTTCGCAGACTTCCGCACCGAGCTGAAGCAGGAGTTAGTCGGGCTGTCGACCACCCTGGAAACCCGGCTCGGTCGCTTCGCCCAGGACCAGGGCGAGCACTTGGTGGGCATGCGCAAGGAGAACGCTGACGGCCGCGCCGCCTTCGACCTGGCGCTGAAAGGCCACGTCGAGGGCTTCTCGCACAGCCAGACGCAGCGGCTCGGCGAAACCAACGCTGCGATGAAAGACCTGCGCGAGCGCACGGAGGCCGCGCTCAAGGCCATGGACGAGCGGCTGCTGGCGCTGACCAAGGACCAGGGCGAGCGCGCCGACGGGCTGAAGGAGACGGTGCGCGGCCACCTGGAGACCCTGAGCAAGGGCAACCAGGAGAAGCTCGACGAGATGCGCGGGGTGGTGGACGAGAAGCTCTCCGCCACCCTGGAGCAGCGCCTGGGCGAGAAGTTCAAGACGGTCTCCGACCACCTGGAGAGCGTGCACAAGGCGGTGGGCGAGATGCAGAGCCTCGCCACCGGCGTCGGCGACCTGAAGCGCGTGCTCACCAACGTGAAGGCGCGCGGCGGCTGGGGCGAGCTGCGGCTGGGCCAGCTCCTCGAGGACATGCTCACCCCCGACCAGTACGAGAGCCAGGTGCAGGTGCGCGCCGGCGCGGGGGAGCGGGTGGACTTCGCCGTCAAGCTGCCCGGCCGGGACGCGGACGGGGGGGCGCCGGTGTGGCTGCCCATCGACTGCAAGTTCCCGCAGGAGGACTACGAGCGCCTGCAGACCGCGCAGGAGGCGGGCGACCCCGCGGCGGTGGAGGCGGGCGCCGCGGCGCTGGAGCGTGCGGTGCGCCTGCAGGCCAAGTCGATCGCGGCCAAGTACGTGCACCCGCCGCAGACCACGCCCTTCGCCATCCTGTACCTGCCCACGGAGGGGCTGTTCGCCGAGGTGATCCGCCGGCCGGGGCTGGTCAGCGACCTGCAGCAGTCGGTCGGCGTGATGGTGACGGGGCCGACCACGCTGGCCGCCATCCTCAACAGCCTGCAGATGGGATTCCGCTCGCTGGCGGTGGAGAAGCGCTCGGCCGACGTGTGGAAGGTGCTGGGCGAGGCCAAGGCGGAGTTCGCCAAGTACGGCGAGGTGTGGGCCAAGCTGGGCGACAAGCTCGACCAGGCGAAGGGGTTGCACGAGCAGATCACGACGCGCACCAACGTGATCACGCGCAAGCTGAAGGGGGTGGAGGCGCTGGAGGCGCCCGCGCCGGCCGCCGTCGCGGGCGCGGTGGAGGCCGCGCCGCTGCTGGCGTTCGCCGCGGACGCGCCGCGGCTGGCGGAGGACGAGGCGGCCTGATTGGGACACGCTCCGCCCGGAGGAAGGCGCGGGGGCGCCGCGCCTGCCGACCGCGTCGCCAAGGCGGGCGAGGGCGAGTCTGAGACCGTCGCGCGCAGCGGGACTTCTCCGCGGCGCGCCCTGCCGTGAGCGACCCGGCGCGGCCTCTGACCCGCGGCATGCGGCTGCCGGGCGTGCTGTTCCTGACGCTCTCGGCGGCGACGCCGGCGTCGTCCTTCTTCGTGATCGTGCCCGACGTGCTGCGCGGCGCGGGCACGGGCGCGCTGTGGGCCATGGCGGGCGCGGCGGTGGTGGCCGCGTGCGTGGCCCAGGTCTACGCCGAGCTGGCCAGCGCCTTCCCCTACAGCGGCGGCGAGTACGCCATGACCTCGCGCGTGCTGGGCGCGCCCGCGGGGTTCGCCGTGCTGGCGGCGAACACGCTCAACCTGCTGCTAGCGACGGCGGTGCTGAGCCTGGGCGTGGCCGGGCAGCTCGCCGCCGTCTGGCCGGGCCTGCCCGCCGCGCCCGTGGCCCTGGCCTGCGTGGCGCTGGCGACGGCCTCTGCGATGCTGGACGTGCGCGCCAACGCGGCGGTCACGGGCGCCTTCCTGCTGGTGGAGCTGCTGGCGCTCTCGGCGGTGGCCACGCTCGGCCTGTCCCACCCGGAGCGCGGCCTGCCCGAGCTGATGCTGCACCCCGTGGGCGCGGCGGGCGGGGCGCTGCTGCCGGTGGGCGGGGCGGCGGTGGCGCTGACGGGGGCGATCGCCCTGTTCGCCTACGACGGCTACGGCTCGGCCGCCTATCTGGCCGAGGAGCTGCAGGACCCGCGCCGCCGCGTGGCGCGGGCGGTGGGCTGGGCGCTGGCGCTGGTGGTGGGCTTCGAGCTGCTGCCGCTGGCGGCGGTGCTGGCGGGCGCGCCCGACCTCAGGGCCGTGCTCGACGGCGGCTTCGGCCCGTTCGTGGAGGCGCGGGCCGGACCCGCGGCCGCGCGCGGGCTGGCGCTCGCCGTGGCGCTGGCGGTGTTCAACGCCGTGCTGGCGCTGGTGATGCTCTCGGCGCGGCAGCTCTACGGCGCGGCGCGGGACGGGGCGTGGCCGCGCGCCGCCTCCGCGCTGCTGGTCCGGGTGCATCCCCGGCTCGGCTCGCCCTGGGCGGCGACGCTGGCGGCGGGAACGGCCTCCGCGGCGCTGTGCCTCGTCCCGCCGCATCTGCTGGTGATGGCGACGGGCGTGGGGCTGACGGCGATCTACGCCACCCTGTGCGGAGTGCTGGCGGTGGGCCGGCGGACGGGTGCGACCGCCGCCGCCACGCATCGGGCGCCGCTGTTCCCGTGGCTGCCGGCGCTGACGCTGGCGGCGCTGCTGCTGGTGCTCGGCCAGGAGGGCCTGGGCGACGGCGACGGCCGCCTCGGCCTGGCTGTCACCGCCGCCGTGATGGGTGCAGGGGCGCTGTGGGGCGCCCTGGCCGCCCGCCGAGGCCGATGGCGACCGACCGGGCCGCCGGACGAGGACGAGGACGGGCGGCCGCGAGGGTGACGCGCCGACGCCGGGCGCCGCGGCGCAGCGACGGAAAGCCACCTCGCCCGGACCGCCACCCTGCAGGAGAAGACATGGTGGGTGCAGTAGGATTCGAACCTACGACCCGCTGATTAAGAGTCAGCTGCTCTACCAACTGAGCTATGCACCCGTGCCGCGCCAAAGCGGGCGTTCCCGCGAGCGGGGAGCGGATACATAGTGGAAACGCGGGGGGAGGCAAGCGCGTCGCGCGAGACGGTCTCGAGCCTTGCGGGGGGCGGCGGAATGGCCAGGCGCGACATGACGGGAGCGATCGACGCCGAGGGTCTGCTGGCCAACGCCGGCGGCGATCCGGAGCTGGCCGACGAGGTGCTGGGGCTGTTCGCCGAGCAGGCGGAGCTGTGGCTGCGGCTGCTGGACGACGCGGAGGGGGCGGACGGCTTCCGCGACGCGGCGCACAGCCTGAAGGGGACCGCCCTGGGCGTCGCGGCCTCCGCCATGGCCGAGGCCTGCGCCCGGGCGGAGGCGCAGGCGGGGGCGGACCGGGGCGTGCGCGCGGCCCTGGCCCGGCGCGTGCGCGACGAGGCCGACCGGGCGCTGGCCGACGCCGCCGCGTGGCGCCACGAGCGCCTGCTGCAGTCGCTCAGGACGCCGCCGCGCTCCTGACGGTTCGACGGAGACGCGTTGCCCGGCAAGGGTTTGCGGCGGCGCGGCGAGGCGCGTCCAACCGCCGCATGAGTCCCGGCGCGTCCTATCGTTAATCTGGCGGCCGCGATCCAGCTCGCTCTCCCCCAACGAACCGGACCGATCTCGCGTGACCTTCAAGCGTATCGCCGCCCTCTTCGGCGGACTGTTCCTGGCCTTCACGGCCAGCTCCGCCCTGGCGGCGGCGGACGGGACGCCCCTGGGCGAGACCGCCCCGCGCCCCGCTGTGCAGGAGCTTCGCCCGGTCGGCGACGTGGAGTCGGAGATCAAGGACGCGGCCAAGCTCTACGGCCTCGACCCCGCCCTGGTGCGCGCGGTGGCCCAGCAGGAGTCGGGGCTCCGGCAGGAGGCGCGCTCGCGCCGGGGCGCCCTCGGCGTGATGCAGCTGATGCCGCAGACCGCCCGCGAGCTCGGCTACGACGCCGAGGACCTGCGCGGCAACATCCGCGCGGGGGCCGCCTACCTGTCGATGATGATGGAGACCTTCGGCGGGGACGTGAAGCGCGCCCTGGCGGCCTACAACGCCGGCCCGGGGGCGGTGCAGCGCCACGGCGGCGTTCCGCCCTTCGCCGAGACGCGGAACTACGTGACCTCTATCATGGGCAGGCTGGCCATGAACGCCGCAGGCGCCATCGGCCAGCCGATCACCGCCACCGTGGCCCAGTTCGGCGCCTCGGCCATGCAGGGCGCGGCCCAGGCCGCCGCGCAGGTCGCGGGCCAGGCGGCCTCGCCGCTCAACGCCCCGCTCACCGACATGGACCGCCTCGTGGCGCGAGTGACGGCGCGCAACTAGGGGCGTTCCGGTGCGCGGACCCGCGTTCCGCGCCGCTCTGCTCGCCGCCCTTTGCGGCTGCGACCGCCAGCCGGTCGCCCGCGCGCCAGTCGCCGCGCCGCGGTGCCCCCCGGACGTCGTCGCGCGCACGCCGCCGATCCACGCTGTGTTCCCGCAGGGCTGGGCGCGCGTGCGGCTGCTCCCCTGCCCGGGCGCCTCGGCGATCTCCGGGCCGACGATCCTGGAGGTGGAGGGCGCGGACGGGGCGGCGATGGGCTGGGCGCCCGGTCGCCAAGGCGGCGAGACGCTGGGCGTGCTCACCGCCGTGCCGGGCCGCGACGGTCCGCGCCGCTTCGGCGCGCCGCCCGGCGCAGCGCGGGTCGTGGTGCTGGGCCCCTGGGCGGGGCCGGGACCCGCGCCGGTGGTCACCCGGCTGACGCTGGTGCGGCGGGGCGCGCCCGACCCGCCGCCTTGAGCGCCGCGCCGCCCTAGTGCGGACGGAGCACCACCTTCGTCCACTCGTCCTGGTCGTCGTGGAAGTGCTTGTAGCCGCTCGGCGCCTCCTCCAGCGACAGGCGGTGGCTGATCAGGAAGGTGGGGTCGATCTCGCCCTCCAGGATCTTCTCCAGCAGCGGCGCCAGGTACTTGTGCATATTGGTCTGGCCCATCTTGAAGGTCAGGCCCTTGCCGAAGGCCGCGCCGAACGGAACCTTGTCCAGAAGGCCGCCGTACACGCCGGGGATCGACAGGTAGCCGCCCGGCTTGCAGGCCACGATCGCCTCGCGCAGCACGTGCGGCCGGTCGAAGCTGAGCTTCAGCGTGGTCTTGGCGAAGTCGAGCACGTTGTCGATCGCCAGGCCGTGCGCCTCCAGGCCCACCGCATCGATGCAGCTGTCCGGGCCGCGGCCGCCGGTCATCTCGGTGAGCGCCTCGTTGACGCGCACCTCCTCGAAGTTGAGCACGTCGGCCCCGGCCTCGCGGGCGAGGTCCAGGCGGCGCTTGCGGTGGTCGATGGCGATCACGCGCTCGGCGCCCAGCATGAAGGCGCTCTTGATGGCGAACAGCCCGACGGGGCCGCAACCCCAGATGGCCACCGTGTCGCCGCGCTGGATGTTGCAGTTCTCCGCCGCCTGATAGCCGGTGGGGAAGATGTCGGACAGGAACAGCGCCTTCTCGTCGGGCACGCCGTCCGGGATCTTGATCGGCCCGACGTTGGCGAAGGGCACGCGCACGTACTCGGCCTGCCCACCGGCGTAGCCGCCCATCATGTGCGAGTAGCCGAACAAGCCCGAGCCCGAGTAGCCGTACAGCGCCTCCTGCATCGGCGCCTTGTCGGCGGGGTTGGTGTTCTCGCAGGCGCTCCAGATCTGCTTCGAGCAATGGTGGCACTGGCCGCAGGCGATGGTGAAGGGCACGACGACCTTGTCGCCGCGCTTGAGGTTGGTCACCTCGCGGCCGACGTCCTCCACGACGCCCATGAACTCGTGGCCGAGCACGTCGCCCGGAACCATGCTGGGGATCATGCCGTCATAGAGGTGCAGGTCGGAGCCGCAGATGGCGGTGGCCGTGATCTTGATGATCGCGTCGTGCGGGTTGACGATCTTGGGGTCCGGAACGGTGTCGACGCGGACGTCGTGCTTGCCGTGCCAGGTGAGGGCGCGCATCTCTTACTCCAGGCTCAGCGGGTTTCGGCGTCGCGGGCTTCGGGCGTGGCGTCGCTCTTCTTGAAGCGGGGCGCCGCGTCCGGGTAGTCGGTGGTGGCGATCTCGCCCGCCTCCATCAGCATCTTGAAGCGGCGCAGGTCGCGCTTGGCCTGGATGCCCGGCTCCTTCTGGAACAGCTTGGCGATCACCTCGCCCACCGGCCCGCCCGGGGCGTCGTAGACGATGGTGGCGTGCACCTCCGTGCCCCGTCCGTACGGGGCGTCCTTGAACTCGACCGCGCCCCAGTTCTCCACGTCGGCGCCGGGCTCGGTCTTCCAGCAGATCAGCTCGCCCGGGCGGTCCTCGGTGACCACCGCGTCCCACTCCACCGTCCGGCCGGCAGGGGCCTTGACCACCCAGTGGCTGCGCGTGGCGTCGTGCTCGTCGATCCGCTCGATGTTCTCCATGAACGTCGCCAGGTTCGAGAAGCGGCGGAAGTAGTCGTAGAGCTCCCGCCGGTCGCGGCGGATGGAGACGGCGCGCTTGGCGACGTTGTGCCCCTGGAACTCGC
This sequence comes from uncultured Caulobacteraceae bacterium, assembly GCA_964244065.1. Taxonomy (GTDB): domain Bacteria; phylum Pseudomonadota; class Alphaproteobacteria; order Caulobacterales; family Caulobacteraceae; genus JASLDZ01. Next base: position 713,392 of record CAXTHH010000002.1, on the reverse strand, counting down.
CCTTGTCGGCGGCGTGCTTCAGGGCGTCGGCGGGCGTGTGGGGATCGGAGTCCATGCGGGCCTCGTGCGGGGCTGCGGGGGTCGCTCACCAACCCCCGCGCGCGCAGGGCGTTCCTATGGCTCCGCTGGCTTTCAGCGCCGGCGGGCGGGGGCCCGGGTCTGGGCGGCGGTGACGGCGGCGTCGCTGGTGCGCGCCACCGACGTGACCTCGCCGCAGTCGGCGCTCTTGGCCGGCAGCCCCAGGAAGGGCAGCGCAGCCAGCGGCGGGAACAGGAAGCCCAGCCCCGCCGCTGCGCCGGCCTGCACGATCGCCCCCTGGGGCCGCACGCCGAAGCTGGGGGCGTTCAGCCTCCCGCCGACTACGATGGGCACGTCCAGCCGGCCGAAGCGGAACTTGGTGGGCTTGCCCTTGAAGGTCAGGCCCAGGTTCTCGTCGGCGAGGTTGATCCGCCCCTCCCCGTTCACGATGGCCACAGACGTGTCGATGGTGATCCGCTCGGCCCGCATCACCCCGTTGGTGACGCGGAAGTCGGCCACCGCGCAGCGGATGTCGGTCTCGCGCCTGTCCTTGTTGAGCAGCAGGAACAGGCCGTTGGTGGCGTTCACGCCGAGCAGCTCCGCAAAGGCCTGGCGGATGTGGCCGCGCGGGATGAGCGCGGTCACCTGCCCGTCGGCGCTGGCGGCGGCGCGGTGCACGCTGTCGCCCGTGCCGTGCAGCCTGGCGCGGGCGGCCAACACGCCGTCCACCGGGCGTGTGCCGTCCACGACGGGGATGTAGTTCTCCAGCTGGACGTTGGAGAGACGGATGTCGACGTCGGTGACCGGCGTCTTGCCCCGCGCGTTCAGCGCCGCCGTGCCGTTCAGCTGGCCCTGCGGCAGGGTCAGGGTGATCGGGTTCAGCTTCAGCAGGCCGTCGTCGAGCTTCACGCCGAGGGACACGGCGCGAAGCGGCAGCTGGGGCGACGCCTTCACCTGCGCGGCCTTGTAGGTGACGTCGGCGTCCATGGCGCGGATCTGGTCCACCTTGAGCGTGGCGTCCGGCAGGAGCCGCCCGCCGCCGGCGGTGACCGTCTTGGCCGCCGCCTTCTGCCGGGGGGTGGCCGCCTTGGACGCGCCGGGCGCGCCGAACACGGCGGCCAGATCGGCGAAGTCCAGCAGGCGCGAGCTGAGCTGGGCGCGGAGGAAGGGGCGCTTGTTGGTGGTGTCCACCGCCACGTGGCCGCCGATGTCGCTGGCGCCGACCCGTCCGGACAGGCCCTTCACGTCGTAGAGCTTGCCGTCGCGCGTCAGGTCGCCCGAGACGCGGTAGGGCGGCGAGTTGGGCAGGGCCAGGCCGGTCAGGTCGTGGATGTCGTTCAGGTCGGTGCCGCTCACCGTGAAGGCGGCGCGCACGTGCCCGAGGTCGAACGGCTTGGGCACGTTCCCGCGCGCGGTGAAGCGGGTGGCGCCCGCGCTCACGTCGGCGCGGAAAGGGTAGGGCCGGTTCCTGCGGACGTTGATCAGCGGCCCGCCGCCCACGTCCAGGTTGAAGGCGGCGCCATTGATGGCGCCCCGGCCGGCCAGGGTGAAGGCGTCCATGCCGCCGCCGCCGTTCAACCGCTCGCGGGTGTTCACCGTGGCGGTCAGGCGCGCCTTGCGGGGGATCGACTCGAGGTCGAGCTTCCCGTCGGCGATGACGATCTGCTGGATCGGCGGCAACTTGAACGGCTTGCCGGTGGTCTTCTTGTCCGGATCGCTGAACTCCCAGTTGGCGCGCTTGGCGTCCTGGTAGAGTACGAGGCTCGGGCGGCGCACCTCCAGGAGGGGGCTCTCGATGCGGCCGGCGAACAGCGGCATCAGCTTCACGTCGAAGGTGATGGACTCGACGGTGGCGAAGGGCTTGGCGCGGGCCGGCTTGGCCCAGTCGGGCTGGCCGACGAACAGGCGCTCCACGCGGATGCGCGGCGTCCAGGTGAGCAGGTGCACGCGCAGGTGGCCGTCGATGCGCACCTCGCGGTGCGCCTTGGCGGAGGCGAAGCGGCCGATCGGACCCCTCAGCCAGTCCCAGTCGAACAGCAGCAGGAACAGGATCAGCAGCAGGACGAGCGCGCCGAAGATCCCGCCGATCACCTGCCAGACGGTGACGATGGGACGGCGCTGGCCCCTCTGCGCGCCGCCGGCGGGCTCGGGCTCCACCGTGGCGGGGGCGAGGTCGGCGGGGCCCTCGACGGGCGCGCCTTGGCGCGGCGCCTGCGTATCGTCCGGCAAGAGATCGGCTCCGCTGCAGCGCCCCCCGCGCAAGGCCTAGGCAGGTTAACGGCGCGGGAGGGGGTGCAGGTTCCCTGCGGCCCGCTGCGTGGGCGGCCGACGACGCTCATCCCGCCGGTGCAGGGTTGAAGACCCGGGGCGGAGCGGGTCTAGAGGGCCATGCCGTTCCTGATCGCCGTCACCGGAGGTTCCGGCTCCGGCAAGAGCACGCTGGCCGCCACGCTGCTGGACCTGCTGCCCGCGGGCTGCGCCGCCTTCCTCAGCGAGGACTGGTACTACGCCGACGTGGGCGCCCGGGCGGGGTTCGACCCGGCGCGGTTCGACTTCGACAGCCTCGAGATCCGCGACCACGACCGCCTGCTGGCCGACCTGCACGCCCTCAAGGCCGGCGCGGGCGTGCGCGCGCCGGCCTACTCCTTCGTGGAGCACCGCCGCACCGCCGAGCACGCGCACCCCGTCGAGCCGCGCGCGGTGGTGGTCGCTGAAGGCGCGCATCTGCTGTGCCGCGCGGAGGTGGCGGACGCCTTCGACCTGCGCGTGTTCGTGGACACCCCCGCCGACGTGCGCTTCATCCGCCGCCTCATCCGCGACCAGGCGGAGCGCGGCCGCACCGCCCGCTCGGTGATCGACCAGTACCTGGCCACCGTACGTCCCGCCCACGAACGGCTGGTGGAGCCCGCGCGCGCCCGGGCCGACCTCGTGGTGTCCGACCACGCCGGCCGCGTGGAGGACGCCGACCCCGCCGAGCTGCGCGCCCTGGCCGAGCCCGTCCTGGCGCACCCCGGCCTGCGTTCGGCGTTGAGCGCCTAGGGCCAGAGGCGCTCGCTCCGCCAAGCGCCGCCCGGCTCCGGCCGCGTGAACAGCCGCCGGTCGTGCAGGCGGTTGGGGCCGTCCAGCCAGAACTCGAGGGCGGAGGGGACCACGCGCCAGCCGCCCCAGTGCGGCGGCCGCGGCGGATCGCGGTCGGCGTACTCGGCCTCGAGCTCGGCGACGCGGCGCTCCAGGGTCTCGCGGCTGTCCAGCGGGCGCGACTGGGCCGAGGCGAGCGCGCCCAGGCGGCTGCGCTTGGCGCGCGTGGCGAAGTAGGCGTCGGCGTCCGCGTCCGGCAGTCGCTCCACCGGCCCGCGCACGCGCACCTGCCGGCGCAGGCTCTTCCAGTGCAGGCAGAGCGCCGCCTTGGCCTGGCTCGCCAGCTCGCGCCCCTTGGCCGAGCCCTCGTGCGTGAAGAAGCGGAAGCCGTCCGGCCCGTGACCCTTCAAGAGCACCATGCGCACGTCGGGCAGGCCGTCGCCGTCCACGGTGGCCAGCGCCATGGCGTCCGGGTCGTTGACCTCCGCCGCCTTGGCCTCTTCCAGCCACGCGTCGAACAGGGCGAGCGGGTCGGGCTCGGCGAACATGCGGTCGAGCACGGCGGCGGGTTCGGTCATGCGGCGCTTATAGGCCCCGCCCGGTTCGGCTACACCACGGCCATGTCGCACAATACGTTCGGCCGCCTGTTTCGCGTGACCACCTGGGGCGAGAGCCATGGGCCGGCGCTGGGCTGCGTGGTGGACGGCTGCCCGCCCGGCCTGCCGCTCAGCGAGGCGGACATCCAGCCGTGGTTGGACAGACGCGCCCCGGGCGGCAGCCGTTTCGTGACGCAGCGGCGGGAGCCGGACGCCGCGCGCATCCTCTCCGGCGTGTTCGAGGGGCGGACCACCGGCCACCCGATCAGCCTTCTGATCGAGAACGTGGACGCGCGCTCCAAGGACTACGGCGACGTCGCCCGCCAGTTCCGCCCCGGCCACGCCGACTGGAGCTGGCAGGCCAAGTACGGCCTGCGCGACTACCGCGGCGGCGGCCGCTCCTCGGCGCGCGAGACCGCCGCGCGCGTGGCGGCGGGGGCGGTGGCCCGCGTGGTGCTCGGCGCCGGCGTGACGGTGCGCGCGGCGGTGGTCGCGGTCGGCGGCCTGGCCGTGGACCGCGCGCGCTGGGACTGGGCGGAGGTGGAGCGCAACCCCTTCTTCTGCCCCGACGCCGGCACGGTCGCCGCCTGGGCGGCGCACCTGGACCGCATGCGGCGCGAGGGCTCCTCGGCCGGGGCGATCGTGGAGGTGGAGGCCGCGGGCGTGCCCGCGGGCTGGGGCGCGCCCGTCTACGGCAAGCTCGACGCGGAGCTCGCGGGGGCGCTGATGGGGATCAACGCGGTCAAGGGCGTGGAGATCGGCGCAGGCTTCGCCCTGGCGGCCGTCGACGGGCGCGAGGCGGGCGACGAGATGCGCGGCGGTGCGGACGGCGCGCCGACCTTCCTGGGCAACCACGCGGGCGGCGTGGCGGGCGGCGTCTCCACCGGCCAGCCGCTCGTCGCGCGCATCGCGCTCAAGCCCACCAGCTCGATCGGCACCGCCCGCCGCTCGCTGGACGAGGACGGGGCGGAGGTCGAGGTGGCGACCACCGGCCGCCACGACCCCTGCGTGGGCCTGCGCGCCGCGCCGGTGGCGGAGGCGATGACCGCCTGCGTGCTGGCCGACGCCTTCCTGCGCCACCGCGGGCAGACGGGGCGCCCCGGTCCCGCCTCCGGCCCGGCTTGACCCTGCGCGGAGCCGGCGGCTTATGTCGCGCCCGACGGGCCTCCGGGGAGGAGGCGGACGGGAGACCTGCATGACACGCCTTGGCCTGGCGATCGCGGCGGCCGCCGCGCTGATCGCCGCCCCTCACGCCGCGCTGGCCCAGCGGGCCGGAGGCGGCGGGCAGCCCGCCGCTCCCGCCGCCGCCGCGGGCGCAAAGCCCGACGCGAAGGCGCTGGCCGCCAACCGCGACAAGGGCCTCAAGGAGGCGCCGGGCGTGCTCGCCGCCAGCCCCGCGGCCCAGAGCTGCCAGGTGGCGGACGCCCTCTACAAGGGCCAGGGCGACGAGAAGGACGCGAACGGCAAGAGCATCGGCAAGATCACGATCTACGAGGTCGCCTGCAAGACCGGCCCCGGCTACCTCCTGATCAAGCGCGCCGCCGCCACCCAGGCGCTGAACTGCATCATCGCCCAGAGCGGCCAGACCAAGTGCGAGCTGCCCGCCAACCAGGACGCGAAGGCGGCGCTGGCCCCCTATGTGCAGCAGGCCGGCCGCACCTGCGCGATCAGCGACATCCGCTACGCCGGTTCGGCCCCGGCCGAGGGGCAGGATTTCTACGAGATCGGCTGCGCCGCCCCGCAGCTCGGCTTCCTGCTCGGCGTGTCCAGCAAGGGCGCCGCGCCCGTCGTGAACGACTGCCTCGGGCTTCTGGGCGGGGCTCAGGAGTGCAAGCTGACCACCCGCCAGCAGATCACCGCCAGCTTCCAGCCGCTGGTGGCCAGGTCGGGCAAGGCCTGCCAGGTCAGCGACTTCCGCTCCATCGGCCGCGCCAAGGACGGCGGCGACACCTTCACGGAGATCGCCTGCGGCGCGACGCCGGGCTTCGTGCTGGTGCAGGACGCCTCGGGCGGCTTCAAGTCGGCCGTGGACTGCACCAAGGCCGCCGTCATCGGTGGCGGCTGCAAGCTGACCGACGTGACCGTGGCCAAGACCGAGGAGGCGGGCGCCTACACCAAGCTCGCGGCCAAGGCGGGCTTTCCCTGCCAGGTGAAGGAGTATCGCTACATCGGCCAGGACGCGCAGAACCGCGAGGTGGTCGAGCTCTCCTGCAAGGACCGGCCGGACGGCGGGCTGGCCCTCTTCAGCGAGACGGGCAAGAGCGTGGTGGTGGACTGCGTGCGCGCCAGGGGAATCGGCGACACCACCTGCAAGCTCTCCGACCCCGCGGTGGTCTATCCCAGGTACACTGAGGCGCTGGCCGCCAAGGGGCGCGGCACGTGCAAGGTGTCGGGCGCGCAGTACCTGGGCCGCACTCAGGGCGGCGTCGACTATGTGGAGACGGCCTGCGCCGACGGCGCCCCGGGCTGGGTGATCGGCTTCCAGGAGGGCACGACCACCGTGGGCGACCTGCTCACCTGCCGCCAGGCGACCAACTCGGGCCTGCCCTGCAAGCTGCCGACCAACACGGCCGGCAACAAGTAGCCGGTCCTCGACGACGAGCGTTGGAAGGCCCGCGTCGAGCGCCGCGGGCCTTCTGCGTTCAGGCCACCACCGCCTCGATGAACAGCGGCCCCCGCTCGCGGAAGCCGCGCTCCAGCGCCGCGTCGAACGCGGCCGCCGTCTCCGCCCGCACGGCCGGCACGCCGAAGCCCTCGGCCAGCTTGCACCAGTCCATCCGTGGGGAGCCCAGGTCGAGGAGCCGCTGCGCCGCCGGCCCCGCCTGCCCCGACCGGGTGCGCGCCAGCTCGATGGACAGGATGCGATAGGCGCCGTTGGCGAACACCACGGTGATCACGTCCAGCTTCTCGCGCGCGATGGTCCACAGCCCCTGCAGCGTATAGGCGGCCGCGCCGTCGCCGTTCAGCGACAGCACCTTGGCGCCCGGCCGCGCCATGGCCGCGCCGATGGCGGCCGGGATCGCCTGGCCGATGGCGCCGCCGGTGAGGAACAGCCAGTCGTGCGGCTCGGCGCCCTTCGTCTGCATGAACACGGGCAGGCCGGCGGTGACCGCGTCCTCCGACACCACCGTCTCCGCCGGCATGTGCCGGGCGATGGAGGCGCCGACGCTGTAGGCGGTGAGCGCCTCGCCCTCGACCGCCGGGGTCTCGCGCCCGACGGGGGCGAAGCGGCCGGGGGCGCCGAGCGCGTCGGCCAGCGCCTCCAGCGCCGCCACCGCGTCCTCCTCCGGCGCGGCGAGCGTCTCGGCCTCGCAGCCCTCGGGCAGCAGCACGCTGGGCGCCCCCGGGTAGGCGAAGAAGGCCACCGGCGTCTTGGCGCCCGCGAGTGCCAGCACCTGCGTCCCGGCCAGATCCTGCACCGCCATCTCGCCGAAGTAGAGCATGCGGTCGGGCGCGAACCGGCCCGCGCCGCGCGGCAGGCGGCGCACGAAGGTGTCGCACAGCACGCGCACGCCCGACGCCGCGATCCGCCCCGCCGCCGCCAGCCCGCGCTCCGTGCAGGCGGGCGAGCCCAGCAGCACCGCCGCCTTGGCCGCGCCCTTGATCCGGGCGGCGACCGCCTCGACCCGCTCGGGGGCCACCGTCGCCGGCGTGGGAGGGGCCGCGGGGGCGACGGCGCCGGCCGCCTCGTTCCAGGCGCAGTCGGCCGGCAGCAGCAGGGTGGCCGGGCCGGGCGTCGGCCCCTGCGACCGCGCCACGCTCTCCGCCGCCAGCGCCACGGCTTCGTCGGCCGTCTCGGGCGAGCCGACCCACACCGACAGCGGGCGGGCGAGCCCGGCGATGTCGCTGGTCAGCGGCGCGTCGTGTACGCGGTGGTAGGTCGCGTGGTCCCCCACGATGTTGACCACCGGCGAGCCCGCCCGCCGGGCGTTGTGCAGGTTGGCCCCGCCGTTCGCCAGTCCGGCGCCGAGGTGCAGCAGGGTGGAGGCGGGCCGGCCCGCGACCCGCGCGTAGCCGTCGGCCGCCCCGGTGGCCACGCCCTCGAACAGGCACAGCACCGGCCGCACCCGCGGCTCGCGGTCGAAGGCGGCCACCATCTGCATCTCGCTGGTGCCGGGATTGGTGAAGCAGGCGTCCACCCCGGCGTCCGCCAGGGTGCGCAGGATGGCTTCGGCGCCGTTCATGTCGTGTCCTTCAGGATGTCGCGGCCGCGGTAGGCTGTACGCAGGATGGTCACGCGCCGCCCCTTCACCCTGAACACGATGGTGACGCTGCGGCGGAGCCCCAGCCGCCGCTGACCGTTGGCCAGCCGCGTTCCGCGATGCAGTATCTCGCGAGACCTTCAATGTAGCTCACGATCCGGGCGCCGAAGCTCTCGGCCGACACTATGCTCGCTACCACGGCGACGTAGCTGATGATCTCCGTCAATTCCGCATCAGCTCGACGAGAGAAGACGATGACGTAGCGGTTCACTCAGCGGCAGGCCTTACAGCAGCCTCGTCGCGCAGATTCGTGATGTGCGCCTTCAGCTTGGCGAACACCTCAGCTGCGGGAACAGTCTCCTCTAGGCCGGCATCGATGCGTCGCTCGATCTCCTCCGCTTCCGCCAGCCACGCCTGCATCTCGGGTGTGTCGAGGTTCTCATGTTCAAGCGGCAACGCGTCTTCGTCGGCGATGCGGGCGGCGACGTAGGCGCTGGGGGAGGCGAACTCACCGCCTGCGACGCGCGCCTCGATCATGTCGACGACGTCTTCGGGCAGGTCGACGACGAGGCGCTTGGTGGCGGGCATGGGGCGCTCCTTCGAAGGCGAGCTATAGCACGATCACCGCCGCGTCGGGCTCCGCGGCGAACAGGCGGGCGATCTCGGCGGGGCGGCGGGCGCGGGCCAACGCCTGGTTGAGATAGCCCTTGTCGGTGAGCTCGCCCGAGGCGGCGTCGGGCCCCGCATCCAGCACCAAGGCGCGGGCGACGCGGCCGCCGACGCCCTTGGACCCGGCGTTCAGGGCCGCGAGCGCGGCGCAGGCGTGGTCGCGCAGTCCGGCGGGGTCCGCGCCCGGATGCGGGAACAGGAGCAGGCCCACGCCCGGCTGGTTCTCGCCGCAGACCACCGCGTCCAGCGCCAGGCCGCCGAGGGCGGAGACGGCGGCCAGCCGCAGGGCCCCCGCGGCCACGAAGGCGCCGGTGGCCAGCTTGAAGTTCTCCACCAGCCGGCCGTCGAAGACGATGCCGCGCTCCGGCCGCTCGGGCTCGGCCAGCCGGCCCGCGTCGCCGGTGGCGTAGAAGCCTTCGGCGTCGAGCGGGAGCGGCCGCACCGCGCCGTCCGGCCCGCGGTAGCCGGGCGCCACCTGCGGCCCGCGCACCCGCACCTCCAGCTTGCCGCCGCCGACGGGCGCGAGCTTGATCGCCGTGCCGGGAATGGGCGAGCCCAGGAGGCCCGAGCGGTCGTTGGGCCAGCGCACGTTGGAGACGGTGGGCGTGGTCTCCGTCACGCCGTAGCCGGCCGCGAAGGTGACCCGCTCGCCGCAGGCGCGCACCGCCGCCGCCTGCACCCGCGCCAGCACGCTCGCGGGCAGGCCCGCGCCGCCGTACTGCATCACCCGCACCCGGCAGAAGAAGGTGCGCGCCAGCCCGTCGTCGCGCTCCAGCGCGTCGGCCAGCAGCGCCCAGCCGGCGGGCACCATGTTGTGGTAGGTGGTCTCCACCTCCGCGAGGTTGCGGAGCGTCTCGCCGAAGCGCGCGGGCGTCGGCTGGCCGCCGTCGATGTGAAGCGTGCCGCCCCGGTGCGCGCACATGTGCAGGATGGCGTGGGCGCCCAGGCTGTGGCTCCAGGGCGCGGCGTTCACCAGCACGGGCGGGTCCGGGTCCTCGAAGCACGCCGCCACCTGCGCCGCGTTCACCGCCAGGTTGGCGTGCGTCAGCGCCACCGCCTTGGGCGCGCCGGTGGAGCCCGAGGTGAGCAGCAGCTTAGCGACCGCCCTGCCCGCGCCCCTGTCCGTCAGCGGCGGCCCGGCGGACAGCGCCTCCAGCTCGCCCGGCCCGACCACCCGCACGTCGGGGGCCAGCCCGGCCGCGGCCAGGGCGGAGGCGTAGAGCGCCGGATCGTCCACATAGACCGCCGCCGGCCGCACCAGCCCGAGCGCGTGAGCCAGGCGGGAGGGCTCGGCCCCCGGCAGTCCGTACTGCGGCGTCACCGGCGCGGCGACGATCCCGGCGCGCAGGGCGGCGTAGGTCACCAGCGCCGTGTCGACCCCGTTGCGCGCCAGCAGCAGCAGCGGGCGCTCCGGGCCGAGCCCCATTCCCACGAGCCCGCCCGCAAGCCGCGCCGTGCGCTCCGCCGCCTCCGCGAAGCCCAGCCGCCGCCAGCCTGCACCGCTCCGTTCCGCCAGCCACACCCGGCCCGGCGCCTCGACGGCCCAGTGGTCCAGCGGCGCGGCGGTGGTGGCGAACACGCGGCCGACGGGGGCGCGGTTCTCCAGCACCACCTCGCCCCCGTCCCGGAACTCGGCGGAAACCCGGTCGGCGGCGTAGCGCGGATCTCGCCAGGGCGCGGCGGAGCTCACCGCCTGATCGCCACCATGGCGGCCCCGCCCAGCATCACCGCCAGCCCGCCGAGCTTGAGGGCCGTCACCGGCGCGCGCGGCAGGCCGAACAGGCCGAGGTGGTCGACCAGCAGCCCCAGCGAGGTCTGCGCCAGAAGCGCGATCACCAGCGCCGGCCCGGCTCCGAGCTTCGGCAAGGCGATGACGGCGCCCAGCAGGATCGCCGCGCCATACAGGCCGCCGAGCCAGCCGTACCAGGGGACCGTCGCCAGCCCGCCGGGCTGCGGCCGCACCGGCCAGGCCAGCGCCATCGCGCCGACCGCCGCCGTGCTCACCACCAGGCTGATCAGCACGCCATAGATGGGCGCCGCGGTCGCGCGGCCGACCAGGGCGTTGGTGGGGCCCTGCAGCGCCACCATCACGCCCACCAGCAGCATGGTCAGGAAGGGCGCGGCCTTGTCCACCGCGACCTCAGCCCACCGTGTCCAGCACCTCGATCTCGGGCGGGCCGTCCACCAGGTCGCGCAGTTTGCGGCCGCCCGCGCGGTAGTGGTCGCTGCCCCGATGCGACTCGACGGCGGCGTCGTCGGCGTAGATCTCCAGAACCTTGTAAGTGCGCGGCTCGGTCCGGCTGCGGGTCAGCTGATAGAGCGTGTTGCCGGGCTCGTCGGCCCGCACGGCCGCGGCCATCTCCCCGAACACGGCCTCGAACTCGGCCTCGCGGCCCTCCCTGGCCCGAAGCGTCGCCACCACGCCGATCATCGTCTCGCTCCGGGTCTCAGGCGCCGGTCAGCAGCGCGCGCCCCACGCCGTAGAACGCGCCCAGCAGCAAGGCCAGCGTGGCCACGCCCTGGATCAGGAAGCCGGCGCCGCGGCTGGAGGCGTCCCGGGCGTAGGTGACGGCGTAGAGCAGCCTCCCCGCGACCCACACCCCGCCGATCGCCGCCGCCGCCCGCGGCTCCAGGTACCCGGCGAACAGCCACAGGCTGGGCAGGAACACGATCAGGCCCTCCAGCGTGTTCGCCTGCACCCGCGCCAGCCGCTCGAACTCCGGATGGCCCGTCATGGCGGGCGCGACCACCCCGTGGCGCCCCCGCGCCCGGCCCACCTGGAGCAAGGTCGCCAGGTACAACAGCAGCGACAGCAGGGTGACCAGGGCGACCCAGGCGTTCATGCGCGATCTCGGAACAGGCAGCGGTCGCGGACGGCTCCCGCCAGGGGGAGCATGCCCTCAGTTCGGCGCCAGAGTCTCGCCGAAGCGGATCGGTTCGCCGAGCGCCGGGGCGGCGACCTCGCCGTCGCGCATGACCACGCGGCCGCGGATCACGGTGGCGACCGGCGCGCCCGTGACCTTCATGCCGTCGTAGGGCGTCCAGCCGGCGCGGGTGGCCATGTCGGCGTGGCGCAGGGTGCGGCGCGCCTTCAGGTCCACGATCGTCAGGTCGCCGTGCCAGCCCTCGGCCAGGCGGCCCTTGTCGGCCAGGCCGAACACGCGCTGCGGCCCGGCGCTGGTCAGGTCCACAAAGCGCTCCAGGGAAAGGCGGCCGGCCGCCACGTGGTCCAGCATGACGGCCACCAGCGTCTGCACGCCCGGCATGCCGCTGGGCGAGGCGGGGTAGGGCCGCGCCTTCTCCTCGGCCGTGTGCGGGGCGTGGTCGCTGCCGAGGATGTCGACCACCCCGCCGGCGATCCCGTCCGCCCACAGGGCGGCGCGGTGGTGCGCGTCGCGGATCGGCGGGTTCATCTGGGCGTAGCCCTTCAGGCGCTCGTACGCCTCCGGCCCCGCGAGCGTCAGGTGCTGGGGCGTGGTCTCGACGCTGGCCACGTCCTTGTGCTCGCGCAGGTAGGCCATCTCCTCGGCGGTGGTCACATGCAGCACATGGATGCGCTTGCCGAGCCGCCGCGCGATGGAGACCAGCCGCTCGGTGCACTGGATCGCGCTCTGCGCGTCGCGGACCTCCGGGTGGCTGGTCCAGTCGCCGGTACGGGCGAGGGGGCGGCGCTCGGCCAGCCGGTACTCGTCCTCCGAGTGGAAGGCGGCGCGACGCGTCACGTGCTTGAGGATGTCGGCCACCCCCGGATCGTCCGGCACCAGCAGGCTGCCGGTGGAGGCGCCCATGAACACCTTCACCCCGCAGCAGCCGGGCAGGCGTTCCAACTCGCCGAGCGCGTGCGCGTTCTCGTGCGTGCCGCCGACGTAGAAGGCGTGATCGCAGTCCATCCGCCCCTTGGCGCGGTGCAGCTTGTCGGCGAGCGCCTCGGCGGTGGTGGTGGCCGGCTCGGTGTTGGGCATCTCGAATACGGCGGTGACGCCGCCCAGCACGGCTGAGCGCCCGCCGGTCTGCAGGTCCTCCTTCCACTCGAGCCCCGGCTCGCGGAAGTGCACCTGCGTGTCGATCACCCCCGGCAGCACGTGGAGGCCGGCGGCGTCCAAGGTCTCGCCCGCCGAGCCGTGGGCCAGGTCGCCGATCCGCGCGATCCGCCCGTCGCGCACGCCCACGTCGGCGACGCCCCGCCCGGCGTGGTTCACCACCGTGCCGCCGCGGACGATGAGGTCGAAGGTCTCGGTCATGCGGCGGGTATAGCGCGCCTACGTACGCGGCGCGCGGGATCGCGCCTCCCCAACCCCCCCTCTTCCCCGCAGAAGCGGGGACCCAGGTCCGACTCCGCGCACCCCGGCCTGCCGGTGCTCGGAGCCGAGGTGCGCGTAGCTCACCCTGGGTCCCCGCTTCCGCGGGGAAGAGCGGAGATTGGTGTAGGAGGCGAGAGGGCCCGGAAGCGCTACTCCTGCCGAGCTCCGCACCCTGCTTGCGGGAGTGAGGGGGCTGCCGGCCTGAAAGGCGGCGCGGCCGCGTCAGCCGGTGCGCTCCAGCAGCTCGCGCGCCGCGCGCTTGACCCAGTCCACCGGCAGGTCGCGCATGTGGTTCACGGCTTGGTTCAGGGCGGGGTCCGCCGCCTTGAACGCCTCGAACGGGCGGGGGCCGCGCAGGGCGACGGCCTTGTCGCCCCACGGGCCGTACAGCCGGTCGTCCGAAGGGCCGAACAGGCCCAGCGTCGGCGCGCCCGCCGCGGCGGCCATGTGCATCACCCCGGAGTCGTTGCCGATGAACAGCCGCGCGCGCTTCAGGGCGGCGTAGGCGGTGAGCGGGTCGGCGCGGCCCACCAGGTCGATGGTGCGCCCGCGGGGCACCACCCGGCGCACGGCCTCGGCGGCGAAGCGGTCGCCCTCGCCGCCCAGGAGCAGCAGCCGCCCTCCGGCCATCGGCCCCTTGGGGTCGAGGAGCTCGGCGGCGACCACCGCGAAGTGCTCGGCGGGCCAGGTCTTGCCCACCCAGTTGGCGGCGGGCGCGACCGCCAGGATCGGCCCCTCGCCCGGGCCGAGCAGCCGGTCGGCGGCGAGCTGCGTCTCGCCCGAGACGGCCAGGGAGGGCGCGGGCGGGTCGTCCTCCACGCGCAGGACGCGGGCGGCCTCCAGCACCTTGTGCATCGGCGGCGTTCCGGGCGGGAGCGGCCGGCGCACCGCGCGCTTCCGGGCGCGCACGAACCGGGCGAGGCCCGAGCCGCGCATGTCCAGCACCAGCCCCCACCGCTGATGGCGCACCTGTCCCCACAGATTGAGCCAGTGCAGGCCGTTGGGCTGCTTGACCACGGGGATCAGCCGCTCCAGCCCGGGCTGGTCGCGGAACAGGGGCAGGGCGAGCGGCCCGGCGGCGACCGTGAACCGCGCCCGCGGGATCTCGTCCGTCAGCCGCTTCAGAAGGCCGGACGAGAGCACGGCGTCGCCGATCCGCGTGGCGGTGATGAACAGGACGGGGAAGCGGGACTGGGCCATCGCGGCCGCAGGCTACACCGCGCCGCGCCAGCACCTAAATGGCGAGGATGTCCAAGCTCGCCCGCCTCGACGACCGCGCCCTGATCCGCGTCGCGGGGGCGGAGGCGCGGCCCTTCCTCAACCGCCTGCTCAGCCAGGAGGTGGAGACGCTGGCGGCCGGTGAGACGCGCTTCGGCGCGCTGCTGTCGCCGCAGGGGCGCGTGCTGCACGAGCTGTTCCTGCACGGCGAGGAGGACGGGGTGCTGGTGGACGCGCCGGCGGCCGACCGCGACGCGCTCCTGGCGAAGCTGCGCATGTTCAGGCTGCGCGCCGCGGTGGAGCTCGCCGCCGACGACCGCCCCGTCTGGGCGCTGTGGGACGCCGCGGAGGCGCCCGCGCCCTGGCGGCCGGACACGCGCACGCCGCCGGCCGGCTGGCGGCTGGCGGGCGATCCGCCGCCGCTCGCCGACGCCGGGCCCGGGCACTACGCCGACCACCGCCTCGCGCTGGGCCTGCCGGACGCCGCGGCCGACGGGCTGGCGGACAAGGCCTACGCCACCGAGCTGCTGCACGACCTCCTGGCCGGGGTCGACTACCGCAAGGGCTGCTTCGTCGGGCAGGAGACCACCTCGCGCATGAAGCGCCGGGGCGGCGTGCGCAGCCGCGTGCTCCCACTCAGGTCGGACGCGCCCGCCGGGGCCGAGGTGCTGGCGGGGTCGCTGCGCGCGGGCGAGGTGGTCGCCTCGCACGGCGGCGGGGCGCTGGCGCTGCTCCGCCTGGACCGCATCGCCGGCCCGCTGGAGGCCGGCGGGCGCCCCGCGCGCCTGGTGCGGCCGCCCTGGTGGCCCGCGGACGAACCGCCTTTCCCCGGTGCGGCGGCGGCCTGAGCTGCGACCCCGCCGCGCTTCCGCCGACTCGGGCCCGGCGCTAGACGGGGCGGGTGACCGCCCCCTCTCACCCTCGGGCCGCCAAGCCGCCCCGCCCCGCCCCGCCCGGCGGGCCGACGCTCGCGCTGGAGCTGGCCTGCGGCGGCCAGGTGGTCTGCGGGGTGGACGAGGCCGGCCGCGGGCCCTGGGCCGGGCCGGTGTCCGCCGCCGCCGTGATCCTGCGGCCCGACCGCGTGCCCGCCGGGGTGAACGACTCCAAGAAGCTGACGGCCAAGGCGCGCGAGGCCCTGGAGGCGGAGATCAAGGCGGTCGCCGTATCCTGGGCCGTGGGCTTCGCCAGCGTCGACGAGATCTTCGAGCTCAACATCCTGCACGCCACGGGGCTGGCCATGTGCCGCGCGGTGGAGGGGCTGGACCCCCGGCCGGCGGTGGCGCTGGTGGACGGCAACTACCGCTTCAAGCTGCCCTGCGACGTGCGGACGGTGATCGGCGGCGACGCGCTCAGCTGCTCGGTGGCCGCGGCCTCCATCCTGGCCAAGACCGCGCGCGACCGGCTGATGCTGGAGATGGACGGGGCGCACCCCGGCTACGGCTTCGCCCGGCACAAGGGTTATCACGCGCACGAGCACGTGGAGGCGCTGCGCCGGCTCGGCCCCTCGCCCATCCACCGCCGCGGCTGGGCGCCCATCCGCGCGGCGCTGGAGGAGGCGGGCGCGCTCGCCCCGGCCCTCCTCGCGGCCGAGTGACCGCCGCCGACGCGGCCGAGCGCCTGCGCGCCCAGCTGCGGGCGCATCTGCCGGACGTGAGCGTCGCCGGCCTGCCCGACCTGCCCGCCGCCGCACGCGGCCGGGCGGCGCAGCTGCGCGCCTGGGTCCGCTCCTCCGAGTCGCTGCTGGTGGTGGTGGCCGCGCTGGTGGGCGCGGGAGCGGCGGTGCTGGTGGTGGGGCTGAGCCTCGCCAGCCAGGCGGCCCACGTTCTGCTGTTCGGCATCGCGGTGGACCAGCGCCTGTCGGCCAGCGCGGCGATCGCTCCCTGGCGCGCCCTGCTGTTCCCCGCCGCGGGGGGCCTGCTGCTGGGGCTGACCGAGCTCTGGCGACGCGCTCACCGGGCCCGCCCGGCCGTGGACCCGGTGGAGGCCAATGCGCTGCACGGCGGACGCATGAGCCTGCGCGACAGCCTGCTTGTGAGTCTGCAGACGCTGATCAGCAACGGCTGCGGCGCCTCGGTGGGGCTGGAGGCGGGCTACACCCAGGCCGGCGCGGGCCTGGCCAGCCGCACCGGCATCGCCCTGCGCCTGCGCCGGACGGACCTGCGGATCATGGTGGGCGCGGGCGCGGCGGGAGCGATCTCCGCGGCGTTCGGCGCGCCGATCTCCGGCGCCTTCTACGCCTTCGAGCTGATCGTGGGCGTCTACTCGGTGGGCAACGTCTCGGCGGTGATGGCGGCATCGCTGGCCGCCTGGCTGACGACGCAGGCGCTGGGCGGCAGCCCCTACGCCTTCCACGCCCTGCAGGTGTTCCCGCTGCAGCCTTGGCACTACCTCGTGATCCTGGCCATGGGCGGGGTGGCCACGGCGCTCGGCGTCGTGGTGATGCGCGGAGTGGAGGCCAGCGAGAAGCTGTTCGCCCTGAGCCGCCTGCCCGTCTGGCTGCGCCCCGCCGTAGGCGGGCTGATGGTGGGCGGCCTGGCGCTGCTGACGCCGCAGGTGCTGGCGGCAGGGCATGGGGCCATGGCGCTGGACATCGGCCTGTCCCTGCCCATGCGCGTGCTTCTAGGGCTGTTGGCGCTGAAGCTCCTGGCGGCGCTGGTCAGCCTGGGCTCGGGCTTCCGCGGCGGGCTGTTCTTCGCCTCCCTGTTCATGGGCGTGCTTCTGGGCAAGGTGGTCGGCGAGGGCTTCACCTGCTGGGCGCCCGGCTTCGGCCTGGACCCCACGGCCTTGATGCTGGCGGGCATGGGCACGCTGGCCGTCGCCATCGTCGGCGGCCCGCTGACCATGAGCTTCCTGGTGCTGGAGACCACGGGCGACCTGGGCCTGACCGCGGCCGTGCTCACCGCCTGCGTGGGCACGAGCCTGACCGTGCGCGAGACCTTCGGCTACAGCTTCTCCACCTGGCGGCTGCACCTGCGGGGCGAGACCATCCGCTCCGCCGCCGACGTGGGCTGGATCCGCTCGCTCACCGTGGGCCGGCTGATGCGCGGCGACGTGGCCACCGCGCCGGGCGCCCAGACGCTGCGCGAGTTCCGGCGCCGCACGCCCCTGGGCAGCCGCTCCATCGCCGTCGCCGTGGACGCGGACGGCCGCTACCTGGGGCTCGTCGCCGTGCCCGAGGCCTACGCCGCCGAGCGCGACGCGGAGCTCGACACCACCCGGGTCGCCGCCCTCGCCCGCCTGCCCGACGCGGCGCTCCTGCCCGAGATGAACGTCAAGACGGCCATGGCCCTGTTCGACCGTGCGGAGGCCGAGAGCCTGGCCGTGATCGACGCCCCGGACACCCGCCGCGTCGTCGGCCTGCTCACCGAGGCCCACGCCGTGCGCCGCTACGCCGAGGAGCTGGACAAGGCGAGCCGGGGCGCGTTCGGCGAAGGCTGAGCGAAAAAGCGATCTCATCCCCCTGCGCAGGGGGGGGGGCGCGAAGCGGACGGAGGGGGCGAACCGGACTCCTACGTCGAGCGTGCGGGGCCCCCTTCCGTCACGCGCCTCCTCCCCCGCTGCGCAGGGGAGGAGGTCGTTAACCCTGCTTGCTCATCCCGCCTCAACCACGAGCGTTGACTCTGTTCCCCTAGAACGGGGAAGCGGCATGGCCGAGCGCGTCAACGATCCGGCAGGCGAGATCATCGTCGGCGACTGCCTGGACGCCCTGCGGGCGCTGCCGGACCGCTCGGTCGACCTCGTGTTCGCCGACCCGCCCTACAACCTGCAGCTGGGCGGCGAGCTGCACCGGCCGGACAACAGCAAGGTGGACGCGGTCGACGACGACTGGGACCGGTTCGCCAGCTTCGCCGACTACGACCGCTTCACCCGCGCCTGGCTCAGCGAATGCCGCCGCGTGCTGAAGGACGACGGCGCGATCTGGACCATCGGCAGCTACCACAACGTGTTCCGCGTCGGCGCGGCGATGCAGGACCTGGGCTTCTGGCTGTTGAACGACGTGGTGTGGCGCAAGACCAACCCCATGCCGAACTTCAAGGGCACGCGGCTGGCCAACGCGCACGAGACGCTGATCTGGGCCACCAAGAGCCGCGACCAGAAGCGCCACACCTTCAACTACGACGCCCTGAAGGTCTTCAACGACGACACCCAGCTGCGCAGCGACTGGACCCTCCCGATCTGCGCGGGCGAGGAGCGGCTGAAGGGCGCGGACGGCAAGAAGGCGCACCCCACGCAGAAGCCCGAGGCGCTGCTGCACCGCGTGCTCCTGGCCTCCACCCGCCCGGGCGACACGGTGCTCGACCCCTTCTTCGGCACGGGCACCACCGGCGCGGCCGCCAAGCGCCTGGGCCGCCGCTTCATCGGCATCGAGCGCGAGCCGGATTACGCCGCGGTCGCCGCCGCGCGGATCGCCTCCGTCATCCCGACCGCGCCCGAGGCCCTGGCGGTGACCGGCTCCAGGAAGTCCGAGCCGCGCGTGCCCTTCGGCATGGTGGTGGAGGCCGGCCTGCTCCGCCCCGGCGACGAGCTGTGGTGCCCCAAGGGCCGCCGCTCGGCCCGCGTGCGCGCCGACGGTTCGCTGGTGTCGGGCGAACTCTCCGGCTCCATCCACAAGCTCGGCGCCCTGCTGGACGACGCGCCGAGCTGCAACGGCTGGACCTTCTGGCGCCTGAAGACCGACCGCGGGCTGGCGCCCATCGACACCCTGCGCACCCGCGTGCGGCAGGGCCTGGCGTAGGCGCGTCCTCCCGTCGCCCTCGGGCTTGACCCGGGGGCCGGGCGCCGGGCGTGCGTCTCTTAACCGTGGAGCGGCGGAGGGCTCGGCCCTCGGGTCAAGCCCGAGGGCGACGGAGCTCAGGGTCGCGTGTTTCGAACGAACCCCCATCTCCCCCGCCATGCCCACGCCACCTAACGCCGGCCGCAAGCCCGCGACGCGCGTCGGGGCGGTGGCGTTCGCGCTGGGCGTCCACCTGGCGGTGATCCTGGCGGTGGTGCTGTCCTGGCGACCCTCCGGCGTCGGGCGGCCGCCGCCCGCGGTGGACCTCGACCTGCCCGCGCCGTTTCCCCGCGTGCCGCCCGCGCGTAGCGACGCCCGGCGAGCCGGCGGCTCGCCCGCCTCCGCGCCGAAGCTCGCAGCCCCCTCCACGCCGACGCCGATCCCCAGCGTCGCGCCGCCCACGCCCCTGCGCCCGCCCGCGCCGGTGGAGCCGCTGCTCGTGACCCCGCCGACCCTGGTCGCACCCCCCGGGCCGGAGCTGGCCTCCCCCGTCACGGGCGCGGGCGCCGGGGCGGCCACGGGCGGCGGCGGGGCGGGCACGGGCACGGGCTCCGGCGGGGGCGGCGCGCCGGCGCTCGCCGACCCGGACTGGGTGCGCTGGGCCTCCGCGGAGGAGATCGAGCGCGCCTACCCGAAAGCCGCCTACCGCGACGGCCGCTCGGGCTCCGTGCTGCTGCGCTGCCTCGGCGGGCGCGACGGCCGGGTGCGCGACTGCCGCGTGCTGAGCGAGACACCCTCCGGCGAGGGCTTCGGCCGGGCCGCCCTGGACCTCTCCCGCGTGATCCGCTTCCGCCCGTTGCGCGTGGACGGCCGCCCCGTCGAGGCCGCCCTGCGCATCCCCATCGACTTCGAGACGGACGGCTAGACCAGCCGACCGAGGGCCGCCGCCAGCGCCTTGCGGAACACGGTGGGCAGGACGCGCTCGGCCTCGGCGACGGCCGTCCACTCCACGCCCGCGGGCGTCCCCTCACCAACCTCGGCGCGCAGCACGGACAGGGTCAGGGGAAAGTGGGTGAAGACGTGCTCGACCTCGCCCGCCTCGCGCCAGGCGGCCGGGGCGGGGGCGCCCTCGCCGGGGGCGGGCGGGGCGGCGGTCCAGGCCGAGGTCGGCAGCCCCGCCATGCCGCCCAGCAGCCCGCGCGGGGGCCGGCGCACCAGCGCCACCTCGTGCCCGCGCAGGAGCACGTAGGCCGCGCCGTAGCGCCGGGCGCGCACCGCCTTGGCCCCCTTGCGCGGGAAGCTCTCCGGCGCGCCGGAAGCGAAGCCCGCGCAGTCCGGTCGGAGCGGGCAGCGGCCGCACAGGGGCGAGCGCGGCCGGCACACGGTGGCGCCCAGGTCCATCAGCGCCTGCGCCCAGTCGCCGGGCCGGTCGTCGGCGACCAGCGTGCCCGCCAGCCGGCGCAGCTCGGGCTTGGCGGCCGGCGTCGGCGTCTCCACCGCCCACAGGCGGGCGACGACGCGCTCAACGTTGCCGTCCACCACGTTGGCGGCCTCGTCGAAGGCGATCGCGGCCACCGCCGCCGCCGTATAGGGGCCGAAGCCCGGCAGGGCGCGCAGGGCCGCCTCCGTGCCGGGAAAGACGCCGCCGTGCTCGCCCGCCACGGCCCGCGCCGCCTTCAGGAGGTTGCGCGCCCGGGCGTAGTAGCCGAGCCCCGCCCAGGCCCCCATCACCTCCGCGTCCGCCGCGGCGGCCAGATCGGCCACCGTGGGCCAGCGGGCGGTGAAGGCGTGGAAGTAGGGCGTGGCGTGCGGCGTGGTGGTCTGCTGCAGCATCACCTCCGACAGCCACACCCGGTAGGGGTCGGGCCGCACCCCTGCCGCGCGCTCCGCCGGGCCGACGCGCCAGGCCAGGCTGCGCGCGTGGGCGTCGTACCAGGCGAGGAGTCGCGCACGGATGTCGGCTGCCGGGGGGCTCACCGCATGGCATATAGCTCGCCCATGCGCCGCCGCCTGCCCACGCCGGACGAAGCCGCCCGCATCCTGGCGGAGAAGCGCACGCGCCCGCCGCGCCGCGCGCCTCCGGCCGCGGGCGCCGCCCTGGCCCGCTCGCTCAAGGGGCTGGAGGCCAAGTTCGGCAAGGCGGGCGGCTCGGTCGGCCCGCTCAAGGCGCGCTGGCGCGAGGTGGCCGGCGACCTCCTCGGCCCGCGCACCGAGCCCGTGCGCATCATCCGCCCGCGCGGCGGCGGGCCGGGCGTGTTGGAGGTGCGCGTGGACGGCCCCGCCGCCGCCCTGGTGCAGCACCAGGCCGCCGAGCTGATCGGCCGCGCCGAGCTGGTGCTCGGCCGCGGCGTGGTGGAGCGCCTGCGCATCGTGCAGGGGCCGGTGCAGACGGCCGTCGCCGCCCTGGCCGGCGCCAAGCCTCGCCGCAGGCGGGCGGGGCCGCTGGACGCGGCGGCGGAGGCCGAGCTCTCCCGCGATCTGGCCGACGTGCCGGACGGACCGCTCAAGACCTCGCTGCTGCGGCTCGGCCGGGCGGTGCGGCGCGACGGCTGAGGCGCGCCCGCGTACTCCACCAACCCTCCTCACATTCCTCTCCGTCGCCCTCGGGTCGAGCCCGAGGGTGACGGAGTGAAAGGCGCCGGCGTGGGCGACCGGCATAGCGGCGCGCCCAGCCCCTGCGTCAGCCCCGACCGTTGACAACCCCCGCGACGCGTCGTGCAACGGCGGGAGCCGCCGCGCCCCCGCGCGGCCCTGTTGGAACGCTCGCCCGCATGATCGCCCGCCGCCGCCTCGGCACCCTGCTCGCCGCCCCGCTCCTCGCCGCCGCCGCGCTCGCGGCCGCCTGCAGCCAGAACGCCGACGCCCGCCCGGGCGGGGCCGCCAACGGCTCCGCCGCCGGCAAGTTCACCGCCCCCGAGTACGTGATCGGCGACCCCAAGGCCAAGGTGACCGTGGTCGAGTACCTGTCGGTGACCTGCACGCACTGCGCGCACTTCGACAAGGAATACTTCCCGACGATCAAGAAGCAGTACGTCGACACCGGCAAGGTGAAGTGGGTGCTGCGCGAGTTCATCACCGGGCCCGAGCAGGGCGCCGCCGCCGGCTGGGTGCTGGCCCGCTGCGCCGGGCGCGACAAGTACTTCGGCGTCGTCGAAGGTCTGTTCAACACGCAGGACCAGCTGTTCAAGAGCGGCGACATCCGCGGCTGGATCGTCAACGTGGGCAAGGCCGCCGGCCTGAGCGAAGCGCAGATCACCGCCTGCCTCGGCGACGACCAGGCCTACAAGGACCTGGACGCCCGCTTCCAGAAGGCGGTCAACCAGGACAAGATCACCGGCACGCCCACCTTCGTGATCAACGGCAAGGAGCTCAAGGGGGGCGACATGCTGGCCGGCGAACGCTTTAATCAGACCGACCTGAAGCCCGCCATGTTCGCCGCCGCCTACGCCCAGGCTGGCGGCAAGTGATCCCCTGAAGCCCGCGCCGTGCAGTTCACCCGGCTGCGCATCGCGGGCTTCAAGTCCTTCGTCGAGCCGGCCGAGTTCCGGATCGAGCCCGGGCTGACGGGCGTCGTCGGTCCCAACGGCTGCGGCAAGTCCAACCTCCTGGAGGCGCTGCGCTGGGTCATGGGCGCGGGCAGCGCCAAGGCGCTCCGCGCGGGCGCCATGGACGACGTGATCTTCGCGGGCGCCCAGGGTCGGCCGGCGCGCGAGCACGCCGAGGTGGTGCTCACCATCGACAACGCCGAGCGCCGCGCCCCCGCCGCCTTCAACGACGCCGACGTGATCGAGGTGTCCCGCCGCATCGACCGCGGCCAGGGCAGCGCCTACCGCGTGAACGGGCGCGAGGCCCGGGCGCGCGACGTGCAGCTGCTGTTCGCCGACGCCTCCACGGGCGCCAACTCGCCCTCTCTGGTGCGGCAGGGGCAGATCAGCGAGCTGATCGCCGCCAAGCCCGCCAACCGCCGCCGCATCCTGGAGGAGGCCGCGGGCGTCAGCGGCCTGCACGCCCGCCGGCACGAGGCGGAGCTGCGCCTCACCGCCGCCGAGGCCAACGGCGAGCGGCTGGACGAGGTCGCCGCCGGGCTGGAGGCGCAGCTCGCCCGCCTGGGCCGCGAGGCGCGCCGGGCCGAGACCTACAGGCGCCTGGCCGCCGACATCCGCTCGCTACGCGCCGCGGTGCTTGGCGCCCGCTGGGCCGAGGCGGACGCCGCCGCCGCCGAAGCCGCCCGGGCGCTCGCCGAGGCCGAGGCCGCCGCGACGGAGGCGGCGCGCGAGGCCGCGCGGTCCGCCGTGGCCGTGACCTCAGCCGCCGAAGCGCTCCCGCCCCTGCGCGACGCCGCCACCGCCGCCGCCGCCGTGCTGCGCCATGCGGAAGTCGGCCGCGACCTCCTGGAGCGCGAGGCGGCCGACGCCGAGGCCGCGCTCGCCCGGGCGCAGGCGGACGCCGCCCGCATCGCCGCCGACCGCGCCCGCGAGGCCGCCGCCGAGGGCGACGCCACGGGCGCGGTCCGCCGGCTGGAGGGCGAGCTGGCCGACCTGGACGCCGCGCTCGCCTCCGCCCCCGCCCGCCTGCCCGAGCTGGAGGCGGCGCTCGCCCGCGCCGCCGCCGCCCGCGCCGAGGCGGACGCTGGGCTGGAGCGCCGCGCCGCCGCGCGCGCCGCCGCCGAGGCCGAGCGTGCGGCCGCCCGGCGCGCGGCGGAGAGCGCCGAGGCGGCCGCCCGGGCCGCCGCCGAGCGCGCCGCCTCCGCGGTCGCCCGGCGCGACCGCCTCGGCGCCGCCGTCGCGTCCGCGGACGCCGAACGCGCCGCCCTCGCCCCTGTGCAGGCGGGCGGCGGCGAGGCGGAGGCGCTGGCCCGGGCCGAGGCGGCGCTGGCCACGGCCCGCGCCGACCGCGACGCGGCGGAGGCCGCCCGCGCCGCCGCGATGGCCGAGGAGGCCCGCGCCCGGACCGCGCACCGCGAGGCCGACGACGGGCTCCGCCGCGTCCAGGCCGAGGCGCGCGGCCTCCGCGAGCTCGCCGCCGGTGGCCGCCGCGGCCCGCACGCCCCCGCCCTCGACCGCGTCCGCCCACAGCCCGGGCTGGAGGCGGCGGTGGCGGCCGCCCTGGGCGACGACGGCGAGGCGGCCCTCGACCCCGCCGCCCCTGCGCACTGGGCGGGGGCCTCCGCCCCGGCCCCTGCCTGGCCCCCCGGCGCCGAGCCCCTCGGTCCCCGAGTGGAGGCTCCGCCCGAGCTCGCCGCGCGCCTGGCGCTCACCGCCCTGGTGGCCCGCGCCGATGGCGAGCGCCTGCGCGGCGCCCTCCCCGCCGGCGCGCGCCTGGTCTCGCGCGAGGGCGACCTGTGGCGCTGGGACGGGCTGACGGTCCGCGCCGACGCGCCCCGCCCCGCCGCCGTCCGGCTCGCCCAGCGCGCCCGGCTGGAGGCGGCCGAGGCCCGCGCCGTCGCGCTTGCGCCCGCAGCGGACGCCACCGCCGCGAAGATGCGCGAGGCCGAGGCGGCGGCCCGGTCGGCGAGCGAGGCGGCCCGCAGCGCCGCCGCCGCGCTTCCCGCGGCCGAGCGCGCCCTGGGCGCCGCCCGCGACGCCGCCGAGCGGGTCGGACGCGACGCCGCCCTGCGCGAGGCCCGGCGCGCCGCGCTGGACGAGGCCGCCGCCCGGATCGCCGGCGAACGCGCCGAGGCCGAGACACAGGCCGAGGCCGCCGAGCGCGAGGCGGCCGAGGCGCGTGCGGCGGCCGAGGCCGCGCGCGCCGCGCCCGGCCCGCCCTCCCCGGCGGCGGACGCCGAGGACGGCGAGGCGCGCGCCGCCGCCGCCCGGACGCGCGAGGCGGAGGGCGCGACCCGTGCGGCGCTGGACGGCGAGCGCCGCAGCGCCGAGGCGCGCGCCCGCCGCCGCGACCACCTCGCCCGCGACCTCGCCGACTGGGCGCGCCGGCTCCGCGCCGCCGCGGCCCGCGGCGAGGCCCTGCGCAACGAGGCGGAGGTCGCCCGCGCCGCCGGCGACGCCGCCCGCGCGCTGCCGCAGGCGCTCGCGGGCCGGCGTGGAGCCGCCGAGCACGCCCTCGCCCAGGCCCAGGTCCGCCGCGCGCAGGCCGCCGACGCCCTGGCCGAAGCCGAGGCCGCCGCCCTCGCCGCCGATCGCACCGCGCGGGGCGCCGACGCCGCGTCCGCCGCGGCCCGCGAGCGCCGCGCCGTCGACGCGGCCCGGCTGGAGGCCGCGCAGGCGCGCCTGGCCGAGGCCGCCGAGGCGCTGCGCACGGAGGCGGGGCTGGAGCCGGAGACCCTGCGCGAGCGGCTGGCCGCCGACGCCGTGGCCCTGCCCTCCGACCCCGCCGCGCTGGACGCGCACCTGCGCGCCCTGGAGGCTCGCCGCGACGCGCTCGGCCCCGTGAACCTGCGCGCGGCGGAGGAGGCGGCCGAGGTCGGCGCGCAACTGGAGACGATGCAGGCGGAGCGGGCCGACCTCGCGGGGGCGGTGGCCAAGCTGCGCGCGGCCGTGCAGTCGCTCAACGCGGAGGGCCGCGAGCGCCTGCTGGTCGCCTTCAGCGCCATCGACGCCGACTTCCAGTCCCTGTTCCAGACCCTGTTCGAGGGCGGCGAGGCGCGGCTCGCCCTGGTGGAGAGCCCCGACCCGCTCGAGGCGGGGCTGGAGATCTACGCCTGTCCTCCCGGCAAGCGGCTGGCGGCCATGACGCTGATGAGCGGGGGCGAGCAGGCGCTGACCGCCACCGCGCTGATCTTCGCCGTGTTCCTCTCCAACCCCTCGCCCGTCTGCGTGCTCGACGAGGTGGACGCGCCGCTGGACGACGCCAACGTGGACCGCTTCTGCCGCATGCTGGACGCCATGCGGACGCGCACGGCCACGCGCTTCATCGCCATCACGCACAACCCCGTCACCATGAGCCGGATGGACCGCCTGTTCGGCGTGACCATGGCCGAGCGGGGCGTGTCGCAGCTGGTGGGCGTGGACCTGCGGGGGGCGGAGGCCCTGGCGGCGGAGTAGGCGGGGCGGACGCGCGGAGCGTGTCGCGGTTGACATCCGACCGCCCCCCGGTAGAACCGCCCCGCCCTCGCGAGGGTCGGGGCGGCCCGCCGCCGCGGCTCCTCACGAGCGTGCGTCCGCCTCCATGACGTCGACGCCCCCGCCTTCGGATCCCCTGCGGGACCTCCAGAGGCGGGCCGATGCGCTGGAGCGGTCCACGGCGCGGCCGGCGACGGCCGAGGCGGGGCGGTCGCGCGCGGTCGACCAGGCCTACAAGATCGTCACCGACCTGCTCGGCGGCGTCTTCGTGGGGCTGGCGCTGGGGCTCGGGCTCGACTGGCTCTCCGGCGGGCGCACCCGGCCGTGGGGGCTGATCGGCGGCGTCCTCGCGGGCTTCGCCGTGTCCCTGTGGATGGCCAAGCGCACGGCGGACCGCCTGCAGGCGCAGGCCGACCGAGAGAACCTGGGAGCGGCCCCGCCGTCGGTCCCTTTCGACGACGAGGACGAGAAGGACTAGATGGCCGGACCGCTCGAACAGTTCGAGGTCAAGAAGATCGTCGACCTGCCCGACCTGTTCGGGATCGACCTCGCCTTCACCAACTCGACCCTGGCCATGACGCTCGCCTTCGCGATCGTGGTCGGCTTCCTCACGGTCGTGACCTTCCGCCCGCAGGTGGTGCCCGGCCGCACGCAGATGGCCGGCGAGGTGCTGTTCGGCATGATCGACGACCTCGCCTCCAGCCTGATCGGGCACGAAGGGCGCCGCTACTTCCCGTTCGTGTTCACCCTGTTCCTGTTCATCCTGATGATGAACCTGCTGGGCCTGTTCCTGGCCTTCACCGCCACGTCGCAGCTGGCGGTGACCGTCACCCTGGCGGTGCTGACCATCGCGCTGGTGCTGGTGGTGGGCTTCATGCGCAACGGGTTCGGCTTCTTCCTCCTGTTCTGGCCCTCGGGCGCGCCGCTGCTGCTGCGCCCCGTGGTGGGCTTCATCGAGTTCATCTCCTTCCTGCTGCGCCCCGTCACCCTGGCGCTGCGCCTGTTCGGCAACATGCTGGGGGGCCACGTGGCGCTGAAGGTGTTCGCCGGCTTCGTCGTCAGCCTCGGCCTCCTGGCCGCGGGCGGCGGCGTGGGCCTCCTGGGGCTGCCCGTGGCGGCGCTGTCGCTGGGCGGCGTGGTGGCGCTGACCGCGCTTGAGTTCCTGGTCGCGTTCCTGCAGGCGTTCGTGTTCGCGGTGCTGACCTGCATCTACCTGAACGACGTCGTGAACCTCGGCCACGGGCACTGACGCCTTCCCCTCCCCTCCTCCATCTGACAATCGGGACTGAACGGACATGGAACCTCAAGCCGCTCGCTACATCGGCGCGGGCCTCGCCACCCTGGGCATGATCGGCGCCGCGCTGGGCGTGGGCACCATCTTCGGCAACTTCCTCAACGGCGCCCTGCGCAACCCGACCGCCGCCGGCAGTCAGGTCGGCAACCTGTTCGTGGGCGCCGCGCTGGCCGAGGCCCTGGGCATCCTGGCCTTCGTGCTGGGCATCCTGATCCTGTTCCTCTGATGGCGCAGACCGTCTCGACCGAACCGGCGCCCGCGCGCGAGGCGGCCGAGGCGGTGACGGGCCGCGAGGCGCCCGCGCCCCCCGGGGCGGCGCACGCGGCCGTCGAGCACCAAGGCAAGAGCGGCCTGCCGCAGCTGGAGGCCGCCTTCTGGGGCGGCCAGATCGTCTGGCTGGTGGTGCTGTTCGCCCTGCTCTACGCCCTGATCGCCACCGTGTTCGCCCCGCGCCTGCGCAAGGTGCGCGACGACCGGGCCGCGGCCATCGACGGCGCGATCGCCGACGCGCGACGCGCCCAGGCGGAGACGGACGCCCAGGCGGCGGCGGCCAAGAGGCAGATGGACGAGGCGCGCGCCAAGGCGCAGGCCGCGGCCACCGACGCCAAGACGCGCGTCGCCGCCGAGGCCCGCGAGCGCCAGCTGGCGCAGGAGGCCGAGCTGAACACCCGGCTGGAAGCGGCCGAGGCGCGCATCCGCGCCTCGCGCGACGCCGCCATGGCCTCCGTGCGCGAGGTGGCCGCCGACACGGCGGGCGCGATCGTGGAGCGGCTCACCGGCCGCGCCGCCACCCCCGCCGAGGTCGAGGGCGCGCTCGCCGCCGCCCCCGCCCGCGCCTGAGGACGACCCGATGGAATGGTTGAAGGAAGCCGAGACCTGGGTCGGCGTCGGCCTGCTGATCTTCGGCGGCATCCTGCTGTTCGCCAAGGTGCCGAGCTTCGCCGGGCGCAACCTGGACAATCGCTCGAACGCCATCCGCACGGCGCTGGAGGAGGCCGAGCGCCTGCGCGACGACGCCCGCCGCGCGCTGGACGAGCTGACCCGCCGCCGCGCCGAGATGGAGGCCCAGGCCGCCCGCATGCTCGCCGACGCCGAGACCGAGGCCAAGCGGCTCGAGGCCGACGCCAAGGTGAAGCTGGAGGCGCAGATCGTGCGTCGCACGGAGCTGGCCGACCGCCGCATCGCCTTCGCCGAGACCCAGGCCGCCGCCGAGGTGAAGGCGGCCGCCGTGGACCTCGCCGCCCGGGCCGCGGGGGGCGTCCTGGCCGGTCGCGTCGCGGCGGGCGCCCCCGACCCGCTCGTCGACCGCGCCGTCGCCGAGCTGGGCGCGCGCCTGCAGTGACGGCGCGCCTCGTCATTCCGACGGGGCCTTCCGCGCAGTTCGACGATTCGCCCGTTCTCCTCGCTGGAGGGTGAGGTGAGCGACGCCGTCGAGCACGCAATCCGCGAGCGACTCCACGCCTTTCCGCGGGCGCACTTCACCACCTGCATGGGCCTGACCCGGCCCGCCGCCGACGCGTTGCTCGACCTCGCCGGCGCCTTCGTGGCGCTGAACCGGCGCCCGGAGAAGAAGCTGCCGCTGCTGCGCGGCCGGACGCTCGTGAACCTGTTTTTCGAGGCCTCGACCCGAACCCAGGCCTCGTTCGAGCTGGCGGCCAAACGGCTCGGGGCGGACACGGTCAACATGAGTCCTCGGGCGTCCTCGG
Source organism: uncultured Caulobacteraceae bacterium (assembly GCA_964244065.1). Classification (GTDB taxonomy): domain Bacteria; phylum Pseudomonadota; class Alphaproteobacteria; order Caulobacterales; family Caulobacteraceae; genus JASLDZ01. The sequence goes on along the minus strand of CAXTHH010000002.1, from coordinate 684,577 downwards.
TGACCAAGGGCGAGACCCTGATCGACACGGCGGTGACGCTGAACGCGATGCGGCCGGACCTTCTGGTCGTGCGCCATTCCGCCAGCGGCGCGGCGGCGCTGCTGGCGCAGAAGGTGTCCTGCGCGGTCGTCAACGCGGGCGACGGGCGGCACGAGCATCCGACGCAGGCGCTTCTCGACGCCCTGACCCTGCGCCGGGCCCTCGGCCGGGTCGAGGGGCTGACCGTCGCCATCTGCGGGGACGTGGCGCACAGCCGCGTGGCGCGCTCCAACATCATCCTGCTGCAGCTGCTGGGCGCCGAGGTGCGTCTGGTGGGGCCGCCCACCCTGATCCCCGCGGAGGCGCAGGAGTGGGGCTGCGAGGTGCACCACGACATGCGCAGCGGCCTGGCGGGCGCGGACGTGGTGATGATGCTGCGTCTGCAGCTGGAGCGCATGGACGGCGCCTTCGTGCCCTCCGCCCGCGAGTACTTCCGCTTCTACGGGCTGGACCGCGAGAAGCTGGCCTGGGCCGCGCCCGGCGCCAAGGTGATGCACCCGGGGCCCATGAATCGCGGCGTGGAGATCGACTCGGCGGTGGCCGACGATCCGGCCGTGAGCCTCATCCAGGATCAGGTGGAGCTCGGCGTCGCCGCACGCATGGCGGTGCTCGCCGGCTTGGCCGAGCGGCTCGGGAACGGGTCGCCGTGAGCCGCCGCCCCCTCGCCTTGGTCAACGCCCGCCTGCTCGACCCGGAGAGCGGCTACGACGGCCCGGGCGCCCTGATCGTCACCGAGGGCGTGATCGCCGACGTGCGCCGCGCGCCCGCGCTCGGGTCGCCCTCGCCCGATCTGCAGATGCTCGACTGCGGCGGAGCCCTGCTGATCCCCGGCCTGATCGACCTGCGCGTGAAGACGGGCGAGCCCGGGGCCGAGCCGAAGGAGACGCTGAAGTCCGCCGCCCGCGCCGCCGCCGCCGGGGGCGTCACCACGATGGTGCTCCAGCCCGACACCGACCCGGCGCTCGACGATCCGGCCGCCATCGACTTCGTGCTGCGCCGCGCCCGCGACCTCGACCTCGTGCACGTGCTGGCCGCCGGGGCCGCCACCCGCGGCTGCGCGGGCGAGCGCATGGCCGAGATCGGGCTGATGCGCGAGGCCGGGGCCGCCTACGTCACCGACGGCGACCGCACGGTGGCCGACAGCAAGCTGCTGCGCCGCGTGCTCACCTACGCCCACGCGCACGGGGCCATGGTGGCCCACCGCCCCGCCGACCCGTACCTGAGCGAGGGCGCCTGCGCGACGGAGGGCGAGCTCGCCGCCCGCCTGGGCCTGCCCGCCGCCCCCGCCCTGGCCGAGCGCATCACCCTGGAGCGCGACCTGGCGCTGGCCGAGCTCACCGGCGCGCGCCTGCTGGTGGACCAGATAACCACCGCGGACAGCTGCGAGCGCCTGCGCGCCGCGCAGGGCCGGGGCGTGGCCGCCGCGGCCACCGCCTCGATCAACCATCTCAGCTTCAACGAGCTGGACGTCGGCGACTACCGCACCTTCTACCGCCTGGACCCGCCGCTGCGCCGCGAGGACGATCGGCTGGCGCTGGTGGAGGCCGTCGCCTCCGGCCTGGTGGAGGCCGTCACCTCCGCCCACACGCCCGCGCCCGCCGAGGACAAGCGCCTGCCGTTCGCCGAGGCGGCCCCGGGCGCGGTGGGGCTGGAGACGCTGCTGCCCGCCCTGCTGTCGCTGCACCACGAGGGGCTGTGCCCGCTGCTGCCGCTGGTGCGCGCTGTCACCCTCGGCCCCGCCCGCCTGCTCGGCCAGCAGGCCGGCCGCCTGGCCCCCGGCGCCCCCGCCGACCTCGTCCTCTGCGACATCGGCGCGCCCCGCGTGATCGACGCCGACCGCCTGCTCTCCAAGAGCCACAACTCGCCGTTCGACGGCCGCCGCCTCCAGGGCGAGGTGCTGCTGACCCTGGTCGACGGGCGGGTGGTGCACCGGGCGGAGACCTGACCGGCTCAGCTTGACCGGCCGCGCCTGGCCGCCCCACCCTCGCGCTCCCGCTTGCCGAGGCGCCGCAGGCCGTGGTCACGCTCGGCGTCGGGGTGACCGAGACGGTCGGCTGCTCGGGCCTCGCCGCCATCGGCGTCGTTCCGGCGGCGCCGGGTGGGAGCGCCGGATAGGGCTGATCTACGACACCTTCACGTCGCGCGACGCGCTGCGCACGCCGGTGGTGCTGCGAGAGGCGTGCGCCAGCCGTCGGTGGATCGTGGATGAGCCCGCGTCTGAGCGCGTGGACGCGGACATCCACCCGGCGCGCACGATGGCCGACCTGCGCCGCATGCTGCGGGGCCGCTGAGGCTCACCCCTTGAGAGGATCGTGCCCCCAGTTCATCAGGCTGTAGCGCCAGCGGCTGTGCTCCGCGTCCTCCTTCGGGCCGCCCTGGGCGAGGTGCCGGTGGACGTAGCCGACCACCTTGTTCATGTCGGCGTAGTCGGCGTCGGTGAGGTCCGCCTTCTTCTTGCGCTTGATCTCCACGATCCGGCGACCCTCGTGGTGGCCGACCGACTCGGGGCCGGCGCTGCTCGTCTTGTTCGCGCCGCCCGCCCAGCCGACGGACTTGGACTCCTCGGTCTCCAGCCATGTCTCGAGCGCGGCCGGCGTCATGTTCACCGCCTCGGCAAAAGCCCTGGCGATATCCTCGTGCGACGTTCCGGCCATGGGCGGCGCTCCTTGTCCCGCGCCGTCAACGTGCGGCGGGCGCGACGGGTTCGCGCTTGCCGTGCGGGTCGCGGCGACTAAGCTTCGGTGCGCATGAACGCCCCGGCCGACCCCCTCCACCTCGCGGCCGTGCTGCTCGGCGGCTACCTGCTAGGATCGGTTCCCTTCGGCGTGCTGGTGATGCGGGCGGCGGGCGCCGGCGATCCCAGGAGCCTCGGCAGCGGCAACATCGGCGCCACCAACGTCCTGCGCAGCGGGCGGCGCGGCCTGGCCCTGCTGACGCTGCTCGGCGACGGGCTGAAGGGCGCCGCCGCCGTGCTCATCGGCCGCGGCCTCGGCGGCGAGTACGCCACCGGCTACGCCGGCACGCTCGGCGCCGCGGCGGGGGCCGCCGCCTTCCTCGGCCACCTGTTCCCGGTCTGGCTGGGGTTCAGGGGCGGCAAGGGCGTGGCCACCTTCTTCGGCGTGATGTTCGCCGCGGCCTGGCCCGTGGGCCTGGCGTGCGCGGGCGCCTGGCTGGCCGTCGCCGCCGCGCTGCGCTTCTCGTCGCTGGCGGCGCTCAGCGCGGCGGCCGTGGCGCCCGGGCTGTGCCTGTTGTTCCGCGCGCCGGCGGTCCTGATGTGGATGAGCCTGGCGCTGGCCGTGCTCGTGTTCCTCCGCCACGCCGGCAACATCGCCCGGCTCCGCGCCGGGTCCGAGCCGCGCATCGGGCGCAAGCCGGCGGCCGACCCCGTCGCATGAGCCGCGCCGCGTGAGCCTGACGGCCGGGGAGCGGCTCGCGCGGCTGCGGCTGGCGCGCACGGACGCCGTCGGCCCCGTCACCTTCCGCGAGCTCCTGACGCGCTACGGCTCGGCCGTCCGCGCCCTGGAGGCGCTGCCCGATCTGGCGCGGCGGGGCGGCCGGAGCGCCCCGTTGCGCATGGCGACCGCCGCGGACGCCCAGCGCGAGCTGGCGGCGGGCGCAGCGCTCGGGGCCGAGCTGCGCGTGCTGGGCGAGGCCGGGTTCCCGCCCCTGCTGGCCGCCCTCGACCCGCCGCCGCCCGTGCTGTGGACCTGGGGGCACGCCGGCCTGCTGCTGCGCCCGGCGGTGGCCATCGTGGGCGCCCGCGTCGCCTCCGCCGGGGGCCAGCGTTTCGCCCGCGAGCTGGGCGCGGCGCTCGGCGCGGCCGGGTTGACGGTGGTCTCCGGCCTGGCGCGCGGCATCGACGGGGCGGCGCACACGGGCGCCCTGCCGCATGGGACGGCGGCGGTGCTGGGCGGCGGCGTGGACGACGTCTACCCGCCCGAGCACGGCGAGCTGCACGCCCGCCTGACGCGCGAGGGCTGCCTGGTGAGCGAGAACGTGATCGGCCGCCGGGCCAAGGCGCAGGACTTCCCCCGCCGCAACCGCATCATCTCCGGCCTGTCCCGCGCCGTGGTGGTGGTGGAGGCCGAACTGCGCTCCGGCTCGCTGATCACCGCGCGCCTGGCGGCCGAGCAGGGGCGCGAGGTGCTGGCGGTGCCCGGCTCGCCGCTGGACCCCCGCGCCAAGGGCCCCAACGACCTCATCCGCCAGGGCGCGCACCTATGCGAGGATGTGGATGACGTGCTGCGCGTGCTGGAGGGCCTGCCCGCCGTGGGCGAGCCGCAGGGCGACCTCTTCGCCCCCGCCCCGATGGACCACGCCGCCCTCGACCGCGAGGCCGACGCCCTGCGCGCCCGGGTCGAGGCCCTGCTCTCCCCCGTGCCCGTGGCGCGCGACGAGCTGGTCCGCGCGGCCGGCGGCCCCGCGCCCGCCGTGTTCGCCGCGCTGGTGGAGCTGGCCCTGGCCGGCCGTGCGGAGCTGCTGCCGGGCGGGCGGGTGGCGCGGAGCTAGGCGTCGCCCGTCTCGTGCCGGCGCGTGCCCGCCTGGATGGCGGCGATGGCCAGGGAGGCGGCCAGCGCCGGCTCTCCGCCCGCGGAGGCCATGTGCGCCAGCTCCAGCAGCATGTCCTCGATATAGCCCAGCAGCGCGGGGCCGCGCGGCCCCGCCGCGGGTTCCGCCGCCGTCGCACCCGCCTGGCTCATGCCCGCCATCTCGCGTTCATGGCGAACTGTTATATTGAACAACCTGTGCGTGCAACCTGAACGTGCAACAGCGTGCGTGTTGACGGGAGGGGGGCGGGTCTCCACCTTCCCGCGCCTCCGCCCTCCCCGGACACCCCCCACCACGTGACCAACGTCGTCGTCGTCGAGAGCCCCGCCAAGGCCAAGACCATCGAGAAGTACCTCGGCTCGGGCTTCAAGGTGCTGGCCTCCTACGGCCACGTCCGCGACCTGCCGGCCAAGGACGGCAGCGTCCGCCCCGACGACGACTTCGCCATGGACTGGGAGGTGGACGCCAAGGCCTCCAAGCGCCTCTCCGACATCGCCGCCGTGTCCAAGACCGCCGACGTCGTCATCCTGGCCACCGACCCCGACCGCGAGGGCGAGGCCATAAGCTGGCACGTGCTGGAGGTGTTGAAGAAGAAGAAGGCGCTGAAGAAGGACGGCGAGGTCCGCCGCGTCACCTTCAACGCCATCACCAAGTCGGCGGTCACCGCCGCCATGGCCGCTCCCCGCCAGATCGACATGGAGCTGGTGGACGCCTACCTGGCCCGCCGCGCCCTCGACTACCTGGTGGGCTTCACCCTCTCGCCCGTGCTGTGGCGCAAGCTGCCGGGCGCGCGCTCCGCCGGGCGCGTGCAGTCCGTCGCCCTGCGCCTGGTGGTGGAGCGCGAGAAGGAGATCGAGGCGTTCCGCGCCCGCGAATACTGGACGGTGGAGGCCGACGTGGCCGCCGGCTCCGACCCGTTCCTGGCGCGGCTCGTCACCCACGACGGCAAGAAGCTCGGACGCTACGACCTGCCGGACGCTGTGACCGCCCAGGCCGCCCGCGCCGCCGTGCAGGCCGGTGCCTTTTCCGTGCGCAGCGTGGAGAAGAAGCCGGCCCGGCGCTCGCCGCCCCCGCCCTTCACCACCTCCACCCTGCAGCAGGAGGCCGCGCGCAAGCTCGGCTTCAACGCCCAGCGCACCATGCAGGCCGCGCAGAAGCTCTACGAGGGCGTCGACGAGCAGGGCGGCCTGATCACCTACATGCGGACGGACGGCGTGGCCGCGGCGCCCGAAGCCATCAGCGAGGCCCGCCGCGTGATCGGCGACCGCTTCGGACCCGAGTACGTCCCGGAGCAGCCGCGCTACTACAAGGCCAAGGCCAAGAACGCCCAGGAGGCCCACGAGGCGATCCGCCCGACCAGCCTCGCCCGCCGCCCGGAGAGCCTGCGGCTGGAGGGCGACCTCGGCCGGCTCTACGAGTTGATCTGGAAGCGCATGGCCGCCAGCCAGATGGAGAGCGCCCGCATCGAGCGCACCACGGTGGAGCTGGAGACGGCCGACGGCCGCACCGGCCTGCGCGCCACCGGCCAGGTGATCCAGTTCGACGGCTACCTCGCCGTGTACGAGGAGGGCCGCGACGACGCGCCCAAGGCGGGCGACGCGGACGAGGACGACAGCCGCCGCCTGCCCGCCATCGCTGAAGGCGCCAAGGCCCAGGTGCGCGAGGCGCGCGCCGACCAGCACTTCACCGAGCCGCCGCCTCGCTACTCCGAGGCCAGCCTGGTCAAGAAGATGGAGGAGCTCGGCATCGGCCGCCCCTCCACCTACGCCAGCATCCTCACCGTGCTGCGCGACCGCATGTACGTCCGCATGGACAAGAACAGGTTCGTGCCGGAGGACAAAGGTCGCCTGCTGATCGCCTTTCTGGCCGAGTTCTTCTCGCGCTACGTGGAGTACGACTTCACCGCCGACCTGGAGACGCGGCTGGACCAGGTCTCCGACGGCAAGCTCGACTACAAGGTGTTGCTGCGCGACTTCTGGCGCGACTTCCACGCCGCCATCGAGGGCATGGGCGACAAGGGCGTGCGCGAGGTGATCGACGTGCTCGACGCCGCGCTCGGCCCCGCCCTGTTCCCGCCGCGCGAGGACGGCGCCGACCCGCGCGTCTGCCCCACCTGCGTCGCCGAGCGGCGCGACGGCGGGCGCCTGGGCCTGCGCATCAGCCGCAACGGCGCCTTCATCGGCTGCTCGAACTACCCCGAATGCCGCTTCACCCGCCCGTTCGCCACAGGCGAGGGCGGCGAGGGCGAGGCGCAGGGCGGCGACCGCGAGCTGGGCGTCGATCCCTTCAGCGGCAAGCCGGTGGTGGTCAAGGTCGGCCGCTTCGGCCCCTACGTGGAGCTCTCGGGCGACGAGAAGCCCAAGCGCTCGTCCCTGCCCAAGGGCTGGTCGCCCGGCGGACTGGACCTGGAGCAGGCGCTCAAGCTCCTGAGCCTGCCGCGCGAGGTGGGGCGCAGCCCGGAGGACGGCGAGCCCATCCTGGCCGGGCTTGGCCGCTACGGCCCCTACGTGCAGCACGGCAAGACCTACGCCAGCGTGGACTCGATCGAGGACGCCTTCGAGATCGGCCTGAACCGCGCCGTCACCCTGATCGCCGAGAAGAAGGCGGGCGGCCCGCGCGGCCGCAGCGGGGCGGCGACGCCCACCCGCGTGCTCGGCCCGCACCCTGCGCGCGGCGACGAGATCAGCATCATGCCCGGCCGCTACGGGGCGTACATCAAGGCCGGCAAGGTGAACGTCACCCTGCCCAAGGGCGCGGACATAGACGCGCTGACCCTGGAGGAGGCCGTCCGCCTGGTGGACGCCAAGGCGGGCGTCGAGGGCGTGGAGAAGAAGGCGCGCAAGGCTCCCGCCAAGAAGGCCGCCGCGAAGCCCAAGCCGCCGGCGAAGGCCAAGGCCCCGGCCAAGCGCGCCGCCAAGGCCGCGAGCTGATGGCGGACGCCGGCGAGGGCGAGGCCGTGCTGGGGGCGATCCGCACGGAGCTCGCCCGCTGGCGTGAACAGCTGGCCGCCATCCCCGACGGGTCCGGCTTCGACCAGCAGCGCTCGCTGCTGTCCGCCTGGATCAAGGAAGGCCAGCGCCTCGTGGACAACATCGGCTGAGACTCTCTCCCGCTCTTCCCCGCGGAAGCGGGGACCCAGCTCGAGCGGCTCCGCGACGGCCGGCCTTGTGCGTGGAGCCAGACCTGGGTCTCCGCTTCCGCGGGGATGAGCGGATGTAATGCGACCGCCCTTGTCCTAGGTAGCCCGCATGGCTCGACCGCACCGCCCCGCGCCGCCTGCCGCCGCCGGCCTGCCCTCGCGCGACGAGGTGGCCGCCTTCATCGCCGAGCAGGGCGAGACGGACATCGCCGAGATGGCCCGGCACTTCGGCGTGAAGGGCGGCGACCGCCGCGCCCTGCGCCAGCTGGTGAAGGAGATGTCCGGCGGCGGCGAGACCACCCGGCGCGGGCGCAAGGGCGTGGCGCTCGCGGGCGCCTTTCCCCCGGTCGGCGTGGCCGACGTGGTCGGCCGCGATGGGGACGGCGAACTGCAGGTACGGCTCGCCAAGGCGGAGGACCTGCCCGCGGTGCGCCTGGCTCCGGGCCGCGACGATGCGGGCAAGGGCGGCGCGCCCGGCGTCGGCGACCGCGTGCTGGTGCGCTTCGAGCGCGACGCCGAGGGCGAGACCGAAGCCAAGCTCATCAAGAAGCTCGGCGCCAGCGCCCCCAAGGTGCTGGGCGTGATCCGCAAGGGCCGCCGCGAGGTCCGCGTGGAGCCCGCAGACCGGCGCGGCCGCGACGTCTACCTGCTCGCCGGCCCGGAGGCCGAGGCGCTGCGCGACGGCGACCTGGTGCGCGTGCAGGCGGCCGGCGACGGCCGCGGCTACGGCCCCAAGGCCGCGCGCTTGCTGGAGGTGATCGGCCGCGAGGACCACCCGCGCGCGGCGTCGCTGCTGGCCATCGCCGCGCACGACATCCCCACCGGCTTCTCGCAGGGCGCCGAGCAGGAGGCGGAGCGGGCGCCCCCGCCCACGCTGGGCGGCCGCACCGACCTGCGCGACATCCCGCTGATCACCATCGACCCCGCGGACGCCCGCGACCACGACGACGCCGTGTTCGCCGAGCCCGACCCCGACCATGAGGGCGGCTGGATCGCCTGGGTCGCCATCGCCGACGTGGCCGCCTACGTCCGCCCGGGCTCGGCGCTGGACAAGGACGCCTGGACCAAGGGCAACAGCGTCTACTTCCCCGACCGGGTGGAGCCGATGCTGCCCGAACGCCTGTCCGCCGGCCTGTGTTCGCTGGTGGAGCGCCAGGACCGGGCCACGCTGGCGGTGCGCATGACCTTCGATCGCGAGGGGCGCAAGACCGGCCACCGCTTCGTGCGCGGGCTGATGCGCTGCGCGGCGGGCATCAGCTACGAGCAGGCCCAGGCCGCCGTCGAGGGCCGCACCGACGAGGCCACCGGCCCGCTGCTGGAGCCCGTGCTCAAGCCGCTGTGGGCGGCCTACGCCGTGCTGAAGCGCGGGCGCGACGCGCGGGCGCCGCTGGCCATCACCTCCGCCGAGCGCTCCATCCGCCTCAGCGCCGAGGGCGAGGTCGCCTCCATCGCGCCGCGCCCCAGCCTGGAGGCGCACCGGCTGATCGAGGAGTTCATGATCCAGGCCAACGTCTCGGCGGCCGAGGAACTTGAGAAGCGCAAGACGCCCCTCGTCTACCGGATCCACGACGCCCCCGGCCAGGAGAAGCTGTTCAACCTCGCCGACTTCCTGGACAGCTTGGCGATCCCATGGACCAAGGGCGCGCCGCCCGACACGCGCCGCTTCAACGACCTCCTGCTCCAGACGCGCGAGGGGCCGGCGGCGGAGATCGTCAACGAGGTGGTGCTGCGCTCGCAGTCGCAGGCGGTCTACAGCCCCGACAACATCGGCCACTTCGGGCTGAACCTGCAGAAGTACGCGCACTTCACCTCGCCGATCCGGCGCTACGCCGACCTGATCGTGCACCGCGCGCTGATCCGCGCGCTGAAGCTCGGCGACGACGGCCTGCCCGACGGCGACATCGCGCGGCTGCCGGAGACCGCCGAGCACATCACCGCCACCGAGCGCCGCGCCATGGCCGCCGAGCGCGACGCCACGGACCGCTACGTCGCCGCCTTCCTGGCCGACCGGGTCGGGGCGGAGTTCGAGGGACGGATCACGGGCGTGACCCGCTTCGGCCTGTTCATCCGCCTGGCGGAGACGGGGGCGGACGGGCTCGTGCCCGTCTCCACGCTGGGCGGCGAGTACTTCGTCCACGACGAGCGGCTGCACGCCCTGGTGGGCGAGCGCTCCGGCGAGCGCTGGCCGCTGGGCAAGCCGGTGACCGTGCGCCTGCGCGAGGCGACGCCGCTGACCGGCGGCCTGCTGTTCGACATGGTGAGCGAGCCGGACCCCGCCGATCCGAACCTGCCGCGACCTCGCCTGGGCGTCCGCGGCCGCAGCGGGCCGGGCTCCGGGCCGCCCCGCCGCCTGCCCGGCAAGGGCGGGCCGCCGCCGGGCGTGCGCAAGGGCAGGCGGCGCTAGGAACTCGTGCTCGGACCCCGTCGCCCTCGGGTTCGATCCGAGGGCGACGCCGCGATCGTGCTCATGGCTGGCAGCTGTTCCGGCGGCTCGGCTCACCACGCTCGGCCCTCGGGTCGAGCCCGAGGGCGACGGAGTGCGGCGGAGCGGTCGCGGCTACCTCGGCTTCTGCGCCGCGGGGCAGACCTGCGCCTCGTCGCACACGCGCTGGGTGACGAAGCCCTTGAAGTCCCTGGCCGGCCCGGTCTGGGTCACGGCCACCAGGATGCGCGGGAAGGCGGCGCGGTAGGCGCGGCCCGCGGGGCTCTCGAAGAAGATCACCGCCGCCTTCAGCTGCTCGGGCGTCAGCGCCGCCGCAAAGGCGCGCGCCTCCGCGGCGGTCAGCTCGGCGGTGGCGTCCTTCAGCGCCTTGTCGGCCGCCGCCTGGGCGCGGGCGCGCTGGGGCGGGGCGAGCTCCGGGTGCGCGTCCACGACCCCCTTGGCCTCCGCGCCGCCCGCCACGTTGACGATCGCGCCCAACAGCCCCGAGCGCGACAGCCGCTCGCCCATCGCCAGGGCGGCGCGGGAGGGCGGCGGCCCGGCCGCGGGCGCAGGTCCGGGCCCCGTCTGCAGCAGGAGGAGGACGGCGAGGGCGACGGCCATGGCGCGCTCCGGCGGTTGACGGCCGGGCGAGCTTGGGCGACCCCCCAGGTCGAGGCAAGGGGGCGGAGGCCAGCGCATGAGCTCGACGCCGCGGAGGGGCCCGCCCCTGTTCGACCCGGAGGCGGAGCTGCGCGGGCCCGTGCGCGAGCCGGGCACGCTGGCCGTGCGCCCCAAGCCCGCCGCGACCCTGATCCTGCTGGACCGCCGCGAGGGCGGCCTGCGCGTGCTGATGGGCCGCCGCCACGGCCGCCACGACTTCATGCCCGACAAGTGGGTCTTCCCCGGCGGGCGGGTGGACCCGGCGGACAGCCGCGACCCCGTGCTGTCTCCCCTCACGCCCCCGGTGGCCGAGCCCCTGGCCCGCGCCTTCCCCCGCCGCCCGGCGCTGCCCCGGGCGCTGGGCGTGGCCGCGGTGCGCGAGACCTGGGAGGAGGCCGGGCTGGCGCTGGGCGCCCTGCGCGAGGGCGGCGCCTCGCCCCAGGCCGACCTCGCCGCCCTGGAGCTGATCGCGCGGGCGGTCACCCCGCCCTATCGCGGCAAGCGCTTCGACACCGTCTTCTTCGCCGCCGACGCCGACCGCCTGGCCAGCCGCGAGCGCGCCGGCGGCTCGGGCGAGCTGGCCGAGCTCGCCTGGTTCACCCTGGAGGAGACCGGCCGGCTGGACCTGCCGGCGATCACCCGCGTGGTGCTGGGCCAGCTCGCCGAGCGGCTGGCCGACCCCGGCCGGCCGCCGCAGTGCATGACGTTCCGCCACGGCAAGCACCGGCAGGCCGGGATGTGACGCGCCGGGACGCGCCCCTAGCGGGGCTCCACCGTCACCTCCACCTCCGGCGAGGGACGCAGGGTGACGCGCATGGTGGGCGTGGGGTCCGGACCGCCCGTCCCCTTCACCCTCAGCCGCTGCAGCAGCACGGCGAGCACCGCCACCGCCTCCTGCATGGCGAAGGCGCCGCCGATGCAGATGCGCGGGCCGCCGCCGAAGGGCATGAAGGCGAAGCGGTGGCGCGAGGCCACGGCCTGGGGGGAGAAGCGGTCGGGGTCGAAGCGCTCGGGATCGTCCCAAAGCCGGCGATGGCGGTGCAGGGCGTAGACCGGCATCAGCACGATCGCCCCCGCCTCCAGCGCCAGGCCGCCGAGCTCCAGCGCCTCCCTGGCCTGTCGCGTGAGGATGGGCGCGGGCGGATAGAGCCGCATGGCCTCGGAGAAGACCTGCCGCACGTAGGGCATGTGCTCCAGGTGGCCGGGCGACACCTCCTCGCCGCCCGTCACCGCATCGATCTCGGCCAGCACCCGCGCCTCCACGTCCGGGTGGCGCGAGAGGAGGTGCAGCGTCCAGGACAGGCCCAGGGCGGTGGTCTCATGGCCCGCGGCGATGAAGGTGAGGAGGTTGTCCACGATCTCGCCGTCGCTCATGGCGCGCCCGTCCTCGGGATCGGCGGCGGCCTGCAGGAGCGTGAGGAGGTCGGTGCGCCCCTCCGGAGCGGAGCGGCGTTCGGCGACGAGGTGGGCGGTGGCTTCACGCAGGTAGGCCGTGCCGCGCCGCGCCCGGGTGCGGCCCGGATAGGGCGTCCACTCGGGCAGGCGCAGCAGGGTGAGCGCCAGCGACCAGCCGATGGGCGTCAGCGTGTCGGTGATCGCGGACTCGAACCGCGCGGGGTCCACGGCGCCCGGGCCGGAGAGCATGGTGGCCAGGATGATGTCGAAGGTGGTCCGCATCATCTCGTGGTTCAGGCGCAGCGTGCGGCCGGGGCGGGCGAGCCAGCGGTCGCGCGTCTCCCGGGCGCTGGCCAGCATCGCGGGGGCGAGGGCGGCCACCCTGGCGGGCTGGAAGGCGGGGGCGGCCGCGCGCCGCTGCCACCGCCAGTGCGCCCCCTCGGCCGTGAGCAGGCCGTCGCCGAGCGCAGGGCCCAGCACGCGCTTGTTGTCGGGCGTCTTGCCGAACGCCTCCGACCGGCGAACCAGCACCTCCTGGATCAGCTCGGGGTCGAGCACGTAGACCGCCTGCCCGGGCCGGCCGCCGCCCCGCACCACCAGGTGGTGGAACACCTCGGGCGGAAGGGCCTCGATAGGGTTGCGCACGACCTTGCGGATCAGCGACAGGCTGAGCCCCTGCGCGGCGGTGATCACGCCCTGCGGCGCGGCCCCGGGCGGAGGCGGGGTGGGAACGGGGGCGAGCTCGGCCATGCGCCACCCTAGCCACGCCCGCGCGGCGACGGGAAGCCGGTGCGGCTTGACTTGCCGGCGCCCGACGCTAGGTTCCGCGCCTTCCGTTTCACCGGCCCCGTTCTCGCGCGGCCGCGTTTCCCCGCGAGAGCGTCCATGGCCAAGCCGGCTTCCATCAAGATCCGCCTGAACTCGACGGCGGACACGGGTTTCTTCTACGTGACCAAGAAGAACGCCCGCACCAAGACCGAGAAGATGGTGCTGAAGAAGTACGATCCCGTCGTGCGCAAGCATGTCGAGTTCCGCGAAGGCAAGATCAAGTAGGCGTCACGTCCAGCCTCGCCTCTGGACGCCCGGCCCTGCGCCGGGCGTCTTGCGTTCGGGCTCCCCGATGATCGAGATCGCCCGCACCCACGACCCGGTCCGCATGGGCTACCTGCAGGCGTTGCTGGCCGAGGCGGGGATCGGCTCCACCGTGTTCGACGGGGCGGCGCAGAGCGTGTGGCCGGGCGCCATCCCGGCGCGCCTGATGGTGGACCCGAAGGACGCCTGGCTGGCCCGGTCCGTCCTCAAGGAGGCGGTGCCGGAGCACTGACGCGCTCTCCGCTACGCCGCCCCTCCCGTCGCCGTCGGGCTTGACCCGAGGGCCGGGCGCCGCTCGTGCGCCAGCGCTGGCCGCCAGCCCGCGGACGGCTCGGCCCTCGGGCCAAGCCCGAGGGCGACGGAGGGGGGAGAGGCGTCGAGGTCGGGACGCGGCCCGGATCAGCCGCCGCGGATCTTCGACCCGTCCACCGTCACCGCGAAGGGCGTGAAGGCGGCGGGCTTGCAGGTCCCGTGCGTCTCGGACGTGAAGCCGCCCGTGGTGACCACGGAGTCGAATGCGCCCGTCTTGCGGTCGATGGAGGTCTCGTAGCTCGTGACCTCCAGCTGCGAGCTCTCGAGAAGGACCTTGTCCCCCTTCTCGCCGAAGATGGTCTTGATCTCCTTGCACTCGTCCTTGGACGTGCACCAGGCCTTGTTCTTCATGTCGACACGCACGCGCTGGCTCTCGTCGTCGCCGCCGCTCGACTTGGCGGCGCACACGTAGTCCGTCTGCACGGGCCAGGGCTGGGCGAGCGTCGGGGCGGCGGCGAGCAGCGGGCCGAGGGCGGCGAGGGCGGCGGCGAGGGTGCGGATCAGAGCCATGGTCGGCAGCTAACCCCGCGCACCCCGGCCCGCAAGCCGGCGGAGGGTCACGCCGCCCGGCTGATCACCTGGTTGCGACCGGCGCGCTTGGCGTCATAGACCGCCGCGTCCGCCCGCTTGATCAGGGCGTCCGGGGTGTCGGCGTCCGGCAGGGTGGCGGCCACGCCGATGGAGACGGTGACCGTCAGCGGCGCGTCGGCCCCCTGCACGCGGAAGGGGGCGCCGGAGATGTGCACGCGCAGGCGCTCGGCGACGCGGGAGGCCCCCTCCAGGCCGCTGTCGGGCATGATCACCACGAACTCCTCGCCGCCCAGCCGGCAGGCGAGGTCGATGGCGCGCACGTTGGTGGCCAGCCGCACCGCGAACTCGCGCAGCACCTCGTCCCCCACATCGTGGCCGAAGGTGTCGTTGATCCGCTTGAAGTGGTCGATGTCGAGAAGCAGCGCGGAGACGGGCTCGCCGCCCTGCACCGCCCTGCGCACCAGGGCGCCCAGCTGGCCGGACATGTAGCGGCGGTTGTGCAGGCCGGTGAGCGGGTCGGTGACCGCCAGCTCGAGGCTGTGATCCAGGTTCTGGCGCAGGAAGTCGGTGTAGCGCTTCTGGCGCACCAGCGTGCGCACCCGGGCGGCCAGCTCCTCGGGGTCGATGGGGCGGGAGAGCAGGTCGTTGGCCCCGATCTCCAGTGCCTTGACCGCGCGCGCCTTCTCCGTGGGCTCCCACACCGCCAGCACCGGCAGGTGCCGGATGGTCTCGTCCGAGCGGCACTGCGCGATCAGGCGCAGGCCGTCGAAGCTGCGCGCAGCGATGTTCACGATCAGCAGGTCGGCACGGGCCTTGGCGGCCAGCAGCGCGCGCTCGGGATCGGGCTCCAGCACCGGGCGGTGCTCGACGCCGAGCTCGTCGGCGATGCGGCGGGCCTGGGTGGCGCTGTCGTCGGCGATCACCACGCGGCCGCCGGCGCCGTTCAGCCGGGCGCCCACGCCCTCGATCACGCCCATGCGCCGGCCGCTGGCCTCGCGCTGGCGCAGTTCGTCGATCACCAGCTTGAGCCGGGTGAGCGAGCGCACGCGCGCCAGCAGCGTCACGTCGTCGATGGGCTTGGTGAGGAAGTCGTCCGCCCCCGCCTCCAGCCCGGTGAGGCGGTCGCGGCGGCCGTCCAGCGCGGTGACCATCACGATGGGGATGTGGCGGGTGCCGGCGTCCGCCCGCAGGCGGCGGCACACCTCGAAGCCGTCCATCTCCGGCATCATCACGTCGAGCAGGATGATGTCCGGGCGGGCTTCGGCGGCGATCGTCAGCGCCTCGGCCCCGTCCTTGGCGGTGAGCACCTCGTAGTACTCGGCCTCCAGCTTGGCCTGGAGCAGGCGGACGTTTGCCTCGACGTCGTCCACGACCAGGATGCGGGCGCTCATGGTTCGGTCATCCCAGGAAGCGGCGGACGGTTTCGAGGAAGTAGCCGACGGAGATCGGCTTGGAGATGTAGGCCTCGCACCCGCCCTGGCGGATGCGCTCCTCGTCGCCCTTCATGGCGAAGGCGGTGACGGCCACCACGGGGATGTGGCTGAGGTCGTCGTCCTCCTTCAGCCACTTGGTGACCTCCAGGCCGCTGATCTCCGGCAGCTGGATGTCCATCAGGATCAGGTCGGGGCGGTGCTCGCGGGCCAGCGTCAGCGCCGAGAGGCCCTCGCGGGTCTGCAGCGTCTCGTACCCCTGCGCGTCCAGGAGGTCGTGGAAGAGCTTCATGTTGAGCTCGTTATCCTCGACGATGAGGACTCGCTTCGCCATCATGACCCGCAAGAGTGGAGGTGGCCGCCGGGCGGTTCGGGCCCGACACCACCCGTGGCCGCGACCCTGACGCCACATCCTCAAGATCGAGTTACCGGCAGGAGGCCCCAGGTGGCGGACGATCAGGCGACCGACCTCCGCGAGGCCTGCGAGGGCTTGCGCGCGCGGGCGCCGACCCCGGTGGCCGTGATCGACGTCGACGAGGTGCTGGGCCTGTTCGTGCAGGGCTTCGACCGCTTCCTGCGCCAGAACGGCCACGAGCTGCGCATGACCAGCTTCGCCCTGTTCGGGAACCTGTATCCCGTCGGCGGGGGCGAGCCCGCGGACAAGATCGTCGGCAAGGCCCTGTTCGACGGCTACTTCGCCGAGGGCTGCGGCGAGATGGAGGTCGCCCCCGGCGCGGCCGACGCCCTCGCCCGGGTGGCCGCGCGCGCGGCGGTGGTGGTCCTGACCAACGCGCCGGAATGCTCGCGCACCCTGCGCGGGGGATGGTTGACGAAGCATCGGCTGCCCTACCCCCTGATCGTCAACGCCGGGCCGAAGGGGCCGGTGGTGGCGGCGCTGGCGGAGGCCGCGGGCGGGCGCGTCGCCTTCGTGGACGACCTGCTGCCCAACCTCGACTCGGTGGCGGAGCTGGCCCCCGCCGCCGCCCGCTTCCAGCTGGTGGCCGACCCCGCGCTCCGCGCCATGGCGCCCCGCAGCGGCCGCCACCCCCGCGTGGAATCGTGGGCGGAGCTGGAGGGCCACCTCATGCGGGCGCTGTCGTGAGGCGCCGCCCTTCTCCCTCCCCCTTGTGGGGAGGGGGGACCGCGCGAAGCGTGGTGCGTGGGGGCCCCCACGCACCACGTCTGACGGTGTGCCCGCGGCCCCAGCCTGCGGCTGGTCTCCCCTCCCCACGAGGGGGAGGGAGAGGGCGCGCCTGATGCCCGCCCTCTGCCGCGACTGCGACTGGCGCGGGGCGGAGCGCCCGGCCCGCTGCCCCGCCTGCGGCTCCCCCCGCCTGTTCGCGCACGCCGAGCTCGACACGCTGAGCATCGCGCACCTGGACTGCGACGCCTTCTACGCCAGCGTGGAGAAGCGCGACCGGCCCGAGCTGCGCGACCGGCCGGTGATCGTGGGCGGCGGCGTGCGCGGGGTGGTGACCACCGCCTGCTACATCGCCCGCACCTACGGCTGCCGTTCGGCCATGCCGATGTTCAAGGCGCTGAAGCTGTGCCCGGAGGCGGTGGTCGTCCGGCCGGACTTCGGCAAGTACGTCGCCGAGAGCCGGCGCATCATGGGCCTGATGCGCGAGCTGACGCCGCTGGTTCAGGCCCTGTCGCTCGACGAGGCCTGGCTGGACCTCTCGGGCTCGGAACGCCTGCACGGCGGCCCCGCCGCCTGGACGCTGGCCCGCCTGCAGCGGCGGATCGAGCGCGACACGGGGCTGACCGTCAGCGTCGGCGTCGCGCCCAACAAGGTGCTCGCCAAGATCGCCAGCGACCTCGACAAGCCGCGCGGCATCGCCGCGATCGGCGCGGCCGAGGCGCAGGCCTTCCTCGCGGAGCGGCCGGTCACGCTCCTGCCCGGCGTAGGTCCCGCCTTCGCCAAGAGCCTGGAGCGGGAGGGCTACACCCGCATCGGCCAGCTCGCAGGCGCCGACCCCAGGCGGCTGATCGCCAGGTTCGGCGCGCACGGCCTGCGCCTGCACGACCTGGCCCACGGCCGCGACGCCCGGGCGGTCGATCCGGAGGGCGAGCGCAAGTCCATCGGCGCCGAGACCACCTTCAGCACCGACCTGCGCGAGCGCGACGCCCTGGAGGACCACCTGTGGTTCTGCTGCGAGAAGGCCGCCGGCCGCGCCCGGGCCGGCGACGTGGCGGGCCGCGTGGTCACGCTCAAGCTCAAGACGGCCGACTTCAAGAGCCTGACCCGCCGCCGCACCCTGCCCGAGCCCACCCAGACCGCCCGCACCGTGTTCGCCGTCGCCCGCGAGCTCCTGCGCGCCGAGGCGACCGGCGGCGCCTACCGCCTGATCGGGGTGGCGCTGTCCGACCTCGTGGAGACGGACGGCCCCGCCGCCGACTTCTTCGCGGGCGGCGAGGCGCGGGCGCGCACCACGGAGACCGCGGTGGACCGGCTGCGCGCGAAATTCGGGGCGGCGGCGGTGGTGACCGGGCGGGCCCTGCGGTCGGGGCGATAGGGCGCTTGGTCGGACGCGTCGTGCAGTGCCGCTGTGCTTACCGACCGCCCCTCCCCCTATGACAGACCCGTAACCCTTCCGCCCTGGACACCAACGCGCGCTTGGCCTTGACTGCCGGAGATTGGGATCGCGGGGGTGGTGTTGAGGTCAGTTCGGTTCGGGGCGGCGCTGGCCGTCCTGGCGGTGCTCGCGGCCGCCTGCTCCACCACCGCCACGGCGGACAAGCCCAAGCCGGCGGCCGAGGCCAAGGCGCAGCCCAAGGTGCTGCTGCCCGGGCTCGATCCGGCCGCCAACCCGGACCCCTTCCCCTCCACCTACCGGCCCGGCGGCTCGCGGCCGACGGCCATCGTGGGCGCCACCGTGCTCACCGCCACGGGGCAGGAGATCGCCGACGGCGTGGTGGTGATGAGCGCCGGGCGCATCCTGGCCGTCGGCGGCCCCGGCACGGCGATCCCCGCCGACGCCGTCCGCATCGACGGGCGCGGCAAGTGGGTCACGCCCGGCGTGATCGACATCCACAGCCACCTCGGCGTCTATCCCTCGCCCGCCGTGAGCTCTCGGCAGGACGGCAACGAGCTGACCGACCCGAACACCGCGGGCGTGTGGGCCGAGCACTCCGTCTGGCCGCAGGACCCCGGCTTCGCCCGCGCCCGCGCCGGCGGGGTGACCTCGCTGCAGATCCTGCCCGGCTCGGGCAACCTGTTCGGCGGCCGCTCGGTGCTGCTGAAGAACGTGGATTCGACGACCTACCAGGGCATGAAGTTCCCGGGCGCGCCCTACGGCCTGAAGATGGCGTGCGGCGAGAACCCCAAGCGCGTCTACGGCTCCAAGGGCCGCACGCCCTCCACCGCCATGGGCAACGTCCAGGGCTACCGGGCGGGATGGATCGCGGCGCAGAACTATCGCCGCCAGTGGGACGCCTACCGCGAGAAGATCGCCAAGAACCAGGCGGCCGACCCGCCCCTGCGCAACCTGACGCTGGACACCCTGGCCGGCGTGCTGCGCGGCGAGATCCTGATCCAGAACCACTGCTATCGCGCCGACGAGATGGCGACCATGATCGACATCAGCCACGAGTTCGGCTTCCACATCGCCGCCTTCCACCACGCGGTGGAGAGCTACAAGGCCGCCCCGCTGCTGGCGAAGGAGGGCATCTGCTCTGCCATGTGGGCCGACTGGACGAGCTTCAAGATGGAAAGCCGCGACGGCATCCAGGCCAACGCCGCCATCGTGGCGCGCTCGGGCGCCTGCGCCATCATCCACTCCGACGACGCGGTGATCACCCAGCACCTGAACCAGGAGGCGGCGCTGGCCATGGCCGCCGGCAACCGGGCGGGGCTGAACATCACGAGGGCGGAGGCGATCGCCTGGATCACCGCCAACCCCGCCAGGGCGCTTGGCGTAGCCAAGGAGACAGGCTCGCTGGAAGCCGGCAAGGCCGCCGACGTGGTGATCTGGAGCCGCGACCCCTTCAGCGTCTACGCCCTGGCCGAGCACGTGTTCGTCGACGGGGCCGAGGTCTATGACCGCCGCCAGCCCCGCCAGCCCCGGTCCGACTTCGAGCTCGGCCTGCCCGCTCAAGGAGCCTTCCACCCGTGAGCCGCACGCCGCTCCTCCTCGCCGCCACAGCGCTCGCGCTGCTGTCGGCCGCGCCCGCCGCCGCCGAGACGGTGGCGGTGGTGAACGCCCGCATCGAGACCGGCGGCCCCGCCGGCGCCATCCCGCGCGGCACGGTGGTGATGACCGACGGCCGGATCACCGCGGTGGGCGCCGACGCCCGCGCTCCAGCCGGCGCGCGCGTGATTGACGCCGCCGGCAAGGTGGTCACCCCCGGCCTGGTCGCCGCGCTCACCAACCTGACGGTGGCCGAGGTCGAGGGCCTGCGCGAGACGCGGGACGACCAGGCGGGCTCGGGCTCCGGCCTCTCCGCGGGCTTCGACGTCAGCTACGGCGTGAACATGGACTCCACCATGATCCCGCTGGCGCGCTCCACCGGCATCACCCGGGCGGTGCTGTCGCCCGGCGCGAACCGGGCGCGCGAGGGCCACGCCGACGACGGGTACACCGAGGAGTTCACCGCGGGCGGCGGCGAGCCCGCGCACCGCGACGCCGGCCTGTTCGGCGGCCAGATGGCGGCCGTGCGCCTGGCCGACGGGGACCCCGGCGCCGTGTTCGCGCGGCGCATCGGCATGGAGTCCGAGCTCGGGCGCGGCGGCGCGGCCTCCTCCCGCGGCACGGCGTTCGTGCTGCTGCGCTCGGCGCTGGACGAGGCGCGGCGCTACGCCCGCAACCGCGCGGTGTACGACCGCGGCGCGGAGATCCCCTCGCGCTACACCCGCGAGGACCTGGAGGCGCTGATCCCCGTCGCCGAGGGCCGCATCCCGCTGCTGGTCGACGTCGACCGCAAGGCCGACATCCTGCAGGTGCTGCGCTTCGCCGAGGAGCAGCACGTCAAGCTCGTGCTCTCCGGCGTGGCGGAGGGCTGGACGGTGGCCGCGGAGATCGCCCGCGCCCGCGTGCCGGTGATCGTGAACCCCGAGCAGGACCTGCCGGACAGCTTCGACACCCTGGCCTCGCGCCTGGACAACGCGGCGCGGCTGCACGCCGCCGGGGTGCAGGTGGCGATCGTGGGCAGCTACGACTTCAACAACCTGCGCCAGGCGCGGCTCAACGCGGGCACGGCCGTCTCGTACGGCCTGCCGCACGACGCCGCGGTGGCCGCCCTCACCTCGGTGCCCGCCGCCATCTGGGGCTTCGGCGACCGGGCCGGCTCGCTGCAGGTGGGCCGCGAGGCCGACCTGGTGATCTGGAACGGCGACCCCTTGGAGACCTCCAGCTGGCCGGAGGCGGTGTTCGTGGCCGGCCGCGAGCAGCCCAACACCAGCCGCGGCCTGCAGTTGCGCGACCGCTACCTGCCGCAGACCCGCGGGGCGGCGGCGCCGTCGCGCTGAGCTGGAACACCCTCGAACAGCCTCTCTGAATCCGCTCATCCCGGCGAAGGCCGGGACCCAGTTGCGGAAGCGGTCGGACCTGGGTCCCGGCCTGCGCCGGGATGAGCGGATGTGATGCGTCAGCTCAACCGCACAGGTCCTAGCGGCGAGGGCAGGCTCCTCGCGCCTGCACGCCCGCCCCGGCCCGCAGCGCCTCGCAGGCGGTCGAGTAGGTCCGCCCATCCTGCCCGCACACCGGCACGCCGCGTCGCCGGCAGGTGGCCTCGCGCGAGCTGCCGAGGTCCACCGAGCGGAGCGGTGGCGGCGCCGCAAGCGGTGCGACCGGCGGCGGCAGGTACGGAGGGGCCACGACGATCGGCGGCGACAGGGTCGTCGGCGCGACCGGGCCGAGCGGCGGCTGCAACGGCGGGTACGGCGGCGCAGCGACGGCCAGGGCGGCGAGCACGACGGCGATCTGCATGCGAGCTGAACGCCGCAACGCCCGGATGGACGCCCCTGCCTTGCCCCCGCCGCGTCGCTGCGCCATGGGCGGCGTTCCCAAGAATCGCCGCACCCTCCGCCGTCATGCCCGCCGCCCAGCGCAAGACCCCCGTCCCGACCGACCTGTTCGACGACGCGCTCGCCCCGCCCGCCGCCGATCCGCTCGCGCAGGCGCACGAGCCCGCCCCCGCGCTGTCGTCCACCGGCTACTCGGCGAAGGACATCGAGGTGCTGGAGGGGCTGGAGCCCGTGCGCCGCCGCCCCGGCATGTACATCGGCGGCACCGACGAGCGGGCCCTGCACCATCTGTTCGCCGAGGTCCTGGACAACAGCATGGACGAGGCCGTCGCCGGCCACGCCAAGCTGATCGAGGTGACGCTGCACGCCGACGGCGCCCTATCGGTGAAGGACGACGGCCGCGGCATGCCGGTCGACCCGCACCCCCGCCACCCCGACAAGAGCGCGCTGGAGGTGATCCTCACCGTGCTGCACTCGGGCGGCAAGTTCAGCGGCAAGGCCTACGAGACCTCGGGCGGCCTGCACGGGGTGGGCGCCAGCGTGGTCAACGCCCTCTCCGACCGCCTGGAGGTGGACGTGCGCCGCGACGGGTTCGAGTGGCGCCAGGCCTTCAGCAAGGGCTGTCCGCTCGGCCCCATCGCCAAGGGCGCGCCGACCAAGAAGCGCGGCACCACCGTGCTGTTCCACCCCGACCCGGAGATCTTCGGCGAGGACGTGGCCTTCAAGCCCGCGCGCCTGCACCGCATGGCGCGCGCCAAGGCCTACCTGTTCCGCGGCGTGGAGATCCGCTGGCGCTGCGACCCCTCGCGGATCACCGACGGCACCCCCGCCGAGGCGACCTTCCACTTCCCGAACGGGCTGGCCGACTACCTGAAGGAGCGCGTCGGCGCGATCGAGACCGTCACCCCCGAGCCCTTCGCCGGCCGGATCGAGCGCAAGGAGGGCGGCGGCGCCGTGGAATGGGCGGTGGCCTGGTCGGGCGCGGGCTTCGGCGAGGCCGACGGCTTCGTGCAGAGCTACTGCAACACCGTGCCGACGCCAGAGGGCGGCACGCACGAGGCCGGCTTCCGCGCGGCGCTGACCCGCGGCCTCAAGGCCTTCGCCGAGCTCTCGGGCGAGAAGCGCGCCGGGCTGATCACCGCCGAGGACGTGGCGGCGCAGGCGGGCATGCTGATCAGCGTGTTCATCCGCAACCCCGAGTTCCAGGGCCAGACCAAGGAGCGCCTCTCCTCCCCCGACGCGCAGAAGGTCGTCGAGGCCGCGCTGCGCGACCCCCTCGACCACTGGCTCACCGCCCAGCCCAAGGCGGCGGGCGCCCTGCTCCAGTTCGTGATCGAGCGCGCCGAGGAGCGGCTGAAGCGCCGCAAGGACAAGGACGTCGCCCGCGCCTCCGCCACGCGCAAGCTGCGCCTTCCCGGCAAGCTCGCCGACTGCGCCAACAGCGGCATGGCGGAGAGCGAGCTGTTCCTGGTGGAGGGCGACAGCGCCGGCGGCAGCGCCAAGCAGGCGCGCGACCGCAAGACGCAGGCCGTGCTCCCGCTGCGCGGCAAGATCCTGAACGTGGCCAGCGCCACCGGCGAGAAGGCCGGCAAGAACCAGGAGCTTTCCGACCTGATGCTCGCCCTGGGCGCCCAGGGCGGCGCCAAGTTCCGCGAGGAGGACCTGCGCTACGACCGCATCGTGATCATGACGGACGCCGACGTGGACGGCGCCCACATCGCCAGCCTGCTGATCACCTTCTTCTACCGCACCATGCCCGGGCTGATCCGCGGCGGGCGGCTCTACCTGGCCCTGCCGCCGCTGTACCGGCTGAGCCACGGCAAGGAGACCGCCTATGCCCGCGACGACGCGCACAAGGACGAGCTGATGGCCGGGCAGTTCAAAGGCCGGAAACCGGAGATCAGCCGCTTCAAGGGCCTGGGCGAGATGATGCCCGCCCAGCTGCGCGACACCACCATGAGCCCCGCCACCCGCACCCTGGCCCGCGTGGCCCTGCCCCGGTCCGAGGAGCAGGTGGAGGATCTCGTGGAGCGCCTCATGGGCCGCAAGCCGGAGGCGCGCTTCCAGTTCATCCAGGAGCATGCGGCCTTCGCCGCCGCCGACCTGGACGTCTGAGACGGCGGCCAGGGGCCGAACACAATCGGGACACATTGATTCTGAACGATTTTTAACGGGGCGCGTGTGGTCGATCGGCCACACCGATCCGGGCGGGTCGGGCGTTGGGAGGGTCCTGGGCTTTCGGGGGGCCCGACAACGCAGGACCATCCCATGTTCAAGACACTGCTTCTCGCCACCGCCGCGGCGCTGACCGCTACGGCCGCCGCCGCCCAACCCGAGGGCCTGGTCGGCACGCCCGCGACGCCCTGGGCCGGCCCGTACATCGGCCTCCACGGCGGCTACGCCATCGACCGCGACAGCCCGGTGACCACGGGCGGCCTGTTCGCGGGCAACATCGCCAACGTCGCCAACGAGGCGCGCCCGAACCGCCTGCTGCGCGACAAGGAAGGCTACGTCGCCGGCGGCCAGGTCGGCTACAACGTCCAGCACGGCATGATCGTGGCCGGCGTGGAGGCCGACATCTCGGTCACCGACTTCTCGGCCTCGCAGGTCTATCGCAGCCCCCGCGCCTTCGGGGCCGCCCCGGCCGGCACGGCGAGCGACGTCTCCTCGCGCACCAACTACCTGGGCTCGGTCCGCGGCCGGGTGGGCCTCGCCTCCGACAACCTCCTGATCTACGGCACGGGCGGCTACGCCTACGGCTCGGTCAAGAACCGCGCCGTGTTCCGGAACGGCGTGAACCCCAACCAGATCGACTTCGCCGCGGCGGACGACTACAGCCCTGACGGCTGGGTGGCCGGCGCGGGCGTGGAGTACGCGGTGCCCGTCTCGTTCAACCCGCTGAGCCGCTTCGGCTCCAGCCGGGCCACGATCCGCGGCGAGTACCTGCACTACGACCTGCAGGACCGGAACCTGTTCGTGAACGCGGTCAGCGGCGCGGGCAGCTACGTCACCCGCTTCAAGAACGACGCCGACGTGTTCCGCGCGGGCCTGAACTTCAAGTTCTGAGGCCCGGGCGCGTCTCCGCGGGGCTGCGACCTCGCGGAGACTGGCCGGCTCCGCTCGCGGGGCGCAAGACTCGCCCATGACTTGGAGCGACGTCCTCGCGAGCGACTGGGTCCGGCCGCTCCTCAACATGACGGCCATCGTGGTGGGCCGCTACCTCGCGGTGGCCGCCACGCTCCACGCGCTCCTCTGGATCAAGCGCCCGGTGCGCGCGGTGCGCCTCAGCCGGCGCGCGCCCACCGCGGCGCAGGTCCGCGGCGAAATCGCGCTCTCCGTCGGCTCCTCGGTGATCTATGCCGCGCCCGCCGCCTTCGCCATGCAGGCCTGGAGCCTGGGCGGCACGCGCATGTACTCCGACCTGTCGCCGGCCGCCTGGCCGTGGATGGCGGCGAGCGCGCTGATCTACCTCCTGCTCCACGACGCCTTCTACTACGGGGCGCACCGGGCGATGCACTGGCGGCCGGTGTTCAAGGCGCTGCACGCCGGCCACCACAAGCACCCGGAGCCCTCGCCGTTCGCGGGGTTCGCCTTCGACCCCCTGGAGGCGCTGCTCACCGGCTGGTTCCTGCCGGCCCTGGTGTTCGTGATCCCCATGGAGGTGCATCTGGCGGTGGCGCTGCTGCTGCTGGTGACCGTGACCGGCACCGTCAACCACTGCGGCTGGGAGGTGTGGCCGCGCCGCTGGGTGGAGGGCGCGTTCGGCCGCTGGATCGTGATCCCCAGCCACCACAGCCAGCACCACGGCCGCTTCGGCTGCAACTACGGCCTGTATTTCCAGCACTGGGACCGCTGGCTCGGCACCAACGCCGCCGCGGTGGCGCATCCGGCCTGGCGCGCGGCGGCCGCCCGCCGCGAGGCCGAGGACGCGACGGCCGAGCCGACCTCGGCCTAGCTGCGCGTCAGCGAACGCCGGATCCCTAGCCCTTCGCGCCGACCACCCGCAGCGTCACCATCTCGCCGCCCACGGCCTTGGCGCGCCAGGTCTTCCCGTTGGGGATGGGCGTGCAGTACTTGCCGATGCCGATCGGCTTCTTCTGGTGCAGGCAGATGGTGCTGTCGTCCTTGACGTCCCAGACGCCGCTGGACGCCTTGTTGGTGCGGCCGCGATAGCGGTACGTCCCGTCGCGCGACAGGTTGAGCTTGCCCTGCCGACCGTCCTTGTAGGTGGAGGTGATCACGCCCTTGAAGGCGGGCTCCAGCGTCTCCATCACGGCGAGCGAGGCGCCTTCGGGGGCGGCGGTGAGCAGTAAGGCGAAGGCGAGAATGGACATGAAAGGTCTGGCTCCGAATTAGCCCTGTCCAACGCACCGGAAGCGCGGCCGTGCCCTCGGCTTGATTGACTTTCCCGCCCCGCCGGCCATATCGACCCTATCCGGAGGCAGGTTGAGCGAATCCGCGCCGTCCGTTCGCCCTTGAGCACTGGGCGGCCCCGGTTCGACGCTCCCGTTTCCTCCGACCTCTAGAGGCCTTTTGACAACCTTCGCAGACCTGGGGCTCAGCCCCTCCACCGTCCAGGCGGTGACCGACACCGGCTACACGGTGCCCACGCCCATCCAGGAACAGGCGATCCCCGTCGCCCTCGCCGGCCGCGACGTGCTGGGCATCGCCCAGACCGGCACCGGCAAGACCGCCGCCTTCACCCTGCCCATGATCGACCGCCTGGGCGCCGGCCGCGCCAAGGCGCGCATGCCGCGCTCGCTGGTGGTCTGCCCCACGCGCGAGCTGGCCGACCAGGTGGCCGGCTCGTTCGACAAGTACGCCAAGGGCACCAAGCTCTCCTGGGCGCTCCTGATCGGCGGCGTCTCCTTCAAGGACCAGGAGATGAAGATCGACCGCGGCGTCGATGTGCTGATCGCCACCCCCGGCCGCCTGCTGGACTTCTACGAGCGTCGCAAGATCATGCTGCTCGACGTGAAGACCCTGGTGGTCGACGAGGCCGACCGCATGCTCGACATGGGCTTCATCCCTGACCTCGAGAAGATCTTCGAGATCACGCCCAAGCAGAAGCAGACGCTGTTCTTCTCGGCCACCATGCCGCCTGAGATCACCCGGCTGACGTCGCAGTTCCTGAAGGATCCGACCCGCATCGAGGTGGCCCGCCCGGCCACCACCAACGAGAACATCAAGCAGTTCGTCGCCAAGCTGCCGATGAACGAGCCCAAGGCCAAGCGGATGGCCCTGCGGGCGCTGATCGAGCGCGCAGCGCCCGAGAGCGGCATCATCTTCTGCAACCGCAAGAGCGAGGTCGATATCGTCGCCAAGTCGCTGCAGAAGTACGGCTACGACGCCGCCCCCATCCACGGCGACCTGGATCAGAGCCAGCGCACCAAGACGCTGGAGGCCTTCCGCGCCGGCGAGCTGAAGCTGCTCGTCGCCTCCGACGTGGCCGCGCGCGGCCTGGACATCCCGCAGGTGTCGGACATCTTCAACTACGACGTGCCCCACCAGGCCGACGACTACGTGCACCGCATCGGTCGCACCGGCCGCGCCGGCCGGCTGGGCGAGGCGTTCATGATCGTCACGCCCGCCGACGACCGCAGCTACGACAAGGTGCTGAAGCTCACCAAGGACGAGCCGGAGGAGATCGCCCTCGAGCTCGACTGGGAGGAAGCCAAGCGCGGCGCCGAGCGCGACCGCGAACGGTACGGCTCGAGCCGCGGACGCGA
Source organism: uncultured Caulobacteraceae bacterium (assembly GCA_964244065.1). Taxonomy (GTDB): domain Bacteria; phylum Pseudomonadota; class Alphaproteobacteria; order Caulobacterales; family Caulobacteraceae; genus JASLDZ01. The sequence goes on along the minus strand of CAXTHH010000002.1, from coordinate 657,315 downwards.
CCGGGAAGGCGGCCGTGGCCGCGAGGGCGGCGGCCGAGGGCGCGGACGCGACCGCGACCAGCGCGACCGCCCGGTGGCCGATCACGGCCAGCGCGCCTCCATGGAGGCGATCTCCGTGCCCGAGCCGGGGGAACCCGCGCCCGTCGAGACGCGCTCGCCGCGTCGCGAGCCCCGCCCCGAGCGCGTCGAGCCGCGTCCGGCGGCCTCCGCCGAAGAGGCGTCCGCCGCTCGCCCCGACGCCGCGCCCGAGCGTGGCGAGCGCGAGGATCGGCCCCGCCGTGACCGCGGCCCCCGCCGCGACCGAAAGGAGCCGGTCGCCCGCGTCGAGCGCGAGGAGCCCCCCCGTCGCGCCGAGCGCGACGAGGCCTTCAGCCGCCGTGGCGAGCGGGATCGCGACCGCGGCCCGCGCTCCAACGGCGCCGGCGGCCGCGACCGCTTCGACCGCGACGACCGCCCGGTGCTGGGCTTCGGCGACGACACGCCGGCCTTCATGCTGCGCTCGGCCGCCGCCGCCATCGCCGCCCTGCAGGGACCGGACGAGCCGGAGGAGGTCGAGCCCGCCTTCGAGCTGCCCGAAGTGCGCGCCGACGAGGAGCCCCGCGCCGAGCGCGGCCGCTCGCGCCGCCGCCGCGGCCGCAAGGGCGAGGACGCGCCGGAAGGCGTGTCCGACGAGGCCGCGGAGATCGAGACCGGCGCCGAGGGCGAAGACGCGTCGCTCGATGTGGCCGTCGCCGCCGAGACCGGGGCCGCGGAAGCCGCGATCTCCGCCGCCCCCGCCAGGCCAAAGCGCACGCGCCGCCGCAAGGCGGACGAGACCGCCGAGCCGGCCGCGGACACACCGTCCGCCGAGGAACCGGAGATCGCGCCGGACGAGCTGGTCGCCGCCACGCTGGAGCCGCCCAAGCCGGCGCGCGCCCGCCGGCCCAAGGCGGCCCCGGCGGAGCCCACGCCGGAGCCGGACGCCTCCGCCGAGGCTCCGGCCAAGCCGAAGCGCACGCGCAAGGCGGCCGCGGCGGTCGAGGCGGCTCCGGCCGAGGCCGGCGCCCCTCCGGTCAAGCCGAAGCGCAGCCGCAAGGCGGCGGAAGCCGTCGCCGAGGAGGCCGCCGACACGCTGCCGCCCGACGTGATCCCCGGCTGACGCCCGCCGCCCGGCCTCTGCGCCGGGCGGATCGCGCCCCATGCGCCTCAGCGACTTCGACTTCCACCTGCCGGACGACCGCATCGCGCTCCGGCCCGCCCAGCCGCGCGACAGCGCGCGCCTGTTGCTCGTGCGGCCCGGCGAGCCGCCCGCCGACCGGATCGTCCGCGACCTGCCCGACCTGCTGGCGCCCGGCGACGTGCTGGTGTTCAACGACACCCGCGTAATTCCCGCGCGCCTGCAGGGCGTGCGGGCGCGCGGCGACCACACGGTCGCGGTCGAGGCCACGCTGCACAAGCGCGAGGCCCAGGATCGCTGGACCGCCTTCATGCGCCCCGGCAAGCGCCTGGCGGTGGGCGACACGGTCCGCTTCGGCGAGCTCGGCGCGACCGTCCTCGCCAAACTGGACGGCGGGGAGGTGCGCCTCGCCTTCGACCGCGCGGGCACTGAGCTGGACGCCGCCGTCGCCGCGGTCGGGGCCATGCCCCTGCCCCCCTACATCGCCGCCAAGCGGCCGGAGGACGAGCGCGACCGCGCCGACTACCAGACCGTCTACGCCCGGGCGGACGGGTCGGTGGCCGCCCCCACCGCCGGCCTGCACTTCACCCCCGACCTCCTGGAGCGGCTGGCCGCGCGCGGGATCGGCCACGCCTTCGTCACCCTGCACGTGGGCGCCGGCACCTTCCTGCCCGTGAAGACCGACGAGGTCGCCGACCACCGCATGCACGCCGAGACGGGCGAGGTCTCGCCCGAGGCCGCCGGCGCGCTGAACACCGCGCGGGCGGCCGGCGGCCGAATCGTGTGCGTCGGCACCACCTCGCTGCGGCTGCTGGAGAGCGCCGCCGACCCGGACGGAACAGTGCGCCCCTTCGCCGGGGAGACCGACATCTTCATCACCCCCGGCCACCGCTTCTGCGCGGCCGATGGGCTGCTCAGCAACTTCCACCTGCCGCGCTCGACCCTGCTGATGCTGGTGGCCGCGTTCAGCGGGTTGGAGACGCAGCGCGCCGCCTATGCGCACGCGCTGGCGGGCGGATACCGCTTCTACAGCTACGGCGACGCCGGCCTGTGGTGGCGCGCGTGAGCTTTCCCTTCACCGTGCACGCCACGGAGGGCGCGGCCCGCACCGGCGCGCTCTCCACGCCGCGCGGCGAGATCCGCACGCCCGCCTTCATGCCCGTGGGCACCGCCGGCACGGTCAAGGCGCTGACCACCGGGCAGGTGCGCGAGGCGGGGGCCGACATCCTCCTCGGCAACACCTACCACCTGATGCTGCGGCCCACGGCGGAGCGGGTGGCGCGGCTGGGCGGGCTGCACCGCTTCATGCGGTGGGACCGGCCGATCCTGACAGACAGCGGCGGCTTCCAGGTGATGAGCCTCTCGGGCATCCGGAAGATGTCCGAGGAGGCGGTGACCTTCTCCAGCCATCTGGACGGCTCCAGGCACGTGCTGACGCCCGAGCGCTCCATCGAGATCCAGGCGGACCTGCTGGGCGCAGACATCGTCATGCAGCTCGACGAGTGCGTCAGCTGGCCCGCCGAGGAGGGCCGCGCCCGCGAGGCCATGGAGCTCTCAGCCCGCTGGGGCGCCCGGTCGAAGGCGGCGTTCGGCGCGCGCGACGGCCAGGCGCTGTTCGGCATCCAGCAGGGCTCCACCTTCGAGCACCTGCGCCGCGAGAGCGCGGAGCGGCTGCAGCAGACCGGCTTCGACGGCTACGCCATCGGCGGCCTGGCCGTGGGCGAGGGACACGCCGCCATGTGCGAGGTGCTGGACTATGCACCCGCCCTGCTCCCGGCCGACCGGCCGCGCTACCTGATGGGCGTCGGCAAGCCCGTGGACCTGGTCGAGGCCGTCGCCCGCGGCGTGGACATGTTCGACTGCGTGCTGCCCACCCGCTCGGGCCGCCACGGCCAGGCGTGGACCTGGGACGGGCCGGTCAACCTGAAGAACGCCCGCTTCGCCGAGGACGACAGCCCGCTCGACCCGGACAGCGAGTGCCCGGCCAGCCGCGACTACAGCAAGGCCTACCTGCACCACCTGATCCGCAGCGACGAGATCCTGGGGAAGGTGCTCGTCTCCTGGCACAACATCGCCCACTTCCAGGCGCTCACCGCGGCCATGCGCGCCGCCATCGCCGAGGGTCGGTTCGAGGCTTTCCGCCGCGACTTCCACGCGCGGCAGACACAGGGCTGAGGCGGTCGGTCCTCGCCAACCCTCCGGCCCCCTCCGTCGCCCTCCGACTTGATCCGAGGGCCGAGCCTTCCGCGGCTCAACGGCAAGGGTCGGCGCACGACCGGTGCTCGGCCTTGGGTCAAGCCAGAGGGCGACGGAGGGCGAGGTTCGCGTGAAGGATCAGCCCTCGGCCGCAACCGCACTCGCAGCGACGTCCGCGTCTGCGGCCGGCTCGCGCGTGCGCGCCAGGGCGGCGGCCAGCTCGCGGTCGGCGCGGGCGTCGGCGGCGCGGACCTCGGCCAGGGCCGCGCGCATCCGGGCGTTGTCGTCGGCCTGCATCGCGCGCCAGGACGCGTCCGCCTCCACGGGCAGCAGCGCCGGGTCGGGGGCGGCGAGGTAGCCGGTCGGGCGCACGTCCAGCCGCGCCTCCTCGGTCACCGGCGGCGGGGTGTACGGCGGCGCGTGGACCACCTGCCGCCGCACCTCGATCAGCCGGCCGGCGGAGGCGGGCTCCGGATGGCTCACGGCGTCGGCGACCGCCCAGCCGCCGGTCACCAGCACGGCGACGACGCCGAACCCGGCGGCGGCCGGGGCGGCCCAGGCGGGAAGGTCGAAGCGCGTCATGGCGGAGCCTTTCGTCGGCTGCACAACCGGCGACCGCGGCGAAGGTTCAGGCCCGTGCGGGCGCCGGGGGCGCGGCGAGCCAGTTCAGCAGCGCCCGGTTCACCTCGGCGGCGGCGTCGCGCTGCACGAAGTGGCCGGCGCCGGGGACGGTGACGATCTCCAGCGGAGCGTCCACCCAGCGCCAGGTTTCGTTCAGGCCGCCGGGCAGGAGCGCCGTGTCCGCCAAGCCGTGGATCACGAGCGTGCGCATCCTGAGGGGCGTCGGCAGGCCGGGTGCGCCCGTGTAGGGCGGACCCGGGTAGTTCACGCGGTAGTAGGCGAGCATGCTGTCGAAGTTCGAGCGCTTGAACGCCTCGATGTACGGCCCGCGGTCCGCCTCCCGCACCCAGCGGGCCAGGCCCTCGGCCGTGAGCGTCGACGCGGCGCCCGGCCTCTTGAAGTTCTGCGCGTAGGTGGAGGCGTCGCGCTGGGCCTGGCTGTTCGCCAGCTCGCGCGACATGCCGTTGGGGTGCGGCAGGTTGAGGATCGCCAGCCGCTCCACCTTGTCGGGGTACCGGGCGGCCACCTGCCAGCTGACGGCGCCGCCCCAGTCGTGGCCCACCAGCGCCGCGCGGCCGCCCACGCTGTCGATCACCGCGGCCACGTCCTGCACCAGTTCGGGCATGGCGTAGGCGGCGTCGCCCGCGGGCTTGTCGGAGAGGTTGTAGCCGCGCTGGTCCATGGCCACGGCGCGGTGCGTGGGGGCGATCGCCGCCATCTGCTCGCGCCAGGTCCACCAGAAGTCGGGGAAGCCGTGCACGAACACCACGGGCGTTCCCCGCCCACGTGCCGCCGTGTGCAGCTTCACCCCGGCCCGGGTGACGTAGGCGTGCGTGTACAGGCGATCGTCCAGGGGCGACGCGGCGGCCGCAGCCGGCCTCGCCCCCAGCGCGAGCGCCGCGCCCGTCAGCGCCGCCCGGCGCGTGATGTCGATCATGCTTCGGCCCTCCGCCGCGCAGGGCGCGCCGTGCGGGAGTGGGAGTCAAGCGGACCGGCTCTCAGGCCTCCTCCCCACGCGTGGGGGAGTACCGGCGAAGCCGGGGAGGGGGCCGGCCGGCGCAGCCGGACGGAACACCGCATCGATGCGGCTTCCGCGCTTCCCGCGCGGCCCCTCCGGCCCTCCGGGTCACCTCCCCATGCGCGGCATGGGGAGGTGACTAGGCGCCTCAGTCCGTCGAGGTGCGGCGATAGTTGGGGAAGGCGGGGCGGCGCGGGCCGGCGGGGGGCGACTTCTTGAGCTGGTCCATGGCCAGGGCGACCGCGGCTTCCAGCTGCGGGTCGTGGCCGGCGGCCACCGCCTTGGGGTCCATCTCCACCGCGTAGTCGGGGGCGACGCCGTGGTTCTCTACGTCCCATTCCCCGGCGGGCGAGAAGAAGCCGACCGACGGCGAGGTCACCGCGCCGCCGTCCATCAGCACGGGGATGGGGCCGATGCCCACCAGGCCGCCCCAGGTGCGCTTGCCCACCAGCGGCCCGATCTTCTCGTGCTTGAACAGCCACGGCATCATGTCGCCGCCCGAGCCGGAGACCTCGTTGGCGATCATCACCTTGGGCCCGTAGATGCCGGCGTTGGGCGAGTGCTCGATCCCGCCGTAGCGGCCGGACCAATAGCTCGACACCTTCCGGTTCAGCGTTTCGATGATGTAGTCGGCCACCTGGCCGCCGGCGTTGAAGCGCTCGTCCACCACCGCGCCCTGCTTGTCGAGCTGGGCGAAGTAGTACCGGTTGAAGCTGGTGAAGCCGCCCATGCCGGTGTCGGGCAGGTAGACGTAGGCCAGCTTGCCGCCGCTGAGCTTGTCCACCTTGCGACGGTTGTCCTCGATCCACTCCAGGTTGCGCAGCCGCGCCTCGCTGGCGATCGGCACGACGGAGAGGTCGCGCGGCGCCGCGCCCGCCCGGGCGAGACGGAGCACGATGGCCTGGCCGGCGGTGCCCTCCAGCATCTCCTGGATGTCGCGGCCGCCGTCCACCGCCTGGCCGTTGATGGCCAGGATGCAGTCGCCCGCGCGCACGTTCATGCCGGGCTGGGCGAGCGGGGCCTTGATGTCCGGCGTCCAGCTGCCGCCCGTGTAGATCTTGGAGATGCAGTAGCGGCCGTCGCGCACCGCGTAGTCCGCGCCCAACAGGCCGCCCGGCACCTTGCGCGCCGACGGGATCGCCCCGCCCGAGCCGCGCAGGTGGCCCACGGAGAAGCCCGTCAGCATCTCCTGGAACACGTAGTTCAGGTCGGAGCGCGACTGCGCCGCGGCCACATAGGGCTGGTAGGCCTTCTCGCCCGCCACGGTGTCGTAGCCGTGGAACGCCGGGTCGTAGAAGTAGGCGCGCTGGATGCGCCAAACCTCCTTGTACATCTGCGCCCACTCGGCGGAGGGATCGACGCGCACCTCCAGCTCGGCGAGCGACAGGGCGCCCTCGCCCGGCTTCAGCGGGGCGTCGGCGGGGGCGATCACGTAGGCGGGTTTGCGGGGCGGGCCGCCGGGGGCCTCCATGTCCGGCGCGCGCGCGGCGGACTGGGCGACCAGGAGCTTGGAGCCGTCGGCGGAGACGGAGAACTCCTCCACGCGCTCGGCCAGCTTCTCGACCTTGCGGTCCTCCAGCTTCCAGCGGTTCAGCACGCCGCCGCTCTCGCCGCCGCGGGTGCGGCCGTCGGCGCGCTCCACGAAGTAGAGGACGCCCGGCTTGCCGGCGGCCAGGCCCTCGTAGGCGCGGGGCGGCAGGGGCAGGGCGGCGATGCGCGGCGCGATGGCCTCGGTGGAGAGGCCGCCGAGGTCGATGCGGGTCAGCGCCGGCAGGGCGCTGGGCGGCGGCGCGGCGCGGGGGCGCGACTTGGCCTCGGCCGTGGCCTCGCCCTGGCGGCCGGCGGGGGTGTCGTCGCTGGCGTCCCTGGCCTTCTCGCGGGCCTGGGAGGCCGACTTCTCGTCGTACTCCTCGGGCGCCACGGGCGAGGGGGTGTCGCCGGCCAGCGCCAGGGCGTAGATGCTGCTCGTCACCGAGTAGAGGTCGGTGGACATGTCCAGCCCGTAGGTGGTCGCCCCCGCGTTGTTGCTGCCGGTGAAGTAGAGGTACTTGCCGTTGCGGTCGAAGGCGGGGTCGCGCGCCTCGCCCATGCCGTCGGTCAGCTGCGTGGAGCGGCCGTCCGCCAAGCCGTACAGGTGCAGCGCGTGCATGTGGTTGGGCAGGGTGCGGGTGTACGCCAGCCAGCGGCTGTCCGGCGACCAGGCCATGCCGTGGCTGGCGACCGAGAAGCCGCCGAACGCGTCCGGCTGGCCCACCTTCACCGCGCGGCCGGTGGTCAGGTCGACCATCCAGGTGTTCAGCCGGTTGTCGTAGAAGGCGACCTTCCTGGAGTCGGGCGACCAGATCGGCTTGAAGTAGTAGGCGGGCTCGGCCGCCAGGGCGATCTTGCGCACGGGCGTGGCGCCCGTGTTGCGCGCGCCGTTCTGCGCGGCGATGTGCAGGGCGTAGAGGCCGCCCTCCTCCGAGAAGTAGGCGATCGACTGGCCGTCCGGGCTCCAGGCGGGCTCGCGCTCCATCACGCCGGGCGTGTTGGTGATGTTGCGCATCGGGCCCTTCTTGGCCGGCGCGGTCAGGATCTCGCCGTGCGCCTCGACGACGGCGCGCAGGCCGGTGGGGCTGATCGCCACCGTCTCCACCTGGTCGGCGACGTTCAGGATGCGCGGGCGCACGTCGGGCATGTCGCCCACCACGTCCACGTTCACGCGCTGGGGCTGGCCGCCGGGCTCCAGCGTGAAGAGCTCGCCAAGCCGGTCGAACACCAGCGTGCGCCCGTCGGAGGACAGGGAGCGGATGTCCGGCCCGGTGTTGCGGTAGACCTCGGCCACCGCCTTGGCGCCAGGGTCGTAGCTGAACACGCTCACCGGCCCGCGGCGCGCCGACAGGAAGTAGATCTTCCCGTTCGCGTAGGTGGGCGAGAAGTCGGCCATCTCCTCGTGCGGGATCTGCACGGAGTCGAGCCCGGGCAGCGACGTCACCCAGATCGTGCCGGCGCGCCCGCCCTTGTAGTTGCCCCACGAGGTGTAGGTGGTGAAGTCGAACGAGAAGGCGGGGGCCAGGGGCGTGTAGGCGATGGCCTTGCCGTCCGGCGCGAACTCGCCGGCGAAGGCCATGGGCAGGGGCGCCGCGGTCGGCACGCCCCCCTCCGCCGAGACGGTGAACAGCTGGGCGTAGCGGCTGGCGGCCGAACGGTTGGAGCGGAACAGGACGCTGCGGCCGTCGCGCGACCAGCCCACCGCCACGTCAACGCCCGGGTGGAAGGTGATGCGCTTGGGCGTGCCGCCTGTGGCCGGCACGGTGAACACGTCGGTGTTGCCGTCGTACTCGCCGGTGAAGGCGATCGTCTGGCCGTCGGGCGAGAACACCGGCCCGCTCTCGATGCCCACGCCGGTGGTCAGCCGGGTGGCGCGGCCGCCGGAGCGGGGCGTCGTCCAGATGTCCCCGCCATGCCCGAAGGCGACCATGTCGCGGCTGATGGCCGGCTGCTGGAGGATGCGCGGCCCGGGCGCCGCCTGGACTCCCGCCGCCAGCGCCATCACCGACACCGCGGCCAGCGCCGCGCCCATGCGCACGTACAGTCTCATCGTCGACCTTCCCCGCGCGCCCCCGCGCGCCGAAGGCGAAGGCGTTCCACGTCCTTGGGCGGCTGACAAGCGGGCGGGGCGCTCAGCCCCCCAGGGCGCGCCGGATGGCCACGGCGGCGCGCGCGCGCTGGGCGTTGGCGTCGGCCGCCGCATCCTGCGTGATCAGGAGCTGCCGCTCGGTGTCGATCACGTCCAGCAGCGAGACCACGCCCCGGTCGTAGCCCGCCTGCGAGGCGTCCAGCGCGCGCTCGAGCGACAGGGACGCGGCCTGCAGCCGGTCGAGCTGGCGGGCGCGCTCGGCGGAGACCGCCAGCGCGGTCTCCACCTCCTCCGCCGCGCGCAGCACCGCCGCGCGCCAGTCGGCCAGCGCCTCGGCGTAGACGCCCCGTGCGTTGGCCACCTCGGCGTCCACCCGGCCGAAGTCGAACAGCCGCCAGCGAAGGCCGGCGGCCAGGGAGCCTGCGCCCGCGTCGCCGGTGAGGAAGTCGCCGAGGCCGATGGACTGGAGGCCGAGCAGGCCCTGGAAGCTGACGCGGGGATAGTAGTCGGCGATGGCGGTCCCGATCCGCGCGTTGGCCGCCGCCAGCCGGCGCTCGGCGGCCGCCACGTCGGGCCGGGCGCGCAACAGGTCGGCGGGCGCGAGGTCGGCGGGCACGGGCGGCGGCGGCGGAACCGGCCGCTCGACCGCCAGCGCGCCGCGCTCGCTCTCGGGCGTGCGGCCGGTGAGCACCGCCAGCCGGTTGAGCTGCGCCTCCGCCGCCGCGCGCAGCAGGGGCTCGGAGGCCTCGGCCTGCGCCAGGGTGGCGCGGGCCTGGTCGAGCTGCAGGCGCGGGATGCGCCCGGCGTCGAACAGGAGGCCCGTGAGCTCCACCAGCCGCCGGTCGTCGCGGACGCGCCGGGCCACCAGGGCGATGCGCGCCTGCAGGCCGCGCAGCTGCAGGTAGGCGCCGGCGGTGTCGGCGGCGACCATGAGCCGGGCCCCCGCCAGGGCGAGGACGGCGCCCTCGGCGTCGGCGCGGGACGCCTCGCGCTCGCGGCGCAGGCCGCCGAACAGGTCGGCCTCCCAGGCGGCGCCCACGCCGGCGGCGAAGATGTCCACGTCCTGCCGCACGGCCGCGGCGAAGGCGTTCTGGCCGACCAGCGACTGGCGCGCGTGCGTCACGTCCACCTGCAGCTGGCCCGTGGGGTAGAGCGCGGCCCCGGCGGCGCGGGAGGCGGCGCGCGCCTGCGTCACCCGGGCGACCGCCGCCTCCACCGTCGGGCTGCCGGCCAGCGCCTGCTCCACCGTGGCGGTGAGCACGGGATCGCCGAAGCCGGTCCACCACGCCTCGGGCGGGCGGGCGGCGCGGGCGGGCGAAGGCGGCGGCGCGCCGCGGAAGGCGGGGGCGACCGGCGCGGCGGGCGGGGCGTAGTCCGGCCCGACCGTCCTGCACCCGGCCAGCAGCGTCAGCGCCGCCAGGGCGACGAGCCCCCGCCTCACGCCGGCGCTCCCGCGGGCAGCGGCGTCGCCTCCGCCCGGGCGTCCCGGTCGCGGCCGGACACCAGCAGGTACATGACCGGCGTCGCCACCCGCGACAGCAGGGTGGAGGCGACCAGACCGCCGATGATGGCGATCGACAGGGGCGAGTAGAGGCCGGAGTGCTCCAGGGCGAGCGGGATCAGGCCGAAGATCGCCGTCACGCTGGTCAGCAGCACGGGCAGGAACCGCACCTCCCCCGCCTGCTCGATCGCGTCGCGCAGGGGCACGCCGTCCCGCCGCAGCTGCTCGGTGAAGTCCACCAGCAGGATGGAGTTTTTGATCTCGATGCCGATCAGGGCGATGATCCCGATCACCGCGGTGAACGACAGCGAGTTGCCCGTCAGGAACAGCGCGGCGATGGCGCCGAACACGCCCAGCGGGATGATCCCCGCCACCACCAGCGCGGTGCGGAAGCGCCCGAACTCCAGCACCAGCACCGCCATGATGCCCAGGACGGCGGTCAGCACCGCCGCGCCCATGCCGGCGAAACTCTCCGACTGCGCCTCCGCCTGGCCGCCGAGCGAGGAGCCGTAGCCGGGGGGCAGCTGCAGCCCCGCCTTGAGCCGCGCCACCGCCTCGCGCGTCACCGCCGAGGTCAGCTGGCCGCTCTCCACGTAGGCGGTGACGGTCACCGCGCGCTCGCGCTGGTAGCGCTCCACCCGCGCCGGGCTGGAGACGAGCGTCGGCCGCGCCACGGTCGCCAGCGAGGTCGAGCCGCCGTTCGCCGCGGGCACGTAGATGCGCGACAGGGCCTCCAGGTCGTTCCGCGCGCCCATCGGCAGCCGCACCTTGACCGGGTAGTCGTCCCCATCGTCGTCGCGGAAGCGGGCCGCCTCGTCGCCGCTGAGCGCCAGGCGCGCAATGCGCCGGGGCGCGCCCGAGGGCACGCCCAGCGCCGCCGCCTTGCCCTCGTCCACGCCGAGGTCGAGGTCGGTGCGGTCCAGTCGCAGGGGGTTGGAGACGTCGCGGGCGCCGGGCACGCCTCGCAGGATGGTCTCCGCCCGCAGCGACAGGGCCTTGAGCACCGCCAGATCCTCGCCGGTGAAGCGCACGGCGATGGGCGCCTCCAGGGGTGGGCCGTTCTCGAAGGTGACGACGCTGATCTTGG
>CAXTHH010000002.1:644932-646017 GCA_964244065.1 uncultured Caulobacteraceae bacterium | reverse complement strand
GCGATGGGCGCCTCCAGGGGTGGGCCGTTCTCGAAGGTGACGACGCTGATCTTGGGCCCGGGATAGCGGCGCAGGTCGGCGCGCAGGCGATCGACGAGTCGATCGCTCGCCCCCGGCTCCCACGCCTTGAGCGACACGAACACCTCGGCGTAGGTCGGGTCGGCCTCGCGCTGGCTCTGGTTGTAGAAAATCTGCGGGTTGCCGCGGCCGAGGTTGGAGGCGAACCCCTTCACCTCGGGGCGCATCCTCAGGCGCGCCTCCACGAAGCGCAGGGCGCGGCCGGTCTCCTCCAGCGAGGCGCCGTCGGGGTTCTCGATGCGCACCAGGAACTGCGGGGTCTCGGCGGCGGGGAACAGGCTGGAGCCGATGGCCTTGGCCATGGGCAGAGTCAGGGCGCAGATCACGCCCATGATCGCCAGCGTCGCCCACGGCGCCGCCATGGCTCGCCGCAGCAGCGGCCGGTAGCCGTCGTGGATCAGCCGGTCGACCCGGCGCAGCAGCACGTTGCCCTCCGGCCCGGCGTGCTTGTCCAAGAGGCGGCTCGCCAGGAACGGCACGATGGTCAGGGAGACCACGAACGAGGCGGCGATGGTGCACAGCACGGTGACCGGCAGCGAGCGGATGTAGGCGCCCGACCCCGCCGGCAGCGCCATCAGCGGCAGGAAGGCGAGCATCAGGCAGGCGGTGCAGCCGACCACGGCCAGCGTGATCTGCCCCGTGCCCTCGATGGCGGCCGTGGTGCGTTCCTCGCCGCCGCGCAGCCGGCGCGCGATGTTCTCGACCACCACGATGGAGTCGTCGACCAACAGGCCCAGCGACAGCACGAAGCCGGAGATCGACAGCTGGTTCAGGCTGAAGCCCAGCGCCTGCAGCATGGCCAAGCCGATCAGCAGCGACAGCGGGATGGACACCATCACCACCAGCCCCGCCCGCAGGCCGAGCGGCAGCAGCGTCAGCAGCACCAGGAGCAGCGCCAGGCCGAAGTCGCGGAACAGCCGGTCCAGCCGGTTCTTGACGTTGTCGGCCTGGAAGAAGCCGCGCTCCAGCTTCACGCCGGCGGGCAGCGTGGTGGCGAACTCGTCCAG